>JAFWGQ010000066.1 GCA_017512365.1 Mogibacterium sp.
GCGAGCGACGCCGTCAACAGACGCCGGGAGCTTCAGCTTTTGAGATCGTCAGTCGGGGATTGCGACCCGCCACTGACGATCGAATATGGAACCCGCCGCCTATGCGCACATTGAGGCGGGGGACATCCGGCGTCTGTTATACAGCGAAGACCGGGTATCATAAGCCCGGTCCTCATCAAAACTCGGTTGAATCGTTCGTTTCAAAGCAGTGCTGAACGCATCAGTCCAGCAGGCTCCTGTAGAGATCGCGGTACTTTGCTGCGGATTCCTCCCAGCCGTAGTGCATCTCCATCGCATTGCGCTGCAGCTTCTTCCATGTATCAGGATGCTCGTACCATATGTTGAGCACGAGGTCCACCGCGTTCAGGAGCCCTGTCGTGTCGAAGTCCCTGAACGAGAAGCCGTTGGCCTCCTCGCCGCAGTCCCAGTATCCGGACACCGTGTCTTTGAGGCCGCCCGTCTCTCTCACCAGAGGCAGGGTGCCGTAGCGCATCGCTATCATCTGGGCGAGCCCGCACGGCTCGAATTCGGACGGCATCATGAATACATCGGCGCCCGCGTAGAACCTGCGCGACATCGGCTCGTCGAAGGTGATCCTCGCGGCGAAGTTCTCGCTGTTATTGTACGCGAAGTCGCCTATGGCGTGCTCGAAGCCGAAATCTCCCGTGCCGAGGACGGCGAGCTGCATCTCGCGCTCCTTGAAGGCAGGCAGGAGCTCTGCCACGAGGTTGGCTCCCTTCTGCTTCGTCAGGCGGCTCACCATCACGAAGAGCGGGATGTTCGGGTCTTCTTTCAGGCCCAGCTCCCTTTGCAGCACGAGCTTGTCCTCGAGCTTCTTTTCGACCGTGTCCGTCCTGTAGTTCGCGACTATGGCCTTGTCTGTGGCAGGGTCATAGACCTTTCTGTCGATGCCGTTTATGATGCCGTAGAGCTTGTACTTCCTGGACTCGAAGAGCCCTTCGAGCCTCTCGCCGTACGCGACAGTGCAGATCTCTTCGGCATAGGTCGGGCTCACTGTCGTCACCGCGTCGGAGTAGATGACCGCTCCCTGGAGGAAGTTGACCGAATCGTCCTTGTTCATCTGACCGTCAGCCGGCGAGCCCATGAGTCCCAGCACGTCGCCTATCATGTATCTGCTGTACTGGCCCTGGAATTTAAGGTTGTGTATCGTGAACACCGTCTTTATGCGGTCGTACAGAGGATCTCCGTTGTAGTGCTCTCTGAGGAAGACCGGGATCAGCGCCGTGTGCCAGTCGTTGCAGTGCAGGATGTCCGTCCTGTAGTTCTTGGCGATGTGCCTCACGGTCTCGAGGACCGCCTTCGAGAAGAACGCCACTCTTTCGCCGTCGTCGAATTCGCCGTATACCTGAGGTCTCCTGAAATAGTACTCGTTGTCGAGGAAATAGTATGTGACATTGCCCCTTCTCAGAGTGAAGAGCCCGCAGTACTGGGTCCTCCATCCGAGCCTGACCTCGTAGTTCTCCACGTATTTCATCTTGCGCCTGTACTCATCCGGTATGCTTCCCAGAAGAGGCAGGATCACTCTGGCGTCGAACTCGTCGTCCTTCACATACGACGGAAGCGCGCCGGCGACATCGCCGAGGCCCCCTGTCTTGATGAACGGCGTCGCTTCGAAAGCCGCGAATAATACTCTTTTCTTTTCTGTCATATAGTCTTGCCCTTTCCGATGACTACAGGCTCTCCGTCGCCTCCGTAGATCTTGACGCCCTCGCTTATGGTGACGTACTTGTCTGCGATCACGTTGTCGATAACGGCTCCGGCTCCTATGGTCCCGTGCATCATTATCACGCTGTTTCTGACCACCGCGCCCTTTTCGACGTTGACGCTCCTGAATATGATGCTGTTCTCGACCCTGCCTTCGATGCGGCAGCCCGCCGAGATGACGGAATTCCTCACATCGGCTTCAGGCGAATGCAGCACAGGAGCCTCGTCCTGGGCCTTGGTGAATATAGGTCTTTCATCGTTGCAGAAGACCTCGTTGCGGATATCGTAGTCCATCATGGCCTGATTGACCTTCAGGAAGTCCGCAGGGTTCTTGATCTTACCGAGATATCCCTTGAACTCAAAGCTGTCGATGTCCGTAGTATCCATGTTCTCCCTGATGATCTGTATCATGTCAAGATACTCCAGTGTGTCGTACCAGTTCATGAAGTCGAGCATGTACTCCCTGTCGACGATGAAGCAGTCGGCGAAATAGTTCGACCACGCGTAGCCGTTCTCGTTTATCGCTCTGACCGTTCCGTCATCATCGATGTCGAGGAAGTATCCGAAATAGTCCTCGCCTCTCGGGACCTTCTTGTATACCATGGTGATCGGCTTGTCGGACTTCTGGTGCTGCTCGATAAGCGGCCTGAAGTCGATGTTCCATACGTCTGTGCTGCCGGCCATGATGACATAGTCGGAGCTCTCCTTTTCGAAGAACACCCTGCATTTTATGATGTCCCTCAGGAGGAACCTGCTGCCCGAGGACTGCAGTCCGTAAGCCGAGCCCGGCATGATGAAGAGTCCGCCGTTCTTGCGGTCGAGCGACCACGGACGTCCTACTCCGACGTGATCGACCAGCGATCCCGAATTGTACGGCGCTATGACGCCTACCGTCGTGATCCCCGAATTTGCCATGTTGGACAGCGCGAAGTCTATCAGTCTGTATCTGCCTCCGTAAGGAAGCGAAGCCAGCGATCTGCTGCTCAGAAGATCGCCGAACATGCTGCTGTTGTAGTTAGCAGAAATTAGTCCTACTGTTCTCATTTATCCCGCCTCCTTTATATTGACAGCTTTGCCTTGCCGAATACTTCAGTCTTGCCTTCCGGATCGCCTATGGTCTCATTGTCGCCCGTGACATGGCCCTCGTTTATGATTGCGTTCTTGACGACGCAGTCCCTTCCTATGATGGCGTCAGGGAGCACGATCGAATCCTCGACGACGGACCCCTCGCCTACCACAGCGCCGGACCCGAGTATGGAATGCTTGACTGTTCCGTACACGGTGCAGCCGTTGCATATCATGGAGTTGCTGATGTTGGCGTCAGGCCCGATGAACTGCGGCGGATACATGTTCGAGTTGCTGAAGACCTTGAAGTCCTTCGTGAAAACGTCGATGTCCACCTGTGTGTCCATCAAGTCCATCTGGCTGTCGTAGTAGCTCGATACGGTACCGACGTCTCTCCAGTAACCTCCGAACCTGTATACTATGAGCTTCTTTCCCTCGGCGAGCATCTTAGGGATGATATCCCCGCCGAAGTCGTGGCCGGTGTTCTCGGCCTCGTGGTCCTCGAGAAGCGCCTTTCTCAGAGCTTCCCACCTGAAGATGTAGATGCCCATCGAAGCCAGATTGCTGTCCGGCTCCTTCGGCTTCTCGGTGAACTTCACGATATTGCCCTCATCATCGGCCGTCATGATGCCGAAGCGGCTCGCCTCTTCCCAAGGGACCTCCTTGACTGAAACGGTGAGGTCGGCGTCCTTGGCGATGTGCTCTTCGAGCATGATCCTGTAGTTCATCTTGTAGATGTGGTCGCCCGAGAGTATGAGCACATGCTCCGGGTTATACATGTCGATGAAGTCGATGTTGTGATAGATGGCGTCCGCCGTGCCCTCATACCACTCGCCGCCGGTCTCTCCGGCGTAAGGAGGCAGTATGTGCACGCCGCCGTCGGCTACCGACATGTCCCAGGACTCGCCTGTCCCGACGTATCTGTTCAGGACGAGCGGCTTGTACTGTACCAGGATGCCGACGGTGTCTATCCCGGAATTCACGCAGTTCGAGAGGCCGAAGTCTATGATGCGGTACTTGCCCCCGAACGATACCGCTGGCTTGGCGATGTTTGTCGTCAGGCGCCCCAGTCTGCTGCCCTGCCCGCCGGCAAGGAGCATCGCGATGCATTTTTTCTTTTTCATGGATGATCAGCCTCCTCTTTTTTAAGTTGCGCTTCTTTTATTATCTGTATCTGTTCTGCGGTCCCGGACTCCATTTTTGCTTCCGGTCCCGCCGCTTTCTTCCGGCTTTCTACAGAACGCCCCAGATCTCCCTGGCGTATTCCGTTATGGTGCGGTCGCTCGAGAAGAATGACGAATTGGCGATGTTGGCAAGCGACATCCTGGCCCATCTTTCCTTATCGTCGTATATCCTTCCCATCTCTTCCCATACCTTGACGTATGAGTCGAAGTCTCCGAGCACGAAGTACTCGTCGTTGCTCCTCAGAAGGGCGTCGTATATGCCCCAGAAGTCGTATCCGCAGCGCTTGAACGTGCCGTCCACGAGCTGGCTCGTTATGCGGGCGAGCCTCGGGTCGGAGTCCACGCAGCCCTGGGCCGAATAGCCGCCGTGCCTGCAGAAGTTGTCGACCTCGTCTGACGAATATCCGAAGATGCAGATGTTCTCCATGCCCGCGAGCTGGCTTATCTCGACATTGGCGCCGTCCATGGTTCCGAGCGTCACGGCTCCGTTCATCATGAACTTCATGTTGCCCGTGCCGCTGGCCTCCTTGCCCGCGGTGGATATCTGCTCGCTTATGTCGGCCGCCGGATATATGATCTGCGCGTTGGATACGCGGAAGTTCTCTATGAAGACGACCTTGATCCTCTTGTTGACGTCAGGGTCGGCGTTGATGATGTCGGCCAGGCTGTTGATGAACTTTATGACCTCCTTCGCGAAGGCGTAGCCCTGAGCGGCCTTGCCGGCGAACACGAATGTGTAGTTGTTGCCCGGAAGGTTCGGGTTTTCCTTGAGCCTGTTGTAGAGGTCGAGTATCTTGAACGCGTTCAGCAGCTGCCTCTTGTATGCGTGCATCCTCTTGACCTGGACATCGAAGATCGAATCCGGGTCGACCTCGATCTCCATGTTCTTTCTGATGTAGTCGGCGAGCCTCAGCTTGTTCTGCCTCTTGACAGCCATCAGTCTGTCGCGGAACGCCGGGTCGTCGGCGTGATCCTCGAGCATCTTTATCTGCCCGAAGGACTCATGCCAGCCCTGCCCGATCGTTTCGTCTATGAGCGAAGCGAGGCCCGGGTTGGCCTGCATCATGAACCTGCGGTGGCTGATGCCGTTGGTCTTGTTGTTGAACTTTTCAGGCGTCATGGCGAAGAATTTGCTGAACACCGTCTTCGAAAGTATGTCGCTGTGGAGCTCCGATACGCCGTTGACCGAGTGGCTTCCGATCACGGACAGATTGGCCATCTTGACCTCGTTGTCCCAGAGAGCCGAAGTCTCGCGGCTCAGCGACTGCCAGTCCTCGACGCCTGACGGAAGCTCCGACTGCCAGCGTCTGTTGATCTCGTCGATTATCATGTAGATCCTCGGCAGAAGCTGCTGGAAGTGCGGGATAGGCCACTTCTCGAGCGCCTCAGGCAGCACCGTGTGGTTCGTGAACGACATGGTCTTTTTTGTGATCTCCCACGCGTCCTCCCACTCGAGTCCCTCCTCGTCGATGAGCACCCTCATGAGCTCTGGGATGCACATCGTCGGATGGGTGTCGTTTATGTGTATCTGTATCCTGTCAGGGAACTTCTCCCACTCGCCCGAGCCGAAGAGATCCTTGTATTCCTTGACTATCATGCCTATGCCGGCGGCGACCAGGAAGTACTCCTGTCTGAGCCTCAGCTGCTTGCCGATGCCGTTGGTGTCGTCCGGATAGAGTATGCTCGTCAGAGCCTCTATCTGACTTCGCTCGGCCATGGCCTTGCTGTAATCTCCGGCGTTGAAGGCGGCCATGTCGATGGTGTCGTGCACCGGCTGCGCGTCCCAGAGGTGCAGGGTGTTGACGGTCCTGCCGCCGTAGCCGATGACCGGCACATCGTAAGGCACGGCCCTGATCGTCGTATAATCGACGTGATTGTATTCCATCCGGCCGTCCTTCATCGTCCTCTCGACCTTGCCGCCGAATCTCACGATGACGGAGTCGTAAGGCTTTGCCGTCTCCCACGGATATCCCTCGTCGAGCCATGCGTCAGGCAGCTCGATCTGGTAGCCGTTCTCTATCCTCTGTCTGAAGAGCCCGAACTTGTACCTCAGGCCCATTCCGTCGCCGTTTATGTCGAGCGCGGCCATAGAATCGAGGAAGCACGCGGCCAGCCTTCCGAGGCCTCCGTTGCCCAGGCCGGGGTCAGGCTCGCGCTCGAGCAGTTCTTCGAGATCGATTCCCATGTCCCTGAGGCCGTCCTCAGCCTGCTTTCTGATGCCCAGATTGAGCAGATAGTTCTCCATCAGCTTTCCGATAAGGAATTCCATCGAAAAGTAGTAGACCTTTTTCTCTTCTTTATCCTGTCCGAAGCCGGCCTTGTCCGCGCTCTCCACTGCCTCTTTTACGATGAGCTTCGCGAGGACAGCGAATCTGTCCTCACTGCCAAGATACTCGGGACCTCTCTCGAACATCAGCTTTGATATTAATGTATATTCCTTCTTGAAATCTTCTGCGGTTTTTATCATGTTTTCAGTCAGTGCCCTTTCTTTTTTTATATCTCAGTCCGTTGACCCTTTCCTCTTTTGTCTCCGCTACCGGCGTGATGTCAGAGTTCTATGTATATGTCGCCGTCTTCATCTTCCCGGACCTGCGGCTGTCCCGGCTGCTGCCGGACAGGCCTCTGTGCCTGTGGCTGCTGAGCAGGCTGCTGCACCTGCCTCTGCGCCTGCGGCGGCGTATAGAATCCGGCTCTGTAGTCCTCTCTCGACATCCTCTTTATGGTGGAGATCGCCGCGATATAGAGTAACACTACGAATACCAGCAGAGGCATCGTTCCGCGATCGCCGAGGAAGGCGAAGGTGTCGTACAGTCCGTGGATGCCCATAGGCACCAGAAGCGCGAGGAGGGTCCATTTGAACGTAGACTCTCCCGTCAGGCTCGCCTTCTTGGAATATGAGTAGAACACGCCCATGAACACTCCGCAGAACGCGTGCAGAGGAACGGCCGTGAACGCTCTTACTACAGCCGTCGGAAGGCCGTAGCTTGCGACGTACATTATGTTCTCGTAGATCGCGAAGCCCACAGCCGCGGATACGGCGTAGACTATGCCGTCAAATCGGTAGTTGAAGCCGGAGTATCTCCAGGATCCGAGCCTTGTCGCGAGATATTTTACCGTCTCCTCGACGAGGGCCGCCATCAGGAAGGACTGCACGAGCGCGTTCTGGACCGACCCTTCCGGATACTTCGGCAGGAACGTGCTTTCGAGCTGTTCGAGGAAAGCCGCCGCCGTGCACGACAGGATCCCGAAAAAGATTATCCTGACGATCAGTCCGACCGGCTCCTTCTCGACCTTGTCCTTCTTGTATACATAAAATATGATCAGGATGCCGGGGATGACGGCCAGCGCCATCAGGTTGGTATCGAGATACATGATGATCTCCTTTCTTTATCTGTGTTGTTCGTAATTCTTCGTTATTCTTCGCTGTTCTTCGTTTTTTCCGGTCTCTGTCAGAGCCTGTTCCTGTTGTTCTTGTAGAGCAGCAGTATGTACCAGATGCACAGAGCTACGAGAACTCCGCCTGCTATCCTTGCGAGTATCATGATATGCTCCTTTCCCGTCAGTAGACTTCTCTGATGCCGCCGCTCACGAACTCGTCGTACAGCTTCTCGAGGTTCCTGATCTGCTCGCGGATCTCGCTTCCGTTGTCGGTATCCCTGATCAGCAGCCTCTCAGGCACCGAGTGCACCAGATGCATGACCGGCCTGTGGAAGACCTGCGTCCCGTCCTCGCGGAGCGGCTCGTAAGGCTTGTGCTCTGCGAGATACATGTGCTTGGATGTCATTATCGCCGTATATCCGGCTATGCCCGTCGTCTTGTGATAAGCCTTCGAAATGCCGCCGTCGATGATGAAGAGCTTGCCGTTCGCCTTTACCGGCGTCTCTCCTTTGATCAGCTTGACAGGAACGTGCCCGTTGAGGATGCGGCCGGTCTGCGGGTCGAGCCCGAACTCCTTGAGTATCTTGTTGGCGGTCTCTTCCTTTTCGATGAGCTTGTAGTACGGGACCGTGTGCTCCTTGTGAGTAGCCTTGTCCTCGATGAAGTAGCGCTCGAAGGTCGTCATCTTGTCCTTTCCGAACAGAGGCGAATCCTCGGAGAGCCACAGGTACCACATGATGGCCGCGGCCTCTGCCTGGGCCCTGCCTTCCGGCTTCTTGCGGGCCGCCCTGATCATCTGATCGAGCTTTTTGAGGTAGGCCGCGCCCTTGTACTTCTTGCCGTCGATCTCGACGTTCTTGAAGCTGCCTCTCTCGTTGAAGATCATGCAGCCGTGATAGAAGAGGTTGCCGTTCATGATCTTGAAGAGAGCGCCGTGCGAGAACATGTAGTTGATGTGTCTCTGCAGCTTCTCGGAGTTGATGATCGAAGACTCGAGGGCCACCATGACTTCCTCTTCCTCCGGAGTGAGCCTGTACGGGTCCTTCGGATCGACTGTCGGAAGGTTCATGTCCCTCATCGGGTATTCCTTCCCCTCGACCGTGACTGTTCCCTTCTCGAAGTCCACGGCCTCAAGCAGGTTCCTGTGCTCCAGGCGGAACTCAGGATGCTTCTTTATCTCCTGTCCCTCGATCTTGAACTGGATGACCGAGATCATCTTGTGCATCTTGGCAGCGAGTTCAGGAGGGATCGGGTCGTATTTGTTGGTCTCGAGGACGTTCGGCATGAAGTACTCGCACGGATCGTCCCCGTATATGTACTGTGCAAGGGACGCGAGCGGTCTCAGGTTGAATCCGTAGCCGACTTCGAGCATGTCGAAGTTGTTGTAGCGCACGTTGATGCGGATCATGGTCGCGATGCACGCGCGGTTCCCGCAGGCGGCTCCCATCCACAGGACGTCGTGGTTGCCCCACTGTATGTCCACTCCGCGGTTGGCCATGAGATAGTCCATGATGACGTGGGACTTCGGACCTCTGTCGAATATGTCTCCGATGATGTGGAGCCTGTCGACCGTCATGTTGGCTATGGTCTCGGTAAGATCGATGATGAACTCCCTGGCAGCGTCGTACTCGATCAGGGTGTCGATGATCTCATCGTAGTATTTGTGCCTGTCGGTCACATCGTCCGCGAAGAGCAGCTCGTCCATGATGTATGACGAGAGCTCGGGCAGGCGCTTTTTGACCTTGGACCTCGTGTATTTGTTGGATACGATGCGGCAGATGGCAAGGAGCCTTCTGATAGCGACCTTGCACCACGCGTCGAAGTCGCCTTCGCTCTTTTCCCTCCTGTTCATCTCCGCTTCCGGGTTGTAGATGAGGGAAGCCAGGTCGTCGCGTTCGCTCTCGGTGAGTATGTTGCCGAAGACCTCGTCTATCCTCATGCGGATCATTCCCGAGCCGCTCCTGACGAAGTAGTGGAACGCGTCGTATTCGCCGTGTATGTCGCTCAGAAAGAATTCCGTAGCTTTCGGGAGCGCCAGTATGGCTCTGAGGTTGATGATTTCCGTCCTAACTCTCCTGCGGTTAGGGAACTTCTCCGCGAGAAGTCTGAGATACTGCTTGTCAGGCATGTCTTCCTCCGTTCTCCTGTCAGTCGTCTATCTTCATTATGTCGGCTCCCAGAGCCTTGAACTTGCCTACAAAATCCTCGTAGCCTCTTTCGATGTGGTATATCTCGCTTATCTCCGTCGTTCCCGTTGCCACGAGTCCCGCGAGCACCATGGCGGCGCCGGCCCTGAGGTCGGTCGCTCTTACCTTGGCTCCGTGCAGCTTCCTGCCGCCCGGCACGATGGCCTCTCTGTTTTCGGTCTGTATGTCCGCCCCCATGCGGTTCAGCTCGACCACGTGCATGAAGCGGTTCTCGAAGACGGTCTCCCTTACCACGCTCTTTCCCTTCACGGTCGTCAGAAAGGCCATGAACGGCGACTGTATGTCGGTCGGGAAGCCCGGGAAAGGCAGCGTCTTGATGTCCGTCGCGACGAGCTCCTTGCCCCTTGCATCCACATATATGCCCTCAGGGTAGATGTCTATGTCGACGTTGCACTCCTTGAGCTTTGCGATGATCGGCCTCACATGGCCCGGCAGGGCGTTCTTTATGAGGACCTCTCCCCTCGTGATGGCCGCGGCCAGCATGAACGTGCCGGTCTCTATCCTGTCCGGTATGGCCTGATGGATGCATCCCGAGAGGCTCCCGACGCCTTCTATCCTTATCATGTCGGTGCCCGCACTCTTGATCCTCGCTCCCATCTTGTTGAGCAGGTTCGCGAGATCGATTATCTCAGGCTCCTTGGCCGCGTTCTCTATTATGGTCGTGCCCTTTGCAAGGGTCGCCGCCATCAGTATGTTCTCGGTCGCTCCGACGCTCGGGAAATCCAGGTAGATCACATCTCCCTGAAGTCCGTCCGGTCCGGTCTCGACCGTCACTGTCTCGTTTTCGATATCTTCCTCGACCTTCGCGCCAAGAGCCCTGAAGCCCTTGAGGTGCAGGTCGATAGGTCTTTTGCCTATGGTGCATCCGCCCGGCATGGGCATGATGATCTTTCCGTGCCTTGCCAGCATCGGTCCCATGGTAAAAAGAGACGCCCTCATCTCGGTGACGAGGTCTCTGTCGCCCTCGCAGGAGATGATCTTCGGGGTCCGGGCCCTGATGATGCCCTGCTCGCTGTCATCGATCTCGGCTCCGTATTTTCTGAGAATCTTCTTCATTACGCTGACATCTGCGAGATCGGGGACGTCCTCGATCTCGCAGATGTCTTCAGTCATAAGTGTCGCGGCAAGAAGCGGCAGAACAGAGTTTTTCGCACCGCTTATATCCACCTCTCCGTGGAGAGGGCCGCTGTTGTTAACAAGGATCCTAGCCATTCACGGCCTCCTTAAGCTGTAGATTTTTTAATAAGGCTTTACGGGGCTTATTCCAGTTCCCATGCCGCCTCGGCGACCGCATCGGCGACCGCTTCAGCAGCCTCTTCGGCTGCCCGTCTTTCGGCGATCTTTGTGTGGATCATCTTCAGGAATCTTCCCGCGCCGGTGAGCGCCTTTTTGGCTGCCTTCAGCTCGACCCTGATCACAGCAGAGCCGACTGCCGCTCCGGTCTTCGCGAGCTTCCATTTGATCTTCGCCTTTTTGATGTCCGCCTCGATAGGCTGCACTGCGCCTTCTAGCCTCTTCCCGGCCTTTTTGCCGCACTTCCCGCACATCCGGAATGCTTTTTTTGGCTTCTTTTCGGCTTTCCTGCCGCACTTCCAGAATGCCTTTTTGAGCTTCTTCGCCTCTTTCTTTGCGGCTTTTCTTTCGAGCCTTGCCGCCATGACGGCTGCAGCCTTCTCGGCCTTCGCGGCTTTTTTTATGGCCTGCATCTCGGCCTTAGCGGCTCTTACAGCCAGCGTTCTTTCAGCTCTGGCAGCTATCGCGGCCGCTTTCTTTTCGGCTTTCGCAGCTCTCGCCGCGATCACTTTTTCGGCCTTTGCCGCCTTTGCGGCAGCCTTCTTCTCCGTCCTTGAGATCTTAGCGCTCAGCGCTGCAGCCGCTGCCGCTGCCTTGAGCGCCGCCTTCTCTTCGATCCTCGCGGCCTTCTCGGCTATCTTTGCTTCCTTCCTTGCCTCGGCTGCTGCGACGATCGCGGCCTTTCTGGCGTTCTCGGCTTCCTTCTTCTGGAGCTTTTTCTTCTGGGCCTCGGCCCTCTCGAACGCTTCTCTCTCGAGCTTCGACTGCCTGTTGATCTTCTTTATGGTCTGCCTGGAGAGCTGTATCTCTCTTTCGGCGATCCTGCGCTCTCTTCTCGCTGCGAAGAGCCCGCTGCCGCCCGTTATCCATCTGAACAGCCCCTTCAGGAGGCTGAGCAGAGTCAGCCCTATTCCCACGCATGCGATCACCTTGACCACAGGGGATGTATCGCGAATGACCGCTTTTGCGGCTTCAAGCACTTTGTTTTCTATTTCTTCGAGCTTGGACTTCGTTTCTGTGACAGCCTCGTTGCCTGTCTCGACAAGAGTCTTGGACTTCTTGAGCAGTTCGATCGCAGGTCCGGCCATCAGGCCCAGCACCACGATGAAAGCGATCAGAACGCCGACAAGACAGAAAGCTATGACCTGATTGATTGTGATTACCATATCTCTTCTCCTTATCCGCTATCTGATCACCTTTCCTACGATCTTCTGCCCCGCGCTCACGCCGAGCTGTGCTGCGTTTCCGACCTTTGCGGCGCCCTCCTTGACCGTCGCGGACAGATTGTCCGCCTTTGCCTTTGCACCGGCAGCTGCTTCCAGGCCGCCGTCGAGTATCGTGTTGGTCTTCTTGATCGTGTCCGTCACATTGGATACGAGGACGATCAGAAATACCACCAGTACGATCAGAGCGATCAGAAGCACTCCGATCAGCACGCCTTTAATACTTACTGTGATCATGGCTTTTTTCTCCTTCTTGTGCTCTCCCGGCTCCGCCGTCCGGGAGCCCATTTTTACTGACTATCATTATAATAGAAAAAGCCCTCTGTATTCAAGGACAGAGGAGCCTATCTTTCGTAGATTCTGAGTATTCCCGGGGTATATCCGCCGCCTTCCTCATGCACTGCGATCTCAGGCAGCATCCTCAGTTCGGGGCCCGCTCCCTTTACGCCGCGGATCAGCACGATGTTGGCGCTTTTTCCCGCGGAAGGCACCACAGGCTGCATTTCCTTGGGCTCGATCCCGGCGGCCCTCATCCCGCAGATGATGTCCGCGAGCCTGTCCGGCCTGTGCACCAGATAAAAGCTGCCGCCATCCCTGAGGAGCGACGCGGCCGTCTTCGCGAAGTCGCCGAAGTCAGCCGTGGTCTCATGCCTGGCCGTGTATCTCGCGTCCGGCTGCGATGCGCCGGGCTCGTCCGGCGTCCTCCTGAAGTACGGAGGATTGGACACCACGGCGTCGAAGCCGGCTGCAAGGGACGGATCCCTCTGCGCCATGTCCTTTACATCGCTGCAGATGAAATCTATGTCTTCTTCGAGTCCGTTCATCGCGCAGGCCCTCCGCGCTCTTTCGACCGCGTCAGGCTGCACATCGACTCCCGTTACCCTTGCGCCTCCGAGCTTATGCCGGAGTATGAAGGCCACCACGCCCGAGCCGGTTCCGAGGTCCGCTATGCGCGAGCCCTTCGCGACGCCTCCGGCTCCCGTCTCTCCCGAGGCGAAGGCGGCGAGCAGGACCGCGTCCACGCCGTAGCCTGCCTTTTCCGTCTGTATGACCCTGATGCCCGAAAAGCCCGTGTCGTCCGTCCGTTCCATCAGAATTCGTTCATGAGCTCCTGCAGCTCGCGGATCTCCTCGGCGTCTGCAGCCTCCATCATTTTGCTGATATCCTCTTCCGCGGATGCATCGGCTTCATGATGCTTTTTAGCGTTCTTTCCGATGCGCTTTATCTCGTCCTTCGTGTAAGCGTGTATCTCCTGGGCGAAGATCTCCTCGCCGGTCTCGGGATCCTTTTCGATCGCGCGCGTATTGATCTTTCCGTTGAAGTAATCGACCTTGACTACCTTTGCAAGGCCCTCCGGCGTCTCGACGCGCTCGTTGTCCTTAGGCATGCCCTTTCTGAGTTCCCTGTACGTCTTGTCCTCGAAGTTGAGGCAGCACATCAGCCTGCCGCAGGTGCCGGATATCTTGGCCGGGTTGAGCGAGAGGTTCTGCTGCTTTGCCATCTTGATCGATACCGGGTGGAAGTCGCTGAGCCACTTGCTGCAGCACAGAGGTCTGCCGCAGATGCCGATGCCTCCGAGCATCCTCGCCTCGTCTCTGACGCCTATCTGGCGCAGCTCGATCCTGTTCCTGAAATGTCCCGCGAGGTCCTTCGCGAGCTCTCTGAAGTCCACTCTGCCGTCCGCCGAGAAATAGAAGACTATCTTGGAGCTGTCGATCATGAACTCCACGTCGATGAGCTTCATGTCGAGTCCGTGCTTCGCGATCTTCTCGGCACAGACCTTCATGGCGTCGTCTCTCTTTTCGAGGTTCTCGTGATATCTCCTGAGATCCTTGTCCGACGCCCTTCTTTCTATAGGCTTGAGTTCGGCTACGAGCTCGCCTTCGTCTATCTCCCTGTTAGCTATGAGTATGTGTCCGAGCTCCATGCCCCTTGCGGTCTCGACTATGACCATGTCGCCGAGCTCGTATTTCTCTCCCTTCGGATCGAAATAATATGTCTTGCCGGACTTCATGAATCCGACGCCAACTATCTCTACCATCTGAGTCGTTTCCTCCTATCGTGCCAGCTCAAGATAAAGCCTCCTGAGCGCCTTGTTTTTGTCCATGTCCCTTTCTATGTCCATGCGTGTTCTTTCGGCCGCTTCGATGCGCTCCGCCATCAGCGCGGGCTCTTCCCCTGCCATCATGCGTTCCCTCAGACCGTCCTCGAGCATGTCTATGAGCGCCAGGGCGTCCTGCCTGCTTTTGACGCTCTTTTCGGCCGCTTCCCTGAATTCGCAGAAGGCGCTTTCGCCGTCCGTCATGAGAGACGCCGCCCTGCCGAGGCCTTCGGTGTCGCGCTGCTCTTCTCCGGCCACGTCCATGTAGTCTGAAAGCCTCAGGGCGCTGCACCTCGACCTCACGGTGCTCAGAAGCGAGTCCCTGTTCGACGCGCCGAGGATGATAATGACTCCCGCGCGCGGCTCTTCGAGCGTCTTCAGCAGCTTGTTCTGAACGATCTCCGTCAGGCTGTCCGCATCGTCGATCAGTCCGATGAGATAATCGCCGTATGCGCCCATCTCCAGCCTCTCGCAGAAGGCCTCCGCATCAACGGTCCTGTATCCGTTCTTTCCGCTCATCTCCATGCGCACGATGTCAAGGCCGTGCACGCCGAGTCCGGAAAGCAGCTGCCGGATGAGCTCCTCCCTGGCCTCCTTCGGGCTGCCTTCGAGTATGTATGCGTGAGCGCTGCTTTGTCCGCCTTTTATATTCGCGATGAGTTCCGCCGTGTCTTTCATAGGCCGCGGCTCCTGCAGAGCTCCTCGAGACACGCATAGATATCGTCCCTCATCTCATCGATCGTCTTTGAGGCGTCGATGCGCTTTATCCTGCCGGGATCCTTCTCCGTCAGCTCCCTGTATCCGTCGCGCACCCTGCAGTGGAAGTCCATCTCTTCCGTCTCGAGCCTGTCGAGCTCGCCCTCATTGCCGGCTCTTTCCCTGCCGACATAAGGATCGATGTCCAGCCAGAAAGTGATGTCGGGCTCGAGGCCTCCGGTCGCCCTTCTGTTGACCTCGGCGACCTGCTCTCCGAGCTGCCTCCCGTATCCCTGGTAGGCGATCGACGAATCGGTGAACCTGTCGCAGATGACTACCTTGCCCTCTTCAAGAGCGGGCAGGATGCGCTCCCTGACATGCTGGGCGCGCGATGCGGCGTACACCAGCATCTCAGTGATATCGTCCATCTCGGCATTGTTTTTGTCGAGAAGTATGTCTCTGAGCTTTTCGCCGATAGGCGTGCCGCCCGGCTCTCTAGTATGCATGACAACAAGGCCCTTTTCGTCAAAGAACCTTTCGATATTCCTTATCTGTGTCGACTTGCCGGCGCCGTCACCGCCCTCGAGAGTTATGAAAAGGCCTTTCATTTCTGTCTGCCGCGCATCCTTTCCTTATCCACGCGGTTCCTCTCTCTGATGTACGAGAGCACCTGTCCGTACATGACCCAGGCGATCGCTATGACCGGCGCCGATATGAGTATTATTAGCAATATCTTAAATACGACCATACATAGTGATTGTACCACATGCGCACCTATATATAAAGGAGCTAAACAAAGGACCCGCCGCACACGAAGTAAAGGACCCGCCGAAGCGGATCCTTTCGTCATCATTCAGCCGCAGTCTGCACCCGGCCTGCAGCCGGCGCTTTCCTGCGCCCTGTCATTTGCAGCAGTCTTTCACATGCTGCCTCTTCTGACAGCTGTCTGCGTACGGGCAGCCTATGCAGGCCGACCCTTTCTTCTTCTCCTTGTAAATATATCTTCCGGCGAAGAAGAGCATCGCTGCGATCACGATGACAGCGATCAGTGTAGCTGCATTCATCTGCTTCGCCTCCTTTCTCCGCATCCGGCACGTCGCGCAGTTCTGTATCTGTCTTTACAGCCGTGCTGCCGTCCGGTCTGCAGCTTCATCTTTGCTGCAGACGCGAATCAAATACAGTATAAACCTTTTTCTACGCAGCCGCACCCTCGTGCGATGCTTTTTTGTGCAGTTCGTACTGCTCGTCGAAGTGAGCTCTCACCTTCCTGCTGATGAGTATTATGGCGATGACGAAGCACGCTTCTGCGATCAGGCCCGGCACGAAGCCTCTTGCGAGGTGACCCTCTGTGAAGAGAGTGCCGAACTGGTTGATCAGGAACGCTACCGTGTAGCCTGTGGCGAGCTGGAGCCCTATCGCGCCCCAGAGCCAGCCTCTGCTCTTCATCTCTGAATTCATCGCGCCGATGGCTGCGAAGCACGGCGGCGTGTAGAGGTTGAAGAAGAGGTATGCGAGAGCGGTCACAGATGTGAGGCCCATCGTCACAGCGACAGTATTTGCTCCGCCAGTCATCGCAAGCTCTTCCGTGTCGATGAATGCCGTGAGTCCGAACACTACGGCCAGTGTGCCTACGACATTCTCCTTGGCGATGAAGCCCGTGATGGCCGCTGCCGCGAGCTGCCAGACGCCGAAGCCCAGAGGGATCAGCAGGACGGCGAACGGCGATGCGATCGAGGCGAGTATGGAAGTGCTCTCAGCGCCCTCCTCGACCACGTTGAAGTGCCAGTCGAAGGTCTGCATCACCTGCACGACCGTGTTGCAGATCAGGATGATCGTGGCCGCTTTTATGATGTACGCCCTGGCTCTTTCCATCATGGACCTGAACGCGAACTTCAGGCTCGGGGCCTTCCACTTAGGAAGCTCCATGATGAAGAACGATTTTCTGTATTTGTAGCCCGTGATGTACTTGATCAGCAGAGCGCCCAGGAAGATGAGCGCGAGCCCGAAGAAGTACGACAGCGTGCTGACCCATCCGGCTCCGTTGAAGAAGGCTCCGGCAAAGAGAGCGATCACAGGGATCTTTGCTCCGCAAGGGATGAACGTAGCGAGCATCGAGGTGGTTCTTCTCTCCCTTTCATCCCTTATGGTGCGGCAGGCCATGATGGCCGGGATGCCGCAGCCCGTTCCGATGACTACCGGAATGACCGACTTGCCCGAAAGGCCCACCCTCTTGAAGATCGGGTCCATGACAGCGCTCACGCGCGCCATGTAGCCGCAGTCCTCGAGCAGGGCTATGAGGAAGTACATCACCATTACGAGCGGCAGGAACCCTACTACGGCTCCGACGCCGCCGACGATGCCGTCCGCCAGTATGGCCGATACGATGGCCGGGCTGTTCTCAAGCTGAGCCGCTACCCAGCCCTGGAAGGTTTCTATCCAGCCCACGAGCCAGTCCGCGACCAGAGGTCCGAGCCATGTCTGGGATACCCAGAACACTCCCCACATCACCACGGCGAACACGAGTATGCCCATCACAGGATTTGTCAGCACCGCGTCAAGTTTATCCGTAGATGTGGTCTCCGAAGACATCGTCTTCCTGGTCTCGACATCCTTTACGATGCCGTTGACGAATTCGTAGCGCCTGCGGTCCTCTCTGTCGACCTCAGTCTTGTTGTGCAGGTCGATGTCCGCCTGCAGATAAGGCGCCTCCTGCGTTGTGCCTGCAAGAGAGATCGCTTTTTCGATCATCTCCTTCAGGCCCTTGTTCTCGATCGAGACAGTCTCGAACACCGGGCAGCAGAGCTTTTCGGAGAGCTTCTTCGCGTCGATCTTCGTGCCTTCTTTCTCGTTGATATCCGTCTTGTTGAGCGCCACCACCACAGGGATGCCCAGCTCGAGCAGCTGCGTCGTAAAGAAGAGCGACCTGCTCAGGTTCGTGGCGTCCACGATGTTTACTATTGCATCCGGATTAGCGGTCCTTACATACTCGCTCGTTATGCCCTCTTCAGGTGTGAACGGCGACATGGAATACGCGCCCGGGAGATCGACCGCGATGACCTCTCCGCTTCCGGCATATTCAGCCTTCAATTTGTATTCCTTGCTTCCCACAGTAACACCGCCCCAGTTACCGACCTTTTCGTTTCTTCCGGTGAGGGCGTTGTACATGGTCGTTTTGCCGCTGTTCGGGTTACCGGCAAATGCGATCCTCATAATTCTGTTCCTCCTTAGACAATGATGGCCTCGGAAAGCAGATTGTCCAGGTTGTATCTGCCGTCCTTTATGGCGACGATACAGCTCTTTTTCTTTTTCGAGATCAGGGTGATAGGTTCTCCCTCATAGCATCCGAGACGGAAGAGGAACGAATTCATCTCTTCATCGTCGGTGTTGATCTCCCTGATCGTGTACGTCTTGCCCGGTTCTGCCTTTATAAGTGCCATTTTTTCCTCCATGATTTTAACCTCTGCGCTTTGGTTAGTTAACTTTAACTAACAATGTTATACAACTCTAACTCCTGTAAGTCAAGTGGGTTTTTCACGCAGCCGTATCGCCGGGATCTGAACTCAGACCGCATATCCGCCCCTTTTGTATGGACCGTCCTGCCCTGCACGACTCGCGCCGGCAGCAGAGTGCCTGAAGTGCCCTTATGCGCTTTTGCCATGCGGATCTTATTATGCGGACCGGCCCGTGAGGCCCGCACCGGTGGCAGAGTGCCTGAAGTGCCCTTATGCGCTTTTGCCATGCGGATCTTATTATGCGGACCGGCCCGTGAGGCCCGCGCTGCGACGGCGGCCGCTGCTCATGCCACCTAAAGCAGCAATAGGGCGAGCGCCGAACGGCTGCCGGTCCCCGCAAGCGCACAGGAGCGCGCGCGGTGTAATGCCAGCTTGTAGCGCAGAGGATCCCACCGTATTTCCGGGATCGGGTGTAATCCTGCCTCCAGGCAGTCCTGCAATACACCCTGAGGCAGATCCATGACCACTTGCGAGGTCATGATCGGCAAAATGTGTATGAAACACAGATATCCCGTTGCTCATACACACAATAGATGTCATGAAAAGATCAGAGGGCTTCGGAAAGGTGCGATGTGTGTATAGGTCCATTCATTTCAGGAACTCATACACATCTTTTCTGCGAAAGCTGTGTATGACTCTTTAGAATCGGCCGGATGATACACACTTTGAATGATTTCAGACTCCATCTCAGCAGTCAGAAAGTCAAAAATGTGTACGGACAGAAGGATATCCTCTGTCTATACACATTTTTGTCTGCCTGATCGATGAAAATGCCCATGGACAGCTCCATTCTGTGTACAGTACTGCCGACCGGCAGAAGGTCGTACACTGTTTTTCCTGAAAACTGTGTACAGCCTGTCGATGCAGAGCCGTGGTGTACACAGAATACTGCAAAACGGGCTCAATAGGGGCGGTTGGAAGGGCCATTGTGTGTACAGGCCCAGGGGCGAGCGTGGCAGTGTACACAACTTCCGGGCGGCGGGGCGAGTATGATGGTGTACACTGTTTCCAGGCAGCAAGGCGTGTCAGAAAGAATTCGCAGCTTCCGGACAGGAAAGAACGCAAATAAGAACGTACAGCTTCCGGGCAGCGGGCGAGTATGAAACGGTAAACAGTTTACAGGCAGAAGGAAGCGTGGAAAGCAGTACATACTTTCACTGCCGCTCGCGCTCCATTGCGCTTGCGGGGATCGCCGGCCGGCCGACGCTCGCTCTTCAGCTGCCCGGGCGGGCAGAGGAGACCCCGCCGGTCAGCGCGGGTCGTCCGGGGCGATCCGGGTGCAGCATAAGATGAGCACCATCTATGATGCAGGGGGTGTGACAGCACAGAAAAAGGCCGCGTCTTCGCGGCCCGCAGATCTGTATAGTTTAGAGGCATTCAGTCTGTGAAGCGTTTCTGGAAATTGCCGACGACCCTGATGTTGTCGGATATTATCATGAAGGCATGCTCGTCGTGATGCGCTATGAGCTCTCTGAGGTGAGGCTCCTCGTATTTGCTTATCACCGTTATGAGGATGTATGTGTCCTCTTCGGTGTACATGCCCTCGCCGTCTATGGCGGTGACGCCCCTTCCGAGTTCCTCCATGATGGCCTTTGAGAGGCCCGGCTTCTTGGTTATTATCATGCACTCCTGCTTGATGTTCTGTATGTGCACCCTGTCGATGCAGACTCCGGTCACCACGGCGAATATGATCGAGTAGAGCACCGTCGGTATGTCATATATGAAGAGACATATGGTGTAGATGCACAGGCTTATGAATATCCCTATCGTACCGACCTTGAAGTTCGGGTGCGTCTTTGCGAGGCATACCCCGATAATGTCCTGTCCGCCCTGCGAGCTTCCCGCTCTGAGGACGAGTCCCGCGCCTACTCCCGAGCCGAGTCCTCCGACGACCGAAGCGAGTATGCGGTCCTCGACGATCGGCGGCTGCGGCACAGGGATCACTCCGAGGAAGAAAGACGCCATCGCGATCGATATGAGCGAAGAGATGCAGAACTTCTTCCCCATCACCTTATATGCGTAGTAGAACAGCGGGATGTTTATGGCAAAGTAGATGATGCCCATGTAGTCGACGCCGGGTATCTGAGGGAAATGCAGTACATCGAGCAGAAAGAGCCTGATGAGCTGGGCTATCCCCGTGAAGCCCCCGCTGTACAGATGCAGCGGGTTTATCATCAGATTGACGCCGCATGCGTATATGAGATTGCCGACGACTGTCAGCGCGATTTTTTCGATTCTCTTCCTGTTCAGATTCATTGCGTCTCCTGTCTGCGCGGGGATATCTCGCCCGCATTGCCGGGCGGCAGGCTGCCGCGGATCCTGCTTTTCCGCACACTGTCCGGCCTTTCCATCCGGTCCTGCCGTCAGAATCATTCTAAATTAATTGGCCCCTTTCTTCAACAGATGTAATATAATTCCTGCATAAACGCTGCGCTGCGGACGCGGCTTCCGAAAGGATCATCCGATACATGGAACAGAAACAGATATCGACCAAATACCTGCTGAAGCGCTTCTTTCCGTACTTCAGGCCGTACATGCACATACTCATCTTCGACCTTTTCTGCGCGTCGCTGACGAGCGTGTGCGAGCTTGTGCTGCCGGTCATGGTGCGCTTCATCACAGACACCGTGACGACCGACGCATCGGCTCTGACGGTCGAGACTGTCGTGCGCATAACGCTGCTCTACCTGGCGCTGCGCATCATAGATGTGCTCGCCAACTATTACATGCAGAACACCGGACATGTCATGGGAGCCCGCATCGAGGCCGACATGAGGCGCGACCTCTTCGAGAAGTTCCAGGAACTCTCCTACGGCTACTACAGCCACAACAAGACCGGCCAGCTGATCTCGCGCATCACGACCGACCTTTTCGACATAGCCGAATTCGCGCACCACTGCCCTGAGGAATATTTCATCGCTGCGGTCAAGATCATCGTGGCCTTCGTGGTGCTCATCAGGGTGAACGTGCCGCTTACTCTGCTGCTCTTTGCCATGATCCCGCTGATGCTCTTCTTCGCTCTCAGGTACAGGGTCAGGATGCGCAACGCCTTCAAGTGGCAGAGGAGCGAATTGGGCGAGATCAACTCTCACGTCGAGGACAGCCTGCTGGGCATCCGGGTCTCTAAGTCCTTCGCGAACGAGGATGTCGAAGAGGAGCGTTTCGCCGAAGGGAACCAGCGCTTCCTGACGACCAAAAAGGTCGGCTACAGGACCCTGGCGGGATTCAGGAGCGTCACTAAGTTCTTCGACAGTCTGATGTACATATCGATAGTCTTCTTCGGTTCGATCGCTCTTATCAGGCACCGGATCACGGCCGGAGATTTCATAGCCTACCTCATGTACGTGAACGTGCTGCTCGAATCGATACGCCGCATAGTCGAGTTCACCGAGCAGTTCCAGAAAGGCATCACGGGCATCGAAAGATTCGTCGAGGTCATGGACACGCGCATCGAGGTCGATGATCTGCCCGGCGCTGTGGACATGCCGGACGATGTCAGGGGCGAGATCGAGTTCTGCGATGTGTCGTTCGCTTATACGGAATACAACAGGGAGGAAGGCCACGATCCGCGCGGCGAGAGCTGCGTGCTGAGCCACATCGACCTGAAGATAGAAAGCGGCGAGAACGTCGCGCTGGTCGGTCCGAGCGGCGCGGGCAAGACGACGTTCTGCAATCTCATACCGCGGTTTTACGATGTGACCGAAGGCTGCATAAAGGTCGACGGGCACGACATCAGAGACTACAAGGTAAGATCTCTTCGAACTAAGATCGGGATGATGCAGCAGGAGGTCTATCTCTTCTCGGATACGGTGGCGGGCAATATAGGATACGGACGCCCGGGAGCGACGAGAGAAGAGATAATCGAGGCCGCGAAGCTCGCCGGAGCCGACGGGTTCATAAGAGAGCTGCCCGACGGTTACGACACATACGTGGGCGAGCGCGGAGCAAGGCTTTCCGGCGGCCAGAAGCAGAGGATCAGCATCGCCAGGGTATTCCTCAAGAACCCGCCTGTCCTCATACTCGATGAAGCCACATCGGCCCTGGACAACGAGAGCGAGCATTATGTGCAGGAGTCCCTTTCCGAGCTCGCGAAGGGCAGGACCACGATCACCATCGCCCACCGTCTTTCGACCGTACGCAACGCCGACCGCATAATCGTGCTGACGGAGGACGGCATAGTCGAGGAGGGCACGCACGACGAACTCCTGAAGCTGGGCGGTGTCTATGCGGCGATGAACAGCTTCACGCTGTGATTATCTGAACAAAAAAAAGCGGTCGCATGTACCGCTTACAGTTGTTTGACGAAGCAGCGCCTCCTTTTGTGAGGCTCTATGTTGAACATCTCCCACTGATGATGAACATTGGTATTCGTCTCCAGCTGAGGTCCCGTCTCAGCGCGGCGGATACCGTTTTTATTGCAGCCTGTGAAGAGATGCTCCATTATGACTCCGTTGAGTCCGCTCTTCTTGTACTCCGGCCTTATCGCGATCAGCAGCAGGTCGAGAGTATCGTTCTTCTGCGCCAGAGCTTTGAGCAGGCCGATCCATCCGAACGGGAAGAGATGGCCCTTGCACTTGCGCATGGCCTCTGCCGTCGAAGGAGCTCCTACCCCGAAGCCCATGAGTCTGTCGTTGTCATCGACTATGAGGCAGGCAAAGTCCGGATCGATGAGAGGCAGGAATTTGTTGGTGTATTTTTCTATCTGTCTGTCGTTGAGCTCCACCACGCCGTAAAGGTGCGCGTAGGCTATGTTGACAAGTTCGAACACCTGCTTGATGTACGGCTTGTATTCCGACTTGTGCTTCACCTCGAGCTTGTGGAAGCCCGTCCTCCTGAGCATGGCGTCAGATATCCTCTTCAGCCTTTTGTAGTTCGGGTCGTCCCATCCGTTCAGCGGTATGAGATGCTCGATCCAGTCCGTGTCCTTGACATAGCCAAGCGCGGTCAGGTGGTCGATGTAATAAGGATCGTTGTAATAGGTATAGAACATGCTGCGCTTGTCGAAGCCCTCGACGAGCATGCCCTCTCTGTCGAGATCGCAGAAGCCCAGCGGCCCGTGTACCTCATCCATGCCCTTTTCTCTCGCCCACTGCTCTACAGTATCGAAGAGGGCTTTTGAGACTTCCATGTCATCGATGAAGTCCACCTGCGAGAAGCGCATCCTTTTCGTGCCCCACTTCTCGTTCGACGCGTGGCTGAGTATGGCGCCTATGCGTCCGACGACTTCGCCGTCCCTGTACGCGAGCCATGACTTCGCCTCGCAGTACTCGAAGGCCGGGTTCTTCTTTTCGTCCCAGTCATCCACATCGTCCCCGAAAAACGCAGGCACGAATGCCGGATTTTCCAAATAAAAGCGGTTCGGAAGATCGACAAAGATCCTCCGTTCCGCTTTTGTCTTTACTTCTTTGATCTCTACCATTACTAGTTTTTTCCCGGTCTATTTGTGCTTTCTCTTCTTGTTCATCGTGAGGTGGACAGGAAGTCCTCCCGCGGTATAAGGCGGCACGCGGCCGATGATGAACGGTCTGGCATAGCTGAGGAATTCATCGCTCACATATGTGCCGTCGTTGGTTATCCAGTTGATCGGCACCTTCTTTTCGACATTGGCCACGTCGTGTATGTCGAAGAGGCTGTATGTCTCGACATAAGGCTCTCTGCTCTCGACCTTTATGGTCACCATCACTCCTGTCTGGCCCTCGAACGCAGCCTTCGCAGCGAGGAATCCCACGTTGTACGCCTCGTCGGAATCGGCGCGCGAAGCAAGATGCGCAGCGCATCTCTGGAGCGAGCTGAATTCGATGTAGCGCGACTTGAGTCCCGTCTCCTTCGTTACGACTCCGGCCAGATATGCAGCCGTGCCGGCAAGGGCCTTGTGGCCGAACGCGTCTATATGCTCATTGGCGTTTCCGAGCTCGCATACGAACTTGCCGTCCTTTGTCTGGAGTCCTTCGGAGACCGCGACCACGACGGATTTCTTGTTCTTGGCAAGCTCCTTTATCCTGCCGACGAAGTCCTTGATGTCGAAAGGCACCTCAGGCAGATAGATGAGATCAGGTCCCGAGCAGTCGATGTCCTTCGAGAGCGCCGCGGCAGCAGTCAGCCAGCCCGCGTGGCGTCCCATGATCTCGACGATGCATATCGTCGGCTTGGATACGCCGTAGCTCTCGTTGTCCCTGATGATCTCCTTCATCGAAGTGGCGATGTACTTGGCGGATGAACCGTACCCCGGGCAGTGGTCCGTCACAGGGAGATCGTTGTCGATGGTCTTCGGTATACCGACGAATTTCTGCTTCTTCTGATGAGCGAGAGCATAGTCCGAAAGCTGCTTGATGGTATCCATCGAGTCGTTTCCGCCGTTGTACAGGAAGAACTCTATGTTCTTCGAGTCGAGTATGTCGAAGATCTTCTCATAAACATCCTCGTTGCCTTCTGCCGGCGGCAGCTTGTAGCGGCATGTGCCCAGGAACGAAGACGGAGTCCTCTTGAGGAGCGACAGATCCTGTCCGCTCGTGATGTAGTCCTCGATGTCCACGATGTCTTCCTGGAGCAGGCCCTCGATGCCGTAGTGCATCCCGTATATCCTTCTGATCCCTTCCTTCCAGCAGGCCTTGACGGCGCCCGCGAGGCTCGAATTGATGACGGCCGTAGGACCGCCCGACTGTCCGATTATCACATTGCCCTTCATTCTTTTTTCCTCCTTCAGATCTCTGCCCCCTTACGGGTCCCGATCCATGCTTGAAATGCTATAGTTTTTTATACACAAAAATCCTATTAATTATAGCCGCGCGGCCGCGTGCAGTCAACAGAAAAATGAGCCGGAGCCGCGAGGGCCGGCCTTTCCGCAGCATGAAAAATGAGCCGGAAGCGATCCCCCTCCGGCTCAATGATCTCATTCTTATCCGTCTTAGTATCTTAGCCCCAGAGCTCGCGCGGATATGTTCCGTCGTCCTTCAGGGCCGCGAACTTCGCGACCACTTCAGGCTTGTCCTCCTTGTAGGTGACTCCGAACCACTTGTCGCCGGATGTCAGGACCTCGTAGCTCGCCGATCCGTCCGTGATCTGATCGTTGATCGGCGTCTGTATGTAGTACTCGCCCTTCATAGGGTTTTCTGCGAGTATGCGGCCCAGGGCCTTGACGAAGCCAGCACTGAGGACCTCCATGTACTCCGCCCCGAATCCCCAGAGGTTCATCGATACCGGAGAATCGCTCGGGATGATCTCCTTGCTGCCGTCATCCTTCGTATCCGTGATCGTGCCGTCGGCTTCCTTCGCGACCTTGAGATGCTCGACGATGTCCGTCAGTTTGCCGTCCTTTGCCTTGCAGATGCCTCTGGACACCGTGCCGTTCTCGGACAGGGTCTTTTCGACCTCGAATCCCACCATGCAGTTGTGCGTCGCGTCAGCCTTCGCTGTAAGGAACTCGTATATCTTGATGAAGCCTTCCCTGCCGTAATAGTCATCGGCGTTGATGACCGCAAACGGAGCGTCGATGATGTCCCTTGCTGCGAGCACGGCCTGGCCTGTTCCCCATGGTTTGGTGCGTCCCTCAGGAAGGCTATAGCCTTCAGGAAGGTCCGTGAGCTCCTGGAATGCATAGTGGACTTCGTATTTTTTGCCGGCGCCTTTTTCGATATGCGCTCTGAACACGTCTTCGAAGTCGTGCTTTATGATGAAGCAGACCCTTCTGAATCCCGCCTGATAAGCGTCATAAAGGCTGAAATCCATTATGATATCGCCCTCGGCTGTGATCTGATCGAGCTGCTTGTTGCCTCCGTATCTGCTGCCCATTCCGGCCGCCATTATTACCAAAATCGGTTCCATTCGTATTCTCCTTATGATCTTCCGGTTTAATCTGTGCGATCCGCCCGCGGACCGGCGGAACTATTGTAGCAGAAAAAATGCTCGATTTAAACTCCGGAAGCCTTCATTTTTGAGGGCAATCTGTTGAATAATCGCCTCCGAATTCGAGAAAGGAGGAATTATGAAGAGAAAGAGTAAAGGATTAGCATTGCTGCTGGCCCTGATGATGCTCATCTCGATGAACCCTGCGATCGTATTCGCGGAAGCCGTAGGCCAGCCGGGCGATACGCCTGCTGTGACTGAGGAAACTGAGGTCACGCCTGAAAAGGTGCACGAAGAGCTCGGCACTGCCATCGATTCCGAGCTGGATGCGGCCAAGGAGTTCTTCCCGGAATCTGAGACATGGGACGAAGTCGGCGCGGCGGTGAACGATGCCGCTGCTGACAAGGCTCTCACAGATGCTGAGGAGATCGTCGAAGATGCCAATAAGCAGACCAAAGAAGCTGCGGATGATGCCTATAAGAGCATGGAAGATGCCGGAAAGGCAGCCGACAACGCAAATTCCGCTAAAGAGACCGCTGCAGCTTCAGCTGACTACGCACAGGGTCAGCAGGCCATCGCCGAGGATCCGACGAAGAGCAAGACCGAGTCCGAGGAGGCCGCCGACCTGGCAGGCGCTGAAGCTGTCGACGCCAATGTGGATCTGTTCCAGGCCAATGTCACAAAGGCATACGTCGACAGAAAAGCGCAGGATGCTGCGGATAAGAAGGAAGCTGCTGATAAGGCTGCCATCGATGCGGCTATAGCGCTTGAAGACTATCAGCGTCTGACAGCGGCCTATGGTCCGGACAGTGAGAATGTCACAAAGGCATATGCCGCATGGCAGGATGCAGAGATCAAAGCCAGGGCTGCAAATATAGCTGCTGGTGACGCTGCTGATGAAGCCATCGCTGCAAAGGCTGCCTATGAAGCTGCCAAGAGAGCAGCTGATGCAAAGAACGGCTCAAATTCGGGTTCGGATTCGGGTCAGGCTTCGGGCAATGACCCGCAGGTCAGTCCGCAGAACGGAGGCAACTCCGGAAGCGCTAACGCTGCTGCAGCCAGCGGCAGCGGTTATGCAGCTGCAAGCAGCACAAGCAAGGCCAATACAGGCGATAACAGCAAAACGCTCGTATGGCTCACAACGCTCGCCACAGCAGGCATCGCGCTTGCAAAAGGGCTCGTGAGCAGGCTGAAAACTCAGAACTGATCATCTTGCTGATCAGCTGAAAGCCTAAGCAAAAAAAATGACGCATTGCTCTCCTGAGCAATGCGTTGTTTTGTTTGTCAGGTACCGCGACCGCGCTGTTTCCTATGCGGTCACGGATCCGATGCGGGCCCGCACCATGTCCTCTCCCATTATCTGCTGTATGGCCCATACATCAGGCGACTGCGCCCTTCCCATGAGCGCTATCCTGATGACCGTGCTCACGTGGCCGACATGGCCCTTGTAGTCGTCGGGATTCTTTTTGTAGTCCTTCGGCTTTGCCGCATATCCGAGATCCGTCGCGATCTGCCTGATCTTATCGAACCACTGTCCGTTGTCGTCTGAGTGGTCGTAGCTGTCGAGATAGGCCTTAAGTATCGCGTCAGCATCCGCTGCCGCCTCAGCCGGGTATTCATCCTTCCTTTCGAACGATTCATCGAAGAAGTATCCGATGAAGTCCATTATCTGCCTCGCGTACACGAGATCCGCTCTCGGGCGGGCGTCATGCCTGCCGAGGTCGAGTATCTCAGCCAGGTGATCCATGTCTCTGAATACATATGCGTATTCGGGAGCGAACTCATCTGACCAGCCCTTCAGCCACTCCGCGAGCTCACGCGCATCGATATGCAGAAGCGTGTTCTTGCTCACATCGTTCAGCTTGTCGAGGTCGAAGAGCGCGCCGCTGCTGCTCATCTTTTCTGTCGTGAAGCGGAACTCATCCGCGTCAGCATCAGGGTTCTCCATGCGCCACTCCTCGTAATTGGAGTTCAGTATGGTCAGCAGGTATTCCCTTACCGCCGCCGGATGATATCCCTCGCTCCTGTAGAAGTCGAGAGAGAGCTCCGGGTCCTTTCTCTTGGAAAGCTTTCTCTTATTGCCGTCCTCGTCTATCTTCATCAGCTGGGCGGTGTGGCAGTATACAGGCAGCTCCCATCCGAGATCCTCGAAGAGTTCGATGTGGATCGGCAGCGACGGGAGCCACTCCTCGCCTCTCACGACGTGAGTGGTCCTCATCAGATGATCGTCCACGACGTGGGCGAAGTGGTATGTCGGTATGCCCGTCTGCTTGATTATGACGATATCGAGGAAGTTGTCAGGTACCGAAAGCTCGCCTCTGATGGCGTCGGTCACGGCGTGCCTTGCCGTCTCCTCCGCGCCGGCGTTCGGGATTCCCTTCGATTTCAGCCTGATGACGAAAGGCTCTCCTGCCTTTATGCGCGACTCGACTTCTGCGGCGGTCTCAGGGTCGCTGTCCCAGTCTCTGTACTTCGACCAGCCTGCGTATATGCCCGGCGAGAGCTTCTGCGCCTCCTGCTCTTCCCTGATCGCGCTTATCTCCTCTTCGCTCAGGAAGCACGGATAAGCGAGGCCTTCCGCGAGCAGCTTCTTTGCAAAAGTCTGATATATCTCTCCCCTGCGGCTCTGCGTATAATCGCCGTAGTCTCCGATGTCGCCGTCGAGCGTCGCCCCTTCGTCGAAGCGGATCCCGAAAAATCCGAGAGAGGTTATTATGGTCTCCACCGCGTTCTCGACATAGCGCTTGTCGTCGGTGTCCTCTATCCTGAGATAGAAGACTCCTCCGCTCTGGTGCGCAAGCCTCTCATCGACAAAGGCTCCGTAGAGATTGCCGAGATGGATGAAGCCCGTCGGGCTCGGTCCGAGCCTGGTGACCATGGCGCCCTCAGGCAGGTCCCTCTGCGGGTAGATCTTTTCGTATTCCTCCGGCGTATGCGGGAGTGACGGGTAAATAAGTTCGCTTAGTTCTTTATGATCCATTATGGTTTTATTATCTTCCTGTAGTGTAGTTGTCGAAATAGCCCTGTATGTATATGACCGGCGTGCCCTTGTCGCCCGAGCCCGACGTCAGGTCGCAGAGCGATCCGATCAGGTCTGTCAGGCGTCTCGGAGTCGTGCCTTCAGACGCCATGTTGCCCACGAGGCTCTCCTCGCCCTTGGCCTTTATCGCCTTGCTGATCGCGTCTCTCAGAGCTTCGCCCGAGAGGTCCGCGAAATCGTTGTCGGCAAGATACTTGAGCTTGAGCTCGTTAGGCGTTCCCTCGAGTCCCGGCGTATAGAACGGGGATACCACAGGGTCCGCGAGTTCCCAGATCTTGCCTACAGGATCCTTGAAGGCTCCGTCGCCGTAGATCATGACCTCGACATGCTTTCCGGTCTTTTCGAGCATCCTCTTCTGGATGTCCAGAACGAGTCCCTGAGCGTCTCTCGGGAAGAGCTTGACGGTGTCTTCGGTCGCCTTGTTCGATCCGAGCAGACCGTAGTTCTCGTTGTATCCGCTGCCGTTCACAGGGGCTGTCAGGATGTCGTCCATGCCGTATACGTTGGCGCCCTTCTCTCTGAGCTTCCTCTTGGTGCGCTCGCGGGTATGGATGTCGCAGGTGATCACGTTCTTTGTGTAGCTGAGGATCTCTTCAGCGTGGTTCGCAAAGATGATCTCGGCCTCGGCTCCCATCTCCCTGATGAGATCGCCGTAGTACGACACATAATCCACGCCGGTGAACTGGTGCTTATTTTCGCCGAAGAGCTCTCTGTATTTCTCAAGAGTGAGTACGTCGCTGTACGGATTGACTCCGGACTCGTCGATCTGGTCCATGGTCAGAAGCGCGTTGCCGACCTCGTCGGAAGGATAGCTGAGCATCAGAACGACTTTCTTCGCGCCCTTTGCCATTCCCCTGAGGCAGATGGCGAACCTGTTCCTCGAAAGGATCGGCCAGATGATGCCTATGGTCTCGCCGCCGAGCTTCGCCTTTACATCCGCCGCTATGTCGTCGACGCTTGCGTAATTGCCCTGGCATCTGCCGACTACCGACTCCGTTATGGCCACGATGTCGCGGTCCCTGACTTCAAATCCGTCTTCCGACTCTGCCGCAGCCAGAACGCTTTCCGTTACCATTGCCGCAAGGTCGTCTCCCTCGCGGAAGATCGGGCATCTGATGCCGCGCGATACTGTTCCTACTCTTCTCTCTCCCATTTTCTTCTCCAATCATTTTTAATCAAAAACAATGATCCCGTCCTTCTTCTTTCCTTCTGAAGAACGGGATAATTCTATCACTATTCGTGCTTGTCAGCAATCTCCCCGCTGTTCTTGAAGATGCTGTTCTCAGGCACGACGCCCCTGACGCATGATGTCGGATAGACATTGGAATTTCGCCCGATGACCGTGCCCGGGTTGAGCACCGCGTTGCAGCCGACCTCGACATGATCGCCGAGCATGGCTCCGAATTTCTTGATGCCCGTCTCTATCTTCTCTGTGCCGTTCTTTACGACGACCAGCTGCTTGTCGGCCTTGACGTTCGATGTTATCGAGCCGGCTCCCATGTGGCTGTAATAACCGAGGATGGAGTCGCCCACATAGTTGTAGTGCGGGGTCTGGACATGGTCGAAGAGGATCACGTTCTTGAGTTCTACGGAGTTGCCTACCACGCAGTCGGCTCCGACAAGGGCCGAGCCTCTGATGAAAGCACAGTGCCTCACCTCTGTGTTAGGTCCGATGATGCAAGGCTCTCCGAGATACGCGCTCGGGAATACCTTCGCCGTCTTGTGGACCCATACGTTCTCGCTTACCTCTCCGTACTCGGACGGATCGAGCGTCGGTCCGAGCTCGAGTATGAATTCCCTGATGCCCTTGAGAGCTTCCCACGGATACTCGAACTGCGAGAGATAATCCTTCGCGAGGGTATGGTCCAGATCATATAAATCTTTTATCGTATACATTCTGTTTCCTTTCTGTAAGTCGCGTTATCGTGTGAGCTGAGCATTTCGCGAGGATCTTGCCAGCTGCACCGATGGAGTGAAGCGAAGCGGCCGGATGTTTGAGACGGAGTCCCGGTACCCAGTGCGACGGCGAAAACTCCCCGCGCTCGCAAGCGCCTGAGGATGCAATGGCAGATCCGAGCGACGCGAAGCGAACACCGTAACGCGGCTTAACGTCAGTCTGCTAAGTGTCCTTTTTTGCGGATCATGTCGATGATCTGATCCACGTACTTCTCGCATTCCTCTTCCGACGGCGCCTCAGCCATTACTCTGACTACAGGCTCTGTGCCGGATTCCCTGAGGAGGGTGCGGCCCTTGTCGCCGAGCGCCTTCTTGGCCTCAGCGTCAGCCGCCAGCACATCAGGATCGCTCATGCACTCCTCCTTGCTCTTTACTCTCACGTTCTTGAGGACCTGAGGATAGAAGACCACAGGAGCCGCGAGCTCGCTCATAGGCTTCTTCTTGGCCAGCATGACCTCCATGAGCTTCAGGGATGTCAGGATGCCGTCGCCCGTCGTGGCGTACTTGGTAAAGATGATGTGTCCGCTCTGCTCTCCGCCGATGCGGTGGCCGTTCTGGACCATGTTCTCGTATACGTACTTGTCGCCGACCTTGGTCTGCTCGTATTCGATGCCGACCTCGTCGAGCGCCTTGTAAAGTCCGAAGTTGGACATGACTGTCGTAACGACCTTGTTGTTGAGCAGCTTGTCTCTCTCCTTCATGTAGAGACCGTATATGTAGAGGATGTGATCTCCTGTGACCACATTGCCCTTCTCGTCGACGGCGAGACATCTGTCAGCGTCGCCGTCATAGGCGAATCCGACGTCGAGTCCGTTGTCGACTACGAACTTCTGCAGGTGCTCGATGTGAGTCGAACCGCATCCGGTATTGATATTGTAGCCGTCCGGCTTGTCGTTCATGATATACAGCTTGGCACCGAGCGCCTCGAACACTCCCGGCGCGATCTGCCAGGCCGCTCCGTTGGCGACATCGAGTCCGACCCTGACGTCCTTGAAGCTGAATTTGGACATCGAGATAAGGTAGCCGATGTAGCGGTTGCGCCCCGCGACGTAGTCCACAGTGCGTCCGATCTCATCGCGCTCCGCCATAGGAACTTCCATCTCGCCGTCGAGGTACTGCTCGATCTTGAGCAGCGTCTCCTCATCCATCTTTTCGCCGTTGTTGTTGACGATCTTGATGCCGTTGTCATAATACGGATTATGCGACGCCGAGATCATGATTCCGCAGTCGAAATCGTCGACTCTGGCGATATACGATACGGAAGGAGTCGTGGTGACATGCATGATGTAGGCGTCGGCGCCGGATGCCATGAGGCCCGTGCAGAGCGCGTACTCGAACATGTAGCTCGATCTTCTCGTGTCCTTTCCGATGACGACTCTGGCCTTGCGGTCGAGTCTCTTGCCGTAGTACCAGCCGAGGTAGCGGCCGATCTTTATGGCGTGATCGAAGGTAAGATTTTTGTTGGCCTCGCCGCGGAAGCCGTCTGTTCCGAAATATTTGCCCATTACAGTCTCTCCTTGCTCTCGATATCCAGGAAGTACTTATATGTGTCGACGGTCAGCTCGCCGCAGGCCTCCTCATCGCAGGCGATGATGGCCGCATTGTGCATCTGAAGCGCCGAGCAGGTCCATTTCTGGCTGACTCCGCCCTCTACTACGGCCGCCATGGCTCTCGCCTTGTTGTGGCCGCTGATGAGGACGAGCACTTCCTTCGAGTCCGTGACAGTCCCGATGCCTACCGAAAGGGCCTGCGCAGGAACCTTCTCAGGATCGTTCCCGAAGAATCTCGAGTTCACGATCCTCGTGTCCGTCGTGAGGTCTCTGAGTCCGGTGCGTGACGAAAGCGAAGTGAAAGGCTCGTTGAATGCGAGGTGTCCGTCTACTCCGATGCCTCCCATGAAGAGATCGATGCCGCCGTAGCTTGCGATCTTCTCCTCGTATCTTGCGCACTCGCCCTCCGGATCGTCCGTCATGCCGTTGAGTATGTTGATGTTCTCAGGCTTCATGTCGACGAGGTGGTCAAAGAAATTGTCGTGCATGAAGTACCAGTAGCTCTGGTCATGCTCGTGAGGAAGTCCGAGATACTCGTCCATGTTGAATGTCACGACATTCTTAAAAGAGACCTCTCCTGCCTTATTCTTCCTGATGAGCTCCTTATATACGCCGATCGGTGAGGAGCCTGTCGGAAGTCCGAGCACGAAAGGTCTGTCTTCCTTGTGTCCGTTTATCTTTGCTGCGATGTAGTCTGCAGCCCATTTGCACATTTTTTCATAATCGTCCTGAATTACTACTCTCATGATATGATCTCCTTTTTTCAGTGAGTTGCGGGGGAACGCCCCCTCTTCTTTACGATTCCGCGTGGATTATAGCACGGGGTTTTTTACTGTGTAAATGCGCTTGCGGATATTTCTTTGATTTTATACTCCTGCAGGAGTACACTATTAATGTGCATTTATTATTGCGAGGTGGGAAGAATATGCGCATCGATATCTACCACGGTTCAGAGACAGCAGTCAGGCAGCCCAGGTTCGGGGTCGGAAGAGCGTACAACGATTTCGGACTCGGCTTTTACTGCACGGAGTTCAGGGAATACGCTGCCGAGTGGGCGGTCTCATCCGGCAGGAACGGCTTCGTATCCGCCTATACGCTCGACACCTCCGGCCTTCGCGTCATCAATCTGTGCGGTCCTCAGTATACCGCCATGCACTGGCTCTGCATCCTGCTCAACTTCCGAGAGTTCGATGTAGCGGCTCCTCTTTCGCAGCAGGCGAGAGAATACATAAACAGGAACTATGCCGTCGACTATCAGGGATGCGACTGCATATCCGGCTACAGAGCCGATGATGTATGCTTCACCTTCGCGAGGGAGTTCCTGTCAGGAGGGATATCGTATCAGTGCATGGACAGACAGCTGAGAGGGAGCAGCGCCAACAGGGAATTCGTTCTCAAGAGCAACCGCGCCTTCGACCGCATATCCTTTGCGGGACACGAGCCGGCCATTTACCGCGACAGCTATCCGGCAGGCGCAGCCAGAGAGCTCGCCGCTCTTAAAAGCATAGGACGGCCCGCCTGCAAAAATGATCTTTTCATCACGGACATGATCAGAGAGGAGGTCAAGCCTTATGATCCGCGCCTACGATGAAGCCTGTCTGCCGGCTGCATGCAGCTGCCTCGGCAGGATGCTCGATTACAGCGTATACAGCCTGCATATCGATGCGGACTCCATGATAAAGCTCTTCATCGCTTCCGGCACCGCCGCCCTCTTCGGGCGCGGCGATATCCGCACCATAGCCGGCAGATCCGGCATCGAGCTCGCATATTCAGTTCTCGAAAAAAGCTCGATCCCGTACGAGAGAGTGCCGGCGCGCCACACCGTGAGCCTCAGCAGCGAGTACTGGTGCGGCCACGCCCTGGCCTACGCCCAGTGGGCGTCGGGGCTCAGCTTTGAAGAGATAACGTCTGCCTGTCCGGCTTCCGAGCTTGCTGCGGACTGCACGAAGGAGCGCCTTGCCCTTCTGGACAGCCTGCCCCTCGACATAAGCGACGCGAACAGGGCGGAAGCTCTCAGGCGTTTCGGAGCCGGATTCGCGCGCGCAGCAGCCGGCAGGATCATGTCAGGCGGATCAGCCGGCGTCAGCGCAGCGCCCGCGGATACCCGGCTCAAAAAAATGCGCACAAAAAACGGCCTCAGCCAGAGCGCTCTTGCAAGGGCGAGCGGCGTTCCCCTCCGCACCATACAGCAGTACGAGCAGCGTCAGAAGGATATAAACAAAGCTCACTTCGAATGCATCATCATGCTCTCTACCGCTCTGAACTGCGAACCCGCGGATCTGTTCGAGCGATCCGGACGCTGAAAAGAAAAAAACGGCCGGGGGCGGCCAGGGGGTCTGTCCCCCTGGCCGCCCCTGACCGGATGTGCTTCTGTCATTTCTGTTATTCTGTTTCGTCTTCGGTCTTCTTTTCGCTGACCGTCACCTTTATCACCTGCCCCTTCGACTTGTCCGCGACATATATCCCTTCAGGCAGGTTGTATTCGACAGGCAGCTCGGTATCCTCATAGATCCCGCTTATATCTATCTCATGCGCTCTTACGGTCCCTATATTGTCGATGTCTTCTTTTGATCCCTTTATGATCATGCGTTCAGGGACAGTGTATTTCCTCTCGTAGTAGTCATCCTGCGCATTCTTCACAGGTACGCTCAGGCTGACCGTCTTTGTGAAGCCCGCACATGCGTCGAGCGATATCTCTTCAGGAGTGATCATGACATGCGGGATCACATTGCCCTCCTTGTCCAGAGCGACGAGATCGACGGTATAGCTCTTGACGGTATCGGTCACCTCATCATAGCTGAGCATGGCGGCGACGGTATCTATGCTTTTCAGGCGGTCCTGCGTACAGACCACCTCCGCCTCGGTATTGCTGAGATCGAAAGTGATGAGCTCGGCATCCTCCTCTTCAGGATCCTCGTACATCACCTTTATGTCCCTGACGTCTCTCTTGGCCCTTCCTACGCTGACCTCGACAGTGGACTTGTCCGCCTTGAGCACGGTAGTGCCTTCAGGTCCGCTGATCCTGAAATCGACCCTGTTATCACCGGCAACGCACTCGCCGAGATCTGCCTGCACCGTGATGTCTTCCGGGCTGATCCGGCTTGCATCGACCCGTTTCTGGCTCAGCGTCACTGACAGCCCTTCGACATTCGTCTGTGCGACTGCAAGACCTCTTTCCGCCAGCACCTCTTCGCCTGTGAAGATCACCGGAACGTCGTTGTAGGTGATATCGGTCATCGGATCATAGTTGATGATAACGAACACCCACGCCGCGACAGCTACCAGTACAGCCAGCACCATATTCACGATTTTCCGGCCCCTTGGCGTCACTTCTTTTCCGTTCCTTTCTTTGTTTTGAATCTCGAGAGCAGCCCGCGGTCATCATCCGATGTGATGTATATGTCGAGCAGCATCTTTTCAAGGGACTTGAGGTCGAGGAACCTGCTCAGTTCGCCGTTCCTGGCGACCGATATCGCCCCCGTCTCTTCCGATACTATGATGATGAAGGCATCCGACACTTCGCTGAGTCCCAGGCCCGCTCTGTGCCTAGTGCCGAGGTTCTTGCCTATGTTCTGGCGGCTCGTGAGAGGCAGCACGCAGCTCGCGGCGTAGACCTTGTTTCCCCTTATGATGACGGCTCCGTCATGAAGCGGCGAACCCTCGTAAAAGAGGTTGCCCAGAAGTCTCACGGACATCTCTCCGTCTATGACCACGCCCGTCTCGATGATGTCAGCCAGAGTGGTCTCCTGCTCGATCGCGATGAGCGCGCCCGTGCGCGTCGATGAGAAGTCGTCGACCGCATCGACCAGGATGTGCACGGTGGCGTAGCTCTCCTCCTTGCTCAGGTTCCTGAAGGTTCCTGTTATGAAGCCTCTTCTCCCCAGCTGCTCGAGAGCGCGCCTTATCTCAGGCTGGAATACGATCACCACCGCTATGAGTCCTACCGTGACCAGGCTCGTAAGGAGCCAGTTGAGCAGGCTCAGGTCTAACGCCTCGGACGCGATGAATGCCGCGACAATCAAAAGGATGCCCCTGAACAGCTGCTGGGCTCTTGTCTCTTTTATGAACTCAAGCAGCTTGTACAGGAGAAATGCCACGATGATGATATCGATGATATCCGTCACCCTGATGCTGATAAGAAGCCCCATCAGATCCTCGAGCATTTACCTTCCTTCCTTTTGTTATTCTTCCGTTGTTCCTTCGGTATTTTCGCTGTCTTCGGTCTGGACTACGGAGACATTGCCCTCCTCGTCCTTTTCAAGCTCCTGTCCGTTCATGACGGCCTGAATGAGCGACTTGGCGTTATTGATGCTTTCCGCGTCCTGAGTCATGACATAGCAGAGCTCATCACCGGTCGTGTATGTGGCCATCGAACCGTCGCCTCCGGTGATCTGGTTCCTGTATATGAGCCAGTTCGGGCTATGCTTCAGCTGATACTTGATCAGGGCACGAAGCTCCCTCGAGCTGAAGCTCATCTCGAAGTAGTCCCTCAGGCTCGAAAGGATCTTGTTGTAGTTCAGAAGCATGGTCTTGCTGCTCGTGGCTTTCTTGATCATGGCTTCGAATACAGCCTGCTGGTTCTTGATCCTCGTTCTGTCTCCGTCGTCGAACGACTTTCTCTCACGGGCGAACACGAGCGCCTGGGCGCCGGTCATGTGGTTCATTCCCTCCTTGACCGTCCAGCCCTCGACCTCCGGAGGAGCCTCCTTGTCATCCGGGTAGGCGTTGTATGAAGGCGTGAATTCATTCTCGGAGTAGACATCCACCCCGCCGATCGCGTCGATGAATTTCTCTACCGTGGTGAAGTTGACCTTGACGTAGTAGTTCGAGGTGAAGTCAAGCAGGTTCTCCTCAGCGCCTATGGTCGTCTGGACGCCGTAAGTACCCGTATGAGTGAGCTTGTCGAGCGCCATGTCCTTGTCAGGCATGTAGATCTCGTAGTCCCTCGGTATGGATGTCATCAGTATCTGTCCCGTCTTCGGATTGACGGTAACGATCATGTTTACATCCGACCTGCCCTTCTCGTCGATCTTGCCCGTAACATCTATTCCCGTGATGACCACGTTGAACGGGTCCCTTGTTATGTTCGCTACAGCGTTCTCGTTGTCGACAGAGGTCGAGCTCAGGAACGTGAGCGTGCCCATGGCGTAGACCGTGCCCATGCCGTATATGAATATGAGAAATACCGCAAGCGCAGTGGCAAGCCTTCTCGCCCACACCTTGATGCTCTTTCTGCGCATCTGCATGAAGATGACAAGAGTCAGAAGTCCGAGGATCACATAGAGCGCGATCAGCATGCCTCCCGGCAGCACGTTCATGATCGTCATCGAGATCAGGAACGCGGCGAGAGTGATGCCGTACACACTTGTAAGGATCCTCATGGCCTTGTTGAACTGCAGCTTTCCCGCCATTTTTGCGCGGTTCTTTACGTAATTGCTGCGGTATCTGTCATAAGCGTCCTGCGACGCCTGCTTGATCGCGTCGAGCTCTACAGGCGAGCGGAGCCTCTTTTCCTCAGGCAGCTCTACAGGCTTTTTCCCCGCGCGTTCGCTGCGCTGTCTGTCGAATTTGTCGAAGAAATGATCCTCAGGGAGAGGCTCTATCTTCGGAGGTCTTTTCGGCTCTGCCGCATGAGACCTTTTCGGCTGCGCCATCTGAGTCCTTGCCGGCTCCGCCGCACGTGGCCTTACCGGCTCTGATGCACGAGGCCTTGCCGGCTCTGATGCAGGCGTACTGTAAGAACCGGCGCCGGCGTCGCTCCTGCGGGAGGACACCTCGCTGAGGTTCAGCTCATCGTAGAAATCGAAAGATTCACCGAGCCCTCTGCCTGTCTCCTGCTTATTGGACTCGATCAGCCTGTCGAAAACTTCGAAATCGTCGTCTATGCTCTTTTCAGCGCTTTTTGCCGCGCTTTCTCTGATACTTTCTTTCGGGCCCGGATTGTCAAAATGAAAGTCAAGAAACTCATCCGGCTCCCAGTCATTGAATGCCATATACCAAATATCCTATCTCTTAGTTTCTATAAGTCCGTAAGCGTTTCCCTTACGCTTGTAAACGACGCTCACATCGTTCGTGTCCATGTCGAGGAACACGAAGAAATCGTGTCCGAGCATCTCCATCTGGAGCACCGCTTCTTCTGCCACCATCGGGGACAGCTCCACCTGCTTTCTCCTTACGATAGTCATCTCCTCTTCGTACTCGTCGTCGTCCGGTTCCGGTACGAACTCGAGCTTGAGAGCCTTGTTTTCCTTGTATCTCGCCTCGAGCTTGCCCTTGAGCTTGCTCATCTGGCTGGCGAGTTTATCTGTAGCCATGTCCACTGCGTCGTAGATGCTGTCATTCGCCATCTCTGCTCTGAACACAGCCTGTTTAGCGTTGATAGTTGCCTCGAATTTCGGCGTCTCTCTGAGTTTGGAGACTACCACGCTGGCTGTTACGTCTTCGTTGAAATACTTGTCGAGCTTGCTCAGTTTCTTTTCGATGTATGTGCTGAGCTTTTCGCTCATCGGATAGTTCTTTGATGAGATCTGTACCTTCATGTTTCAAATCCTCCTCATATCGTAGTTTTGCAACATAATAATACCATATCTTGTACAAAAAATGTGTGCACCTTAGGTGAAGATGCACACTTTCTAAACAAATTGTTATGGAAATTTTACCAGAGCTTGTCTACGACGATCGCTACTCTTCTGCCTTCTTCAGCGCTGAGCTTGCATCTGAGCTGTCTCTTGAGCTCCAGCTTAGGATAATCCTTTTCCTTTCCCTCTTTGATACGGGCGAGGATGACCTTTTCTGCTTCCTTGCTGGCCTTGCCGTCTGCCGACACGCCGCTTGCGAGGCATTCCAGTTCTTCCTTCGTCAGATCCATTGTATAATCTCTCATTTTATTCCTCCCCGGAAGTTTTCCGTCTGTTGATTAGCATATGCCGCGGCCACTCGACCTGGTCTTTGACCCCACACTCGCCTTTACCCGCTTTGCGGAGGACTTACCTCTAAGATACGCCATGATCACAGCCGCTTCCTGCGCGCTGCTTACGTGGGTCCCTTTGCCCGTATCTGGCATGGACTTTCAACCACGAACATGACCGCGGTTTCATCATAAGGGGTGCCGCAGAGCAGCAGTCCCCCTGTGATCGCTATTCACCTGTGCAAGAGCATTATCTGCTCTTCTTTACTTCCTGCTCAAGCATCTTGCTGAGTCTTTCCTTTGCCCTTGGATCGTATGCATCGAGTGCACCGTCGTCGCCGGCAAGGAACGCCTCGAGATTAGGCAGGCGGACGCCGGCCTTGTAGTTCATCTTGAACAGCGGCACGTTGAGTCTTTTTACGACATCGCGCATTTCCTGATTGGTCATATTAACCTCCTTGACTGGGTATGGTTCGCTATGGTCTGTATTCGCCTCCGGCCTCAAGATCACCGTCATCGACCTCGATCGACTTGATCCTCATCTCATTGCCGCGCAGCAGCCATGTGTTGCCGCTGCCGCAGTGAGGACAGGTCTTGCCGTATGTCACGGTGTTATACGTGATCTTGCAGTCGTCGCACCATGTGACAGCCGGGATCTCCTCGCATCTGAGCTTTGTGCCTTCGAGCAGATGGTACTTTTTGGTGTACCAGTCCCAGTAGTTGTAGAGATACGACGATATTATGCCCGAGACCTCGCCGAATTCCAGCGTCACCGTCTTTATGTTGGTGATGCCTCTTTCCTTAGCGAACTTATCTACCTCTTTGACTGCGTAATTAACTAAACCTAGTTCATGCATAACTGATGATCATCCAATCCTTGATTATCTGCCTGCAACTTTTTTCTTGATGATGCGTGCCACACGTCCCGGCATGTTCTTGCCGATCCCGACGAACTTCTGCTCTGCAGGGATCATCCTGGAGTAGAGGTCGCCGTCCGGACGTCTGATCAGGTGGATGGCGTCGAACTTGCACTGTACCGTGCACATTCCGCAGCCGATGCACTTGTTCTGGTCAACTACGCTGCGTCCGCACTTGAGGCATCTCTCAGCCTCCTTCTTGATCTGCTCTTCGCTGAACTGCTTGATCTCGTAGTCCATTGTGAGCTTTTTGCTCTCGTCGATCTCTCTGATCTGACGTGCAGGCTTCTTGTACTCGCTTGCAGGGAGAACGATCTCGTCCTTGTTGAGCATCTCGAAGTTGCGTGTGTTCCTGTGGATCATCAGGTGCTGTCCCTCGTTCACGAATCTGTGGAGCGATACAGCGCCTTCGCGTCCCATCGCAAGAGCGTCTACTACGAACTTCTGTCCGCTTACGGAGTCGCCGCCTGCGAAGATGTCAGGCTCTGCTGTCTGCAGTGTGACAGGATCGGCAACGATCATGCCTCTCTGAGTGAGCTCGACCTTCGTGCCCTCGAAGAGCTTGCCGTAATCAGGCTTCTGTCCGATCGAGAACAGGATGGTGCTGCACTTCTGCTCCGTGGTCTCCTTGTCGTCGAACTTAGGGTCGAATCTGCCCTCTGCGTTCTTGACGCTGACGCACTTTCTGAACTTGATGCCTGCGACCTTGCCGTCCTTTGTGACGACTTCAGTCTGTCCCCATCCGTCGTGGATAACGATGCCTTCGTTTTTGAGGAATTCCTGATCCTCTTCGCCCATAGGCATCTCGTCATAGGACTCAAGGCAGTACAGGTGCACGTTCTTCGCGCCCTGACGGATCGCTGTTCTTGCCACGTCAGCTCCGATGTTTCCGCCGCCGATGACTACTACATCGCCGCTGAGCTTCTTTGCCTTGCCCAGCGTCACGCTCTTGACGTAATCTACGCCGCCGATAACTCCCTCAGCGTCATCGCCCGGGATGCCGAGCTTTCCGCACGCCTGGAGTCCTGTTCCGACGAAGAAGCCCTTGAAGCCTTCCTCACGGAGCGACTGGAACGTAACGTCCTTGCCGACCTCGACGCCGCATCTGATCTCAACGCCCATCTCTTTGAGGATGTCGATCTCAGCGTTAACGACCTTCTTGTCGAGTCTGAAGTTAGGGATGCCGAGTGTCATCATTCCGCCAGGCATCTCCTGCTTCTCGAATACTACAGGCTTGTAGCCCTCGATAGCGAGGAAGTAGGCGCAGGAAAGTCCCGCAGGGCCGGATCCCACGATACCGATCTTCTGGTCGAACGGCTCTCTTGTCGTGGATGACATCGGCGGGATGTATTTATGCTTGTCCTCGAGATCCTTGGCAGCGATGAACGCCTTGATGTCGTCGATAGCCAGAGCTTCGTCGACCGAACCTCTCGTGCACTCAAGCTCGCAGTACTTATGGCAGATGGCGCCGCATACTGCAGGGAACGGGTTGTCTCTCTTGATGAGTTCGAGAGCGTCTCTGTACTCGCCTCTCGAAGCCATGTCGATGTAACCCTGGATAGCGATGTGGAGCGGGCATGCAGACTTGCAAGGAGCTGTTCCTGTAGGCCATGTCTGGATGACGCCGTTCTCGTTCTTGTAGTTCCAGTTCCACTTATCCTCAGGCCAGAAGTTCTCGTCAGGGAGCTCCTGCTTAGGATATTCGATCTCGCCGTGCTTCGTGCAGAGCTTCTGTCCGAGTCTGACAGCGCCTGCAGGGCAGACCTCTACGCACTTGCCGCAGGCAACGCACTTCTCTGCGTCGACCTCTGATGCGTATGCGGAAGCGGACATGTTAGGCGTATTGAAGAGCTGAGATGTACGCAGAGCGTTGCAGACGCCGACCGCGCAGTTGCAGATCGCGAAGATCTTGTTCTCGCCGTCGATGTTCGTGACCTGGTGTACATAGCCCTTCTCTTCGGCCTTCTCGAGGACCTCGAGGGCTTCTTCGTAAGTGATGTCGTAGCCCATGCCTGTCTCTTTGCAGTAGTCAGCGAAGTCGCCGAGGCCCATGCACCAGTACTGCATGATGTCTCCGGAGCCCTCGCCTCTCTCTGTCTGCTGCTTACGACAGGAGCAGACGCCGAGACCGATCTGGCCTTCGTACTTCTTGAGCCAGTACGAGATGTGCTCTACGTCGAGCGACTCGCACTCTGCAGGGATGGCCTTCTCTACAGGGATGACGTGCATTCCGATGCCGCATCCTCCCTTGCCGACCATCTGAGTGATGCCTGCGAGCGGCAGGTAAGTCATTCTCTCGAAGAAGTCGGCTACCTCAGGATTGTGAGGCATGATCTGATCTCTCATGACCATGATCTCAGCACTGCCCGGTACATACTGGTCGAGAACATAACGTCTCTCGTGCTGAGGATTCTTGCCGTCCTCGTTCTCGTTGTTCCACTCGATCAGTCCGTACTGTCCGAGAGCCTCGATGACCGTCCTGAGATGATCATCATCATAGCCCGTGAGTTCTCTCATCTGCGCGAATGTCTTAGGCTTGCGCTTGCCCATCACGAGCGCTGTGTCGAGACATTCCTCTGCGATGTCCCTGCCGTACTTTCTGACGACGTACTGATAGCCGGCGTCCATTCCCCAGTACTCAGGAGAATCCTTTGAAGGCTTCTCGAGTCCGAGGAGGATCTCTTTACGGTCAGTGATGATCTTGATAAGCTTGAAGATCTTCTCGTCGTGGCTCAGCTTTTTAGCCTTTTTTGCCATACTTTTCCCTCTCTTTCTCTTTGTTATATCTACGTTTTTTATTGTTTTTTTAAGCCCTTTTACAAGGCTGCTTAACGAAACTTATCTGGCCCTGATCCCGTCCACAAGTATCGATGCGACCTCAGCCAGCGCGTCGCGGTAAGGGATGTTGTTCTTGACCAGGACGTCATCCTGGAAGAACTGCTCTATCGTCGACTGGAACATCGTCTTCAGCACAGGCAGCTTGACAGGTCTGATCTCACCCTGCTCGATGCCCCTTTTGAGCAGTATGCCTACGCCTTCCCAGTAATTTTCCCGGCAGCGCTGCCAGTGCCTGTATACCGAAGGGTATTTTTCCTTCAGCACATACAGCTGCGCAAGGTCGTTCTGTGTATATCTCTCCGGCACCCTTCCGATGATAGCCATGAGCTGTTCGGGGATCGAAAGGCTGTCGTCGTTGAGTATCGCCTCTTCTTCGGTCAGCGCGTCATCGAAGAAGCGGTCTATCGTTTCATTCATGATCGACCTTTTGTCTTCAAAGACCGTGTAGATGGTCTTTTTGCTGACAGCCAAAGAGCGGGCAAGGTCGTCCATTGTGAACTTGATGCCCTTCCTGTCGAAAAGTTTTGCAGCCTCGTCAAGAATGCGAACTCTGAGTTCGTCAGCTGCTGCGTTCTTCATCTTTATCCTTTCTCCCTCCCGGAGGTCTCGGAAACTATTTGATGTGCTTCCGTTTCCTTACGCTGAAATTCTATCATTGACAACCATATGACGCAAGTAAAACGGCCATGTTATTAGTGCATTTTAATGTATTTTTTGCATGCCCCCTCAGGGGATGCGTTCCGCGCCGTCCGCAGAGCCTTTTTCACTTTTCATCAGCAGGACAGATTATGCCGAATACAGCCCTGCCCTTCTCATCGTCAGGCAGACGTTCCGCTGCGTCGGCAAGTATGGCGTCTGAAACAGGCTCTCCTTTTTCAGGCAGATGGCTTCCGCTCACAAGAAGCTTTGTTTCGCCGCTTTCCTCGCAATAGTCCACCGTGACGCCGAAGCTGTGATCCGGGTGGGCATCTATATCCGTCAGGAGGCGGGATACCGCCAGCTCCTCGGCGGCGAGCCTGCAGTTGACCGCCTGTTTTTTGCTCATGTATGTCCTTCTGCAGAAATCGTCGAGAGAGCTGAGCATCTCACGCATGTCGCGGCTTTTCGCGGACAGAGTGTATCTCCAGCTGCGGATGTCGAAGATGAAGTCCCTCGTCCTTTCCCCCGACGGGTCTTCAAAGATCTTTGCGGCCGGGGCGTCCTCGTATATTCCGCCCTGATCCATGTACAGCACTCTTTCGGACACTTCTTTCGCCAGCCTCATGTCGTGAGTGACGGTCAGCATCGTGAGCCCGGTCTGCGAAAGATCCTTCATGACTGATATGACCTCTGACACCATGCCCGGATCCAGCGCGCTCGTCGGCTCGTCGAAAAGCATGATATCCGGGTGCATCGCCAGGGCCCGGGCTATGGCGACGCGCTGCCTCTGGCCTCCCGAAAGCTCGTCAGGATAGAGCCTGGCCTTGTCATCGAGTCCCACGCGGGCGAGCTGCTGCATCGCCTCGTCATACGCGTCCTCAGCGCTCACGCCGAGCAGGCTCTGAAGAGGCCTCATTATGTTTTCGGCGGCCATCATGTGCGGGAAGAGATTATACGACTGGAACACCATGCCCATTCTGCGCCTCAGCTTTGCCAGGTCTGCATCGGGTCTGCACACATCCTCTCCGTCTATGAGGATGCTTCCCGAGGTAGGCGTCTCGAGCCTGTTGAGACAGCGGAGGAAGGTGGACTTGCCCGTGCCCGACGGTCCGATTATTCCGATCACCTCGCCTTTTCCGATATCTATGCTCACATCCTTCAGAGGAACCGAATCTCCGTATTCTTTTCTAAGATGCTTTATCTCGATGAAGCTCATGCGTCGATCCCCTTTATCTTTCTTTCGCTGCGCTTTCTGGCATCCCTGACGTCTATGAGGCCTATCAGTTTTGTGATGATCCATGTCAGCAGGAAGTATATGACCGCCACTGCGATGAGCGGGAAGAACGCCTCCATCGTGCGGCTCCGTATAAGGTCTCCGGCGCGCGTGAGTTCGAGAACGGTGATATAGCCCGCAACGCTCGTCTCCTTCACGAGATTTATGAACTGCCCCTTCAGCACAGGCAGATATACGCCTTTCGCCTGCGGCAGTATTATCTCCCTGAACGCCCGCTGCCCGCTGTATCCGAGGGCAAGGGCAGCCTCAGTCTGCACCGGATCCACGGCACATATCGCGCTCCATATCGTTCCGCAGGCCCTGGCGCCGAATATGAGGGCAAATCCCGCGGATGCCACAAGAACGGCCGGCAGATCGACCGCGCCGAATATTATGTAGTACAGCACCATCAGTATGACGACTGCAGGTATGCCCGCAACAAGAGCGCAGTACACGTCTATTGCCCTGTTCGGCAGCTTGCGGCCGCTGTGCCTCACAAACACGAGGGCGAACGCGATCAGCAGCCCCAGGATGCCGGCAGAGACCGAGATCACGATCGTCAGCCACAGTCCGGAGAGCACCATTCTGTAGCGGTTGTCGGTGATGAAGTTGCGCCTGAAGCTGTCTTTCAGTTTTGCGAAAAAACCTTCCCCGCCGCTGCCATCCGAAGCGGCGCGCACCATGAACACATACGATGCCGGATAGTACTCCACGAAATCCACCGCCTGTTTTCTCTCGTCATTCACAAGTATGCATCCCGCCGCGATTTTCGCCTTGCCCGATTCGACCGTCGCCATGGTCGAAGAGAACTCCATGCCTGTGAATACAAGATGCACATCCAGCTCTTCGGCCATCATGAGGAGCAGCTCTATGTCGAAGCCCCCGATCTGCGCGTTTGCTCCGCGGTAGCTCATCGGCGGCATGGTGTCACAGGCCGCGACCGTCACTGTCCCGTTCGATCCGGGCCAGTCCTGCTCAGGAAGGCTCTTGCCGCTCTCATCAGCGCTCATCCACTCGTCCCAGAGCGCCTTCTTCTCCCTGTCGCTGATGCCGCTGAGCGCCTGCTCCCATCTGTCACGGTCCGGGTCTCCTTTTGCGAAAGCATATCCGTAGACGGTCTCCCCGAGAGGTTCGGGGAATACCGCCAGCGTGCTGTCCTTGTTTGCGGCAAGCTCTGCGACAGCATTGTTAGTGAAATAGGCGTCGATCTTATGGTCTTTGAGGGCCATCTCCTCGTCTGCCATAGAGCTGTAATATTCGATCTTTCCGGGATCGCTCACCTTGCTGTGTATGAGCTCCTCAAAAGGCGCGCCCGTCAGCAGACCGATCTTTTTCCCGTTCAGCTGGTCGAACGAAGTAAACTCCGGCACGGCATCAGACATCGCAAAAGCCGCCTGAGTGTCAGTCGTTACCGAAATGAGCATCATGGCGGCAATTATCACGGATATCAATGATGCGGCGTGCCTGAGTCCCACACTTTCAGTCCTTTTCCCTGAGCCAGCGGCGGATGTACCCGATGGCCGCGTCCTCTCCTTCGTCCTTCAGGATCCTGAGCATCTTCTCGAGTTCGGCAGCCGTTTCGGGATGCATGATCCTCCCGTCCGTCAGCTTCCTTGCTTTCATGAAGTAATCGTAAGGGGCGGAGTCGGTATACTCATCCCCTTTATAGACCCTGCTGGCGGCGACTCTGTCGCAGAACATCTCGGCCACATACTTCTTAGGCATCCTGTTGCCGCCGAAGCCGATCGAACCGTCCTCATTTATTATGTAGTCTACCCAGTACTCGAAGTGGTGCCTGTTTTTCCCCTTGTGGTGGAGCCAGGCTTTCGAGACTCCGGTGCTGCGGCGCTCCATGTCGTTCGGGCTCCTGTAGCCGACATAGTATTTGGCGCCGCGCAGGAATTCTACAGGGGCGTACTTGCTCAGGTCGTGAGTCAGCCCCTGCCACACGAGGCCGAGGCGCAGGCAGTAGCTGCGGACCAGCCGTCTGTGTTCTGTTATCGTTTTGAAATGTCGTATAGGATGCATGGTCTAATATTATCACCATTGTCCGGTTTTGGCTCGTCTTTTTCGTCCGTATGCATTCTGAATGCAAAAATCAGAGCCCGCCTGTTTCGGTGAGCTCTGCATACTCTTTTAGTCTGCTGTTATTTTACTACGGCTGCTTTCACCCCGGACCACTTCGATACACGGACTTCGCTGCTGGACTTCGTATACGCCCGGACGCGAACGTAGTATTTCTTATTTGTCTTCAGGCCCTTGATCCTGAATGACGTCTTTTTCGCGCTGACGAACTTATTTTTTACGTCTTTCCTGAATTTCCCGTCTGTGCTGTACTGGATCTGTACCTTCCTGATCACTTTCCGTTTCTCTTTTGATATCTTCTTCCATTTGACGGCCACCGCATTCTTTGAGGACTTTGGTTTTGATATCTTTACTGCCGGCAGACTGCTTTTCTTTTCAGAAGCAGACGCATTGGAACCCGACGGGACCGATCCAGTATCAGTTATATTTGTCTTTGGTATTTCTGCCTTTTCCTTCTCAGTATCTGTCAAACCGCCTTTTTCAGGGTCCGGCGTCTTTTTGTCCCCTTCGTCAGGCTGCGGCCCGCTGCTGAGCTGATCATCCTCATTCGTTCCGGAATTTAAGCCATCGGCAGAAGAATCGTCTATTTCGTGGTTATTATCATCATTATTATCTATGCCACCGCCGCCTAATCCCGGATACATATTCCCCCCGCCGGAACCGAAATCTGAAAGATCCGGAACGGAACCTTCATTCCAGCCCTTGAGTTCGTGATCTTCTCCATCACCGGTGCCGCTGACGCCGCCGCCGCCAACGGAAAGCTGCCCATTGTATTCCGAATTGCCCCAGCCTGCTTCCTGATCGCCGCTCTGTCCATGGTTCGGAAGCGGCGGCATGTTGTTATCATCTGCGAATACCGCGAGCGTGCCGGCAAGCGTCATAACAAGCGCCATCACGAGTGACGTAAAAAGCGCCACTGCTGTCGATACGGCACTTCTCTTTCTGATCATTTTCCTTTTCACTTCCATACCCCCCTGCTTTTCTCTCTCAGGCCCGGCCTGTACTATCCATATCAGCATTCTACTTTGGTTACACATAAGTTACAATGCGATATGCATGAACGTTGGAAAAAGCGCACGAAAGTGGGATTGTTGCGGGGGGCAGATCAGAATATGTTCTCTCTTCCTGTGACCAGCGCGTCAGGGAAGTTGACCTCTGCATATCTGATCATCCTGTCCCTTCCGTACACGTGCGTGGAATGGATATTTATGTGAGACGGCCTCATGCCGTGCTTTTTCATATAGCGAAGGGCGTCCATGCCCGTGAAAAAGCTGTCTCTCCCCAGATAGTAGTCGAGGTCGACCAGTTCCAGGCAGTCTCTGTATCTGTCGAGCAGCGCAAGAAAGTCCGCGTAATCATCAGCGGATTTAAAGCCTTCTGCGGGAGCTGTTCTCCGGTCATCAAGGTACAGCTTCAATGCATCCTCCTCATGTCAGCAATGCTGAGTATTCGATTCCTGATATCAGGCGCCTGAATGAATCCTCCGTCGCAGAGTTCTTCCGCAGAAGTATTCAGCGCATCCGGCAGCTTTTCAGTCATTTGATCGATCAGGTCCAGCGCGTATCCGGTTCCCATGCCGATATCCTTCGCGGCCCTGCTCCATGCAGTGCGATCGATATCGTCGATCGAATACTTACCGCCTATATTGAATGCCATGTTATGGGTCGAGGAAGGATATACAGCCGTTGATATCAGATCATATGCCGGTGCCAGTCTTACGGTTCTGAGGTCCGTCGAATAGATGAGGGAAATGTTTTTAATATGGTTGTCAGTATTGCCGATCAGCCAGTTGAAGACTGTCGTCTCCCATAATTTCCTGATATCTGTGATAGGATCCGAAGAGTGGTTTCTGATCAGTTCGGCGATCCTGCTAAAATGCTCGTCTCCCGGCTCTTCATACTTCGAGATCGCCGGGATCCCCATGGCCTGAGCCAGATCTTCCTGATGCTTTCGATATGGCCGCGCCAGTCCGTCAACAAGCCGGTCGCTCATCTGATCGCGATCGTAACGCTTACTTGCAAAAAGTATCTCGCCATCACGCCCGCTCCCCAGATCAATGATAAAGCTGTGCGGCACTTCTATACCGAGTTTTGATGCAGTCATCAGGACCATCTGTTCATTGGTTATTATATTATCCAGGCGGATATGGCTCTGCTTGATTATGTGAGTGCTCGGTGCATCTCCGACAGGCAGATACCATTCGTCATTCTGCCCGTCATAATACAGTCCCACCTTGCCGCTTGCACCTGTCAAAGAGAGATGCGACTCCACCACCATCTGTGACGATTCGACCGCTCCTTCAGCAGCCAGCTCTTTGATCCTGCAGGGCTCTATCTTACGGTAAGCTGCTTCTGCCGGTTCATCAGCACCTTCTGTTATCCTCACAGCACCCAGGCATTCGCTCCCCAGCCCGGCAAGCAGCGACAAATAATCATCCGCTCCGGATCGCAGCCATTTTGCCACGCTGCGTCTGGTAAACCCCTCCGGCAGTAAGCCATCGAAGAAAGCCGCTGTCTCCGCCGGTGAGAACGGCTCTTCGCGAAGCGGCAGACTGATCGAGACCGGCTGAGCATGATCAGATGCCAGATATGCATCCGCATATGCAAATCCGGCATCCCTCGCATCATTTCCTGTGATCTGTCCGATGCTGACTTCAGATCCGGACAGCTCGATCGATACGTCTAAGCGTCTCATTTGTCCGTACCTCTGGGTCCTATCACCACATCCAGGCCCAGCATTCCGGCTATGAAAAGAGACTTCTCAAGTTCTGCGGTCTTCTTTCCCCTTTCCAGATCGGAAATAAAGCTTATGCTCAGCCCGGTGAACGTCGCCAGATCCTGTTGAGTATAGCCCAGTTCCTTTCTGCGCTCTCTTATCGCTTTGCCAAATTGGATGCTGTTTCCCGCTTTCATATCTGCTCCCTGAATAAGCCGTACGGCTAATTTATCTGAATTATCGAAAAATAACGCCGTACGGCTAATTAAATGCAAATGCATTATAATTTGCGCCGTACGGCTTTGTCAAGACAGGTCCAATGTATTGCTTCAGTTTACCCGATAACACCAGATTCGTTTATTTTATCTTCACCTTCTTCACAGCAGACCACTTAGATATATGTACTGTCTTTCCGGATTTCGTGTAAGCCCTGACACGTACATAATAGGTCTTCTTTGACTTCAGTCCCTTTATCTTAAGAGACGTCTTTTTGGCATTAGCATACTTTGTCTTTACCCCTTTATTGAATTTTTTATACGGACTGTACTGGATCTGGACCTTCTTTATCTTCTTAAGGTTCTTTTTTGCCACTTTCTTCCATTTGATCGTTGCGGACTTCTTTGCAGCTGCAGGCTTGGCGATCTTCACGGCTTTCAGAGAAGGCGCGAGTTTCTTGACAGTTCTTGTCTGCCTGTCTCCACACAACGAGCAGGTTTTCGTCTCTGTCCCGGCAGCCAGCTCAGTCGCCGCTTTCGTTGTCGTCCAGGCACCATAATCATGACCCTTACTGGCGATCGTTTCTGTGGTCGTCTCTCCACACGCTGTACAGACGAGAGTCCTGATTCCGGTTTCAGTACATGTTGGCTGCTTTGTTATCTCACCCTCGACCCATAAATGCACATGGTTGAGTGGCATGCGAACATATTTAAAGTCTGATAAAGATGACGTCTTATTCCAGGCAGATGCGCCTGTTGCATCTGCCGCATCATTGACCCATGCACCACGAGCCTTTGTAGCATCATCAATATTAGCAGCATCTACTGCGGCACCATCTGCAAGTGCTTCAAGTATCGAGTTTTCACTGACAGAGAGTCCGTCTGCTTTCACTCCCTCGGCATTTACACTATCCCCATATGATACAGCTTTCAGGACCGCCCCGTTTTTCAGTTCTATATTATTATTTGTCGCAGCTACACCATAAGCGATTTTCCGCGGCTCCGTCTTCACATTGCTCGTGATCTTTGCCCCGTCAATGGTCAGATCGCCAGAACTTATCCCATAGCATTTCTTATCAGTATCAATGTTTATTTCTAAGCTGCCCGGGCCGGAAACATTAAGCTTTTCGGCATCAATTCCGATTGCAAATTCAGCCTCGGGATTTCCATCCTGTATTATATTATTAGTGCCGATCAGCTTGAGATTCAGCTCCTCATAAGTTTTGACAGCTGTCCAGTCAACAGGACCTGTAGATTCTAGTTTCAGTGTTGCTCCGTTAAGAGTCAGCGTTTTAGTTTTACTATCGTATGCTACTGTATTGTCTCCTTTGACATCTGCGGCATTAGAATCATTCAATTGCGTTCCTTCGACCCAGATATCATATACTTCGGGAAGGATGATGTTGATATCGTCACAGTATGCTAGGTTTTTTGAATTTAAGTCTTCCTTAATCCCTGCAAAAACGCTTTTTTCGACATTTTGTGCCGTCGACCATGTTCCGTTATAATCTGCCTTCTCATATCTATAGTACTCAGAGAATCCGTCATAATCATGTCTGCATACATCATATTGACCACTTCTGCCCAAATCATATGCATCATCATCATATATTTTAAACTCATTTATTACTCTAGCCTTGTCAAGCGCCGTCATGACATTGTTAAACGCCGCAAGCTGATCACCGCTGAGTCTTACTCTCCCCTTGGTCAAGTCAAGGGTTATAGTCCCTACATTCGTCCCTTCCGCATATGCCTCCTGCATACCGATCACAGGTATGAAGCTGAGTGTTATCAGCAATGCCAGGCATATCGAAGATATCTTTTTCATCATGTTATTCATCTGGCCCTCCCTTATATTAGAATTTTAAGCATGCCACTATTTTATTACTCAGTTCGACAGATTTCAATAAATTGCTTATCATATCCCTGCCTCCGCATCTGCCGGGAGGTCCAACCGGGATGTGCCGGCAGCTTTGAGCAATGACGCGATCTCATCGATTATTGGGTCTGTCGTACAGATGTCGTCAGATGAAGAAACAACAGCCACCCGATCGTTGTTTTCGAGTGGCTGTCATATTTCTGATTATTTCGGCACTGTGACCTTGATGCTCTTTGATACGCCGTTGTGTGCGTATACATATATCCTGCAGCTGCCCTTGCCTTTGGCGGTGATCCTGCCGCTCTTCGATACTGTCGCTACCTTCTTGTCGGATGACAGATATCTGAGTTTCGATGTGTGGCTCTTTGGCATCAGCTTTTTCTTTTTGTTGACCTTGTTGACCTTCGCTTTGACCCTGAAGGTCCTGCCCTTCTTCAGGGACAACTTGTTTTTCTTGATGTTCCTGATCCTCACGCTCCCGGCGTTGGTGTATTTCCCGGTTCCGTTTCCGGTGTAGGCATGCACCGTCGGGCTTTTCTTTACATAGGACTTTTTGCCGTTCCTGTAGACGTATGCTTTGACATAGGCCTTGTATGCCGTTCCTTTCTCAAGACCCGATCTGGTCCAACTGAAAGTTTTGTTGCCTTTGACGGTCCTGACCTTCCTGCACTTTGCTTTCTTCCCGCCGCGGTTGCACTGTGCAAAGAAAATGTCGTAGCCTGCTGCTCCCCGGATCCTGTTCCAGCTGATGGTCAAGCTTTTCCTGCCCTTTGCCGTCATCCTGGCCATCGGAGTGCCGCTGACCTTTGCCGTCGTTCCGGCCGTTGGTGCATCGCCCTCTGCCGGCGCCGCTTCCTTTCTGACTTCGGCGCTGAGACAGACTCCTCCTCCTTTTGGAACAACGAGATAGAAGTTGCCGTTTTCGTCTTTTGAAAGAGCTGTCTTTTTCTCTTTTCCGTTGTATGCAGCAACGATCTGATAACCTTCGTCAGCCTTCAGTATCACCTTATCGCCTTCATGCGCCACATCAAATCCGTGGGATCTGGCGAGGGCCCTGCCGTCTGCATCAAGCGCTCTGATCGTGCCGCCCGCCGCAGGCTGTTCTGTCCTGATGATGTAGTTTATCTTCTTTTCGAAAGCTCTGTCTGCGCCGGCCGGAGCAACGCCGTCAGGAAGGTTGCCTGAATCTTCCGTATAATACTCCGCCACGTTTCCATTTTCGTTTACTCTTATTTTCCAGGCAGTAAGATTTAACCTGTGCATTGAAGCAACACGATTTTCATCGTTTTCAGGTAAAAGAAGTTTTGCGTGGTGCTTATAAACCAATACACCGACGTTATCCGCCTGTATTTCATTTTCAACCAGGATGTCTGTTGCTGTCAGGTGCGAATAATCAGATTCAATAAACATAATGCCTTTGTCATCAGAAATTAAATTTCCAAGCACATGTACGAATTGCTTTCCCTCCGGCAGGGAAGTATTCCCGTGATTTTCGCTGTGTGTCATTCCGGCTTTAACAGCAGCCGAACGATTTTTCTCTGATTGCGCTTTAATGTCTCCCTGAATGTCAGCTGTCAATTTGCCGGATCCATCAGCCACTGTTAAACCTGTGCTTAAGGGCATGCTGACAGGCATGCTTTGAACGTCTATATCCCCTTTACTGACTGCTGTTATACCGCCTTTGCCATCCGAAAACGTAAGATCTCCGTCTTCATCTTCTGCCGAAACAGCGGCCCCCTGAACAAATGATCCTTCGGAGAGAATGCCTCCTTTGATCATGATACTGGCTGGCTGATTATTTGACATCGCCGCAACACCAAATGCGTAGTTTCCTGCGCTTGCCGAAATATTGCCGCCAACCGTAACATTGCCGTCGTCCGTATAGATTCCCTGAGCAACGCCATCAGAACTTAATGCCGTAACATTGCCTCCGACTTTGACCTCGGCATGTTCTGATTTTTTAGCGGCGGTAACAGAAACACCTTGTGCATATTTGGCTTTTCCTGATGTCGAAACATTATCTCTTACATCCACATATGCGCTGCCGTTCGCATCAGCACGCACGGTGACACCGGCAAGGACTTGTCCACCGCCCTCAAACACTGCAGAAACGCTTCCGCTTACTTTCCCGCTTGCGGTCTTCCCGTTCGCACCATGGGCGACGATGTGGTAATTTTCATAGTGTTCAAATTTGTCGTCGATCTCGGCATGTTCCCCCGGGTTGATCTCCACTCTGTGTGACCCTTCTATCACTGTCGACCTGGATCCTGGCCGGAAATTGCTGATGCGTTCTCCTTCCGTCTGCATGATCTGAGACATTGAACCGCTGCGCAAACTGTCAAGCGCCGCATCCCCGGGCAGGCTGTCCGCAAAGGCAGAGTGCGGGCTCAGGAGGACTCCGGTCAACAGACCTGCTGCGGCGATTTTGCGAAGCCTGCGTCCGTCCATGCTGCAGACCCTTCTCCCGTCGGATCTTTTTCTGTTTGCCGCTTCCTTGCTGGCCACCTGCCGGCTCGTCATTTCCAGGACCCGCGCTTTTTTGAAATCGTAGGTTCCTCTGTGCGCAATGGCCAGGCGATAGATGGAATCCTCCGGCAGATCGTCAGCGTCAAACCTGTAGAAGCGATCGTCATCCCGGTAAGGGATCTTCAAAATGCAATAGTCCTTGCGGTCGCATTTCTCCCTGTACCGCAGGACGCCGTCCAGATCTAAGTACGGCCTGCCTTCGGTCATGATCTCATTGTTGAACGCCTTCACGGAGTCCGCCAGACTTCCCGTAAAGAACACGAAGTCATCCCGGGATCTGATGGACTTATCCTTCAGTATGCTTTCCACATTGCTCTTCAATGTGTAGTGATACAGATATCTGGTTTTCGGACTTATTTTCCTTGCTCTCATAGTACGCTCCCCCCTTCTGATCATTATCGAGAGACTAATGCTGATCTGTTATGGGCATAGTCTATCAAAACAGATACCGGAGCAGAACCGATTCTGCATGAACGTTGTTTAAAGCGCATGAAAGTGGGACTGCACCCGATGAAAGCGCCCCACCGAAGTGAGGCGCCGGATCAAAACATCCTATTGATAGTTCTTTATCAAGGCACTGTTACCCTGATGCTCTTTGATACGCCGTTGTGGGCAAAGACATATATCGTACATTTACCCGTTCCTTTGGCGGTGATCCTGCCGCTCTTCGATACTGTCGCTACCTTCCTGTCGGATGACAGATATCTGAGTTTCGATGTGTGGCTCTTTGGCATCAGCTTTTTCTTTTTGTTGACCTTGTTGACCTTCGCTTTGATCCTGAAGGTCTTTCCCTTCTTCAGGGAAAGTTTTCCCTTCCTGACGTTCCTGAGAGTCACGCTTTTGGCATTGGTGAAGTTCCCGGTTCCGTTTCCTGTGTAGGAGTGCACCGCGGGGCTCTTTCTGATGTAGGTCTTCTTTCCGGCCTTCATGGTGTAGGCCTTGACGTAGAATTTGTACGCCGTGCCTTTTTTCAGTCCTGATTTTTTCCATACGAAGGTCTTGTTGCCCTTGATGGTCTTCACCTTCCTGTAGGCAAACTTCTTGCCGTGGCGGTTGCACTTTGCGAGGAAAATGTCATAGCCGGCGACTCCTTTGACCTTGTTCCACCTGATGGTCATTTTTGTTTTTCCCGCTTTCACCTTTGAGAGCAGTATACCGCCGGTCTTCCCGGGAGTCGGCGTTGGATCAGACTTGTTTCCTCTTTCGTATTTATTCACAAATTCGCAGATCTTAACTTCATTTTTACCATCCAGGATCGTCTGCTTTGTACAAAGCATGTCGTCGGGATCATCCGGATCGGGTTCAACGACATATTTAACGGTGTAAACTTTATCGTCGTACGTATATCCGGCAGCGCTTTCGTTCAGCTCACGGACATTATAGATGTATTCGCCCGGCTTCTTAAACGTAAGGCCGGGAATTTCAGAATTCGCTTCCGTTTGTCCTTTTTCCACCTTTAGCTTAACTGTTGCAGCAGTACTCTTACCGGACTGTCCCGAAGGAAAACCCGTGCCTTCCATCACACACGTGAATTCCTGATCTTTATCGGGAACATCGCCTGTAATGATCTTACGGACCGGAATCGGTTCCGATGCAGCGCCCGGGAGTTTCCACGTCACGCTGATGTTCTTGTTTTCATTCACAGTATCTTCGCCAAAAGTGTACTTATAATAATCGATTTCAGATGAGTCTGCCTTGTACACGATGCCCGTTGGATATACCCTGGTACCGTTGACCGTTAATGTATCCAGTATATATCCGGGATCCGGCGTCATTTTGTAAGTTACTTCTTTTCCATGAGGAACAGCGTAGGTATACGGGGTATTAACATTGCCGCCGTCTAATTTTCTGAATTTATTTTTTTCTGCATCCGTGTCATGGATCTGACCGTCCGTCCATAATACGATCTCCCCGTTGTCTCCGGAAAATGAAGTAAAGCTATGGGTCAGATCATAGTTCATGAAGTGTATTTCGGATGGTTGGAAATCCGGGCCTGAACTTGCCCATGCTCTTGTAATATATCCATTATTTTTTCTGTCATCTGATCGTCCTCCCGCCCTTACGGCAATCGCCAGGCCGAAATCGTACGGATCAGTGGAAGGAACGGCAGCCTTGCTGTTTACCATAAATCGATGTTCATAACCGCCGGAGGTTCTGTTCCAGCCGCCACCGGACGGATTATCTGTAATATTGGTTGATTGAGGTAAATAAATATCGGATTCGCTGTTGATGCCATACAAAGGCTCAACAGATTCAGAATAATTCTGGTTACCGTAATCATTCACGATATTTGAAGAACTGTTTTTAATATTTATATCACTTGCAGTAAAGAAAAAGCTTTCCTCCTCATCGCTTATGCGGCCCCCCTTGCCTGCTCTGAATTTGATTTCCGATCTGATGGCAAAATGTTTGTCTGAATTTTTCACAGAGAGAGGAGTCAGTGACAGAGGTTTTCCGTTACTGTGATCTCCGGCATATGCGATGCGAATTTTTTCATTATCATATTCTTCGGGCTTGCCTTTCTCTCTTATGACATTTATTTCATCAAAAATAACTTCCAGATTTTCCCTTGTTCCATCGCGCATGATCGCGGCGTCTTTATACACAAAAGTAAAATTTCCCAACCTCTTGTAATCCGCATTGACATCAACGCCTTCCGCATACGCGTATCCGTCACTAAATGTAAAGACTATGCTGGTTCCGCTGTTAGGCAGTTGATCCAGTTTCCCGGGTTCGGTAAACACCAGATTGTCTTTGTGTATTTTGCTTCTGTCGATGGTGATCGTTGTGATCGGTGCGTCTTTGGCAAAATTACTTACATCGCCGTTTTTTATCACGCTCGGGTCAGTGTTCTCACGAGCATAGGCCGTATCGCTCATCACAGGTATCATCGTAAATACCACAGCCAGCGACATCAGCATGGCCAGCATTTTGCTTTTCATCTTCTTTTTCATCATCGTGATCCTCCTCGTGATATGCCATCATGCGAGTATGCTCTGTAACGATTTCACTTATTGGTTGTGATTCTTACGGGTTTTACTCACTTAAAAACGCCGGAAACACAATGCGGCAGATCGGTGTCACATTACATTTCCGGCGGGCATCTGCTCGTCATTGATTATGTGCATTCTATCATGCGATCCTCTGAATTGATATCGGATCTGCATGAACGTTGTCTAAAGCGCATGAAAGTGTGTTTCATCACGACACTATCATGTCCGCGCCGCCGGCGTAGGCCAGAAAGTCCACGCGCGAGGCGCCGGCAGCTTTGAGCAGTGACGCGATCTCATCGATCGTCGAGCCTGTCGTATATATGTCGTCGATGAGCAGTATGCTCCTCCCTTCGATCAGAGGATGCCTGCGCTCCCTGAGCTCAAAAGCGCCGCTTATGTTGAGACGTCTTTCTTCTGCTCCGAGCCCTTTCATCGGCGCGGTGTCTCTCGTCCTCATGACCATGCCCGTATCGCACGCTATGCCTGCTCTTTTCGCGAAGCTCTCAGCCATGAGGTCTGCGTGGTTGAAGCCCCTCTTCTTTTTCTTTGATCTGTGGATCGGTACGGGCACGACAAGATCGTACATCCCCGCCAGAGCGTCTTCTCCGTACTCAGCCGCCATGCGGTCATGCATTATCTCTCCCAGAGTACCTCCTATGTCGCTCCTTGAGCCGTACTTGAAGGCGAATATGAGGGACTGCTCGACGGCTCCGTAACCGGCGCAGGCGTGTCCCCTGTCAAAGCTGCGGTCCGCTTCCATGCTGCAGGCAAAGCACTTCTCTCCCGGATCGCTGTACGCGAGAGGCTTGCCGCATTTGGCGCAGCGCCTTTCAGTGACCCAGTTCGACGCCTCCATGCATTCGTTGCACAGCCTGTAGGTGCGGCTGTCGTCTGTTATCTTGCCGCAGCTGATGCAGTAGAGGTTCATGGGGTAAACCAGATCGAGCAGCTTATTCCCCGTTCTCCTGATCCATTCTCCTTTGCTCATGCCTCAGTCCTTGTCCACGTCCAGTCCGAATTCGGCAGGCAGGAACCTCGGACATACGTTCTCATCGGTGATGATGACCGAAGCCGAGATCCTGGCCCCTATCTCGCAGGCCTCGCCGAGGGTCTTGCCGTATGTGAGTCCTATCGCCACTCCCGAGAAGAAGGCGTCGCCCGCTCCCGTAGTATCCTTTACATCGACCTTGGGCGCCGGGCAGTGTCCGTGCTCGCCGTCAAGCGAAGCGTACGCCGCTCCGTGCTCTCCCATGGTGACTACTATAGCCGGCATCCTTGCCGCACTCACCTTTTCGAGCAGCACTTCTCCCATGTCTTCAGGCGCGACTTCATCGAAGTCCTCGGTGAAGAGGAGCTCAGCCTCCTGGCGGTTGCACACCAGACAGTCCACGTGCTGGAGAAGATCTCTTCTCTCTATCGCGATCGACATGTTGGATACCGGAGCGTATACCTTCTTTTTGTGCTTCTGCGCGAGTTCTATGACCTTCTTGAGGATAGGCACCTCGATGTCGAACTCGACCGCTATGCTGTCGGCGTATCTGAATATCTCGTCGCCCTTCTCCTCCAGCATCCCCAGCATCGGCATGAGATCGGGACGCTTGGATATGGACGCCACTACGTCGCCGCTGTTGTCGAAAACAGCGAGCCATGTGCCTAGTCCGTCGTCGGTGCGCGTTATGTACTCCGTGTTGCAGCGGTGCTTGGCCAGTTTGTCCGCTACCTCCGTGCTTATGTTCCGCCGGTCGAGCACGGTGACGAAGGTCGGCCTGAGCTCGACGTTCGCTATGTCTTCAGCTATGTTCCGTCCGACTCCGCCGTGCACCTCGACCACGAAGCCGGAGTTGCGCCCCGTCGGAATGTACTGCGAGTACGGATACCCCTTGATATCCACGAACGCAGCCCCGAACACCACTATGCCGTTGTCTTTCTTCTTAGCCATACTGACCTCCCTGAGTAACTAAATAATTCTATACTATCAGTCACATATCGTTTATCTGTTAGTTTTTCAATGCTTCAAAGAAAAAGTCTGCTTATTTCACAAAAGTGCTTTTTGCCGTAACACACTTTTTGAAAAGTACCTTTCCCGACTGTCTTTTGCTCTCCTATTTTCTATCAAAAAGTACTATTTTGCAATAAAAACTGACCCTTATACCAACGGGCCAGCGTTAAGTAAATAATCTCCCAACTAAGGATATGTTTTAAATATAGAAGCGTCTCTTCTGTCTTCTTCCATTACAATACCCGATGAACTTTCTTCTCTTTCTTGTTGAGTAGTCCTCATATCCATTCTGCCTGAGCATTGATCTCAGAAATAGATGTGTCGCGGGTACACACGGTCTTTACCCAGTTGTCAGCTTTGTTTATCAATTTGATGCTGTACATAGGTCGTCCTCCTTTTTTGCTTTTTTGTATCATGAGGTGATACCTATGTCTACAAGACAAACAAAAATCGGGGAAATAATGTCGGATTTCGGGAAAAACGTCATAAAAAAAGCAGCCCCGCGAACGAGGCTGCCTTGCGATTATTTCACCTTCATCTTGAAAGTTTTGCTCAAGATACCTGTATAAGTAACACCACCGTGTTCTTTTATAGGTCTAACCCTGACGTAGTATCTCTTACCGCTCTTGAGGCCGCTGAATTTATACGACCTGCTGCCAGCGCCGAGAGTCACTGTCTGGGCGTTCTTCATCTTCTTGTTGCCGGCGATCTTCACCTGATAGCCGGTCGCGCCTTTGTCCTTCTTCCAGCTTACTTTGACAGCGCCCTTGCCGGCTTTAGCTTTCGTCTTAACCTTGTTGAAGTAGCGGTAGTTAGTGTCCGACCATACAGTTCCATTAGAGGAGACTGCTGCGACCTTGTATTCATACAGGCCCTTCATCTTATGCTTCTTGACTACATACTTGGTCTTCTTTGTGTTCTTGTAGGTCCACTTATTACTTCCGACCTTGCGGTATGCAACCGTGTACTTCTTGGCTCCGCTTACCTGTCCCCACTTCATGGTCCACTTCATCGTCATGGCTCTTGCGGATGTGGTTGCAACCGTCGTCACCTTAGGTGCAGCGGGCTTAGCCTCATCCTTCTTCGGTGTGAGTTTGGGTATAGCCTCTGTCTTTGTAGCGTCACAGTTCTTGCACTTGAATGTCTTTACGCCTTCAGTTGTTTCAGTCGGCTCCTTCGTTACTGTACCGGCATCCCAGTCGTGGTCGGCTGTGGCGGTGAACGAGAATTCTATATACTCTCCATAGACAACACTGTACTCCAGGCCTGTGCCGCCCTCGACCGTTAGAACGAAATCGTTCGGTACGTAATACTTCCAAAAATCACCACTACTACGCTGAAATTCCAGTACTCCTTTGAGGGTGTACTTCTTGCCGCCCTCGAAGGTTTCCACCGAATCATTGTTTTCATCTTTCCAATGGGTCTCATAATCAAGCAGTGTGAAAGCATCGGGAATCGTCGGCATAGCCTCGCTTGCCTGCTTGCCGCAGGTCGGGCTGCCATTGTCCAGTTCGAGCTTCTCGTAGGGCTTCTTCCAGAGAAGATAGTAGGTCATCCCGTCGCTGACATTAGTCGTCTCGTGCGCGTCATTGTAGGTGTCGTCGACGTAATCCTTAAATGTCGCATAGTCATCGATCGCTTTATAGGCGACATCGATAAGCTCTTCGCCGTTGTGCCTGTAGCCGCTGTCGCTGATTAAAGAACCGACAACGTTGTGTATGCCAATACGCAAAGCGGCTTCGACGTTGTTCGGGTGAACACCCTTGAGGGTGATGATGTTGCCCTCGATGGTCGCGTCCTGCAGAAGGAACTCGGTTTTGATTTGGTTCAGCACATCGCTTGTGAATAAATCTGCGTGACCGGCGCCCACATCGATATAGACATCAATGCCACTTGCCGCATCTGCCTTCTGCGCCACGCCCGGCAGCGCTCCTGCAACCATGACCAGAGCCAGTAATAGGCTTAGTGCCAAATTAGTTAACTTCTTCATACATACCTCCTTTTCTAACCTTCTACATTGTAACATAAATACTTCTCAAATAGTTAGAGATGGAATCATCAAAAAAATAGGCCCGCTCAAATGAGCGAGCCGTGTGCGTTAAGCTGTGCGATGCCAACGCTTTGCTACTGTATAAGGCATCATATTATTATGTGGCATATCGCCACCTTCATACCAACCATAGAATTTGCCTGATTGACCGTTAGCAGATGGTCCATCGGGAACGTCCGTAAAACGCCAAGAAGAACTATCGCCTGAACTTTGTCAACCGGCTACATCTTCAAATGCTTCAACGTCACTGATCAACGCATAGACTATGTCTTCCGGGATTGCCTCCAACTCATCTGTGCTGATCGAACATCGCTCGTTTTCGCACTCGCTAATTCTATCGATGTCGAGACAATAACTTAGTTCGGTTAAGAGTTTCTTGCTTTTTTTTCGACTCATGTATTCGCCGCCCGCTGCTCTGATCATACTTACTCCTTTCGCAATAGAATTATACTTACTCTATTAGTATATCGTTATTTTTTTACTCTCGCTTCTCATTTCAATTCTGCGCGAATATATGTTGTATTCGAAATAAAAAAAAGCAGGACTACGCCTGCTCAAAAAGTTCGTTTTGCAAAAAACGACATTTTTAATGAATTAAGATTTCTCTTTCAAAAAGTTTGTTTTTTCGTCTCTTTTTTCAAAAAATTTTTTAGTTCCTTAGATGATTCCTGTTTAAAACCTTCCGAACGGATCCGCGTCCAGCGCGATGAGCCTGGCCTTCAGGCCGGTGTATCTTCCGTCTGCGCGGTTGTTGTCCGTCATCATTCGCACCCTCGCCGGGTCGCCTATTATGAGCACTAGGCGCTTGCCTCTCGTTACCGCCGTATAGAGCAGGTTCCTCGTCATCAGCATCGGTGGGAAGTTCAGCAGCGGTATTATGACCGCCGGAAATTCCGAGCCCTGGCTCTTGTGGACCGTGACCGCGTAGGCAAGATCGATCTCTTCGAGCATCTCTCCCGAATAGTCTATGATGCGCTCGTCCATCCTCACGGTCATTTTCCTGTCAGCCGCGTCTATCTCCTCGATGATGCCCATGTCTCCGTTGAAGACGCCTTCGCCTTCCGTCGTGAAGCTGTCCGTGCGCCATTCTGCCCCGTAGTTGTTGCGCAGCTGCATGACCTTGTCGCCCTCGCGGAACGTCACCGGCCCGACCTTCATCTCCGCCTTGCCCTCTTCAGGCGGATTGATGACTTCCTGCAGCATGTTGTTGAGGCTCGGCGCCCCCAGCATGCCCCTCTTTGTCGGGGTCAGCACCTGTATGTCGTCAGCGGATCTGACGAAGTCGAAGCGGCTTTCGATGCGTCCGCCTGTGAGCTCTCTGATCGTGTCCGTGACAGCGGTCTCGTTCAGCCTTCCGATGATGTAAAAGTCATCGCCGATCTGCTGAGCCGGGTATTCTCCGCCGTTTATCATGTGAGAGGCCGTCACTATGCCGCTGCCGTCGGCCTGTCTGAATATCTCGTTCAGCCTTATGGTCGGGATGCATTCGCTCGCTATCATATCGCGCAGCACATTGCCCGCGCCGACCGGTGGCAGCTGATCGGCGTCGCCCGTGAATATGACGCGGGTGCCTTCCTTTATCGCATTAAGAAGTCCGTCCATCAGCATCAGGTCTATCATCGACGCCTCGTCGACTATGACGACGTCCTGTTCGAGGGGGTTCTCCTCGTTCCTTCCGAAGTTGAGCAGGTCCTCCTCGTCCGACCAGACGAACTCGAGCAGGCGGTGGATGGTCATCGCCGGCCTTCCCGTCGCTTCCTCCATCCTCTTGGCGGCTCTGCCCGTAGGCGCGGCCAGGGCGGCCGACATGCCCGCGAAATCGAAGATCCTCACGAGCGTATTGATTATCGTGGTCTTTCCCGTTCCCGGTCCGCCGGTGATTATCGTGACGTTCCCTGCGAGGCATTCGACGACGGCTCTTTTCTGCTCCTCCGAGAGCTCCACATCGCCGTCGGCGCTTATGCTCTGCTGAGCGGAATAGAGCGCGTTCTCAAGGCTCACCGGGACCTGCCGCGGAGATGCGTTCCTCAGCCTCGCAAGGGCATGAGCCACTCTCTGCTCCGCGTGGTAATAGCCGTACAGATATATGACGGCCGTGTCGTCTATCCGGTCCTCCTCGAGTTCGCCCGCAAAGACCATGTCTTTGACGGAATCGGCGACCCTGTCCATCATCACATCGAGCAGCTCAGCCGTCTTCTCGATCAGCAGGCTCTCGGGCATTAGAGTGCTTCCCGACATGGCCCAGGACCTGAGCATGTGGCGGATCCCGCTTTCTATCCTTAAGCTGCTCCCGGGCTCGAAGCCGATCCTTGCGGCTATCGCGTCCGCCCGGCTGAAGTTGATCCCGCGTATGTCCTCGGCGAGCACATAGGGGTTCTCCCTGACTATGTCCAGAGCTTCCTTTCCGTATATCTTGTATACCCTCACGGCTTCGCTAATCTCTATGCCGAGCTCGCGGAGCTCTATCGCCGTATTGGCGGCGTCTCTCGACTCGCTGAAGGACTCGACTATCTTTTCGAGGGTCTTCACTCCTATGCCGCTCACCGACAGGAGCTTTTCCGGGGTCTCCTCTATCACCCTGAGCGTGTCCTCGCCGAACGTATCCACGAGGATCCTCGCGGTGGAAGGACCTATGCCGCGGATATTGCCCGCAGAAAGGAAGTCGAGTATGGCTTCCGTCCCCTCCGGCATCAGCTCCTCATATGCCGTGAAGCTGAACTGCTCGCCGTATTTCGGATGCACGGTGAACCTGCCCTCGACGCGGTAATCGCCGCCCTGCTTCGGTTCGGCAAAAGAACCGGCTATGCGCATGGAGCCTTCCTCTGTGTTCAGGATCGCCACGGTATAGCCGTTTTCCTCGTTATGGTAGATTATCTTTCCGAGTCTGCCCTTCTGCTGCATCTAGAAAGTCCTCTTGTACAGTTTTCTGTTGTCGAGCGTGTATACCCTCTCGCTGAAGCCGCCCGGCTCCACGTTTTTGAGAGCGTCTTCCATGTCGAACATCTTGGCGTCGGTCATGTCGAGATAATGCAGCATCTCGGCCTCCGGGAAGAGTGGCTTTTTAGGGCTGCCGAAGTCCGGCTCGTAGTGGTGCGAAAGAGCCATGTGCTGGAGCAGCAGGCACTTTTCCTCGTCGATCCCGAGCTCTTTGCAGCGCTCGCCTATCACCTCTACTCCCATCACCAGATGGCCGAGCATCTTGCCCTCGAGGGTGTATTCCGGCACGACTCCGTTCTCGTCGGAGTCCAGCTCGTTCAGCTTTTCGATGTCATGGAGGGCCACGCCTGCGAGCAGCAGATCCCTGTTGAGGTAGGTGTATACCTCGCACGCCTTCTCTCCCATCATCATCATGCGCTTGACGTGGTACAGAAGCCCGGCGTACTCGGCATGGTGATTGCTCATCGCGGCCGGCCAGTACATCAGCCTTTCCTTTTCGCCCTCGTAGAAGCTGAGGCAGAGCCTTTTGAGGTCCTCGTCCTTAAAGCCGCTGATCCTGCCGACTATGTAGTCGTACATGTCCTCGGGCTTCTCCGGCGCGGCTCTGAAGAGGTCGGCTCTCTCGTAGGAGTCGTCCTTTGCGCGGCCTTTTATGGTGTCGAGAATGAGCTGGTTCTGCCCCCTGTAGTCGCGGCATCTGCCGACTACGGTGATGACCATGCCCGGCTCTATCTTCGAGTATGCTGTGATCTCGTCCGGAGTCAGGCTCCACTTGACGGACTGGATATCTCCCGTCGCGTCCGAGAGAGTCAGGTAAAGATGCCTCTTGCCGTTGTTGCCGTCTCTGATGTCTGCGCCTTTGACGAGGTATCTGTCCTCGATGTGGCGGCCTTCGTCAGGTCTGAGATCCTTTATGTAATATGGTTTCATTTTTATCTTTTCTCCTTGGTCTTCTTTGTCATAAGAAAGTATACCATACGGGACGCTTATGGTATTATAACTTAGGTGAAGATTCGCGTAGATTATGTGAAGAGAGGTGCGTCATGAGTTTCGATGCTGAAAGAGCCGTAAAGGCGACTGTCAAATGGATAAGAGACTGGTTCGAGGTGAACGGTCCCGGCTGCAGCGCGATAGTAGGCGTGAGCGGGGGCAAAGACAGCTCCATCGCCGCCGCGCTGTGCGCAGAGGCTCTCGGAAAGGACCGGGTCGTCGGAGTGCTGATGCCTAACGGCGATCAGGCCGACATAGACATGGCGAAGCTGCTCGTATCCCATCTCGGGATCGAAAACCACATCATCAACATAAAGGGAGCGTTCGATTCCACCATCAGTGAAATGAAGGCTGCCGGCGTCGAGCCTTCGAAGGATACCGTCATCAATCTGCCGCCGAGGCTCAGGATGTCCACCCTCTACGCCGTGGGCCAGAGCAGGAACGGCAGGGTCGTCAACACATGCAATCTCTCCGAGGACTGGGTCGGGTACTCGACCCGCTACGGTGATTCCGTCGGAGACTTCAGCCCGATGTCGTGCTTCACCACAGCCGAGATAAGGGCCATGGGCAGGGTGCTGGGCCTTCCGGAGGTTCTGATCGAAAAGGTCCCGAGCGACGGACTGTCAGGCATGAGCGACGAGGACAAGCTGGGCTTCACCTACGCTGTGCTCGACCGCTACATCCGCACCGGCGAGATAGACGATCCGGCGACAAAGGAGCGCATCGATTCACTGCATAAAAAGAACCTCTTCAAGCTGAGGTTCATGGACTGCTTCAGATACGACGGCGTCGAAGTGAAAGCGGACGAATAGTCATGGATACAATGAAAGATGTCTGCGGCAGCGCAGGCTTCTTTTTTATTCCCTGATCCTTTCGAGAACGGTCTCGTAGCCGCCCTCTCCGTATGCGATGCATTTGTTGACGCGGCTGATGGTCGCCGAGCTCGCGCCGGTTTCCCTGCTGATCTCGCTGAAGACCTCTCCCTCCGACAGAAGCCGGGCTACCTCCAGCCTCGCCGACAGGTCGAGCACCTCCTTTATTGTCGCAACGTCATCGAAGAATCTGCGGCACTCCTCTTCATTCTCGAGAGCCAGCACGGCCCTGTAAAACTGCCGCATGTTTTTCTTTTCCCTGTCCGTGATCATGACTGCGCCTTCCTTCTCTGCCGTCTGATGAATATCTGCATGGTTATTATATCACTTTCATGCGCTAAAGTGTGAAAGTATCGTGTATTTTTTTCTGTTGTTTTTACTCATTTCTGAGGCTATGATTTCACTGTAAGCAAAATCTGCCTGCTCATTACACACGAAAGGCCCCGGTGATGCAGAAAATACACGGATCTGAAAAGACTCACAGGATATGCGCGTTCGTCTGCGGGCTCTGCCTGCTCTTTGTTCTTCTGACGACCTCGGTACAGGCTGTATGCTTCTGGATACCGAACTGGTGGAGGAACGAATATGCGAAATACGACACCCCTTCCAATGTGAACGGAGAGATGTCGCTCGATGACGCAGTGCATGTCACCGAGGACATGCTCGACTACTGCATAGGCAGGATCGACACCCTGGACGATACCGAAGCGACTATCGACGGAGTCACCGCGCCTTTCTTCACCGACCGTGAAAAGGCCCATCTCGCTGACTGCAGGGAGCTTTTCATGGCGGGCATGCGCGCGAGGGTGATCGCTCTCTTTATCCTGATCGTCTTTTCGATCTACATATACATGCACAACGGCAAAGAGAAAACACTGCGGATCATGGCGCGCGGATATCTGCAGTCGTTCGCCGCAGTGATCATAGCCGGAGCGGTCATAGCGCTGCTCGCCCTGAAGGATTTCACTTTCGTTTTCACGGAGTTCCACCACCTGTTCTTTGACAACGATCTGTGGATACTCTACCCGGATAAGGACAATCTCATAAACATAATGCAGGAGGACGTATTCGCCGACGCGGCGATGTGGATAGGATGCATCTTCGCCACAGTTTCGGTCATCCTCGCTCTCATTTCCGGAGCGATACTGAAGAAAGGCAGAGACGCCGATACGGTCTCTCATACGGCATAGCAGTCCGGTCCCGTGATACTCTGCGGCCGGGTCAGCAGACGCCGGGTCAGCAGACGCCGTGGCAGCAAATAACGGCAATACAAAAGTGCCGCTCTCTGCGGCACTTTTGCGTTGTGTGTAGATATTGTATTAAAGAGGGATGAAAGTATTATGGTGTAGTTAGTTAACACTAACTCTTGCTTACAAGCACATATTAGCACCGTTATTTCCTATTGTCAAGGTAGGAATTGAAATTTTTTTAAAAATTTTTGTTAATATTCACATCCGGCAGCTACATCACCTTGCCGCAGCGTTACTGATCACAGCCGGCAGCTGCACTACTGTCAGCACAGACCGGACCAAATGTATCCCCAGAGCGCATGTTCCCCGGATCATGGGCATTTACGGGGATCAGATCGTCAAAATGGTGTATGAACAGAGGAAAGTGCTCGAAAATTACACCCAAGAGCGCGGGACAGACGACGGCGGCTGGCTGTCCGCTGGATTGCCGTTGACTGGCTGCTGCTGGCTGTCCGCTGGATGGCTCTGCTCATTTTGACTGTGAATAGTAACAATTTCCCCGGTCCTCTGAGATGCAAGGCATCCGGTCAGATGTACCGTTCATCTGTAAGCGCTTGAGCCTCGTGTCGCTATGGTCCCGATTCCTGTCTGTTCATCTTATTTCCGGTATGAAAAAGCCGCCTCGCTTGAGACGGCCTTTATCGCGAATCGATACCACCTCTTTACAGGTGCTGGTTCCTCGGGATCCTGTCGTACCACTTGAGCAGCAGCGGCTCGATCATCGAAGTCAGCTTCATGTCGAGGTTGAAGAAATATACTGTAAATGTGACCACGAAGAACGCGAGGCCTCCGGTCATGATATACAGCAGCAGCTTGAACAGTTTCTTTTTCATTTCATGCACCTCCGGTGTTCCTACCAAGAATTCTCATCATCGAGTATCTCGAGCGACGGATCGAGCGGCTCTTCGCCCATGACCGTCCTCATGTACTGGTTGACCTGATCCCTTACGCCCTGTCTCGAAACGACACGAGGGTCGAAGAGCTGATGGTCTACCCAGATCAGAGGGATGCCGAGATCTCTTGCTCTGTCCTCGAAGAGTCCGTGCATGCCGTCCAGGGCCTTGCAGGTGATGTGCTCCCAGAGAATGATCATGTCGGCGTTGAACTGCTCAACGAACTCGAAGAGGTCGTCGAGGAGGACCTTGTAGCCGCCATGTGTGCGGTTGCGCATGATCATCTCTTCCGTCAGCATGGCCATGTCGTAGTATGCCTGCTCTCTGTTCTCAGGAGTATCGGTGTCCGCGATCATCTCCGTGTTGATGCACGAGAGCATGTCTGTCAGAGGCACGATGCCCCAGCAGTTCAGGAGCCATACCAGGAAGTCCATGTAGTAGTGAGACTGAACGCCCCATACGATCGCTCTGTGTCGGTACTCAGGAGCAGCCATCTTTCTCTTCTTGTAGGCCTTCTCAGCCAGCTTCATGATGCGCCTGTCGGCTGTCTCGAATTCAGGGACCTTGCCGCAGATAGCCATGTAGTTCGTCTCTGTGTAGAGCGCGAGGTTGCCTCCGAAGACCTGCGGATAATCCGTCTTGTTCATGTCGAGCCATTCATTACGGCACTTCGTGGCAAAGTTGACTCTCTTCGCGCATTCGAAGTAGTAATCCCAGTCCCACTTGTGGCCTGTGTGCTCTTCGACGAACTTGATCGCTCTTCTGATCTCCTCAGCGGCGTAATCCTGTACGTCTTCTTCCTTGTGGCGGAGAGGAGCCGGCAGCTGGAATACAGGTATGCCGTCTTCCTTCTCGAGCTTTCTCGAGATGACTCCGTTGCCGAGCAGCGAGCCGTCGCAGGTTGTGTTGCACTGGATAGCGCAGGCGCCGAGTATAGGGGCGTCGTCATCAATGGATACGCCGGCCTCGGCGGCAGGCATCGGGCAGACATCGCCGGGGAGTCCGTACTCCTGGACAACATCGAGGTAGTGCTCTACGGCATGCTGGTTCAGCAGGACCGGCACGTATGTCGAAGGCGTCTCACGCGATGTGCACTTGAGGTTCGGGAATCCCATCAGTACCGTGGTCATCTCGTTCTCATCAACGAGCACGTTGATCTTCGAGAACTCCTCGTCGTTTCCGACCCTGCGGTCTCCGCGGGCCAGAGTGTTGAGCAGCTTGGCCACGTCGATGATGATGAGGTCCTGCTCCTCGTGGGCCATGCGGAGGTACTCGCCTCTGAGGCCCTGCGTGAAGCGGTCTACCATCATAGGCACTGCCAGATAGTTCGCCATCCAGCGGTATCTGAAGAAGAATTTGATATTGCGCGGCTTGGCCATGAACTTGCCGAGTGTGAGCAGTATGCCGAGCCATCTCGAATAATCGTAAAGCGTATCGCCTACTCCGCGCCACTCGCGGCGTTTTCTTACCTTGCCGTGCGGCTTGTAGAGATCGCCGTATCTTGTGTCACCCTTGATCTTTTCAGGGTTGACCATAACCTTTGCTTTCTTAACTGCCATCACTTGCCCCCCTTCTGTATCTTCTTGATGTCGATACTCTCGATGAACGCCTGTACACGGGTGCGCATCTGTCCGGAGGTACCGATAGCGTACGGTCTGTCGACTGCGAGCACAGGATAACCGTATTCCTCTCTGAGGATGTGGGATCCGAGCATTCTCTCATATGCCCACGGATCGCAGAACTTCATCTGCTGATAGATGATGCCGTCCGCCTTGTACTCTTTTGCGAGCTCGGCGACATATTCGCGGCGCCCGTCCATGGTCGGCGTATCCATCATGCGAGGGCACTCGCATCTGTACATGTAGTGTCTGCAGACCTGGGTCAGTGCATCCTCTTCATCATTGAGCTCGATAGGGTCTCTGCCAGGGAGCGAGCCGTAGCAGAATCTGTCGGCGCATACGAAGGCGCCGCTGTCCTCGATGATCTTGATGAAGTCGGTATCGTCGACCTCGGAGCCGACTACCAGGACCCTGGCGTTGAACCACTGCTTTTCGTCCGGTTTTCTCTTCTTGAGTTCCTTGAGCGTGTCCTCGAGCTTGTCGATGATCAGATGCTTAGGAGCTACATAGCTCGCGAGGCAGAGCACGTTGTACTCGTATCCTGTGATGACAGGCTCGTCGAGCTTGCGGAAGTCGCCGATCTCTCTCAGCAGCTCGCAGACCTTGTTGTGGTCGGCGACAGCCTTGCGGATCGCCGCATCCGATGTGTCGATGCCGTAATTCTCGGCAAGCGGCTTAAGGATGTGGTTGCGGCACTGCAGCACATAAAGGTCGAGACCGTTGTAGTCAGCCTTCATAGGGATCTCCATGTAGTCGAAGAAGAACCCCTTCTTGTCCTTGCCCATAGCCTGGAGAACGTCCATGTTCTCCACGCAGCGGTTGAGCATCGTGCAGCCGTCAGGAGTGATGACTCCGTCGAGGAAGTTGAACCCTCCTTCGAGAGCTCTCTCAAGGATCGCTCTGGAATACTCGCAGAGGAAGCTTGTGAGATAGTAGGTGCCTACATCGATCGATCCCGTACGCGGGGCGCGGAGTCTCGACGAGAAGCAGCCCGGAAGATTGAGGAGCGGTTCAGGAACGTTTTCGCACATGTAGCCGATGCATTTGAGACCCTCTTTCTGGGCCTTGCCGACCAGCTCGTTGTTCGCTTCCTGAAGCAGATCCTCAAAGTAGATAAGGTGCTTTAGGTCTTTCATAAAAACTTTCTCCTCTTCCCTCTCAATTGCGGCCGCCTTTTCGGCCGCTGAGTACCTGAGGAATCCGGTACTCACACTATTGGCAATATTTTATCACGCTGGCGCATCCATTCTCAATCAAAAAAAGAAACTGTACATAAAAAAACAGTTTCCAAAAATGGCCAGGGGGTCTGTCCCCCTGGCCGCCTCTTGACTTATACCCTCCTGGGGTATATATTGGTTCTGCAGATACCCCTTGGGGGTATACGGGAATGACAAAAGAGGTGTTACATGGCAGATAAAAACAATGTGCACGAAGACGGAGCCCGGAAGGACTGCTGCGCCTGCAGCGAAAGGCACAAGGAGCGCAGTCCGGAGGAGTACAGGGATCTCATCAACAGGCTGAGCAGGATAGAGGGACAGGTCCGCGGCATCAGAGCCATGGTGGAGCGCGGCGCGTACTGCCCGGATATCCTGGTCCAGACATCGGCAGTCAACTCGGCGCTGAACAGCTTCAGCAAGGTGCTGCTGTCGAACCACATACGCACATGCGTCAGAAACGACATAAGGGAAGGCAACGACGAGGTCGTCGAGGAGCTCGTCTCGACGCTTCAGAAGATGATGAAGTAGGCAAAGGGGATCGCAGATAATGGAACAGTATACGGTAACCGGGATGAGCTGCGCCGCATGTCAGGCGCGGGTCGAAAAGGCCGTTTCGAAGGTCGAGGGCGTCGAATCATGCTCGGTCAGCCTTCTTACGAATTCAATGGGGGTCGAGGGAAGCGCTTCCGCCGAAGACGTGATCCGCGCCGTGACCGACGCGGGCTACGGAGCCCGTCTGAAAGCGGATGAAGGCGCGGCGGTCTCTTCGGGCGGCAGTTTTGCCGCTGAAGAGGCGGCTCTTGAAGACAGGGAGACGCCGGTCCTGAAAAAGCGCCTCCTCTGGTCGCTCGGATTCCTCCTCGTCCTCATGTACTTCTCCATGGGACACATGATGTGGGGATGGCCCCTCCCTTCCTTCTTCGAAGGCAATCACATCGCAATGGGCCTTCTCCAGATGATACTTGCAGCCATAGTGATGGTCATAAACCAGAAGTTCTTCATAAGCGGTTTCAAAGGACTCCTGCACGGGGCGCCGAACATGGACACCCTCGTGGCGATGGGAAGCGCAGCCTCCTTCTGCTGGAGCGTCTGGGCGCTCTTTGCGATGACCGGCGCTCAGCTCGCGGGCGACAGCGAGGCAGTGACTGGGTACATGCACGATCTGTATTTCGAATCCGCGGCCATGATACTGACCCTCATAACGGTCGGAAAGATGCTCGAAGCGCGGTCGAAGGGCAAAACGACCGACGCTCTGAAGAGCCTGATGAAGCTCGCTCCTCAGACTGCGGTCATTGAAAAGAACGGAACAGAGACCGAAGTCCCTGTATCCGCGCTTCGCGTCGGAGATGTGTTCCTGGTCAGGCCGGGAGAAAACATCCCTGTCGACGGTGTCATCATCGAAGGTGATTCGGCAGTGAACGAGGCTGCTCTGACCGGCGAGTCGATACCGGTCGACAAGCACCCGGGCGACAGCGTGTCCGCAGCGACCGCCAATCAGTCCGGCTTCATGCGCTGCAGGGCGACGAGAGTCGGCGAGGACACGACCCTGGCTCAGATAATACGGATGGTGAGCGACGCTGCGGCGACAAAGGCTCCGATAGCCAGGATCGCCGACCGCGTATCCGCTGTGTTCGTCCCTGTGGTCATGGGGATAGCGCTGGTCACTCTCATCATCTGGCTCCTTGCCGGCAAGGACGCCGGCTTCGCCCTTGCGAGGGCCATATCCGTCCTCGTCATAAGCTGTCCGTGCGCGCTCGGACTCGCGACTCCTGTCGCCATCATGGTCGGAAGCGGAGTCGGCGCGAGAAACGGCATTCTATTCAAGACCGCGGCCGCTCTCGAGGAGACAGGCCGGGTGGAGACGGTCGCTCTCGACAAGACAGGCACCATCACGGGCGGAGACCCTGCGGTGACGGATGTCTTCACCTGTCACGGCGTATCAAAGGATGAGCTGCTCAGCGTGGCCGCTGCCGTGGAGTCGAGGTCCACGCACCCTCTCGCAAAAGCGGTCTCGGAATACATCGGAGGCACCACGCTCAGGATCAGCGACTATACCGAAGTCCCGGGAGGCGGAGTAAAGGCCTTCACATGGGAAGGCTCCGGGGCCGTGAGCATAGCCGGAGGCAATGCGAAGTTCATGACCGGAAACGGCGTCAGACAGGCTGATGTCGACCGCCTTCTCAGGGAGACCGCCGAATTCTCCGATGCCGGGAAGACATCCGTGCTCTTCGAAAAAGGCGGCCGGCTCCTCGGCCTGATCGCGCTTGCCGATTCGGTGAGAGATGACAGCGTCGAGGCGGTAAAGCAGTTCAGGGAAATGGGCATAAAGACGGTGATGCTGACCGGCGACAGGAAAAAGACCGCGGAAGCGATAGCCGCCGAGACCGGCGTAGACGAGGTGATGGCAGAGGTCCTTCCTGACGGCAAGGAGAAAGCGGTCAGGAGCCTCATGGAGAAGGCCCGCACCGCCATGGTCGGGGACGGGATCAACGACGCCCCTGCCCTGACAAGAGCGAATGTCGGGATAGCCATCGGCGCCGGCACCGACGTCGCGATCGACGCCGCCGATGTCGTACTGGTCAACAGCCGCCTGGCGGACGCGGTAAAGGCCGTAAGGCTGGGCCGCAGCACCCTCAGGAACATACACCAGAACCTGTTCTGGGCGTTCTTCTACAATGCGATATGCATACCGGTCGCGGCAGGAGTCTTTTATCCCCTGCTCGGCTGGACGCTGAACCCGATGCTGGCGGCGGCCGCGATGAGCCTTTCGAGCTTCACCGTGGTCACCAACGCCCTCAGGCTCAACCTGTTCGACGCGGCCGAAAGGAAATCTGCCGTTCAGACAGAAGGAAAAAGTCAGAAACAGGCAGGAGCCGCATCCGCGGCCGCGCCTGATAATGAAAAAGACAAATATAACAAAAACGAAAGTGAGGAAAAACTGATGAAGAAGACTATGAAGATCGAAGGAATGATGTGCCCGCACTGCGAGGCTGCCGTAAAGGACGCCCTCGAGGCGCTCGAAGGAGTCACCTCCGCTGATGTGAGCCACGAGGCAGGCACCGCTTCGGTGTGGATGGCGGCAGATGTTGCGGACACAGTCCTCAGGGAAGCTGTCGAAGCCAAAGACTACAAGGTCACCGGCATAGAATGATACCTCCCTGCATGCGCAGGCAATGAAAAGAGCGGCTCCGTATCCATGGTGGATGCGCGGCGCCGCTCTTTTATTTCTGTGCAGCTCTGTGCTCCGGCGCTGCTCTGCTGCCTACGCTTCGGCCAGAGCCTCGATGTCCTCCTCTGTCGTGGACCAGCTCGATGCGAGCCTTACGATGGTATGGTCCGCGTCATACGGCCCCCAGCGGTCGAACTTCACGTGTTTCCCGAGTTCGGCCATCTCATCGTCGGTCATGATGATGAGCTGCTGGTTGGTCGGTGAGTCCATGTACACCCTCCAGCCCTTCTGCCGGATGATCTCCTTTATCTTCCCTGCCATCTCAATGGCGTGGCGGCTGATCTCGAAGTACAGGTCATCAGTGAACAATGTGTCGAACTGTATGCCGAGCAGCCTTCCCTTCGCGAGCAGCGCTCCCCTCCTCTTGACCGACGTCATGAAGTGATCCGGCCTGTTGTTCTTAGTGAACACGACTGCCTCCCCGCAGAGCGCGCCGACCTTCGTTCCGCCGATGTAGAAGACGTCCGTGATCCTCGCGATGTCCTCGAGCGTCATGTCCGAGGCCTCGCTCATGAGGCCGTAACCAAGCCTCGCCCCGTCGAGGAAGAGCGGTATCTCATACTCATGACAGACGTCCGCGAGTGCCTCGAGCTCCTTCTTCGTATATAGAGTGCCCGGCTCGGTCGGATGAGAAACATACACCATGCCCGGAAAGACCATGTGGTCGTGTGTCGCATCACCGTAGAAGGTCCTGATGAACTGCCTCACCTCTTCCGCGTCGAGCTTGCCCTCGTGCGCCGGAAGTGTCAGCACCTTGTGGCCCGTGAATTCTATCGCTCCCGATTCATGGACGCTGACATGCCCGCTCTCTGCGGAGATCACTCCCTCCCAATCGCGCAGCATGGTGGATATGACGACGGAATTCGTCTGCGTGCCTCCCACCAGGAACTCCACGTCCGCGTCAGGCAGTCCGCAGGCCTTTCTTATCTTTTCCTTCGCGCTTTCGGTATAGCGGTCCATGCCGTAGCCCGGAAGAGCTTCCATGTTGGTCTCCGCGAGCCTCTTCAGGATCGCAGGATGAGCGCCGGATATATAGTCGCATTCGAATGAAACCATTTCGTTCCTCACTTTCTGTTCACTTTTTTCGCAGCTGTCCTGCTGCTTTTTCTCAAATTATTCAGCAGTTATTTCGCAACTATTCTACAGCATTCGTCTGCATATATACAGTATCGAATACCATGTGATGAGAAGAGCAGCCATCGTACAAATGATCCCAGAGACCATCCAGCATTGCTCTGTGCTATACTTCAGACATGGCAGACACAATCTATGACATCGTAGTGATCGGAGGGGGAGCATCGGGTCTGATGCTGGCCGCGAACCTGGACATCGGGGAGCCAGGACTCAGAGGGATAGTTCTCGAGGGCTCACAGAGGCCCGGGAGCAAGCTTCTCATGAGCGGAGGCGGCCGCTGCAACATAACTCACGGCGGATCCATCAAGGACTTCGTCGACTGCTACGGCGCCGCGGGGCCCGCTTTGAGGCGCTGTCTGTATAAGCACAGCAACCTTGAGCTGATGAAATGGTTCGAGGGTCTCGGAGTGGACCTGACCGAAGAGGAAGGGCGCGTATTCCCTGCGTCGATGAAGTCGAAGGATATACTTGATGTTCTCATCGGAGAAGCCGCACGCAACATGTGGCAGCTCGGGACGGATGCGAAGGTCGATGCTCTCACACTCTCACAGGTTCCGGACAGCGATCCGGTCTGGGAGATCCGTCTCAAAGGCCGCGGATCCATATATGCACGCAATGCGGTCATCGCAACGGGAGGCATCACATATCCGGAGACCGGTTCGGACGGATCGATGCTTGAGATCCTGCGCGGGCTTGGCATCGCCGTATCCGATCCGAGACCGGCGCTGGCGCCTGTCTATGTGAAGGACTACCCGTACGGCAGTCTCAGCGGCATATCCATACCGGATGTAACGGTCACGGCTTTCGGCAGCGATGCAGCATGTACATGCAGCGGAAAGGCCGCGCGCATGAAAGGCGATATCCTCTTCACTCACGAAGGCTTCTCGGGCCCTGCCATCCTGAACATATCCGGATTTGCGGAACCGGGCGAACAGATACGCATCAGCTACGGCAAAGAGCTCGAAGAGCTGCCGAAGCGCATGCAACGCATCCTCAAGGACCGCGCCAGAGGAGATTCCGGCGATGTCCGCACGAAAAAGCTCGCCTCCCTTCTCGATCACGATGACTTCACTGTCACCGGCACAGACAGGCGCGGCATGGTTACAGCCGGCGGCGTCTCTCTCGATGAGATCGACATGTCCACGATGCGGATCAGAAAGTTTTCATACGAAAACGCCCGTGCACACGGCACAGGCGCTCTTTACGTCATCGGCGAAGCAATCGATGCCTACGGCATCACCGGCGGCTACAATCTGCAGCTCTGCTGGTCGACCGCGCTCACCGCAGCCGATTCGCTGACTGCTCTTGTTTGATGCCCGGCTCTTCTTAGGGTCATGACGCCCTGATCACAGCCTAAAACAAGTCCGGCGAACTCCTGTCTGTTTCTTTAAGAAACTCCCCCGGCAGCATGACAGGCACTCTGGATCTTGAGTAGTCTTTTACATTCCTCGTAACGATGCAGTCGGCTTTGATTCGGTATGCAGTTTCGCACATAACAGCGTCTTCGTAATCAGCTGCGCCGTTATGGAGAGCATTGATACAGTCTTCAGCATATGTATCTGCAAGGCCGAACAGCATGGTAAGCGTACCGATTATTTTCCGTGTCCTGGCTGCATCGTGTGTGTGCCGGTGAATGATATAGTACAGGTCTGTAACTGAACTGGCAGTTATATAGGCCTCGTATTCTCTGTTGGCTCTTCCTATCGCAATATTAAGAGCATCATCAAAATACGGCTCCCTGTTCTGCAGATAATCCAGTATCACGCATGTATCTATTACTGCTTTCATTTTGACATCAGCCTTTCTGCTCTGGCCTCCTCAATGGTCATATCCGCAGGGATGATGCCTGCCAGAGATCTTGCAGCCTCCACAAGATCCTGATAGGGACTTGTAAGCTTTGCAACGACTTTTCCGTTCCTGGTGATCAGGATATCCTCACTGGCTGCAAGCTGCAGGTATTTCCCGAGATTCTCTTTTAATTCTGTTGCTGTAATGGACATTGTCGTCAGCTCCTTTCGTACGATTATACTATTATTTTCGTACGAAATTGTCAATACATCCAGACATTGCGAAAAACAGCTGCAACAGGAAATACATGCGAATTGTACAAAATTCTCAAAAACGAAAGCGCCCGTGCACCGGGCACAGGCGTATCATATGTAATACTATATCGTCAGATCTCCGTCTTTGACCCAGCCGAGCTTACGGCATCCCATGTTGATAAGAGGCGCCAGTATGGCCGGCAGCACGAAGCTGATCAGAATGAGGCCGAGCCAGTCCATGCCGGTTATGGCAGCCTTGGCTCCGGAAGCCACGTCGGCCACCCATCCCGAGTAGACTCCTATCTGTCCTACGAGGCCGCATGTTCCCATGCCGCTCGATACCGGGGCTCCGTTCATCTGCAGTTTGAACACACAGGTGGCTATCGGCCCGGTTATCGCCGCTGTGAGGGTCGGCGCGATCCATATCCTCGGGTTCTTTACTATATTGCCCATCTGCAGCATCGATGTGCCGATGCCCTGCGAGATGAGCCCTCCCCATTTGTTCTCGGGGAACGACATCACGGCGAAGCCGATCATCTGGGCGCAGCATCCCGCGACAGCCGCTCCTCCGGCGAGGCCCGTAAGACCGAGCGCGGCGCATATGGCAGCCGAGGATATAGGCAGGGTCAGAGCCATTCCGACGATGACCGCTACGATGATGCCCATCAGGAAAGGTCTCAGTTCGGTCGCCCACATGATGAGGGACCCTACCTTCATGGCGGCAGCCCCGAGTCCCGGTCCCCACCAGGCGGCAAGTCCTACGCCGATGCCTATGGTCACGAGCGGCGTAACGAGGATGTCCACCTTCGTCTCGCCCGCAACAGCTTTGCCAAACTCGGCAGCGATGATCGCGACTATGAGCACAGCGAGCGGACCTCCTGCTCCGCCGAGTCCGTTCGCGGCGAAGCCGACCGTCGCCAGCGAGAAGAGCACCAGCGGAGGGGCTTTGAGGGCATAGCCTATGGCGACCGCCATCGCCGGGCCCGTCATCGCCATCGCAAGGCCCCCGACCGTGTAGTCCGCGCCGCTTATGGTGCATACCGGAGCTGTCAGGAAGCCAATATGGAACTGCGTTCCCAGCGTATTGATTATTGTTCCGATCAGCAGCGAGCAGAACAGGCCCTGTGCCATTGCCGACAGGGCGTCTATGCCGTAGCGGCGCGCGCTGATCTCGATATTCTTGCGTTCGAGGAACGCTTTGACGGAATCCTTTGTCATTTCGACTCCTATCCTATATAATGGTCTCAGTAATATTTATAACGGCGTTGCCGTGATGGCGAGACCATTGATCTCCGGAGGCTGAGCTCCTCCGATGGAATGGTCTCAACGATAGAAAGCGGCGTTGCCGCAGTTCCGGTACCATTGTACCACAACAAGGCATCGAAAGGGGCTTATTATATGAGTCGTGTGGAACGTGCAGCTGCGGCGGAAAGTGCTGCAGCAGAAAAGAAAACAAAAAAGAAACAGAAAAGGAGAAAAAGCAGCAAAGGGCTGTGGGTATTCGTCCTGGTACTGGCGCTGCTCGTAGGACTGGGAGGCTGGTATACCCTTCAGCTCAGGCCTGTCGATCCGGGCAATGAAGACCCGGTCGTCGTGGAGATACCGCCGGGGTCCGGGGCATCGTACATAGTCGACATACTTGACGGCGCAGGGCTTGTGAGGAACAGGTTCTGTGCCAAGATCAACGCCAGGATAGGATTCTACAAGGATCTTCAGGCCAACACATACATTTTCAACAAGGGCATGTCGTTCCCGAAGATGATGAGGGTGATGAGCACCGGAGACTTTGACTACATCTCGAAGGAGTCCGTCGAGGTCAAGGACGGTGCAAGGCTTGAGCAGGTGGCGGCCGCGATGGCGGAAAAGCTGCCGTTCACAGCTGAGGAGATCATGGCGAAGTGGAGCGACAGGGATTACGTCAACGAGCTGATAGGCAAATACTGGTTCCTGACAGACGAGATACTGAGCGATGATGTGATGTACCCTCTCGAAGGATACCTCTACGCGGACACGTACTTCGTGACGGCTGACATGACCATCGAGGATTTCACCGAAATGTGCCTCGACAGCATGCAGGAGCAGCTGGATTCCAGAAAAGCTCTGATAGATGATTCGGGATGGACCGTCCATCAGTTCCTGACTCTTTCTTCGATAGTGACCAAGGAGGCAAGGGCCGATGATCAGGCGAAGGTCGCCGGAGTATTCATCAACAGGCTCAACAAGGACATGTCGCTCGGATCCGATGTTACGGTCTGCTACATCTTCCAGGAAGACAGAGTCGAACTCAAGCAGAGCCAGCTCGACAGCGACAACCCGTACAATACGAGGAAATTCGCCGGACTTCCTCCTGGGCCTATATGCCAGGTCGTAGGCAATGCCATGGATGCGGTCCTCAATTACGAGAAGTCAGACAATCTCTTCTTCTTTGCGGATGAGGACGGAACGGTCCACTACTACAAGGATCAGGAATCGTTCGAGCAGGGCATCGAAGACGAAGGTCTCCTCAAGGACTCCGACAGCGAGGAAGGATCCTCCGAGTCGTCTGGCGAAGAGGCATCCGGTCAGGAATCCTCCGGCGAAGAAACTTCCGGCGAAGGATCTTCGGAAGAGGAAATAAAAGGCTGAGCCGGAAGCCGACCATCAGGCTTTAATGAAGCAAAGACAGAAACAGTGGCTGGACAGCCCTTCCGGGCTGCTCAGCCACTGATTATTTTGCATTCCTCTCCGGTGTACTGCAGCGTCATGGATATTTCCTTTTCGCCCGCCAGGAGCTTTTCGACGAAAGCTCTGTCGCCCTGCCACATCGGCAGCGAGAGGAGCTCATCCTCGGCGATCCAGGCAAGCCTGCCCTCGTCGCACACGGGCGGCGGATACTTCCCTGTCTCCCTGAATGCGGCAGCCGCCTCTTCATCCGCGGGCTCGAAATCCGCAGATGAATACAGGTACATGTCCTCGTCCTCATAGGTGGTCGCCCTGAACTTTATGACTCCGTGGAAATGCGCCGAGCGGAGAACGAGGCCGGTCTCCTCGAGGACTTCCCTGACATTGCACTCGTCGGGAGTCTCGCCCTCCTCTATCCTTCCGCCTATGCCGAGCCACTTGCCCTCGTTGGGATCATCCGGCTTGCGGTCGCGGTAGAGCATCAGCACGCTGCCCTTATTCCTGATGTAACAAAGCGTAGTCTTCTTCATGCTTTTCATTTTACCATCAGCGTCAGCCAAAAAGTGCGCTTCTTTACTCTTTGTGTTACAATATCAGTGCAAAAGATCCAGGAGGTTTACCAACATGAAGAAATTTACTATCGAAATGGAAGACGGCGGCATCATGAAGGGCGAGCTCTACGAGGACATCGCTCCGAAGTCGGCCGCCAACTGGGAGAAGCTCGCGAACGAGGGCTTCTATGACGGACTCATTTTCCACAGAGTCATCCCGGGATTCATGATCCAGGGCGGATGCCCTGAAGGCACCGGTATGGGAGGCCCGGGCTACACCATCGCCGGAGAATTCTCGGCCAACGGCTTTAAGAACGATCTGAAGCACGAGAGAGGCGTTCTCTCGATGGCAAGAGCGATGGACCCTAACTCGGCCGGATCCCAGTTCTTTATCATGACCTCGACCTCCCCTCATCTGGACGGCCAGTACGCGGCCTTCGGCAGGGTGACATCGGGCATGGAAGTCGCTGACAGGATCGTCAACACGGAACGCGACAGAAGGGACAAGCCTGTCACCGACCAGAAGATCAAAAGCATCCGTGTAGAGGGCTGATCTTTCAATTTCCAGCAGCATACAAAAAGTGGCAGCTCCGGCTGTCACTTTTGCTTTTCCGTGTATTTCTGTCCGGGACAGAGCATTTCTAAAACAGCGGCTCGTACTGGTACTTGCGTATGCTCTCTTTCGTGTAGAGGAGGACCTTGTCGTTCTCGAGCAGAGTGAGCTCTCCTGTAGGCGTTATCAGCTTGCCGTCCCTGTCGACCAGGATGATGACTGTCTGGCGCGATATGTCGATGTCCTTTATCTTCTGTCCGTTCCACGGATGTCTTGCGTGGAGTATCACTTCCTTGACATCCTCGAGCATGCCCTCTGTCGCGGACTCAGCGCACATTATCAGCTTGTCTCCGAGCCTTATCACCGTGTCGCCGTGCGGCACCAGTGTGTCTCCGCCTCTTATGACAAGCGCTATCATGCTGCCGCTCGGTACGGCTATGTCGCTTATGGTCCTGCCTATCCATACATCCCCTTCATCTATCGAGACCTTTATGAAGCGGACGTCCTGCTCCTGCTCGATGTCGGCAAGGCGCTTGGCCTTCTGATACTCTTCGATGAATCCGGCCGATATGATGCCCGTAGGTATGGCGACCAGTCCGACGCCGAGGAAGGTGATTATTATGCCGAGCAGCTGACCCAGAAAAGTTATGGGGTATATGTCTCCGTAGCCGACGGTCAGCAGGGTCGATGTCGCCCACCATATGGCGGAGAACGCGTTTTTGAACACGTCAGGCTGAGCGTCGTGCTCGACGCTGTACATGCACAGACTGGACGCCAGTATGAGCATGGCGATGATGAACACCGATGCGAGCAGCTGGGTCTTCTTGCCCCTGATGACATTTCCGATAAGCGTCAGGGAATCAGAATAGGCGTTGATCCTGAACAGCCTGAATATCCTTACTACTCTCAGCATGCGGAAGACCGCGGCTCCTGCAGGGAAGAACGCAGGCAGGTAGTGCGGCAGGAAGGACAGCAGGTCGATGATCCCGAAGCCGGATGTCGCGTATTTGCGCACAGCATCCGCGCCCTTGTAACCGGGATACTGCTGCTCCGCTGTCAGCAGCCTGAGCACGTAGTCCAGAGCAAAAAAAGCCACCGTGATCTCATCGACCCAGTATAGCAGCGTCCCGTACTGAGCTCTGACATTGTCGAATGTCATCGCGAAGGCCGCGACAAGGTTTGCGACGAGAGCAAGTGTGCTTATTATGTCGTACGCCTGATTGATCCGGCTGTCGACGACGCCCGTCGACACCATCGCAAACAGCTTTTCCTGTGTCTTTTTCCAGCTTTTGTTTTCTTCCATACCACCTGCATTCTATCATATAGACAGCAGTTTTGAAAAACTACCTTTCAACCAGGAGCGAAGCTCCATCAAGCTCGCTTGGTTGGAGCGAGCGACGCCGTCAACAGACGCCGGGAGCTTCAGCTTTTGAGATCGTCAGTCGGGGATTGCGACCCGCCACTGACGATCGAATATGGAACCCGCCGCC
>JAFWGQ010000067.1 GCA_017512365.1 Mogibacterium sp.
ATCTCTATGGGAACGACATCATACTCGATGATGTGTCCTGAGTAGTTCCGCTTCTCATGGAGTGTCACCACCTCGCCGGTATCATAGTACCGCTGGACGGCCTCCATAAACTCATCATCGATCTCCAGCGACAGGTTGGCCTTTTCGATCAGCCCCTCCTGGCTTTTGATGCGGATGAAGGTCTCAGCCTCCGCGTGCCGGGCATCCAGGGACAATAAAAGAGCGCCTTTCCGCGCTCCGCCCTGCGAGGTCCCTGCTGTCACCTCATTGTAGATCTTCATGAACGGGATGATACCATCGGAAGTGTAATCCTTCCCGATCGGTGATCCCCTCGGCCTCAGCTTTGACAGGCTAATCCCCTGCCCGCCCTGGGCCTTGAAGGTCATGCCGATATCCACGGCCGCCTGCATGATGTCTCGGTAGTCGTCTTCGACGAATCCGCGGCTGTAACAGTTGAAATAGCTGGCCCTCGTCTCCGTCCCACGGTTGGCCATCGTCCGGCCGCCGAACAGGAGCTTCTTTTCAAAGATCAGACGTGCCAGTTCTGCATCACCACCGCTGACCCGCTGCAACCACTCCGGGAATGATTCATCTCCGCGCACATACTTGCGCCGCATGATGCTCTGACCCAGAGTGTTGTCCTTCCCCAGCCAGTCATCAAAGTTCATGCCCATCACTCTGGAAGTCATGTCCTGAAACCTGGCCTTCATTCCGTCACTCATTTTTGCGTTCACCCCGCTTCTTCTCCAATTCCTCGATCTCACGGTTCAGGTAGAAAGCTGCCTTCCTGAGATCAATGATACTGTCTGCTCCAGGCTTGTGCCCGGCGCGACAGACATATTTGAGCGCATTCCCAGTATTGAAGCCGAGATTGAAAGCAGCGATCACATCCAACACTTCAATGCCATTGGCATTATAGTAATCGGGATGGTCCACCACCGGATCTCTGGGCTTTTCAAACTGTTCCTTGCCGCTCTGGTACTTGTTTGTCATCTGCTTCACCCCTCGCTGATGTCGGGTCACTCTTCGCTTTGCCCTTCCTGGTCTTTCTATTCTTCCTCGCTGCCTTGCTCGAACATGAGATGCAGCAGTACTTGCGGTTCTGACTGTTCTTGCGGAAGGTCACATACTCCTTGCCGCAGTATTCGCAGACCCGCTTTTCAATCCCCGTCCATGTCTCGTAGTTCGGATGTTCGTAGGAATAATGGTCACAGCACTTCTTGGAGCAGAACACCTTCTGTCGTCCCCTCCCCTCGCGCTTCGTGATCGGCTCGCCGCAGTTCGGGCAGTATCCGATGATGTTGGGATTGTCTCCGAGGATTGCTTCGGTTGCGGATTGCGATGGCAAGAACAGTCTGGTGTCCAGCATGGTTAATTCACGCATCGTTCCTGACCTCCCCCATCAGATTCTCCTGATTCTCCATCAGGTCTTTCCAGGTTTCCGTCAACTCTCTATGCGTCTCCCACAGCCCTTCCCTGATCTCTATCTGTTCATCCCACAACAGTTTTCTATCCGCCCGTCGCTGGCGCCTCTTGGCAATACGCCGGTTCAAGCGCTTCATCTTTGACCAACCAGAATGATTGGCGGCCCAGCAACAGTACCGATGGTCAAACTCTGACTGTGGGTTCAGAAATGCCCTGTAAGATTGTGCACACTTCGACATATGCCGCCCTCCTTCGCGGTTCCACCACTTCTTGCTGCACGTGGTTTTATCTCGCGCTCCTGATTCACGTTTAATGCTTTTCAGACGAAAAGCCCACTAACTATGGGTTTTTGGCCTGAAAACCATGAAGTTTGGGTTGATTTTTAGAACAAATGTTCGTCTTTCTAAGACCATCCTGACCACCCTGAGCCCTCAAATTCCCTTATCCCGTAACGCATCCGGCTGTTTTCAGCATCTTGGTATCCACACTGGGGCCACCCGTTTATACCCCTTGCGCTAATTCGCGGAAATTTGCACGACAGGGACCGCCGGTCTCCAGGAAGAAGGCCGTAGAGATGCTGATACGGGGGCGGGGGCGGAGGGAGATCCGGGAGCGGGAAAGAGGAATAATCCCCTAAAAAACCCGCAAGATTGTATTGCAGGTTACAAGACATCGTGGTATAATTCTCGTAGGAGGTATGCGAAGATGATTAAGAGTGCTACTGTCAGTGCGCGTATCGATGAGAACATTAAGGCAGAAGCCGAAGACATCCTTCAACAGCTCGGCATCCCTGTCTCTGTGGTCATCAATACGCTATACCACCAGATTATTCTTCAAAAAGGGATTCCATTTCCCATGACTCTGGCGAAACAGATTCCTTCTTTGGAAGGTATGACCAGGCAGCAGCTTGACGCTAAGCTTGAGCACAGCTATAAACAAGCCATTGCCCGCAAGGGGAGACCGCTGAAGGAAGTCTTTGACGATCTTGAGAGGAAGCATAGCTGATGGAACAATACAACATTATCATTACCCCCGATGCGGAAGATGATCTCAATGAGATTGATGATTACATCACATATGTTCTTCTGGCTCCATCTATCGCAAAGGAGTATGTCAGCTCCATAAAGCAAAAGCTGCTGTCTCTTGAAAAAAGCCCTCAGAGATACCGCCTTGTCGAGGATGAACCCTGGTACTCAAGAGGCGTAAGAAGGATGAATGCCCGAAACTTCGCTGTTTTCTATTCCGTTCTGGAAGAATACAAGGAAGTTTACATTCAGAACGTAATCTATCAGAAGCGTGATCTAAACCGAATTCTGATGGATATAGAGCAGATGCGCAACGATCCGTAGATCAATACCCATACGTCGGTCTGCTGTCCTCCCGCCAGGTCTTCCTGTCATGGCATTCCTTGCACAATGGCTGCCAGTTCTCCCGATCCCAGAACAGTTCACTGTCTCCCCTGTGCGGAATGATGTGATCCACGACCGTCGCCTTCCTGTACCGTCCCTCGGCGAGACATCTTGCGCACAGCGGGTGTGCCGCGAGGAACTGCTTGCTGGCCCTCTGCCAGGAACGACCATAGCCGCGGGATGATGCGGATCGCGTTTCTTCCGGGTGGAGAGCCCTATGCTTCTCACAGTACTTCTGCCCGTTCTCTACCAGCTCCGGACAGCCGGGATGCGCACATGGTTTCTTAGGTCTGTAGGGCATTGGCGTCTCCTCCTACTGGTAGTGCGCTCTCAAACTCCCTCAGACACTCATCGCTGCAAAAGCCAGCCTCATAATCCATATCGATGAACTCCGTGGGCTTCCGACAAACACAACAGGGAACAGGAATGGGAGCACGAAAAATGTTCCCAACCTGCTCCCAGGGGCGAAGATCTTTAAGCGACTCTGAATACTTCATCGTTCTTACGATTGCTTACTGCGCTTCCGACTGCTCACTGCGCTTCCGACATCTCATCGCTTCTCACCGCATCGCATGCATCACTTCTCACCGCTTCTCAGCCATCCAGGCCAGCAGTGCAGAAGTGAATACCGGCAGAACCACAGAATATCTCCCTGGCGATGTCCTGACCGAGGACGCTCATGCAGCCGTCATACGAGCTTGTGTCATCGGCGAAGAACCTGATTACCTCAGGCTGGAAACAAACGAAGCCATGCCGCGTTCCAGCATGGTCACAGGCTTCGATGATGTCCTTCACGATGGGGTTGCCCTGAAAGAGCGTCCTGTACAGCTCGATGTCGTTGTTGCCGCCGGTGAGACTGTTCTCTTCATCGAAGATCACAATCCCGACCGCGACATTGCCGAACTCTTTCACGCTCGGCAGCAGCTTGTCCAGCGCCAGGAACTTCTCGTGGTTGCGCACCTCGATGTCGAAGGCGTAGGCGACCTCGCCGCCATCCGGCTCGTAGATGTCACCCACGGTAATGTCGGGGTCACGCTCAAACAGAGCCTTGACTTTATGCTGGTAGATTACCCAGGGTGCGCTAAGATTGAGATTGAGTTTCTCCATGGTGTTTTGCCTCCTCCTGCCTGACTGTGCAGGCGTTCCAGTTCTTGATGGTTTCCAGCAGCGGATCATCCTCAACGAAGAACGGGTCTTCAAGGCCGCATCCTCTGGTGAGGTTGGCAATCAGCTGTCCGAGCCGCCAGTCCGGATGAGATTCCCAGAGCGCTCGGAGTTCATCCAGAATGACAGGGATACGTTTGGGGTTGCGCAAGGTCATCACTCCCGTCGTTGCCATTACTCCTCCCACGGCAGC
>JAFWGQ010000068.1 GCA_017512365.1 Mogibacterium sp.
AAAAAGCTTGTCATATTTGACCGGAAGCCTGAATTGTTCAAGTTTTTTCCGACTCCGTGTTCATTCCGGAGTCAGAACCTTGTCAAAACTGTTTTCTTGACTTCTTCTGTTCAATATTGCCATCGCCGCCGCCAGCGCCGGGCCTCTCGGAGCAGACCGGATCATTTGCCTAAATGCAATTCACACCATTAATTGTGACCTTGGCTAATTACGAAAGAGGACTTTTTTTGTAAAAGTTACATATATGTGAAAAAAATCTGTATATGTAACTTTTTCAGATGACAGGCGCTGTTTCTACATTTTGACAATGAAAACTGCTTGACAATAACCCGGAATTCAGGGGTTATCGTCAAGCAGTATTTGTTTTTCTTTATACCCTTTCAGTGATAAGTTACATATATGAAAAAAAGCATCCAAATTTGTAACTTCTTTCAAAAAAGTCCTATTCGGCTTCCGGTAGTTTAGATATGTCTACCCACGCGAGGGAGCGTGACACCTCGAACAGTTCGTCCGGTGTGAATTCTGCGGCGGAGTTGGAGGAGCCGCAGGCCGGGAACACTGTTTCGAACCTCTTCATAGATTCGTCGCAGTAGATCCTGACATCATCGCGGGTGACTCCGAAGGCGCATACACCGCCGATCTCGTGATTGGTATATGCCGGCACCTCTTCAGGCGAGAGCATCTTTGCCTTTTCGCCGAAACAGTCCTTGTATTTCTTGTTGTCGACTCTGGCGTCGCCGGCTACCTGCACAAGGATGCCAGTGCCGTCCTTGAGCTTGAAGCTCAGAGTCTTGCAGATGCGCGCCGGCTCTACGCCGACCGCCTTTGCAGCCAGCTCGACCGTTGCGCTGGAGACATCAAATTCTCTGATGCGGTCGGCCATCCCGTATTTCTCCAGATATGCTCTTGCGATTTCTATTGACATACTATCTCCTGTCCGGGCGTGTGCCCTGTATCTTTTATGAGTGATCTATACCCTTTTATATAGTTTTATATAAGAGTCCGCGGCACCGTATTTTCAGTACCGCGGAATATTCTTCCATTTATAAAGCAAACTTGCGGTAATTCGTCAGATTTGCTGCATATCCTGGTGAGACGACTCTATGCGGCAGCTTTTTATCCTTGCCGCGCACATTGTGCAGTGTCTTATGCGGCTGCTTTTTTATCCTTGCCCCGCACATTGTGCAGCACCTTATGCGGCGGCTTTTTTATCCTTGCCCCGCATAATGACTGTCAGCACGAGTCCGATCACAAGTCCTATCAGTGACGGCACCACCCAGCCGAGGCCGAGATCGAAGAACGGGAATATGCTGCGTCCCAGCTCTGTCAGCGCCGGGATGTGAAGTGCGTTCTGGATACCTTCAGGCAGGGTCTTGCAGAAATCGAAAACTGCAGGAATGAATGCACCGAGTGTCACCCATCCGTATACGTATTTGCTCTTGCCGAACAGCTTCTCGCACAGCGCCATGATGACGAGTACTGTAGCCATCGGATACAGAAGCATCAGCACAGGCACTGCGTAATTGATGATGGCTGTGAGTCCTACATTCGAAACGATGAACGAGAACAGCGTGAAGAACATCGCCCAGCCTCTGTAGTTGAGCTTGCCCGGGATGAGTTTTACGAACATCTCGCCGCAGCTTGTGATGAGTCCGATTGCCGTCTTGAGGCAGGCGAACGTGATAGTCAGCGCGAGCACAATGCTTCCGATTCCTCCGAGGTAATGGCCTGCTATCTGTGTGAGCGCGATGCCGCCGTTATCCGATACTTCGAACAGTCCTCTCGACTGCGCGCCCATTATGATCGTAAGCATGTAGATGATGAACATCAGGATGCCGGTGAATATGCCTGATTTAAGTGTCTCTCTGGCAACATCTCCGTCCTTCTCGACTCCGAGATCTCTCACGACATTGATGATGACGATGCCGAAAGCGAGTCCCGCGATCGCGTCCATCGTGCCGTAACCTTCGACGAGTCCGTTGAATAACGCTCCGTCCTGATAGGCATCGACCGGAGTCACTTCAGACATCGGTGCTCCCGGATTGATGAGAGCAACAAGTATGAGGATGCCGAGGAACAGCAGGAACAACGGATTTATCACGCGTCCGATCCATATGGTGATCTTGCCCGGTCTGAGCGAGAAGTACATTACGAACGCGAAGAATATGAATGTGAATATGAGCTGCCACAGTCTGAAGTGCGACTCGCCCACGATCGGTGCAATGCCTGTGGTGAACGAAACGGACGCGCATCTCGGGATAGCGAAGAACGGTCCTATCGTGAGGTAGAGCGCAGCCGTGAATACTCTGCCGTACCAGCCCGACACCTTGCTTGAAAGCTCCATCAGGTTGTCACTGTGGGTGTTTCCGATAGCCGCTACTGCGAGGATCGGGATCGTGACCGCGGTGATGCAGAATCCGATGATCGCCGGCCATGAATTGCTGCCTGCCATCTGTCCCAGGTGCACCGGAAATATCAGGTTGCCGGCGCCGAAGAACATTCCGAACAGCGTGCTGGCTACGACGATGGTCTCTTTCATCGTCAGTTTTCTTTTCATAACTATATTAGCTCCCTTCAAAATAGCTACTGTGCTGCCGCTTTTCGCGGTCAGCTCTGGTGCTTCTAGCTAATGCCGCTCTCTTGCGGCCAGCTCTGATGCTTCCTGCTAATGCCGCTCTCTCGCGGCCAGCTCTCAGAACCCTCTTTTCAGGCAGGACTGCAGTTCTGTGTCATGCGGCACTTTTACAGCTCCCGCCTGCCTTCTACTGCCTTGAGCAGCGTTACTTCGTCTGCGTATTCAAGATCGCCTCCGACAGGTATGCCGTGCGCGATCCTTGTCACCTTTATTCCCGCCGGCTTGAGCAGTCTGGCGATATACATCGCGGTCGCCTCGCCCTCAATGTTAGGGTTGGTGGCTATGATGACCTCCTCCACGTCGCTGTCTCCCTGCAGCCTTTCTATGAGACTCTTCAGGTTGATGTCGGCAGGACCGATGCCCTCCGCCGGAGAAATCGCTCCGTGCAGAACGTGATATGTCCCTTTAAACTCGCGTATGCGCTCCATCGCCATTACGTCCTGAGGTGTTTCCACGACGCAGATGATGCTCCTGTCTCTTGAAGCGTCGGAGCAGATGCCGCATACGTCCTTATCAGTAAGATTTCCGCAGACGCTGCAGTAGTGCAGCGACCTCTTTGCCTCCACGATCGACTCAGCCAGCGCCTCCGCCTCACGGTCGGTCAGACTCAGCACATGAAAAGCGAGCCTCTGCGCAGTCTTTCCGCCGATGCCCGGAAGCTTTCCCAGCTCATTTATCAGCTTGTTGAGTGAGCGCGGATACTGCTTCATCAGAAGCCGAAGCCTCCGAGTCCGCCGCCCATGCCGCCGAGATTGCCTGTGATGCTGTTCATCTCGGACTCCTCGAGCTCTTCGATCTGTCTGATCGCCTCATTGACAGCCGCCATTACGAGGTCCTGAAGCATTTCAACATCATCAGGATCCACAACGTCCTTGTCGATGTTAAGGCTGGTGATCTGCTTTTTGCCGCTGATCGTTACCTCAACTGCTCCGCCGCCGGCTGTAGTGGTGATCTCCTTCTTCTCGAGCTCTGCCTGCTTCTGCTCCATCTCAGCCTGCATAGCCTGGAGCTGCTTCAGCTGCTTCTGCATGTCCTTTGCGCCGCCGCCGTTTCTGTTTTTAGGCTTCTTTCCGGCTTTCATTCCTTTTCCCATTTTATCCTCCTGTATATGTCAGTCCTCTATGACCGGTTCTATTCCGAAAAGATCCATTATGTCCCCGATCACTTCATTCTTATTTATATCTTCGTTTATTATCTTCGCGGTCTCCTCTTCAGAGATGCCTGCGCTGTCTTCTGCCACGCCGGACTTGGAGATGACTCCGCCTCTCATCGTTACGTAGACATCACTGCCGTAAATGCTCTTTGCCGCCTGGGCTATATCAGCTGATTTGTCCTCAGCCAGCCTCAGCTTGCCCGGACTCACGATGACGAGCAGTCTGCCGGCATCGAATTCCGTGCCCACCGAGTACCGCCCGACAAGACTCATGAACGTTCTGTCGTGAGCCGATACCGCTCTGACTATCCTGTCCCACATCTCCTCAGGATTGCCCGGCTGCTCCCTCTGGACGGAAGCTATCATGCTTGCGAGAGCTTCTGCCGCAGGTTCCTCATCTGCAGGAGCTGCCGGCTTCGCAGCCGTTTCAGCCTGTCTTGCAGGAGCGGTCTCTCTCTTCGGAGCAGGTCTCAGCGGTCTTCTGACCGGAGCCTCTGATGCATCATCAGGGGATGCGAGCCTTACAGCCGCCGTCTCGAGAAGGATGCGCGGCCTTTCGGAATATCTTCCGAGATTGATGTATTCGGATATGAGCCTGATCGACCTTTCTATGAATGCCGCATCGGTCTGCCCGGCCTGCGATCTCAGCCTCGCGATGTTTTCACCCGACGAGCCTACGATGCGCTCTGCTCTTCCGACGTATTTTACTATCATGAGATCGCGCATATGCTTGAGCCAGTCCTTGAGGATCTGTCTTGGATCCTTGCCGCGCCTGATTATCTCATCTATGTATACGAGGGCCTTGCCCGCGTCGCCTGCTATCACCGCACCTGTCAGGGCGAGGAAGAAGTCGGAGCCCGCCGCTCCCGTGTACTCGAGTACGGCTGCCCTGCTGAGTTCCTTATCCCCTGCGGCTGTGCACTGCTCCAGTATGCTGAGAGCGTCTCTTACAGAGCCGTCGGCCCTTGAGGCTATGGTATACAGCGCGTCGTCGCTCGCCGTGATGCCTCTTTTGCCGCAGATCCTCTTCATTCCCTCAACGAGTTCATCTTCGGTGACACGCCTGAAGTTGAGCTGCATGCAGCGCGATCTTATGGTGTTTCTCACCTTCTGAGGATCGGTGGTGGCGAGTATGAAGATGGCGTGCTCAGGCGGCTCCTCGAGCGTCTTGAGAAAAGCGTTCTCGGCCGCGGTGCTGAGCATGTGCACCTCATCGATTATGTACACCTTATATCTTCCGACTGCCGGAGGATATTTGACCATTTCGATAATGGCCCTGAGATCATCCACGCCGTTGTTTGAGGCCGCGTCGAGCTCAATGACGTCTACGAATCTGCCCTCGCGTATGGCTTCGCAGTTTTCGCACTTTCCGCACGGAAGGCTGATCCCCGGATCGCCCGGCTCTCCCTCCATGCAGTTGACGGCCTTCGCGAGGATCCTTGCGGTGCTCGTCTTGCCTGTGCCGTGAGTTCCGGCAAATAAATAAGCCTGGCTCACCGTACCGGTCCTGATCTGATTCTGCAGGATCCGTACGATGTGCTTCTGGCCTATTATCTCTTCGAATACTTCAGGCCTCTCGGCTCTGTATAATGCAGGCTGCATCGCGTCCTCCGGATAAGAAATGCCCGGAGGCATTCCCAATATCTAACTAATAAAATAAGCGGGCGGCCAGCTGTACGCAGAGGCTGGTCTGCGGCACACAGGACAGATCGCTTAATGCTGCTACCTCTCGGTCCTGACATGGTTCACGGAGCCCCATTGCGCAGGGCCCCCGCGCACAGCTGGCTGCCCGCCCGATTTCGGAGTATATTTTACCACAAAAATATGTATCTAACAACGTAAACTCGGAATACAAAAGCCGCAGCTTTTTCCCGGTTATGTAAATCTTGTTCAAAAGCCGAAATACCACATAACCGGCTTTGTTCTGTTATGTAAATCTCGTATAAAAACCGAAAATCTACATAATCTGCAGGGCACTAAGGTGCTGTAAATTGTGTGGTTTTTCGATATTCCCCATAATACCACATAACAACTCAATCATTTCAGCAATGTTCATTATGTAAATAAAGGCCATTTACCTGTAATTACCATAACTCTACGCCTATTTGTTATGTGAATTTTATTGATTCTCTTCAGAATACCACAACTCGGTCAATTGCTTCGCAGACTGCTTTTCAGGTGTATCTAAAGCATGATTTCACTCTTCGCTTTGCTTGTCGCTATCATCTCATTTAGCTTCTTGGCCGGTCTGTAGAATGCCATTCCGAATGCCACCGAGAACAGTGCAAACAGCAGGAGCACTCCGACGCACTCCCAGTACGTATTGCCGTACATGCCGCCTATGCATTCGCGCATTCCGTCCATCGCATATCTGAATGGCATGAACGGAAACAGCACCTTGAATACAGACGGCAGCACTTCGACCGGATACGTTCCGCCCGAGCCTGCTACCTGAAGCACCAGTATTATGACGCCCGCTCCAAGTCCTATGTTGTCGAGGGCGAATACCAGCGCGTAGTTTATCATCATGAATACTATGCTGTTGATGCACGCGATCAGTACGAATCTCAGCGGAGCCACGCACTGTATGCGCACGTAGAGCAGATCGCCTGCGGATACCACGAGCGCCTGGGCGATGCCCACAAGCAGGTAGAGCCCCAGTCTGCCGAAGTAGTGCTCATGGAGCCTGAGATCCACGAGATCGTCGCGCTTCCTGACTTTTACCTTTATAAGGACAGCTGTCAGCAGCGCACCTACCCACTGGGCGAGCACCGTGTAGAACGGCGCCATCGACGAGCCGTAATTGTCTATCTTCCAGAACACCTCGGTATCCATTGCTACAGGATTCGCCAGGTATTCCGCTACTGCCGCCTCATCGTTTGCCGCGAGCTCGTTCATCGCCTCCAGGAGATCGTTGCCTGACGCGTTCATGAGAACGTCGCTAAGTGTTCCCGCTCCGTCCTGAAGATTTTCAAGACTGTCGGATGTCTGATTGATGCTTCCCTTGAGCCGGTTGAGCGCCTTGGTGTATGTGCCGAGGCTGCTGCTCAGCGATGAAAGCCCCGAGTCCGCCCCCGCCATTACCTTGCGGAAGCCGGACAGGGATGTTCTCGCGTTGTTGAGAGCGGTCTCGAGGTTGGTGTCGATATCATTATCGATCTGTCCGAGTATATCGTCAGTCTGTTTTAACGCCTTGTCGATGTTGTCAGAGATCGCCGTGAGGATAGGCTCGCGCGTTGCGTAGTCCATTTTCCTGTCGAGCGACTGCAGCCCGCTTATTATGTCACCGAGCGTTGCTGAAAGCTCCTCGAACTTCCCGCTGAGAACGGTGAAGTCCTCCTCTTTCAGGAACTTCGCCTGCTCGTCTGCGCGGGTCTTCATCGTGGTGAATCTCTTCACCCAGATGTCCCTGTTGATGTCTACAAACAGGGTGTATCCTATGTCGCCCGTGCTGATGATCTCTGTCACTTCAGTCCTGAAGGTCTTCAGCGAGCCGGCGGTGTCCTTCACCTTGTCAACAGCGTCCTCGAGCTTCTGGTTGTCTGCCTTTTTGATCTTGGCGAGCTCCTCATCGGCCGCCTCGAGCATCTTGTCATTCGCGGCAAACACATCGTGAGTGCTGTCTATGAACTCGCCGGATACGTTGATGAGATTGCCCGAAGCATCGGTAAGCCCGGCCGCGGAATTCGCCAGCACTATGCAGCTGTTAAGATCATTGCTCAGATCGTCTATCCTGTCGGACAGGTCGGCGAGCATCTCCTGAGGATCCACCCCTCTTGCCTCCGCCACCGACGCGGCATCGGAAACATAGCCCGCTAGTGTCTCGACGAAAGCGGCATTCACTTCCTCCTGCACAGCCGTCTTAGCCTTGCCGGTTATCTTAGGAGCGATGGCGTTCTTCTTTTCGTTTTCGTAGTATTTCAGTACCGGATTGGTCAGGTCTCCGTTGATGAAGCTGAGCACATCGGCACTGAAGTCCTCAGGCAGCACAAGGGCGGCATAGTAATCTCCGGCGTATACGCCTTCTATAGCCTTGTCTTCGTTCTCGACGAACACCCATCCTATGGCGTCATTGGCTTCGAGCGCCTCCACTATCTTATCGCCTACATTTATATACAGGCCTGCCGCGGATTTGCCTTCGTCCATGTTGGCGACAGCAACCGAAATGCGGCCGGTCGCATCGGAATCGTAAGGAGCCCAGTTTGAAAGTATGTTGAACCAGGCATAGCAGCAAGGCACAAGGCAAAGACCCATTATAGTTATGATTGCCACCACGCTTCCGGTTATCTTTTTAAGATCATGTCTGATTATGTTGAGGATATTTTTCATTGCTTATCCTCGCTTTCCGGCTCGTTCGCGCGCCAGTGATCTATGTAGCGGGACTGTATCTCCCCCTGCTTATCATGGATGCGGGACTGTATCTCCTCATGCCTCTCATGAATACGGTTCTGCATCTCCTCATGTCTCTCATGGATGCGGCTCTGCACCAGTTCGCGCATCTGCTCGGAATCAGGGAACAGCACTCCCATATCAGCCTCTCTCTCGCTCACTTCCTCGAGCGTCTTGCGGACAGAGTCATCGAAGTATTCCACGCCTATGAGATAGATGGAGATGGCAAACATGCCTATCACCCAGATTATCATGAACACCACCCTGTCGCTGTTGGTGATCAGACGGATGAGTATCATAAGGACCGTAAACACTCCAAGTTGTATGAGGCCGTTCCTTATCCTCCTTTTGTTGCTCTCATGCAGAGCGAAGCTCTTCTCGAGAAGTCTCTTGTAAAGCTCTTCGTAGCGGATGTCCTGTCTGTCATTATTCATCACAGCACCTCCGTTTCTTCGATCTTCTCGGATACGAAATTGTTCATGCCAAGGAAAGGCTTCCTGATGAGAAGGCCTATGGCAAGCGCTACCACCGCGAAGATGAGAAGATATGCCAGGTAGATCACGAAATCATGCCTATATGTGCCGCAGAGGGCTTCTCTCATCGCGTTTATGGCGTGCGGGAACGGGAAGAACTTGTAGATCTTTCCGAATACAGGCGGCAGTATCTCTATAGGATACGAGCCGCTCGAGCCCGCTATCTGGAGCACCATTATGACGACTACTATCGCCTTGCCGATGTCTCCGAAGGATATGGTCAGCGCGTATATTAAGAGCTCGAACACAAAGCTCGTGACTGCCGCGGATATCCACATCAGCCACGGATGCACCGGCTGGCAGTTAAGCAGGAATATGTCTCCCGCGACTATTACAGCTGCCTGCATCTGTCCCACCAGGAAGAAGAGAAGGAAGCGTCCGAAGAACGCCTGCGCCTCTGTGGCCTCCGGGAATTTCTTTCTGTCTATATGTGTCTTGAGAATGGATACGAGGATTACTCCGCCTACCCATATCGCCAGCACCGAATAGAAAGGAGCCATCGCCGCCCCGTATGAGGCGACCGAATACACCTCTTCTACATCCACGTCTACCAGGGATGAGAAGAACTCCGCATATGCCTCAGGGTCTCCGCCGAGCAGGTCGATCAGCACCGCCAGCCTGTCTTCAGCATCGACAGCTTCGACCTTATCTATTATGCCGTCTATCTTATCCGCTGACGCGCGGAACACCTTCTGCATCTGGAGCAGCGAAGCCTCGAGCTCGCTCACGGTAACATCAGCGCTGTCGAGCACAGGCGATACGCCGTTCAGCATAGATGACATGCTCTGCATAAGAGGCTCCATGACGCTGATAGTCCTGTCGAGGGTGCTTATGAGAGAAGCTACCGAATCGCTGAGCTGCTTCTGGCTGAGCTTTTTGAGCTCTTCCATTATGGTCGGTACCGCTGTCGGATCCGAATATGCATTATTCAGCGTGTCGATGTCGCTTATCATGGCCTGGAGCACCGCTCTGATCGCCGATACAGCGGCCGATCCTTTGGACTCAGGGAACATCGCCAGCAGTCCTTCGAGATCTGCCTTAAGGATGTTTGCCCTCTCAGTCGCCTGTTTGATAAGCGCTTCCCTCTCCGCCTCAGTGATGCCGTCAACATGGAGCTGCTTTGTGATCTTCTCAAGCTCTGCCCTTTCCTTTTCTATGCGGGCCTCTCTGTTCTCGAGTATCTTCTTCAGCACTTCGAGGGTCTGCTTTGCCTTCGTAAGATCGGCAGAAGCAGCAGAAGCTGACTTGTCAGTCGTGTCTGCCGCGTCCTTGAGCTTGCCCTCAGCGTTCTTTATGCCAGAATGTATCTGCCCGCTCTTAGCAGTAAAGCTGCTTATGGAGGCGTCATACGATCTCAGCGTATCCCTGAGATCCTTCAGCCTGGCGATCACGTTCTCAGCCGTGTCATCCTCTGCCAGCTTGTCGGCTACATCGTTGGTCTCATCGAATATAAAGCCGAAAACGGTCTCAAGGTATTTTGTCTTTATGGACTTCTGAACATTGGCCGCGGCCGTCTCAGTTATCTTCGGCGCGATCGCATTCCTCTTCTGATTCTCGTAATAGGTGAGCGGCGCCTTTTCATCGAGCAGAGCCTGCTCGAAGTGATACATGTTGTATGTGAAATTGTCTTCGAATATGACTGCGGCGTAGTAGCGGCCCGACTTTACCCCCGCAACAGCCTCATCAGCCGTATCCGGGAAGCGCCATCCTATCTTGTCGTTCGTCTTCAGATCTTCACAGACCTCATCAGCCATATTGATGTGGGTTCCGTCATTGAGATCGAGGCCCGGGTCACGCGAAGCGACAGCTATCTCTATGCTGCCGGTGTTGGCGTAAGGGTTGCCGTTGGCGTAGATGTTGACCCACGCGTACAGAGCCGGAAGCACGGAAATGGCCACTATAATAGCCAGCGCAAAAAAGCGCCGGCTTAAAGAACCGATATCACTTCTGAAAATTGACAGGATGGTCCTCAAGTTCTCTCCTTTTACAGGTGATGCTTGCTTTTTGAAGCCTTTATACGGCTCAGCGCTCTTGAGAGCTCCGCACTCGCGAGCGCGACGTCTCTGTTGGAGTTGGCGCGCTTAAGGTCTTCCCTTGCCTTCTCTTCAGCGCGTTTTGCTCTTGCCTCATCGATTTCTTCAGGGTTTTCTGCGGTATCGACGAGGATCATCACATCGTTGTTCTCCACCTTGAGGAGTCCATCCGATACTACTGAGATCTGCTTGCCTGTCATGCCTGCCGCTTCTGCGCCCTTACCCGCAGGAACATACTCTACGATGCCCGGCACTACGGCCATGATGAGGTTGGAATGGTACGCCAAAATACCGATGCTGCCTTCCGTTGTCATGACTGACACGGATTCGGCATCGCCTTCATATACCATATGATCACTTGCCATGAAGTGCAGCTTGAATGTAGCCATTTCCTAACCTCTTTGTGTTTTATAATCGCGCAAAAGACATTCCGCAAACGTCCTCGAAAGCACGAAGCACAAGCCATTAAAGTGTCTTCGCCTTCGCAATTACGTCGTCCAGCGTGCCGACGTTGAAGAAGGCCTGCTCCGGATATTCATCCATTTCGCCGCTTACGATAGCGCCGAATCCCTTGACGGTATCCGCGAGCGGTACGTATACGCCAGGAAGTCCTGTGAACTTCTCAGCAACGTGTGTCGGCTGTGACAGGAATCTCTGGATCTTACGCGCTCTGTAGACTGTCAGCTTGTCCTCGTCTGAAAGCTCGTCCATTCCGAGGATGGCGATGATGTCCTGGAGCTCCGCGTACTTCTGCAGTATCTCCTGCACCTTTCTTGCGACTTCATAGTGCTGTTCGCCTACGATGTCGGCCTCGAGTATACGCGATGTTGAGTTGAGCGGGTCTACAGCCGGGTAGAGTCCCTGCTCAGCGATCTTACGTGAAAGTACTGTTGTGGCATCGAGGTGCGCGAATGTTGTAGCAGGAGCCGGGTCTGTGAGGTCGTCGGCAGGCACGTATACGGCCTGTACCGATGTGATCGATCCCGCCTTTGTTGAGGTGATCCTCTCCTGCAGGGCGCCCATCTCGGAAGCCAGTGTCGGCTGATATCCTACGGCTGACGGCATACGGCCGAGCAGTGTGGATACCTCTGAACCAGCCTGTACAAATCTGAAAATATTATCGATGAAGAGCAGCACGTCCTTGTTCTGCTTGTCACGGAAATACTCAGCCATTGTGAGGCCGCTGAGTCCTACTCTCATACGGACTCCCGGAGCCTCGTTCATCTGTCCGAATACCATGGCTGTCTTGTCCATTACGCCGGCTTCTCTCATCTCCTTCCAGAGGTCGTTACCCTCTCTGGAACGCTCACCTACACCGGTGAAGATGGAGTATCCGCCGTGCTCCATGGCTACGTTATGGATAAGCTCCTGGATAAGGACCGTCTTGCCTACTCCGGCGCCGCCGAAGAGGCCGACTTTTCCGCCCTTCGAATATGGCTCGAGAAGGTCGATAACCTTGATGCCTGTCTCGAGGATCTCTACCGACGGGCTTATCTCATCAAATCCCGGTGCCTTCCTGTGGATGGACATTCTTTCGGTATCCTCAGGGATTGGATCGCCGCCGTCGATAGGCTCGCCAAGCACGTTGAACATGCGGCCCAGCACCACGTTGCCCACAGGTACTCTGATCGAATCGCCTGTCGCGGTGACCTCCATGCCGCTGCTCATTCCTTCGGAGCCCGAGAGCATGATGCACTTAACGGTGTTGTTTCCGATGTGCTGAGCTACCTCCATGACGAGAGTCTTTCCGTTGAGCTCTACCGTCAGGGCCTCGTTTATTCTTGGCATCTGGCCTTCATCAAATTCTACATTTATAACAGATCCGGAGACCTGCACTATGCGTCCAGTCATAGTTCCTCCTATATAAGTCCTGTGTATGGGGTTTAATAATACTTCGGCGGGTGACTCGAGGACGCCGGCACTTAGCGATTGGCAAGCCGGAGGCGCAGACAGAGCTTAGTACCGCTGCGTCCGAATGTCAGCGAGAGCGTGCCCGACAAGTATTATTAAGCCCCATTCAATTACCTTTATTTCTAAGACTTCGAGCGCCGGAGGAGATCTCCGTGATCTCCTGGGTGATCGCGTTCTGCCTCAGGTGATTGAATTCAAGTTTGAGCTGGCCCAAAAGCTCGCTCGCGTTGTCGTTGGCAGAGTCCATCGCCATCATTCTGGCGCTCTGCTCTGACGAGTAGCTGTTGACCAGCGCCGAATATACGTATCCGACGAGATACGACTGCATTATTCTCTCGAGCACGGTCTTTACGTCTGGCTCGTACTCGAATACTGTCGACGCGTTCACGTCTGTCTCTTCTCCCTCAGGCACAAAGTCGTCCCTGTCGAAAGGAATGAGCCTGTCGTGCATTGCAGTTCCGAAGCTGAGTCCGCCCGAAAACTCCGTGTAGCATACGTAAAGCCTGTCAAAAAGTCCGTCGTCAAAATCGTCGAGCAGCTCGCGGGTTATGTCTCTGGCCATCGCGAGTGACGGCTGATTCATCGAGTGCTGAAATTCCTCGCAGACCGGGAACCCGTGGGTCCTGTAAAATCTCCACCCAAAATCCCCGACGACGTACAGTCTGTACTCATCGCTTTTATCCATCAGCTCCATG
>JAFWGQ010000069.1 GCA_017512365.1 Mogibacterium sp.
CCGACGAAGGTCAACGTTCCCGACTCTGCGCCAACGGCGTATGATCCGGAGGGAACGTTATTGAGCCACATCAGCATATTATTCGAGACGCATTCGTAATGCGCTGCTTCTTTTTTTGCGTCGCTCTGCACTTACCGCAGGAGCACAGCCGATGGAGATCAAGGTTCCCGTCTGTACGCCAACGGCGTACCATCCATGGGGAACCTTACATCAGCAAATGAATGCGTCGCGCTCCGTTAGTTTAACAGAGCGCGACAAGGAATTCAATATTTTTCTTCGAGTTCCAGGGATTCTCCCTCGAGCCCGTATGCATCTTCAGTCCCGAGTTCCGATCCGTCATCTGTTACGGTCTTCACGAGTTCCGTGAGCAGGAGCGCAACATTGAAAAATGCCACCGTTACAGCCAGACCTGTTGAAAGGCCCGACAGCTTCTTCATGATTTTCTTTGCATCCATCTCGATCCTCCGTTTCCGGCATCAGTCTTTGCTTACTTCCCTGACCAGATTGAGCACTACGATCGCAAGGTTAAGGAACGCTATCGCAACAGTTATATTATTGATGATCTTTTTTCTGCTTTCGCTCATTTTAGTTTCCCCCTTTGCTGAGGATATTATACTCTGCGACGGCGCCTCAATGTCAATACTGTGATGCCGGATACCGAAGCCGCCAGAAGTGCGATCCACAGACCTGCATAGGTATGGTCACCGGTATCAGCGGATTTTTTGCCGGAAGCTTTTTTATCAGCGCCTTTCACTTCGGAAGACACGACATTTGTTTTAACGCTGTCCTCTGATTTGTGTGATCTTCCGTAACTGACGTTATAAAACGCCTGATTTGTTACCCCGTTATTGAGGACATCGTTCGAATCCCTGTAACCCGGCTTTATGTTTGCCGTGAATGTCAACTGCACCCATTTGCCGCGCAGTTTGTCGAGAGTTTTACCTTTGTCCAGATGTACTGTCAGTTTCTGTCCACTGATATTCGCGCTGACATCGTTCATGCTGACCGTCCCGTCCGGCCTGGCGGCAACGCTGCCGTTTTCCCTGTGGTCGTTGGTCTGCCTGTAGCTTATCGACTGTATGGTCTTTGAAGGATTCGTTGTCTTATCACCCCTGCTGTCGCAGAACTCAAGCGGCGCGCTGAGCTCGTCGGTCAGGGTGAACTCCTGAGCGTCCAGTGGCACGTATGCCAGAACGTCATATGTAAGGACTTCGTCTGCACTCATACTGGTATGCTTCTGCTTGTCCGCATACTTTTCTGCGGCAGGATTCAGGTCGTTCGTGACATCCTTCGCGAATTCCATTCCGATGGTGAACGTGCCCATGTTCGCGATCTGGGTTCCGTCTTGTTCCGTGTAGTAGATCAGATCATCCTGTCCGGCGCTCGATGTCTTTACTGCATTGATCGCCTTCAGCTCAATATCTTTTGGATCGACCAGGCGTGTCTCCAGCACCGAGCCGTCCGGAGCGATCTCTTCCACGACCATTTTCCAGTTGGTCGGCCGCGCATTTTTGACGGTCAGCGCACCGGATTCCAGCATTTCATATATCTTCTCAAGATCTTTGGTCGGATCCAGATCATCACTTGTATCGCCCGGAGTGTTCCTGTAGTCGAAAGTGAACAGCGGGAATGATTCTGCCTTTCCGTCCTTGCCCGGTACCGTGATATTCAGCGGGAGTCCTCCCTGCGCTACCCACGGCTCGACTTCATATAAAGGCGTATCCTCGGTATACTGGTCCTCTCCGTCACCTTCCGTTTCATCGACGAAGCGGTCAGCCGTTCCGTTCAGTTTGACCTCGTACCCTTTCGCCATGAGATTGTCCGCAGGTATCTCTTTTCCATTGATTTGCACATACAGCTTGAGTATCACAGGCTTTGTGTTCTGAACAGCCTCAGCCCATTTCTTTGTTATCCTTATCGACGCTCCTCCTCTGTAAGTGCTGTCCGGAGCTCCGAAGACCACATTCCCGTTCGAGGCTATCCCGCCTCCGCACGATGCAACGTTGCCTGTTATCTTTACGCCTTCGTGATCCGTCGATGTCCCGGTATCCCTGTTTTTCAGCTTCAGCGGTCCGTTGTACTGTCTGTGAGCATCGATAGGCAGCTCTTCGGAATCATCTTCATTTATGAAATGATTGTTCGCTCCGAGGTTCTTTACATTGATACCGTTTCCGGCAGATGTAGCCGCATTCCTTACGAATACGTCCGTCCCTCCGAAGCTTCTATTTCCGGAGATCCTATTGCCCCTTATCGTGACATCGTGGTCGTTGACCCTGACATCGAAGGTCGCCGTACCGCCGTACGCGCAGAGCCACAGTCCGCCTCCGTCGCCGTAGTCTCCCCAGAATCCTCTTATTCCTCTGTCATTTCCGGTAGGATCTCCTCCGGTGCTGTCTCCTGAGCTTCCCGGCTCTCCACCGTTGTCCCTGATGTTGTTGTCGAAGGTATTATCGTTTTTGAGACCGTTTCCGTAAAAGATCCTCTTCAGCCTGGCTCCGTCAGCACCCTGTACTATCGTGGCCTTGTTGTTGGTGATGACACCCTGCGGGACATACATCTGGAACGGCCTTCCCGGATCACCCTCAAGGTATATCCCGCCTCCAAGCTCGCGGGCAACGTTCTTGCTGATGGTTCCTCCGACCAGTGCGACATGATTGGACTGCACCTGTATTCCGCCGCCGCGCTTTATGGCCATGTTGTTATTGATAGTTCCGTCTTTAAGGACAAATGCAGCGTTTCCTGTTTTGACGCTTCTTGTTTCCCCTTCTTTCGGGACTTCCTTGCTGACAGTCTGAGACGCATACACTTCCTCGCTGATCCAGAAAGCTCCGCCCTTCATCCACGCGAAGTTATCGTTTACCTCGCCGCCTTCCATCTGGCAGTGCGCACCGTTGAACACGTAAACAGCTCCCGCGTGATGGACCCCGGCATTACTGCTTATCGCTCCGCCGGTGATCAGAAGCTTTGATCTGTTCTCGTCGCTGCATACCTGTGTATTTCCTTTATTGTCCGGCAGACCCTGAAGGACTATAGCTCCCGTATCTCCGCGGTTCTGGCTGATAGTGCCGCCTGAGATGGTACAGCTGGACTTGTCCGTGAGTATCATCGCTCCTGCAGACTCGGTGTTCATCCACTTTGCCATGAGCGTGCCGCTCTCCTCTTCGAAATCTCCTCTTTCGCTTTCAAACCCGGTCGTAAATGACTTTGCTCCGGACTTGTCGTTTTTTGCATCGTAGCCGATGGTGTTATGCGTTATTTCGCCGCTCATTATGTTTACTGTTCCGCCGTGTGAAACGACAGGCGCGCCGTAAGCGACCCATTCGCCCGCGGTAAGGTCCCTCAGAGTGGCTCCGTGCAGCGTGAAAGTTCCGCCCTGTTTCACCTGTACGAAAAAGCCCTTCTCTCTGCCGGCTTCTCCGCCGAACTGCTGCCTGGTCACCTTGTTGTATCCGCCCTGGTCTGTCTGTCCGCTGATGGTCAGCCCTTCTCCTAGCGTAAGTTTGCCGCCGTTCTCCACTATGAACATAGGCTCGTATGTCTTTACTGAAGAAACTGAAGAAGCAGCATTATCCGGCTGCAGTATGGTCGTACCGCCGGACTGTCCTTTGATAGTAACAGTCCTGCCTGCAGGCACTGTTATGGAATCAGTAACTCCATTATTCAATTCGACCTTCAGTTTTTCTGCATTTATTACTATTTCTTCCGGGCCGGAACCGCCTTCCACTTTCGCTTTCAGTTTAGTCCATGTATCCAGAACTTCGCGTGTACCGATCTCGGGCGCTCCGAGGAGAGACCTGCCGGCGTTCCTGACCTGTGGCGCCGGGGCTGTCTTCGCTGTGCCCGGCTGTCCGGCCTGCTGCTGGTCATCCGCTCCTGTGCTGTCTTTCCCTGCGGTATCCGTTTGCTCTGCTCCGCTGTTTGCGGCGCTGCCGTCCGTCCCGCCCGCGGGACTGCTGTCCTGCCCTTTTGCAGCTGTATCGTTGTTCCCGGTATCACCGCCGGCATTTGTTTCTGATGCTGCCGGCAGCTTCTCATCACCCTCACCTGCAGGAGCGAAGGCAAGGGCCGATACTCCCGATGCGAGCATCGTGAGCACCAGTACGAGTACAGTTATCGCGGCAAGCAATCTGTGCCTTCTGCTTGTTTTGTTCATGTTCTTCCTCGTTGACAATGATTCCTGACTGCAAAAGAGACCCATCCCGGCCGGTGTCCCGACATATGTTGATCCCCTTTTATAACCATTTTATAAAAAATTTTTAACTGATATTTATACCGAATACAAGTTGTTATTTGAAAATTCCGGATTCGATGTTATGTCGATCCCGAGTGCCTTCACTGCCTGCTCGTCCTTTTCCGAAAGTATGGCGGTGCAGTGCGCAACGCAGCCATTCAGATTAGGTATCTCTCTGAGCGCGAGCTCAGCGAACGGGTTCGTCAGCTTTGTCAGCATGAGAGCCATGATGACCTCTTCGAGGTTGAGGCTCGTCTTGTCGTGCAGCACATCGGCCTTGGTCGTCGACATGCTCTCAAAGACGGTCGGCGATATGATCAGCATGTCATCCTGTATGCCCGCAAGCTTCTTGATGGCGTTCAGGACCATTGCCGCTGTCGCGACCATCCTCCTGGATGATCTGCCGGTGACTATGCTCCCGTCAGGAAGCTGCAGCGCCGAGACCACGACGTTCTCGTATCTTTCAGGGTTCTGCGATCTCTTGAATTCGGCGTAGTCCTCTGCCGCGGCAACGGCCGGCCTGTCGTATTTCGTCGCTCCGACCTCTTCCATCAGCAGCTTGCATCTTTCGAGGGTAGTCTCGTCGATGACGCCCTTCCTGTACGAGCACTCGGCGATCAGGTATCTCCTGATGACCTCCTGTCTCGCGGCTTCCCTGCACGCTTCATCGTCGGTGATGGCAAAGCCGACCCTGTTGACTCCCATGTCTGTCGGGGACTTGTAGCCCTCGTCCGAGCCCGTGATCGCCTGCAGTATCCTCTTCAGCACCGGGAAGGCGTCGACGTCCCTGTTGTAGTTGACTGCCGTCTGGCCGTACGCCTCGAGGTGGAACGGATCTATCATGTTGAAGTCCTTGAGATCCGCTGTGGCCGCCTCGTACGCTATGTTTACATAATGCTTGAGCGGCAGGTTCCATACCGGGAACGTCTCGAACTTGGCGTATCTGGCCTTGCGGCCGCGCTTGTACTCGTGATAGACCTGCGAGAGCGAGGTCGCCAGCTTGCCCGAGCCGCCTCCCGGACCCGTCACGACTATGAGCGGCTTCGACACCTCGATATACGGATTGGCGCCGTAGCCCTCCTCGGACACGATTGTGTCGACATCGGTCGGGTAGCCCTTGGTGAACTTGTGAGTGTATGTGCGGATCCCCCGTCTTTCGAGCTTGGCGATGAACTGGTTGACCGAAGGAGCATCCTCGTATCTGGTCACGACCACCGAGTTCACCTCGAGGTCATAGCTCCTGAATTCGTCTATAAGCCTCATGACCTCCAGGTCGTAGGTGATGCCGAAGTCCTGGCGCGTCTTGCTCTTGACGATGTCGCCCGCATAGATGCAGATGATGATCTCGGCCTGGTCCTTCATCCTCTGGAGCAGCTTGATCTTGGCGTTCTCATCGAAGCCCGGCAGCACTCTCATCGCGTGTTTGTCCTCTACCAGCTTTCCTCCGAACTCAAGGTACAGACGGCCCTCGCCGCTGCTTATCCGTTCAAGGATGTACTTGGTCTGTTCTTCGATGTACTTTTCTGCGCTGAATCCTTCTTTAAACATGTTGCTCCCAACCGTTCCTTTTTCTTTTGATCATCTTTTGTCTTTTCAGGTTATCAGGACGGCATGACTTCTATCTCGAGCACATTGCGCCTCGAAAAGAATCTGTCGAACTTTATCCTGTAGTCAACGGAAATAGTCCCGTATCCCTCTTCATCCAGACTCTCGTCCAGACTGTTGGTGTAGACCTCAAGATCCATTGACGGCATCGCCGGCACGCGGTATCTGGTTATGTTGAGCATGCCCGGCCTCAGGGTCATGTCCATGCCGTCGTCAGCCTCGTCCCTGCCGAATCTGCGGATGCGTATCGAGCCGTCGTCGAGCTTGACCAGGGTCCTGATGTCGGCGAGCCCCGCCTCTTCGGACTCCTCGTACGAGATATAGGTGGCCTCGTTCTTCGAATACATCGTTCCCTCGGTATATATCTCGAGAGAATCCTCTTTTTCGAGCTCACGAAGGAAAGCCTCGCCGCTCGGCCTGAGGTTCTCGACATACTGTGTGCTTGTTATCCTGAGACTTACATTCTTTTTCATGGGCTTTTCCTTTTTAACTTGTATATTATAGAACACTTGACACAAATGACACAATAACAACATATTTGAAATCTACAATTGAATACTGTAAATAATGCTGTAAAATTAATAAGCATACTTTTATAAAGGAAAAGCGGTGGAATTGATTGCTTCGCCGCATGGGAGCAAAGAGAAAATGGATGACAAGAACACACTAGTGAGGCTGGATGAACCTTCATTCGAAATGAAAGAACAGGCGGACCGCAGCAAAGCGGCGGCCGGAGCGGAGGTGACCGCTGTGCCGGAAGTAACTGCGGCGCCGGAAGCGACCGTTTTGCCGGAAGTAACTGCGGCGCCGGATGTGACTGCTGTGCCGGAAGCGACCGTTTTGCCGGAAGCGGCGCGTGAAGCAGCGCCGGTCGCTGTGACCGGGGCATATGATGTAAATACAGCGCCTACAGTAGACCTGACGGTAAGACCGGAGGATGATTCCGTGGTCATACCTGAGCCGGTCTTTGAATACGATGTGCGCCGTGAGCCCGGGACGGAGCATGCATTCGGAGCGTCAGCCGCGACTGAATACTCTTCAGCCGGCATCGGCCGGGCGCAGGAGGCTGCCTCGACCGTCTCCGCTGCTGATTACTCTTATGCCGGCATCGGCCGGGCGCAGGAGGCTGCCTCGACCGTCTCCGCTGCTGATCATGCTGCATCGGGAACGGACTACGTGCCGGCGCATTCGGCACCGGCCGGACCGGCACACGCGGCTCCGGTGAGTGCTCCTCCGAAGAAGCAGAAGAAGAGCAGGGAAAAGAAATACGTTACCCGCGGAGTGCTCATAAGCTTCATGATCATCACCATGATCGTCAGCGCCATGCTCGGCGCCATAGCGGGAGTCCTCTTCTCGCGGACCGGAGGCAGCAGAGTAAAGGAAAGAGTTGATTCCGAGCTCTCGCAGCTGAACCTCGGAGACGCGACCGGGGGCGAGCTGACCATATCCGAGATCGTCAAGAAGAACGAAGACTCTGTGGTGGAGATCGTCGTATCGGGCACTTCCCAGGGCATATGGGGCCAGCTGGAGCTGACTCAGGGCGCCGGCTCCGGAGTCATAGTAAAGGAAAACGGATACATCGCCACGAACTATCACGTCATCGAAGGCGCCAACAAGGTCGAGGTGACCCTGCACAACGGCGATACGTATAACGCCAACATAGTCGGCAGCGATTCCATGAACGACATCGCCGTGATCAAGATTGACGCCAAAGATCTTGTCCCTGCCACCATAGGCGACAGCAGCAAGCTCAGCGTCGGCGATCTGGCGGTAGCGATCGGCAACCCTCTGGGACAGCTTGGCGGCACCGCGACAGCGGGCGTCATCAGCGCTCTTGACAGGAACCTCACCATCGAAGGCACTCCTCTCACGCTGATCCAGACCGATGCCGCCATCAACGGAGGAAACTCCGGCGGCGGACTTTTCGACGCCAGGGGCGAGCTCATCGGCATCGTCGAATCCAAGGCTTCGGCCGTGGGCGTTGAAGGCCTCGCCTTCGCGCTTCCTATCAATGCCGTTTCGGGCGTCATCAACGACCTGATCGAGAACGGCGGGACCGACAAGACGGCCGAATCGACGCCTGCGGTGGGCATAGTCATCAGCGAGGTGTCCGAGGACAACGCGCAGTACTACGGTCTCGACAAGGCCGGTGTATATGTCGCCCAGGTCACCGGTGAGAACGCCAGGAAGGCAGGCTTCCAGGAAAAAGACAGGATAGTGTCCATCGACGGCAAAGAAGTCAGCAGCAGCAACGAGTTCATCGGAATCGTAAGAAAACACAAGATCGGGGATACCGTCTCCATCGTGATCGAAAGAAACGGCCAGGAGATGGAGATCAAGACCGAGCTCGAAGCTCTTGCCAATACTTCAGCGGACGAATAACGCTTCGGCATCATAACTATACGGATAATCAAAAAAGCGGGCATGATCGCAGGATCGTGTCCGCTTTGGTTTTCGTCATATCATGATCTATTCGGCGTCTCCCATGGCCTCCATCTTCTTGCCGAGTTCGAAGACGAATTCCTTCAGAGCCTTTACATGCGCATCCGCCTCGGCTCTTGCTTCCTCATCGCGGCCGGCGTTTATCGCCTCCATGATGCGGTTGTGCTGCTCGGCCGTCGACTCGTACAGAGAGAAGTCCTCGTAATACAGATATCTGAACCTGAGGGAGAGCTCCTGCACATACTTGACGAGCTCGCTGAGGGTCTCATTGCCGCTGCACTTTACGATGAAGTTGTGGAACTTCTCGTCGAGCTCGATGATGACCTCCTTGTCGTCGGCCTTCTCGATCGCCTGCTCGTATTCGAGGGCGATGGCTCTGAGCTGCTTCCTCTCGTCATCGTTGATCCTCTGAGCGGCCAGCTTGGCCACGAAGCCTTCCATGTCTTCCCTGACCTCGAACACATCGAGCATGTCCTTGATCGAGATGTTGGCGACGTAGGCCCCGCGCCTCGGCTCCACCTTGACGAGCCCGTCGTCCGCGAGCCTCTTGATGGCCTCTCTGATCGGAGTCCTGCTCACGTTCATCTTTTCGGACAGGTCGATCTCCATAAGTCTCGTCTGAGAGACGATCTCGCCTGTCAGTATCTTATGCTTGAGTTCGAGATATACAAGATCCTTCAGCGGCTTCTGTACCTTAAGCTGTATGTCAGTCATAAATCCCCCTTTTACTATCTTCCCGTGTCTGTCAGCCACGCCCTTACGGACGCGTCCGTCACAGCCACCTCGGTAAGCGCGGCAAGTCCCTTTCCGGCCTTGTCGATGTCCTCATAGTAAGCGACCATCGTAGGCCCGCTCCCGCTCATCAGGATCTTCTCTGCATCGAGTCTTCTCTGCATGAACCTTCTGAGATTTGCCGCCTTGGGATCGGCCATGAGCGTGTATTTTTCCATGTCGTTGACGAACAGATGCTTTCCGGCCTTATCAGCGTCCGCGTAGCCGATCGCGTCCATCGCCTCGTAGGCCGCCTTTGTCAGGACCGCGGTGCCCGGATTCGCCATGATGACATATCTCGGGACGCTTTTTGCAGGTTCGACTATCTCTCCTATGCCGTAGGTCCACGCCGCGTCGCTCGCCTCCCCGATCCCTTCGAGGTCTCCGAGAAGCCTGCGGTTGCGGTAAGCGTTCATGAAGGTCGAGAACGGGACGTCGGCTCCGAATCCCGCGCCTATCTCCATGAGCTGTCTCAGCGTGAACGGTCTGCCGGTCATCTCGTTGAGTCCGAGCAGACACGCGGCCGCGTTGGCGCTGCCCCCGCCGATGCCCGCCGATACCGGCAGGTCCTTCCGGATATCTATGAGCAGCTGATCCGTGAGTCCGTACTGCTCGGGATCACCCGCTCCCATGGCGTCCGTGAAGGCTTTTACGGCTCTGAACGCCAGATTATCCATGTCCGTCGGGATTGTTTTTGCATCCGTACATAAATATACAACAATGCCATTTACAGTGCAATGAGGCAGCTTGTATTTTGTTGCTTTTTGAGAACATTTTTCGATCTTCATCACATCGTGCAGGCCGATCCCCTGCATGAAGGATACGATGTCATGATAACCGTCGGGCCTTTTGCCCGTGATCTCAAGCGAAAGATTTATTTTTGCATGCGCGTTCAGCGTGATGTGATCCATCTGATGACCTCCGAAAGAGTCAATGAAAACAGGGGAGGCCGGCTCCCCTTGTATGTGTTTTCTATTTCTTTCTCTGGTTCCCCTTACTGCCCTTGCTCTTTGTCTTAGTCTGCTTAGGAGCTTTCTCTGCTTTTCTCATTGCCGCCAGGGCTTCGACCGACCTGTCCTCCTTGCTCACCGGAGCCGGCGCGTGTACGTGATACACATTGTTCAGATACTGCGCGCAGTTCTCGATCTTCTTTTCCTGAGGCTCTTCAGTCTTTTTCTTTCTGCGGGCCTTCTTCTTCGCTTCCTTTTCTTCTTTCCTGGCCTGCTCGGCCTTTACCTCGTCAATGGATTTGCCGGTTCTCTTCGCCTCTTTGTAAGGGTTGAACGCGGCCTCCTTAGGAGCGTCCTTCGGGACCTCCTCTTCTTCCTTCTTGTTCTGCTGGCGGACCGAAAGCAGCGTGATACCGCCGAACATGACGATCATCATGGCCATGTTGACCATGTTGTTGACCTTCTGGTTGTATGTTTTGAACGATACGGTCTGCTCATTTGCCAGCTCTCGGCCGTCGTTGTCGACCACTCCCGGGCTTATGACGAGCCTGTACTCGGAATTGTTCTTTGCAGTGAAGCCCTTGTCTATGTCAGCAAGCACGAGCACGAGTCCGTCGTTCTTGTCGCTGAACAGGATCTCGACCGGAACAGCCTTGCCGTCCTCGTCGTAGATGGCGAACTTGTCGAGATTGGCCTTCTTGGCCTCCGCTGTATTGATAGGATGATTGAATGTGAGCTTGACTCCGAGGTTCTCCATCGAAGTGTTTTTCTGTCCGTCCTCAGGGTATGAAGACACAAGCTTCAGTTCGTCGTCGGCAAAGCACATCGCCGACGCTGCCGTTATCATGACCGCAGTAAGTATCGCGATCAGACTTACCCTTTTCATTATCTGCATTCCTCCGTTGTTTTACGTCTGTTTCTGAAGAATTCTCTGAGCTGCTCCGAGCATGTCTCCCCGAGAACTCCCCGCTCTGTCTCTATGCGGTGATTGAGTCTGGGATCGTCCGCTATGTCGTAAAGCGACCCGCACGCCCCTGTCTTGGGGTCATCGGCTCCGATCACCAGGCGGGATATCCTCGAGAGCACCAGCGCTCCCGCGCACATGCTGCACGGTTCGAGAGTGACATACATGACCGCGCCCGTGAGCCACTTGGCGCCGAGCTTCGCCTCGGCCTCCTCTATCGCGAGCATCTCCGCGTGCGCGGATGAACGCCCCGACGACTCTATGCGGTTATGCGCCCTTGCTATGATGACGCCGTCCTTTGCGATCACCGCACCGACCGGCACTTCGTCCTCCGAGGCAGCCTTCGCGGCCTCCTTTATCGCCTCGAGCATGAAGCGTTCATCATCACCTGAGCATTCGATCTCCTCAAAAACCATAGCTTGAGTATTGTATCACAACAGGCCTTGTAAAATCTACTTTAATACGTATTTTACGACCAGCAGCAGAGGGTTCACATCGTACAGTACCTTGCCTATCGTCGTCATCTGGAGAGCCTCCAGCGACGCGGGCACATTCTCCGGCTTCACCAGAGTCATGACCGGTATCAGAAGAGCCGTGAACACCCAGGCCAGGAGCAGCCCCCTTACACCTCCGAGCACGAAGCCCAGCAACCTGTCGGTAAAGCCGATCACGACCGAAGTGTTCCGGAAGTGCTTTATGACAGCTCTGATGACAGCGGTGAGTACGGCGATGGTCAGCAGAATGAGAGCAAAACCGATGACGCTCACAGCCACCGCGGTCAGCTTCTGCGCGGCCGCGTCAGCCGCCCTGTCCGCGGCGTTGTCGAACATGCTGCCTATGGATTTCGAAAGCGAATCCTGATACGACGCAGGAGTCTCCGTCGAGTTCAGGGTATCCAGCGCGGCGTTGCCGCTTCCCGTATCCGCCTCTTCTCCCCTTATCAGAAAGAAAATATGATCATGAAGAGACCTGCTCATCTTCGTTTTCATGAGAAAAGCAGTTATCTTGTCCGAATAGAATATGCCGAGACCGATGCCGGCGGCTGTGCCCGCCAGTCTGATCACAGTATCTCCTATTCCTTTGACGGCGCCCCATATGGCCGCCGCAAGTATCAGCAGGATTATGAATCCGTCTATCGCCCACCAGTTCGTAAACATAGATGTATTTTAACATATTCTGCCGCGGGCATCTCAATACTAAACACTTATATAGACTGCGGATGCGGCCGCGCTGCCGGGTTTGTTCGCGGATACAGAAGCGGCTGCAGGGGCTTTGTTTTTGAGTACAAAAAAGAGCGTGAAGTTTGTGTGAAGAAATAAGGTCGTATTTCAGTAATTGCAAGGCTTTGACGGATTCTTAACTATTTGACGCTTCGCCGTGCGGGTGCTATTATTAATATAGGTTAGAAAAGTGGGCTCAGGGGCTGTTTTTATTGACGCTTCCGGCCCGTGCCAGCATATAAAAAACGGAGGTAAAAAGCGATGGAAAAGAAAACCCCGCTCTATGACACCCATGTCAAGTACGGCGGCAAGATAGTCGAATTCGGCGGCTTCCTGCTCCCTGTGCAGTATGAGGCCGGTGTCAAAGCAGAGCACATGGCAGTCAGAACAAAATGCGGACTGTTCGATGTCTCCCACATGGGCGAAGTCCTCGTCCGGGGACCTAAGGCAAAGGACTTCCTCAACCTGCTCCTGACAAACGATTACACTGACCTTAAGCCGGGATACGCGAGATATTCCCCTATGTGCAACGAGAACGGCGGCACCGTCGATGACCTCATTGTATACATGAAGGGCGAGAATGATTATTTCGTAGTCGTCAACGCCGCCAACACCGACAAGGACTTCGCGTGGATGTGCGATCACAAGATCGACGGCGTCGAGCTCAAAAACGTGAGCGACGAGTACGGCCAGGTGGCTCTCCAGGGTCCTAACGCCGAAAAGGTGCTGAGGAAGGTCGTTAAAGAGGAGTACATCCCTGCGGGCTACTACACATGCATCTTCGACGCGGACTTCCAGGGCATCCCTGTGATGATCTCCCGCACAGGCTATACCGGCGAGGACGGATTCGAGATCTACATGCCGGCTGCAAAAGCTCCGGATGTATGGGAAGCTCTTATCGCTGCAGGCAAGGACGACGGACTCATCCCTTGTGCTCTCGGCGCGAGAGACACCCTGAGGATGGAAGCTGCCATGCCTCTCTACGGACATGAGCTCAACGACGAGATCAGCCCTAAGACAGCAGGCCTCGGCTTCGCAGTCAAGATGGATAAGCCTGACTTCATCGGCAAGGCCGCGCTCGAGGCGGATCAGCCTCTCAAGCACAGGAGAGTCGGCCTCAAGGTCACGGGCCGCGGCATCCTCAGAGAGCATCTTGACGTCTACAGAGACGGCAAGATCGTAGGACATACTACTTCCGGCACGTTCCTGCCTTACCTCGGCAGCTCGTACGCGATGGCCATCGTCGAATCCGGCGCAAGAGAGATAGGAGCTCCTTGCCAGGTCGACGTAAGAGGCCGCATGGTAGACTGCGAGATGGTAGGCCTGCCGTTCTACAAAAGAGAGAAGTAATCAAACCGATATCTTTTATCCCACATTTAAACAAGTTTTAAAAAGGAGATCGAAAATGTTTTATCCAAAAGAACTGAAGTACACGAAAGATGATGAATGGATCCGCTATGAAGGCGAAGAGGCCTTTATCGGCATCACGGATTACGCTCAGAGCGAACTCGGCGACCTCGTATTCGTAAATCTTCCTGAGGTAGGCGACGAAGTAGTTGCGGGCGAGGCTTTCGGCGATGTCGAATCCGTAAAGGCTGTAGCCGATGTAATGTGCCCTGTTACGGGTGTCGTTCTTGAGCTCAACGAGGACCTCCTCGACGATGCTTCGCTGATCAACAGCGATCCTTACGGCTCATGGTTCATCAAGGTCGGAAGCATCACTGACGAAGAGGACCTCATGACAGCTGAGGAGTACGACGCATACAGAGGATGATCAGCTTATTCAGAACAGTTATTTCCGCTGTTAAGTTAAGGAGGAATCAAATTGGGCACTTTCATTCCTAACACTAAGGAAGAGCAGTTAAAAATGCTCAACGAGATCGGATACAAGGATTTCGACGACCTCTTTAAAGTGATCCCTGACGCGGCCAAGGTCAAAGGCGAGCTCGATCTCCCTGAGGGACTTTCCGAGATCGAAGTTGACCGCAAGGTCCAGGGCCTCGCAGACAAGAACGTCGTATTCCGTTCGATCTTCCGCGGCGCCGGCGCTTACAACCATTACGTACCTGCCGCCGTCGACGCGATCGCCAACAAAGAGGAATTTGTTACGGCATACACACCATACCAGGCTGAGATCAGCCAGGGCATCCTCCAGTCGATATTCGAGTACCAGACCATGATCGCAGAGATCACCGGCATGGATATCGCGAACGCTTCGATGTACGACGGTGCTTCCGCAGCCGCTGAGGCATGCTGGATGTGCAAGGACAGAAAGCACAGCACCATCTACGTATCCGGAGCACTCGACGAGAGGATCCTCACAGTCATCAACACTTATTCGTTCGGAAGAGAGAGCAAGGTAGTGGTCATCCCTGCAAAGGACGGCGTTACCGACAAGGACGCTCTGAAGAAAGCTCTCGCTGACGATCCTGAAGCCGCCTGCTTCCTGATGCAGTATCCGAACTTCTACGGCATCATCGAGGATGCCGACGAGCTCTGCAAGATCACTCACGACGGAGGCGCGAAGTTCATCATGTACTGCCATCCGCTCGCACTCGGCGCTCTGAAGAGCCCGGGCGAAGTCGGCGCGGACATCGCCGTAGGCGAAGGACAGCCTCTCGGACTCGGTCTCGAGTTCGGCGGACCGTACCTCGGCTTCCTGTCGACGCGTCAGGAGAACATGCGCCAGATCCCGGGCAGACTCATCGGAGAGACCGTCGACACCAGAGGCGACAGAGGCTTCGTTCTGACCATCCAGGCCAGAGAACAGCACATCCGCCGCGAGAAGGCGAGCTCCAACATCTGCTCGAACGAGGCGTGGTGCGCTCTGAGAGCCGGCATCTATCTTTCGACCATCGGCCCTGCGGGTTATGAGAAGGTCGCTGAACTCTGCTCATCCAAGGCCCACTACATGGCCGAAGAGCTCGAAAAGATCGGCATGAAGCGCTGCTTCAAAGGCGAGTTCTGGAACGAATTCGCAACGACATGCCCTGACGCCGACAAGCTGCTCAAGGCACTCGAAGAGAAGGGCATCCTCGGCGGACTCAAACTCTGCTGCGGCTGCTGCGACGCGGGATGCGACACAGACTGCATCCTCTGGTGCTGCACCGAGCTCAACACCAAAGAAGATATCGATGAAGTCATAGCTGTCGCAAAGGAGGTGTTCTAGGATGAAATTAATATTCGAAAAGAGCATTCCGGGCAGAGGACAAGACATTTTCCCTGCATGCGATGTGCCTGTAAAGATGCCTGCAGCTCCTAAGCGCGAAAAGAAGGCTCACCTGCCTGAGATCTCCGAAAACGAGATGGGCAGACACTACACGGCTCTCGCCAAGAGAGCTCACGGAGTCAACGACGGATTCTATCCTCTCGGCTCCTGCACGATGAAGCATAACCCGAGGATCAACGAGAAGATGGCAGCCCTTCCGGGCTTTGCAAAACTGCATCCGCTCCAGCCTGCTCATACTGTGACAGGCGCCAACGAGCTGATCGCCGACCTCGAGAAATTCCTCTGCGAGATCACCGGCATGGACGGAGTGACTTTCTCACCTGCGGCCGGAGCACACGGAGAATTCACGGGACTTCTGCTGATCAAGGCTTATCACACGGACAGAGGCGACACGGAGCGTAACGAGATCATCGTACCTGACGCCGCTCACGGCACCAACCCTGCTTCGGCAACGATGGCCGGCTACAAGACCATCGTCATCAAGTCGAACGAGAACGGCACGGTCGACATCGACGACCTCAAGGCTCACCTCGGTCCTAAGACAGCGGGCCTGATGCTGACAAACCCTAACACGGTAGGTCTCTTCGACCCTAACATCATGGAGATCACGAAGCTCGTCCATGAAGCAGGCGGACTCTGCTACTATGACGGAGCCAACCTGAACGCCGTTATCGGCATCGTCCGTCCGGCGGACATCGGCTTCGACGTCATCCACATGAACCTGCACAAGACCTTCTCGACGCCTCACGGCGGCGGCGGTCCGGGAAGCGGCCCTTGCGCATACAAGGACTTCCTCGCTCCGTTCGCACCGGGACTGGTCTGCAGGGACGGCAAGGAGTACACGAGGGCGGAGAAGTCGATCGGAAACATGACCGGCTTCTACGGCAACTTCCTCGTGATGGTCAAGGCTTACACATACCTGCTGACCATCGGCAAGGACGTTCATACGCTCGCGGAGAACGCCGTGCTCAACGCGAACTACATGCAGGAGAAGCTCAAGGATATCTATCCTATCGCATTCGACACGACCTGCATGCACGAGTTCGTCATCGGTCTCGACCCGATCTACAGGAAGACCCACGTATCGGCTCTGGACGTAGCCAAGGCACTCCTCGACTACGGCATCCATCCGCCTACGATCTACTTCCCTCTGATCGTGCACGAGGCTCTGATGATCGAGCCTACCGAGACGGAGACGAAGGAGACTCTCGACGAGGCCATCACGGCATTCAGAGAGATCTACGACAGGATCTTCAACTCGCCTGAGAGCGTACAGAACGCTCCTCAGACCACGCCGGTACTGAGGCTCGACGACACCAAGGCAGCGAGAGAGCCTCATCTGAGGTACACCTTCGACTGACCCGCCGGGCAGTAACGACGGCTGCGGACACGCGCAGCCCGTAAACAGAAAAGGAGGCCCCTGCGCGTCACATCATGCGCAGGGGCCTTTTCAGCGCGTTCTTTTTCGTGCCGATAATGAAGATATTGCGCCTGATTATATGGTAAAATATTGTTGTATAAGCGTTTTTTGCGTGCTGGAAAAAGGAGAGTTTCCCGGACATTGTCTGAATACTTTTTGCACTATGCTGAATCGAATATATGCTGCGCCGTGATATTCGGCATCATGCTGGCCCACGATCTCATGAGCGTCGACCGGCAGGAGAAGCAGATCAAATTCGACCGCGTTCTTGCCGCGTTCATCGCTTATTTTATTTCAGACGTTTTCTGGGCGGCAGTCATTACCGGCACTGTCCCTAAAACGATCCTCACCTCCTCCCTGACCAATATTTCGAATCTCGTCCTGATGATCCTTATAACATACTGCTGGCTCAACTATGCCATGGCCGTGCTGCAGTCACCGAACCGGAACCGGCCTCTCAATAAATTCGCGGTGCTCTTCCCGATGCTCATAAGCTTCATCGTCGTGATGATCATCTTCTTCATCGACCCGCTGCTGCTCATCGACAAGGACCTCAATTCGACAGATCTTTACGATCTGTTCCAGGTCACCATACCTGACATCTACATCATCGCAGTGCTTATCTATGCCGTTAAAAAAGCCCGGTCTGTCGACTCTCCTTCCGAAAAGAGGACTTACCTTGCTCTCGGGATCGTTCCCGTCAGCATGATCCTGATCGGCGGGCTCCAGGCCTTTGTCATGCCGCAGAGTTCGATCTTCTGTCTGGGCTGCACCATAGTGATGGTGCTGTTTTACATCGAATCCATGGAGAGCCGGATATCCCTGGACCCTCTCACCGGGCTCAACAACCGCAGCCAGCTCCGCAGGTATGTTTCGCAGGACAATACTCTCTTCAGGGAGGGTCTCGATACTTACATGATGATGCTCGACATAAACGATTTCAAAAGGATCAACGATACATACGGCCACGCCGAAGGCGACCACGCTCTGATGATAATGGCGAACGCCCTCAGGAGGTCCGTCAGCGCGATGGATTTCCACGCCTTCATCGCCAGATACGGCGGCGATGAGTTCACCATCATAGCTCACACAAACAGCAGCACCGGCCTTGACGCTCTTGCCGAAAAGATAAGGACCTCTCTCGAGGAGGAATGCGCGGCCGTGAAAGTTCCGTATACCGTGACCGCCGGCATAGGCTGGTCGAAGCTCTCACGCGGGAACGACAGCGTGGCGGACTGCATGAAGCGCGCCGACCGCATGCTCTATATCAACAAGAAAGAGATAAAGTCCGGCGAAGCGATACAGGCGTCCTGACAGCAGGCAGCAGAGGAGCACAGATGTCTCAATATTTTATTTACTACACCGAATCTCAGATAGTATGCCTGATCATATTCAGCATCATACTTCTCCACGACCTTTCGAGGATCGACCGTCAGGAGAAGCAGATCAGGTTCGACTACGCGCTGTTTTCCTTTATGCTGTACTTCATTTCGGATACCTTCTGGGCCGCCATAATATCCGGCGTCATCCCGAAGACGACAGTCAGCGCGACCATAGCCAACTATTTCAACAACTTCTTCATGGCGCTGATCACTTATAACTGGTTCATGTACGTGCTGTCGGTAGAGAAAGTAGGCAAAAAGTACAGTCCGAGGCAGAAGCTCCTGTTCGCGCTTCCTCTCATCGCTTCGGCTGTCGTATCCTTTGCTCTCTACGGACTTCGGCCCGATCTTATGTTCGGCCCGGACCTCAGCACCACAGCCGTGTCGACTCTGATGCTTGTGCTGGTGCCTATCATATACATCGTTGCGATACTGATATATACCGTCAGAAAAGCTGCAGAAGCGAAGACACGCGAGGAGCGGTACACGCACATCCGTCTGGGAGCTCTGCCGCTTGCCATCGTGTTCGGAGGTCTTCTTCAGGTGATAATGCTTGAATCCGTTCCGATCTTCTGCTTCAGCTGCTCTGTCGTCATGATAGTATTCTACATACAGTCGATAGAAAGCCAGGTCTCCCTGGACCCGCTGACAGGGCTCAACAACAGGGGCCAGCTGCAGCGCTATGTCCAGCAGAGCAGCACCCTCTTCAGGGAAGGCCTGAAGACCTTTGTCGCCATGATCGATGTCAACGACTTCAAGCGCATCAACGATGGATACGGCCACGCGGAAGGCGACCGCGCGCTGGTCATCATCGCCGACTCTCTCAGACAGGCCGCGGGCGAGGTCGGGTTCCCCGTCTTTATCTCAAGATACGGCGGGGATGAATTCGTGATCATCATGCACTGCAGGGAAGCTGACGCGCCGGAAAGGCTTAGGGACAGCATCCGCGCCGGGATAAAGGAGAACTCGGAAAAGGCCGGCATAACGTACACGATCTCCGTGGCCTTCGGATGTGACGAGCTCAGTCCGCGCGGGGAATCCTTCGACGACTGCCTGAGACGCGCCGACGAGAAGTCGTATAAAGACAAAGAGCTCCAGAAGGGGCTCCGTTGAACATTTTTTAAAGCCATACGATAGCTGCCCATCACAAAAGCCGCCCGTTAAGGACGGCTCTTCTTATGTCTTTTCCGCTTCGCTGCCTAGAGGCGGGCCGCCTCCATGATGGCTTCTGCGAACGACGGATGCGGGTGGATGATGTTCGCGACTTCCTCGAGCATCATGCCTCTTCCTATCGCTACCGAGAGCTCTCCGATAAGGTCGGACGCTCTGCCGCAGAGCAGGTGCGCTCCGATCAGCACGTGGTCGTCCGCTCTCGCGACGAGCTTGACGAAGCCCCTGTCGAGTCCCGCGATGACGGTCTTGCCGTTCGCCGACATCGGGTATTTCTTTGTGACCACTTCGATGCCCGCTTCCTTAGCTTCTTCCGCCGTCATTCCGACTACGGCGATCTCAGGGTCCGTGTAGATGCAGCTCGGGACGGTTCCCATGTTGATGGTGGCCTTGCAGCCGTTCATCATCGCCACAGCGTTTCTTCCTTCAGCGGATGCCACGTGAGCGAGCTGGATGCCGCCGTTGCAGTCGCCGATCGCGTATACTCCCTTCATCGGCGTCTCGTATTTGTCGTCGACCTTGATGAAGCCCTTTTCATCCGTGAGGTCCGGATATTTCCTGAGGAGCTCGTCGCTGAATACTCCGGCCGTGTTAGGTCTTCTGCCGACGCACATCAGCACCTTGTCTGCTTTGACCGTGATCTCTTCGCCCTTTTTGTTTTTGAGAGTGACCGCAAGCTTGTCGCCGTCCTTCTCTATCTTCTGTACAGGCGATGCGACATGCACGTCGACGCCCTTCTTTTCGAGAGTCATCTTGATGCTGCGTCCGATCTCCTTGTCGATCAGCGGCAGCAGTCTGTCGAGTCCCTCGATCACCGTCACGTGGTCTCCGAGGTCCGCATAGATCGTCGCGAACTCGATGCCGATGACGCCTCCGCCGATGATGACGAATTCAGGAATCTCAGCTCCGCCCATGTCGATCAGCTCGGTGCTGTCGATGACGCCCGGCAGATCGTGTCCCGGGATCGGCGGCGTGAAAGGCTTCGAGCCTGTCGCCACGAGTATCCTCTCCGCGGTGATCTCCATGCCGTCCACCATGACAGTGTGATCGGCGATGATCCTGGCTTCGCCTCTGACGAGATCTATCTTTTTCTTGATCAGCAGTCCCTGGATGCCGTTTCTGAGAGTGTCGAGGACCTCGTCCTTGCGCTCTCCGATGCGCCTGCGGTTGGCCCTGAGCCCTTCGACCTCAACGCCCACATCAGCGCCGTTCCTGGCGTCTCTGTATACATCCGAAGAATGCATCAGAGCCTTTGTAGGGATGCATCCGCGGTTGAGGCAGGTGCCGCCTACCTTGTCCTTCTCGACGACCGCTACTCTCATGCCGAGCTCCTGCGCGTAAAACGCCGCCTCATAGCCGCCCGGGCCCGCTCCGATTATCAGAAGATCGTATTTGTAATCACTCATTTCCTTACCTCTCTGTACTGGTATAAAAGGCTTCCGTTAATAATATATCACACTTTGGCCTGCACGCCATGTCAGCAGTGTGAGTTCCTCATAAAATACACGCGCATGAGCCGAAGCGGACCGTCTCCCGGCTCATTCCGCTCATATGGATGCGGCGATGTACTCCAGGAGTTCGCGGGCGCTTTCAGATGCGTCCTCCGGCAGCTCAGCGCCGAGTATCGCGGCCGCGTCGTACCTGCGGCCTCTGAGCAGGTCCCCGATCATTCCGAAGACCTCCGTCTCGAGAGAGTCCGAATATATCCTGCAGTCCTTTATGTATTCGCCATTCATGGAGAGCTGTATCTGGGCCTCGCCCCAGCCGAATCTGTGTATGAGTTCCTTTTCGAAAGGGATCTTCGTGCCGAGCCGCCACTCCTCCGACGCGTATCTGTCCTTCAGCTCCTGCGGGACCTCCGGCAGATCCGCGTATTCCGCCGCGCTTTTGTATTCCTCCTCTGCCGCTCTGATCATCGCATTCTGCATCGCACGTATGAGCTCCGGCAGCGGCGCTCCGGCGAGTTCTCCGCCGAGATGCCCGGCCAGGTTGGTCACTCTTGACCTTACCGACTCCACGCCCTTGGATCTGAGCTTTGATTCCGGCACGTTCAGATACTTCGTGAGATCGTCTCCCCTGACGTCGATCATGATGGTGCCGTGGTGGTAGTTGTATGTGTGCGACGAGAAATACGCGTGGCCCGAGAACTTCCTGCCGCCGACTGTCAGGTCGTTCCGGCCGGTCTTTTCTGCGTCGATCCCCAGAAGCCTGCAGGCGCGGAGTATGACATCCGTCTGCCGCTGTATGTCGAAGAGGCCGTCCCTCGCGATGAAGGTGAAATTGAGGTTGCCCAGGTCGTGGTAGACCGCACCTCCGCCTGACATCCTGCGCGCGAGACAGATGCCGTCGCGCTTTATGGCCTCGACGCTGCACTCCCGCCACGGGTTCTGGTTCCTGCCGATGACCACAGTGCGGGCGTTCTGCCACAGAAACAGCGTCATGACTCCCTCTTCGGCCGTCATCGTGAGGTATTCCTCCGTCGCGAGATTGATGTAGGGATCCGTGTTGTCCGTTCTTATCACTCTCAGTCCGCTCATGTCCCTTTTTTTGCGTTTCCTTCCTTTTTTTGCGTTTTTCTGCGTTTTCTTGCGTTTTCTGTCCGGTCCGCATCCTGATCGCGGCAAAAAAACTGCCGCCTGTAACAGCGGCAGCCGCGTTGTCATCGCCTATTTAATGAGCAGGTTCGCGATCTTGATCACATCGCCGATATCCACGTTCTCGAGCAGATTGCCCACGATGCCGGACATGTCGCCGGAACCGCTCTTCGCAGTCTCTGTCTTTGCTTCCTTGCCCATCTGCGACATCAGAAGAGGCGCGACGATAGCCATGATCTTGAGTATGGTCTTCACATCGAGACCGCTCTTCTTTCCGGCCTTCGCGGCGACATCCTCGGTCTTGCTGCCGAGCAGATGATTTACGATCTTGGCGCCGTCATCCGTGTCGACGTTCTTAAGGAACTTCTTTACGTCCTTAGGATCGTTCTTTCCGTGGTCGTCCAGAGCCTTGAGGAAGCCATCCTTTGTCTCCTTGCTCTTTGCCTGGCTCTGCATTCCCTTGAGAAGCAGCGGCAGCACGACGTTCAGCGCTTTGCCGGCATCCTCTTCCGGTACGTCTATCATCTTGCTTACCTGCTCAAGAGCTCCCGCCTTGATCGCAGCTTCGATCACTTTGTTCATATCCATATGCAACGTCCTCCTTGATCTCTCCACCGCGCATTTCCGGCGCAGTTCTCCGTTTGTTCGTACACTGAAATTTTAACTGTTCGATGCCTTTTGTGTCAATATTTCCGCTCAAAGCGGCCTGCCTGCAAAGCCCCTATTTTACTGCGACTCCGCACTCGCGTTCCATGATCTTTGCGAACGACCTGACGCAGCAGTGCACGATGCCCGTGCAGTACTTCTTGCGCTCCGGATCCGTGAACTCATAGTCCGCGATCAGCTCGGGGCATATGCTGCTGACGTATTCCTTCGCCACGTCCTCGTTGAGCTCCCTTACAAGATCGATGCACTTTTTGTACGCCGGGTCGCCCTTGACCGTGCGGCCGAAGACCTTGCCGAGGCACATCGTGGCGCCGGCGACCGCTCCGCACACATTGCCTCCGTCGCCGAATCCGTACGGGAAGCCCGTCGAAAGAGCTATGGCTTCCTCGCCTATGCCGAGCTCATAATGCCTGTTCAGCACCTCGAGCACCGATTCAGAGCACATGAAGCCCGTCGTGAAATTCTCCGTCGCGTCCGCGAGCATCTTTTCGAGATTTACTTCCTTTACCATCGTTCCCCTCTCAATCCTCTTCATCAGCTGTAATGGTTTCCGCATCATCGATAATTCATGCAAAATGATTTTACCACCCGGCCGGACTTTTGTCGCCTGTCTCATGAAGCTGTCTCATCTGCGGCGGGCAGCGATCGCGCGCCATTCCCCGTCGTGCAGGACCTCCGTTATTTCGAAGCCGGCATCGCGTATCGCTTCCGAGACGGTCTCTTCCTTTATGTCCAGTATGCCCGAAGTGATGTATATGCCGCCCGGCTCCAGAAGCGCGGCAGCGGCCGGCGAGAGTCTCATGACGAGGTCGGCCATGAGGTTCGCGACGATGATGTCGGGCGAAAAATCCTCCAGGCCTTCGGCGAGGTCGCCTTTCGCGATCGCGACCGTGCCGCCGAGGCCGTTCTTTTCGACGTTTTCCGAGGCGACACGGACTGCCTCGCTGTCGATGTCTATGCCGAGGCAGCTGTCCGCGCCAAGGAGCGCGGCCGCGATCGACAGGATACCCGTGCCCGTCCCTACGTCCAGCACCTTTACGCCCGCGCTGCCCGTCAGACCGTCAGCTCCGTCCCGCCTTCTCTTTTCCGCGATGGCTTTTTCCAGCGCCTTCACGCACATGGAAGTAGTCCCGTGCAGGCCGCTTCCGAATGCCATTCCCGGATCCATCTCGATGACGAGGTCTTCCGGCTCAGGCGAATAGTCCTCCCAGCCGGGTCTAACGACTATCCTTTCGCCTATCCTGACCGGTTTGAAGTGCTCCTGCCATTTATACAGCCACTCGCTGTCATCGCCGGTCTCGCGCACACTCATCAGGGCTCCGCTCCCGCTGTTCGCTTCGCTGAACCGCTTCACGGCATCTGCCGCCCTTTCGCATCCGCGGCGCCCCTCTTCATCATCAGGAAAATACAGCGTGATGACCGGATCCCTGTCCGCTTCGGCGGCCAGATCCTCGTTTATATAGTCATACTTGTACCACTCCGGATGCTCTTCTATCTCGAGAAAGTCCGCAGGATCGTCTATCTGCATCGAATCGAAGCCCGCTCCGATCAGGGCGGCCTCCATTCCTTCCAGGTATTCTCTTTTTACGCTTATCGCAAGTTCCCTGTATCTCATACAGTTCAAGGATACACAAAGACGCTGCGTAAAACAACGTCTCATACAGCAAAGCACGGGACCCTTCCGGGCCCCGCGCAATGCAGTATGCTGGTTTTTCCTATTCCGCCATGCAGTCGTATGTGCATTCGCCGTCGCTGAAAGTCATCAGCGCGTTCACAGGATGGACGTCGTTCAGGATCTCCGCATCGAAGCTCCATCCGGCGAGGCCGTTGTCTTCGAGGATCTCCATTCCCTCGAGCGAAGCTCTGTCTCCGAGTTCGCGCACCCTGTTCCACTCTTCAGCGTTCCCTTCCTTTGCCGCTGCAGCCGCTCCGTCAGCGAGCATCAGATAGACGATGCGGTGGTTTGCGTAATCCGCTCTTACGCTGCAGATCACATTCTCATCAGTCATGCAGTTGCTGATCACCGTCTTGACGTTCTGTACTTCAGCGATCTCGCTTTCCGAAGCATCGCCCGGATCTTCCGTGATATCCGTCGCCGCAATGCCCATGGCTTCACCGTCCAGGCTGCTCAGGTCCATGGCGTTGATCTCATGGAACATCCTGAAGCAGAAGCCGAACACCAGCAGGAACATTATCGCAACAGCAGTGAATACGGTCACATTTACAAATCTCTTTGTCATCTTCATTTCAGCCACATCCTTTCATTTCCGGCCCTTAGCGGGTCTTTATTTACAGCGATCAATCTGTTACCATTTGTATGGTCTCAGACTCCGTTTCCTTTTGACAGCCTCATGATAGGCCTTCCGGAAGGCGGATGGAACTGATACTTCGGGCTCAGTGCACAGATTTGTGACGGATACGGCAATGTGCCCAAAAAATAAAGAGGGAGACGGATACTCATGGCAAACAGCAATATAACCGAACGCGTGATACACGAAGCCTTCGTCGAGCTCCTCAGCAAAAAAGCCCTCGACAGGATCACCGTCAGGGACATCACGGAGCAGGCCGGCATCAGCCGCAATACCTTTTATTATCATTATCAGGACATTCCGGCCCTGCTCGAGGACATACTCGAAAAGGACGCCGACCGGGTCATCGCGGAATATCCCAGGCTGAACTCGATAGAGGAATGCCTCGGGGCCGCGATGCAGTTCGCCCGCGCCAACAGGCGCATCATAATGCACATATTCAACTCCGGCAGCAGCACCAACATCGCATCCCTCTGGAGGGTCTGCGAGCATGTCATCACGACGTACGCGGACACCGTGTTCCCGGATGTGCCGATCTCTGACGGGGACAGGATGCTCTTCATCAGGTACCACAAATGCGCCTGCTTCGGACTCGTGACCGACTGGATAAATTCCGGCATGAGCGAGGATTACGTGGAGGGCATGCGCAGGATATGCGAGCTCAAGAAGGGCTCGGCCGAACTCATAATCAAAAATGCAGCCGATAAAAGAGGCCTGCACTGAATGTGCAGACCTCTTCTCTTTTCGCATGACCGTTATTTAGCCGTATTTCCTCTTCAGTTCCTGGTTGTAGTCCTGTACCTTCTGATATGCCGCCGCGGCTTCTTCGTAAGTCGCCTCTCCGGCCTCATACGCCTTGTATACCCTGCGGTAATTCTTGACCAGCTCCACATAGCGCATGTTCTCTTCCGTAGTCAGATCATACATGTAGAATCCTGCTGCTACTGATCCGAGATCATTGAGATCAAGCGGCTGAAGCCTGTCTCTGGCATCCTTCATGATCGTTTCTCCTTTCGGCAAATGCCATACTGCTTTGATTCTGTTTCCTTCACCATATATACGCTTCAGGCTGACGAAGGAGACCGGGACCATGTCAAAGCCCCATACCGCCGGGCCATGTCAAAGCGCCTGTCAGGATACTGCCGGAAACTCTAGACGAGCTCGATCTTCATGAATTTCTTCTTGCCCTTCTGCAGCACGAGGCTTCCGTCCTCGAAGCAGTCGAGTGTTACCGCGAACTTCTTGTCCGTGACCTGTTCGCCGTTGATCCTGGCTCCGCCGCCCTGTATCGTCCTGTACGCCTCGGAAGTCGACGGCTCAAGGCCGCTCTCCTTGAGGAGGGCTGCAAGTCCGAAGCCCTCGCCTTCGAATCTGGCTTTTTCGATCTGCATCGACGGCATGTCCTTCGAGACTCCGCCGCCCGCGAATACTTCGCGGCTCGTCTCGAGAGCCTTCTTCGCCTTCTCTTCGCCATGGACGAGCTTGGTGACCTCGTACGCGAGGATCTCCTTGGCCTCGTTGATCGCCGATCCTTCAAGGGCCGAAAGTCTGTTGACCTCCTCCATAGGCAGGAAGGTCAGCATGCGCAGGCATGTGTTGACGTCGGCGTCGTCGACGTTCCTCCAGTACTGGAAGAAGTCGTAGACAGGAGTCTTACTCTCGTCGAGCCAGAGCGCTCCGCCGACGGTCTTGCCCATCTTCTCGCCGTCGCTCTTGAGGAGCAGCGACACGGTCAGGCCGTACACCTCGTCGCCGGTCAGCTTTCTGGTGAGGTCGACGCCTCCGATGATGTTGGACCATTGGTCGTTGCCGCCGAGCTGCGCCATGAGGCCGAAGTCTCTGTGCATGACATAGAAGTCGTAGCTCTGCAGCAGCATGTATGAGAATTCATAGAAAGAAAGACCGATATCCCTGTCCATGCGGGTCTTGAAGCAGTCCGCGCGCAGCATGGTGTTGACGTTGAACTGCGAACCGATGAACCTCGCGAACTCCGTGAACTTCGCAGGCCTGATCCACTCCGCGTTGTTGACGCTGACTGCCTTGCCCGGGAGCGGCTCCCTGTTCTGGCGGCCCGGAGTGTATACGCCCTCGTTGCCCTCGTACTTCCACTCGTCGTCAAAGTCGATGTACTTGTCGAAGAGCTTTTTGAACTGTCTGCAGTTCTCATCGATGGTATCGATGGTCATGACCTGGCGCATGTCGGCCTTTCCCGAAGGGTCGCCGATCTCGCCGGTCCCGCCGCCGAGCAGGAATACAGGCGTGTGGCCGTACTTCTGCATGTACATCATGGTGATCATCGGGATGAAGTGTCCGATGTGCAGGCAGTCCGCCGTCGGGTCGAAGCCGATGTAGAACTTGATCTTCTCTCTGCCGAGAAGGTCTCTGAACTCCTTCGGATTCGTGCACTGCGCGATGAGTCCTCTCTCCTCGAGAACGTCATACACGTTCGTGTGCTTGCTTACATTGTCAGGAATAAGTGACTTCATTTCTTTCTCCTTGTCCTCTGCTCTGTCATAAAAACCGGCTCCGCGTCCGTGCCGCGAAGCCGTAATCAACGTCTGTAAAGGCCCTGTGATCGTCTCGCAGCAAAACTATCCTTCGCAGTACGAAGCTCCGTCGTAGTAATAGATTGCCGGAACGATATTCTTCATTAATATGGCCCTTTCATTTTCAGATGCTCAAAATATACCACTACGCCCCCGAAGTGTCAAACTACGGGGGCTCTCAGTAAGTCCTACTTCTTTATTGTTTTGGTCTTTGACCACTTTGAGACGTAGGTCTCCCCATTGGTTTTCTTGATCTTGCGTACCCTCACGTAATAATTCTTCTTCTTGTTCAGCTTCTTTATCGTGCATGAAGCTTTATTCTTTTTGATATATTTCGACTTCGCGTTGATGAATTTTTTATTGTCGCTGTACTGGACCTCGATTTTTCCGAAAGCCTTCTGCTGCTTTGCTGTAGCCTTTTTCCAGCTGATCGTCATTTTGCTGCCGCTTCTTTTTGCTTTGATTTTGCTTACAGTAGAAGCATTCAGAGCCTTAGGTTCCGATGATGTCGCTACCGGGATCGCAGCTTCCTGACCACCCTGATCACTCGGCTTGTCACCTACGTAGACTTTAAGGATAAACGGCGCAACATCCTTTCTGCTCATTAACATTATCTTGACATCATTATCTCCCTCTCTCAGCCAGACTCCATCGACGGGTTCTTCAACGTCAAGCAGTATGGTATCTCCGTCCTTAGCTACGAAACCTGCCAGCCAAAGTCCCCATGAAGTAAGGACATCCTCGCAGTAATATGTCTTTGACGTGCCGTCACTGAAATAGAGATTTACGCTCTCACCCGGGCAGAACGGTGATTCTATCAGAACTCCCTTGGATGTGTAATGATGCTCACGCGCCCACATAGTTAAATATCGTTTTCCGTCTTCATACATCGATACTTCTTCCGGCTTAACCGTCAAGCTCGAAAAACAGTACTCGATCCGTTCTACAGCCGGTGTAGTCGCTTCGACACCAATAGTCTGCGTTATGTTGTATCTGTATGCGCTTAGGGAATCGGAATAATAAAACCTAAGAGATACAGTGCTGTTACTGATATCGTAGTCTTTCCCATCACGGCCGATATCTCCGTAATAAATGCGGCTTCCATCGCTTTTAAAAAAGCCTGTCTTCTTATCTCTTTCGCCATATACCCCAACCTCGTCAGGATCCTTTGAAGTGTCCCCGTCATACCAGACATTGACTTTATCCCCTGCCTTTGGGAAATCAACAAATTCGCAATGCGTATAATCAAACTTCAATGATATAGGCTGACCCTCACTGTCCGTTATTTCGTACACAGCATTAGGGTTCAGGTTGGATTTTTCGGCAGCAAATGAAATCGTAACGCAGACCATCACTATAATAAAAGAAGCCAGTATTATTCTCAGCTTTTTCATTTTTATACAATCGCCTTTCCGGCGAAAGATCCCAATGAATCTCCCTTGCAATCTTTCGCCTTTTTCGTTCTCCCGCTAAACTTCTACTGCAATGCTGACACACTACAAAGCATGTGGAAGTGAGTAGTGGGGCTATATAGCAGCAACCCTGTTCTGAATATCAAGCAGAATTATCTTTTTGGTTGAATCTCCTGACGCTAACACGTTTAATGTTTCTAATAAGTATTATTGATTTCTCGCTCCTTGCGAGACCACTAGCAATACCGATATCCAACTTGGCTCCTAATTCTGTAGGATTCTTAGCCAACAGGAGATAGTCTCTTCTGGCATTGACACGATACAGCCTCAGATTTTTGAGATTGTATGAGAAGCAGATCCCATCGACGATTCCTTCAAGGTCTTTTCTGCATTGATTCAGCAGATTAATGTCCTGAGGTTATTGTTCTGCGGAGCACTTGTCGCGTCAGGGATCAGAGTTCCTGAGGAGTCCCCACAGCGCTTTAAAGCATTCCTGCATTTGCCAGATAAGACATCACTAATCCCAACACTACCATTAATATGCCTCCTGCCAAAAACATATTTACTAAAAAGGTATTTGTTGTTGGTATCCCGAAATAGCTGTTTTGGGGATTGACAGGGTTATAGTGTATGTCTACTTCCTTTCCAATCGGCCACAATTCGGACATAATTCTATCGAAACTCACTTGCACTCCCGATTTCACATGAAGCCACCCTTTTTCATCTTCCCATGCAGTTGATAGTTCTGAAGAAGGTACTCTTACTGATTTTTTTATCCCATTAAACTTCTTTTTGCAATTGAACTTTTGTCCATTGACCTCGTATTCAGCAAGAGGAGCCATTCTCCCGTCCCCATAGTATAGATGATCGATTATTGTTCCTGTCGTCAAAGCTGTGCATTTTTTATTTCTGCTAATTGCACGGGTTTTAATAATAACTGCAACGGCTATAAGTATAAACCCCGGTACACCAAGAGTTGCTATTGCCAATAAGGCCATTATTTGTTGCGACATATAGTTCTGTCCTCAATTATTATGGTAACTCCTAATAACCCAATTTGCTAATAAGGTCTTTTGCCTCATCCGCATTATCTATTTGTGATGTAACATACAATACTGTGTTCTGGTTATGCAAAACTGCACAGTAGTAATCTGAAGCCGTAACTTCATATTTGCCGGATTCTTCTGATGAATTTGCTACGATTACAGCAGATGAATCATCCGTATATGTAGCGTCCAAATTTTCGGTAAGATAAGTGTAAATATTCTTTGCAGGATTGATTCCTGTCATAAAATAATACTCAAATGAATATTTGTCCCCATCTGTAGCCACATATATTTTCTGATATGAGCTATCCCCATTGGCAGAACTGGTTTGATCAACTACGCTTAATCCAAGTTCTTCCATTTCACTTTTAAACTCGTCTGCAGTATTAGGAGACTTCATATCCTCCCCCTTTGAGCATCCAGCAAGAGTTAATGTAAGCAAGATTATACAGATTAAACTAATTATCCTCTTCATCTCTATCCTCCACATATGTTACCCGTGTGTCTTCTACAGAATATTTTATTTCTTTATTCGTAAAGTCTCTGTCCTCAGTTAAGCCCTTGACAGGAATATTAAAATGTGCCAATACTGCCTCATTTCTATCAATATTTCCCATGAAATCCCTATCAAAATCAACGGTCATATTTGCTATCTGAACACCATCCATATCAGGTGAAAAATGGATTTTACAGTGGATTTCACATATTGAGCGAGGCAGTTTATTTACAAATGCAATCACCGTAGTCATTCTTTTCTCGAAGTCATGGTAAATACCTCTAAGCAAAACCACGTGCAGAGTTTCTTCATCTCCGAAATCGATACTCTGAAGGTATTCTTCAACAGACTCTAACTCCCGTTGAACATCCTTATCATCTGCCTGGAATGCCAATGCCCTAGGCAATAGAACTTCGCAATTTTTCATCTGATTCACCTCAATTTGCCCAATTTTCAATTTTTGTCTGTACTGTATGAAACGCTTTTCCCAACGATCCAATCGGTCCTAAACAATCTGAAGCCAGGTTTTTCTGACGGAGTATTTCATCATTCAGTCTATCGAGATTTATGTCTATATTTCTAATTACAGTGTCGTACGAGTTTAATAGATTTTCAATCTCAGGCTTATATCGGTACTCACAATTGCTTCCTTTAAAATCAGTAAACTGTTTTCCCGAATAAGAACGCACTGTCTTCTTATAACCCTGTATTGTATCTTTATCTTTTTTTAGCCTATCATAAACCTTGCGTATTTCCTCTGCCTTATCCAGATACGCCTGACGTTTTCTTTTCCAGTGATTCAATGAGTCCCTTATATTTGAAAGGGATTCATGCAGTCCTTCTAATGATTCTGACATAGTTTTCCTCCCTAATTACCAAGGCCATTTCCAATATATTGTAGGAACAGTAATGTTTAAATCAAATCCCAGTCCAGCTACGCCCTTTAGTTTTATAGAAGTAGCATTAACATTGAACAGGCGAGTTTCAATTGCCTTTTCGCTCTCAGCATACATTGCAAAAGCGCCCCCTGCACTAGCTGATGCGCCAGCCTCAACTTTAAACAAGGATAACTTTTCCGGTTTAGCTCCGGTCGCTCCCTTCTGTTTATGCTCCTTATATCCCACTTCTAAAAATGATACTCCTGCTGATCCGCTTGCGGAAGCTGCTGTCGCTGATGCATCGACGCCAACAGCGAATTCTCCCGACTTTCTGTCAAATTCAAACGATGCCTTACCATCTGCAGTAAGAACCTCGACATCACCCTTAACATAACCATTAAATCCATCAGTGCCGATTGTTGCTTTGCCGTCGATTTTTAACAGTCCGATTTCGCCGGAAATATGCCCGCCATAATATCCATCCTGTCCGTCACCTACCTTGACCTCTCCCTCTGCATATGCGACCTTTGCTTCGCCTTCAGTCTTAATATACTCAGTTAATTGTGCATAAGCATTAGCCGAAAAAACAACTGCGGCACCTTTTGCATATGCTGTTCCGTTTTCTAAGCCCACTTCGCCTTCAGCTCCAAGCCATGTATACCCAGCATACGCATATACATCAGAGCACAATCCTGCAGCCCACTGTTTTTCCGATATAGCTACTGCGCCTGCTTCATACGCAAATGGATCTTCCTGGAGTTTAATATTTAATGCTAAATTTGTCTGCTTTTCATACCAGCTTTGATTAGATAAATCTAGTATTTTATCAGGAACAAACTTTCCATCCCTATAGCAACGTCCCATGGTATTTGTTACCATTAATTGCAAAGATTCTATCCTTGAAATTAACAACGCAACATCAGTCAGAGCCTGACTGTCAACATCATTGATATCAGTATCTATCTCTTTTATTTTGGTTTCAACTTTTGTATAGGAGTCTATGACTCCGTCCAATTTAAGACCAGTGGTTGAGATGTAATTTGATGCCTCTGTGATTGCCCCACTCAGTTCTGCCTCCATACCTGAGAAAGTCTTTTTATATCCCTTAAGGTCGGTTTTGATCGACTCTAACCGGCTCTTTGCAATCACTCCATTGGCAGACTCTTCTATAACATAAAACGCTTCTGCAATTACTTGCGCCAATGTAGCGGTATCAGCAACAATATCCATAAGTCCTGATATTATGTTTATGGTGCCCTGTGACAAATATGTTTTGAAAGAATCGGCTGCTGCTCCCCTCATATAATTTGTATGGGATATCTTATATGCAGTTTTGAATTGTTCGTACAAGGCGTCTTCCGCTTTAGTCTGAAAATCAGCAAGCGCAAAGTATAACTCAGAAAGAGTAGATGATCTAAGTTTAAATGAGCCTTTACCTGCCATTTTTTCTCTCCTTATTATGAACTGTTTGGTTATAAGTTTCATCCAAGCAGTATTTCTCCTAATGTTTTTGTTGCAATATCAGAATCCGTATGCATCCATTTTGCTTTAATACGCTGCATGGTATCTCCATCCATTGTAGCAAACGTAGTAAAAGACTCAATTAAACTGTTAAGGTCTTTAACGCCTTCAACCAGTTTATCTACACATTGAAGGGATACATCTTCCTTATCAACTGCACATTTAAGACCCCCTACTACAGCAGTAGCGTCCTTAAATTCGTCAACCTGTCCTTGAAATTCAATGGGTTTTAACAGTATCTCAGACATTGAATACCTCCCTTCTCAAAGCAACTTGTCCCTCGTTAATGATTGGTTTGATCTTCTCAGATACATTTAAATATCCTTCATATTCCAATCTATCCAATAATTCCAGAAAATCTATCAAAGAGCATCCTGCGAGCTTCATTCCTACGTAGTCCTGATTAAAAAGTACAGGTTTCTTTTCCAGAAGCCTTCTGTATTTCAGAAATATGCTTCCCTTTGCTTTATTGAATTGCTCGTTGTCTATTGGCGTGCGGAATATTTTTTTAAGCGAGATCAGCTCAGGCGTAGATACGATGACCGATGCATCAAGCTCATCAACATTAACTTCCTTATCCTCGTATTGTATTCTTGCAGTCTCTATATTTGTCCATACATATCTGTCAATTAAGCTTATGTTATCGTTAAATGCAAAGTGTATAACGTCAATGTTATAGGATTCCCTTGCTGTTTCAATTATATGTGCATCATCCAATAAGTATGGATCTATTTCTTTTCCACATATCTCCGGCACACTATAGACTGGTTCTGACCTATCATTCAGTGAGGCTAACTCATCATCAGTTAAATTCCTCAAGTTTCCATTGACATAAACCATTAGTTCCCCGTTTATAATTATTCTTGAACCAATGCTGGTAAACTCTTCAAAACCAATTGATGTCATATCACGAATCAGACCTTCAAATGTATATCCTTTTGTAATGTCGGCTATTTCCATTGCTTTATAGCGAGCTCTGAATTCGCCATTTTTGTACGCCTCTTTAAAATTCTCCAGCGCAGTCTCTTTTACTTCATCAAACAGTGATCTATCAAATTCCAAGCATCTGAAAACATCTATTAAGGTTGTCAGATCCTTTACCATTTCTTCTTTATTGCTTTTAATTGTAAAGCATGTTGATGTTTGCCCTATCTGACAATCACATTTTAAGTCATACTTCTTTTTAATATAATTGACTATCAAATGTGAAAAAGACAAATTACAGATTGCAATTTCATCATCTACTTTATAGTATTTTGATGCAATACCATTATTATATCCAGCAGTGATATATACAGCATTATCATTATAGTGATGGTTATTGTAATCAATTCTTATTTGCATAGCAGTCACATTCCGTTTTCAGTGAATTGTTTTCCACTCTTATCAATAATTATTGTGATTTTCGTCAATACTCTTATAGTTGAAGCATGATGCCTGCATGATACCCATGCAGGTATCATGCTTCATATCAAACTATAATTTCGTTTTAGGCATATGGTTTTTTAGCTGAACTGACTTGCAATCGCCGCATCAGTGCTCTCAACCGCCTCTGCTGTTTTGTCTAATGCCATAGCGATATCGTCAATCAGGTCTTTCATAGCAACAAATGAAGGCCTTAATTCACCATATTTTGCTGCGTATGCCTCAGAAGATGCGCCCTCCCATTCAGCTTGCAGCGTCTGAAGAAGCGAATCCATCTTTGCGATAACGTCGGCAACATTCTGAGATTCCGTACGATACTCTCCTGCTCTTGTGCGCATAGTATCCGGAGTCATCCTAATCTGTCCTGAAGCCATATTTAATCCTCCTTTTTTGATAGTAATAATATTTATAATTACATCGTTGTAATTATTGGCATGTTATAACAGCGGCGTTTTGATTTTATAAATATCCGTATCATGGATGTAGAAAGCATCGCCTGTGCTAATTCTCTTTTTATTATTCCTCATTTCTGCTGCAGGAATATCAGCAATCTTACACATCTCTAAATTGTCGAAAAATAGTATGCTCCTGTTCTCTTTTGCAATCTTATAGAGTTCAGGTGCAGCAAACCCGATTTGAGAATTTGGCATGCATCCAATCAGTACAAAGGTGTGCAACATTTTATACTTGCCTATCATATTTTTTACTGTTGCCAAGGCATTTTTGTCTGAACTGATAGCCTCTATGACATCTGCATTATTGATAACCAATATATGTGACTCGTCAGGGTCCTCCTCGTCGACAATCAAGTTTTGGTATGCATCCTGCAGCCTTGTCTCAATTGCTGAAATGACATCTATAAACTTAGTGCCTCTTGAATCATATGCTTCAACTTCAGCGTGCTCGCAGAGACTTGAAAGCTTTTTCCTGTAGTCATCAAAGATATATATGCAAGCATCTTCATCTTTTTTCAATATCTGTTCAATAAAGTACCTTATGAAATTCGATCTGCCGGATCCATCCGGTCCACACAACGCCAAGATATTAGGTCTCATAAGGTCTACTGTCACAGGCTCAACAGAAGCATAATCGAGACCGACCACAATATTCTGCATGCTGCTTGTTGTATATTCTTCCAATGATGCTGCCAATAATTGTTCAGGTATTTCCGGTATAGGATAAGCTCTGAGACTTGAATATGCGGTCTCCATATCCTCCACGTACTTCTGCATTTTCTGCATCCTGTCGCTCTCTTTTTCTCCTTCGAACGCCAAGTATGTCTGGCACTCATATATATTTTTCTTGATTTCTATCAGGCATCTGCCCGGAATGTTTTCCGGATGTATCCTTCCTATGCCAAATAATGATGCATATTCGCTCGGCTCATTACATGTAAATGCAAGTCTTGTTGAAAAACTTGTCATGTATTTATATCCAAGTCCGGAAGTCTGTACACTGGTAACTACAAATGTAACACCTACTGAAAGGCCTTCCCTGCACAACTCAAGAAGTATGTCTGAATCCTGCAGAGACAATTCCTTTAGTGCAGAAATGTTATCAATGAAAACAATGATTTGTGGAAAATCGCTATATCCCATCTCCCTGTAATGAGACATTGAGCTGATGCCGGCATTCATCAGTTTTGTCTTTCTTCTTTGTATTTCATCTGATAGATATTTAAACAGATTCTTGATTTTTTCATCATCCGACGGAAGTACAACTCCACCGACATGAGGAAGCTTCTCAAGATTCTTCAAAACCATCGAACCGAAATCAACAATATACATATTGACCTCGACAGGCGAATATGCACTTGAGAGATTTCTTATCAATAGTTCGAGCAAGTTTGTTTTTCCATACTGCGCCGATCCGATTATCAATGCATTCGAGACACCCAAGTCAAAATATGCTTCATTTTGTAGTTGATGATCCGGATCATCATACAATCCAATAGGCACACTATAATTTACTATAGTGTCCGAAGCGCAAATTCCACCATTAAGCTGTTCAGGCAACGAAGGCAAGCAGATTGGGGAGAGTAAACTATCTCCGGATTTATCAAAGCTATCACGAATATGACTTACTATTGCCTCTAACTGCGTTCTTCCACCTGCACTCTTTTGTGCTTTTTTCTTATAAATAAGTCTTCGCGCTCCGGAAAAATCCAGTTCACTAACCTCAACACATCCGACAGATTCTTCCATGTTTTCTGAGGCACCGGAGTATCCTGACTGAAGGAGCTCAAACAACTCATTATTTCCAACTTGCATATACGCCCTTCCCGGTTCGAGAATCTCAGCCGCAAGTGGTGATTTAAGCACTTCATTACTGTCTTCCGGCGTTTGAACTTTCAAGCAGAGTTTGAATCTTGAGTTACTCCATATCTGTTCATTTACCTGACCTGAAGGCTTCTGTGTAGCAAGAATCAGGTGAACGCCAAGGCTTCGGCCGATTCTGGATGCACTTATGAGTTCCTTCATGAATTCAGGCTGTTCTGCCTTTAGTTCAGCAAACTCGTCAACAATTATTATCAGGTGAGGAAGAGCTACATCAACATTTCCTTCCTTATATTCCTTAATGTATTTGTCAATATGGTTAACGCCTGCTTCCGCAAACATAGTTTGCCGTTTAAGCAGCTCTGCTTTTATAGATTTAAGTGATCTGTCAATTTCTTTACCATCAATATTTGTAATAGTACCAATCATATGCGGCAAATCTGCCATTTGATTGGCCATTCCGCCTCCCTTAAAATCGATAATGACGAAACTGACTTCGTAAGGATGAAATCTAGAAGCCATGCTCAATATGTATGTCTGAAGGATCTCACTCTTACCTGATCCGGTAGTACCGGCTACAAGTCCATGCGGGCCATGCGCTTTTTCGTGTAAGTCAAGGTACACTATCTCGTCTTTGGAGTTGACGCCCAAAGGCGCTGCCATCGACTTGAATACTTTTGATTCTGACCAGCTATTTTCAATATCAAGATCATTCGCGTTGTATATACCAAGCATTTCATACATCGTAAGGCTTTTCCTAAGTGAGCTGGCAAGGCTTATTTCCTCGCTATATACAGGCGCAATTTTTTCTACCAAAGCCGCTATATCGCTATCAGTAATATGACTGTATGTAAACTCTCGTGAATCCGTTCTGTTTGAGCTGCTGAAGCATACTCCGGTGCCATTGCCTTTCAGCTCTATAACCTCGCTGCAATATAGTGGCAAATAGTCTAGTCTGCTTTCAAAGAACAAAAATGTTGTTTTGATTTTCGATGCTTCCTGGATATACTTTGAAATCGGATGGTTGTATATTCCATTGTTATCTAAAGTAAATACTACAAAGTTTTTTCCGATAGGCTTATCCGTCTCGTACCTTGCAGAAAGCTCTTTATACAGATAGTCGAATGTATTCGTCCTTGTATTTGAATCAAATACAACATTTCTTCTTCCATCAGGTCTCTGTAATTGAGGAAGTCGCTTTATCCACTCATACCTTTCTGAATCCTCTCCGACAAGGAGGAAGAATTCAATCTCATTAGAGAATTGCCTGCAAATCAAGTCCGTAAGAACAACCTTGAAGAACTCGAATCTCTCATCCTCACTGCCGGTTATTCCTACTGCATTGACACTTCGAAGTGATATATAGATCGGTGCATTATCGATATATTTGTATTTTTCTGCTACCTGTTCAGGTATCAATGTCATCTCATCGTCTTCTTCAAGTTTTTCCTGCTTCTTGTATTCGATGAGCCTCTCAGCTTTTCTCCTGCCATATCCAAGAAGAACGTCCATATAGTCGTCATCCTCCGGAATGCGGTCGAAAATATCGGATTCAAATTCCATGACCTTACGAATCGATTCATCCTGAGGTCTGTATATTTCATGCAGAATATCCGCTTCTGCCTGTCTTGCCCTGATTATCTCAGCTTCTTTTTCTTCTATGTATTTTGAGTAAACTCGTTCGCGTTCAGCTACCTCCTTTTTATATTTCTTTTGTCCCTGAACCATGGTTATTATTGATGTAATAACGCCAAGACCCATTGAGCATGCACTGAATAATACAAAGCTGCCTCCAGATGAAGACATGTAACCTCTTACAACAATAATCAGGATAAGCATCATAACCATCGGAAGGAGCGATGTGATTATGTTAAGTTCAGGTTTGATCGGTTTTTTGCTAGGATCTAGAATTTTGATCGGTGTTTTGTCCGGCTCTACCTTGCGCCTTGTATTGCGCACGAAAACCGGGTAGTGGAATGTGCTCTTTTCAAGCAGTTCATGAGGTACGCCTCTTACAACGACCTTGCTGTTGTCCGTATAGAGAGAACCTTCTTTGAAATAGAAGAACACATCTGATATCGAGAAGAAATCATGATCCTTCAGTACTGTCGGCTTTGTGATGCGTGTGCCGTTCACGTTGATCCCGTATCTGCTCTTATCCTCCCTGAGGATATACTTGCCGTTATCATTGCTGATCACGGCGAGAGTATCGCTGCAGTACTCGCTGTGCAGTTCCACCTCTACTGACGGAGAAGGTGTTCCGAGTCTTATATCCATTCCTGCAGGAATTTCGATTCTCCTGTTGTAAGAAGGGATCTGGACTTCAAAGTTGATCGCAAAGGAGATGTCGAAAACGGCAGCTCCGTTATTGGCGTATCTGACCTGGAAGCGGTCGCCATGATTGATCTTATTGTGCCTGAGCTTGCGGACGTCATCGAAGTTCAGGTAGAGGTTTTCATCACAGATCGCATACCACTGACCTTCTTTGAGGATGAACGCGATCTCGATAGGAGTAAAGAAATCATCAGCGTTCAGTCTGAACTCACACGAAGAGTTGGTTCCAAGAGACACTCTCTCGACGTCCTCACGTATCTCAAACTCTCTGTGAATGCTATTACTGCTTACTATGATCTTATACGGATGACCCATGTACTTACCTCTTATAGATTATCTGTGATCCGTTTCTAACACCAAGTTCCTCAAGAGTCCTCTCTCCTCTGAAGAACGCGATGGGATTCTCCATGCACATGTAATAATTCGAATAATCTTCCTTATTAAGTCCCAGCCCGTATGATATATTGAGAGCGTCTATCATGTCGTTTGCGGTTATCGTCAAAGGCACTTCAAGTTCCGCCCGCTCTCCGGAATTTTCATTTATAAAGTCGATCGTCGCAGAATCCATTTCGTCACCTGTGTTTCATTATTCTATCAGCAGCGCCATTTTTAATATCGAGTCGGAATTGCTGATCCTTTCCAGCAGTTCTCTTCCCATGCCATCGAAATGCGGTACATACAGATCCACACTTACCCTGTCCAGCTGCTCTGTCTTACTGTCTTCATCTCCCGAATAATTGTTGCGAATAAACACAAATCGTCCGGAGCTGCTGTCTATATCAGACAGGAACCGGTCCGCAGTGTTCACTATCGCCTCTTCCTGGTTGCTGATAAAGAACACCTTCGTTGACTGCTTCAATATGTCCGAGATCACATTATCAAATATGCTGTCCGTATCCACGACTACATAGTCATAATCTCTGGATGAGCATACATCTTCGATGAGCGCGTTGTAGATTTCTCTTCCTGTCCCATAAAACGCAAGCGGTGACGGCAGCGGCGGAACATAACTGAAGCCTTCCTGCCTGATACTGCCCTTCAGTATCCCGTATACACTTGACGAAGACGTCTCCAGGTTCATCATGATCTGTCCCGTAACCGGTCTGTCGTCTTCCAGATAATATGAGTGGCTCTGTATGCTTTCCGTATTGATATACAGAACTCTATAGTGCTTGCCTGCCAGATGTTTGGCCATGCTCAGAGCCAGAGTAGTCTTTCCGAGTCCGCCCGAGGCAGAATAGAAAGTCAGTACTTCTACATCCTTTGTCTGATCGATTATTATTCTGCTCGTCAGAGTGGATTTTATCTGATTGAATATCTGATTCGGGCTGGAGTACTTCTCGATCTTCCTGATCTTTCCATCGGGCGATATTTCCTCCTTGCCGGATTCAGTCAGGATAATGATATTATCGATATTGTGTTTGAGAAGTTCCTCCGAATACATCGATTCGAAAATGATCAGGCACCCTGCGTCACGCGGCACAGAGAAGTATGTGCGAAAATAATCCGAGTCTGTGATTGATTCGATTTCAACATCACCGCTTACTCCCTGCATCAGGCGTATCTGCAATTTAAGCAGATAGTGGAGGTCCGGATCAGCCAGAATTATCTTTGTGCTGCTCAAGCCTATCCCCTCCTTACCCCGACATAGAGCGTGCTGTTGGCCAGCCTTACCGCATCTCCGTCCTTGATCTCTGTTTTTGTATATCTTTCGAGCTTCCTTCCGTTCACGAAGGTCCCGTTGGTGCTGTCGAGATCGGATATCAGCCATCTCCCGTTTTCACGCGTAATCTCACAGTGAGGGCTGCTGATGAACTTGTTGGTTTTTATTATCCCGTCAGCGCTTCCGTCCTTGAATCCGATCGTAAAGCTGTCTCCGCTGATGCAGAAGGAGCGCTGCTCACTGCCGTCGGTGAAGTCCAGTATCAGCTCTTCGCTGCTTTCCTCCCTGATCTCTTCGATCTTATATTGCTTCATCAACTGTATGAACATGTTGCGGTAGCTTTCAAACGTCGTCTCCTTGTTTGAATAGCAGAACATCTTGATAGCCGATAATATGTTTGAATCCGGCTTGCCCGCCTTCTCGAGTATCGATATTATGAATTCGTTGATCTCGCTGACACTTATCCTTCCGTCAGCGCTCCATGAATTGACAGGAAGATAGATAAGTTTTACCGTGAGATCGTTCGAATCAACGAACACTTTATCCAGGCTGATATCCAGATTGCAGCTCCTGAGAAATCCATTGCTGCCGGTCTCTGCCAGTGCATCAAGGAACGACCTTATGACACGCGTGATCTGCTCATCGTTGAAGAGCCCTATTACTGCCCTGAGCGGTCTGGCTTTTTCATTTATGTATACAAGCTGTATGTCACCATTTAGAGAAGCTTTGACGCACTTTACAAGCGACATCAGGTTCTCCATCACCTTGTATTCGGTGACGGAGAACTGATTTCTGTCTTTTACTATATAGACAGGAGTCTCTACTCCTTCTATAACTTTTACGGTTTCATCTATCAATGCGTCGTTCATCAGTTACTGCTGTTGTTCAGCTTTCCCCTCTTCCTGATTTTTCTTTCTCCTGGCGTAGTAATAAGCGCCCCCTGCGATCACAGCCAGTATCGCAAGCACTATGTACCAATAGTGGAGCATGAGCTCGAAGATATTGGCAGTGACCAGCACTTTATATGTCTGCTTGCTCTCGTTTCCGGCTGCATCCCAGATGGTGATGTCAATGAACTTCGTATCAGAGCCGCTCTTGATTATTTCCTCGAAGTACTTTTGCTTGTCTTCTCCCATGTACTCCCAGAATTCTTCGCCTTCATACTTGGTCGGTCCGAAGAGCTGGCCCTTCTTCGCGTTGCTGCTCCTGATGCCGATCTCTATCGCCGAGAGAGCCCAGTCGTCATCCGGTCTGACTCCGAGATCAAGTGATGACATGCCTCTGAACAGCGTGCTTCCGTTTTCTTTCAGCGTTATTACTTTGTTATTCTCTGACAGATCCAGGAACGATACCGTAGGCAGCGTCGTATCATATACGAATTTGACAGGGACTTCTTCTACTCCCTCCTCTGTCCTGATAGACGCATTGGTATTCATATTGCCTGCCTCATCTTCCGAGGTAGCTACGATGTTGTAGCTGCCTTCATCAGTGATCAGATCTTCATTGATGTAATAAACGTACTGATATCCGCCTTTTACGGTTCTCTCTTCAACTCTGTAGTCAGCGCCCTTCTTGAGTGTGCTGCTCGTATCATCTTTATACAGAGTCAGTTTGTAGTTCTTGAGCGGGTTGACATTGATCTCGCGGAGCACAAGCGCCTGAGGTTTGTTAGTGTAATACCGCCCTGACTTCTTGCTGACAAGAGAGATGGTATCCGTATCTCCGTCGTAGTCATAGGTCGATCCGAACCTGTTGACACTGAATGACAGACTGACTGAAGTATTGTTGCCCGCCATGTCTGTCGATGTAGCCGAGGCAGTATAGATGTCATCGTTCTTCCTGATCCTGGCGAAATCACTCATCGTATAAACTCCGCCATACTCATTTTCCTTCATTCCGCCCGCCAGATCGCTTCTGTCTCCGCTCCGGGCTCCTGTGAATGAGAATTTGCTGTTATTCCTGTCAAAATTATCGTCCTCGAATGAAGCTCTCGGAGCGATCGCGCCACTGTAGATATTGTTCGCATCCACATTTTCGATCTTGACCACCGGCGGCGTCTTGTCGATCACGAACTCAGGGATCTTCACCGTCTTCGCCGGATTGCCCGCAAGGTCTGTGTAAGAAACGTCAAAGGCAAAATTACCCTCTTTATTGAAGTAAATATTGCTCTTCCTGGTATCTCCCTTCGAGGAGAATTTAGTCCTCCCCGGGAAGCCCATGGCTTTTTTCCTCGGAGCCTTTGCACTGCCCGCTGTCTTGACATCAGGATCATAGAAGTTGTGTTCGACTATAGTGATAGTCGCCGTTCTGTTGGCTTTGTAGTACTTTTGGTTCCTGACACTGTTATTGTCGAATGTCACCTTGATAGTCGGATTCGTTTTATCTATCGTGAATTCCTTAGGATGTTCTCCTTCCCAGTGTATATTGGCATCTGTTGCACGGTTGCCCAGAGCATCTTCTCCGCTTACAGCCAGCGTGTAGTCTCCGTCCTTGTTATAATGGAGCTTCTTGATCCACTCATCCTTATTCCCGCTAACATTATCGCCGGCAGTATATGTCCAGCTTTCCGGGACATCGATCTGAGTATCGATCTTTATCTTCTTGCTCTTTTCTCCCAGGTTGCGGTCTATTACCTTTATGGTTGCTGTCCTGTTTTCGTTGAAGTACTTATTACCTTTGGAAGCCTTGCGGGTCAAAGAGACATAGACCTCCGGAGCTACCGAATCTATACCAAGGCCTTTTACAGCCGGCACTGCCTCGTTGTCCGAATTATCTACCGCGTAGAGGGTCACCACGATGTCATTCGTCTCATATCCGTTATCAACGCCTTTTGGTATCGTGATGGTTCTGTCTATCGAATAGGTAAGAGCCTCATCGCCCTTTTCCTTTACGGCATTCTCCATGTCAGCCTTCCCGAACATGAGGAGGTCTCCCTTATCGAAATAATCCTCGTCGTTTGGCTTGATAAGTTTTTCGGATGCTATCGGCGTACCATCTACCGATAAGGTATACCATACGTGCTGCAGTCCTGAGCTTGACTTGTTCTTATACGGATCCGTCACGGTGAACTTCAGGTCAACGTCTGTATTGTAAAGCTCATAGCCCGTATCATGATGCGTTATGGACTTGGTCGCGCTTGTTATGCTGACTTCAGGCTTGATGATATCCTCCTGTCCTTCAGGCGATGTCCCATCCAGATATACAGTATTGCTCTCGCTGAGCTCAGTTGCATTGCCGGCCTTGTCCGCGACCTTTAAGTCCTTGACTCTGAATTGCGTCTCACCTTCCTTATCCTTAGTAAGGGTCTTGGCATCAGGATAACCGTTTGATGTAAACAGCTCGGAATCCGTCCATTCTGTGCTCTCGCTGTTTGCATCTACGGATGTAAACCTGTACTGCAGTTTTACCGGGGATGCATCATAACCCTTGGCAAGCACTGTTGCTGTCTTATTCTTTCTGAACGGTTTATATGTGCCGTCTGTACCGATATCCTGTTTATCTGCCGCTACATTGCCGTATTTGACAAGATATCCGTCCATGTCCTCATCGCTTATCTTCAGTCCGTAGCCCGGAGCTTCTGTATCAAGCACCTTGCTGAACGAGCGGAACTTGCCGGGTTCATTGATACTGCACTGAATGGTCTTATTGTATCCGCCGCTTCCCGCTACTGCGGCTTTAGTTTCTTCATCGCTGCTCATAACGAGAGTATTGCCGGCCTTATCTACGCCGTATACATAGAATCTGTATACTCCGTCCGTACCCGAAACCGTCTTCTGGCAGGAGTATTTATTATCACCCTGTGATACAAAGCTCATCGTTTCCGGAGCATCAGTTTCTGAAGGCGTAACTTTGCTGTAGTCATCGCCTGTCTTGTAGACCGTCTTCGCCCATGTCTCGTCGTTATCCAGATTGGCATCCACGACTTCGAAGGCTGCGTCTATCTTGCCGCCTACTTTAGTTGTATCACCATAATATGCGGTGTACTCTCCTCCGGCCGTTTCTTCTGTATTATCAGCAGCATCCTCCACTTCGCTGAATGTAGATGTATATACCGGAGATACGATATCTCTCGTGAAACTGATCTGCAGGCTGTCAGTGGCGAGCCTGACCTTCTTTGATCCGGTAGGCCAGGAGGTGCCTCCATGCGATACTACTTCGACTCCTAAACTGGTTTTTTCTGTTACTTCCAGCGAGTGGATTATGTCCGAACCGTAAATATGATATGCAGCATCGCCATCTTCTGTAAGCAGGGCAATATTCTCCAGCTCTGCATACTGATAGCCTTCTTCTGCATTGGTCTTAATATCTTCTGGCTTCAGTGTTTGTATAGTGCCTTTCTCTGTTTCCCAATGTATGTGGTTTTTTACCCATAACAGGTTGTTATCTTCTATCCTTACGCTGGCTACCTTGACATTACCACTGACATATGCCCTTAACTTGCCACTCTCATTATAAAGATGCATCTTCGCTTTCTGATTCGTTACAGGCGATACTTCCGTATCGTATGTTACAGTGACTGTCGGCTTCCTCGTGTCCACGACCTTGCCGTACTTGAAGTTTACATAGCCGTTAGCGGCTGTTCCGTCTACAGTATCCTCTGCCTTAGGATTGAAATTCTCTCCGATAACAAGCTTATTCCCGGCTAAGTCTTCGGCATAGAGCTTGATTTCCGTGTACATTCCCTGAGAATTCCAGTTTCCTGTGATTTTTTTCTTGCTGCTGTCCGCAGTTCCCGATGCAGTTGCTCCGTCCTTCTTATAGGTCAGCGAAATAACCGAAGGATTGCTGTCCTCGATAGTGTATGTCGTAGCTGCTGCCGCATCATAGTAATAGTAATTATCTTCTACAACACTGCTTGATTTGGCAGTCGTCACGCTCACGAGTTTCGGTGCTGCTGCATCATAGTTGATAGCAAGGGTAGTTTCCCCTGTATTTCCTGCGTTGTCTGTTGCAACAGCCGTTATTGTAACGTTGCCCTCTATTGCGCCGAGCTTGTTCGCTACCGTAGCTGCCGACAGTGAACAGGTTGACGTTGTCACAGAGCCTAATTCTATCTCATCGGCGCTTGTCCCCAACTGGGCTTTTAATGCCAGTGAAGCAAGATCGGAGGCACTTGAAGATGCAGTCATTCCGCAGTTATCAGCCTTATAGTATGAATGTGTTTCACTCATTCCCAAAGTTACTTCCGGAGCTGTATTATCAAATGCGCATGTAATGGAGTCGCTGCTGACTCCGCCCCAAATACCTGTAGCTGAAATCTGTATTACTATGTTTCCGTTCAACGATTTCCCTGTCGTTTCCTCTGAAATCGTAAAACTGGTGGTCGTGCTGTCTCCGGTAAGCCCGGATATAAGCTCACCTCCAACAGAAACTTCGACTATGTCGATTTCTGCGCCTGTATTTTCAAATGTGACAGTATGGCTCTTCGATGCTACAGCTGCATCCGTTGCACTTGTTGTTATATTTACATCAGGAGCACCCCCAGCTTTTATATTCTGAAGATCAATTCGTCTTTGCTTATAAGCGGTATTCTCATTTTCTGAAGAATCTACAGCTTTCACCACAAGGTACTTCCCGTCATCGACCTGTATCGAGCTCGACGGAGCATCCACCCAAGCTGTTATTGATGAAGGTTCACTGACTTCACTGTCGGAAATATAGTATTGAAGCGTCTTAACACCGCTTGCGTCCGTCGCGCTAATGTTGATATCGGCCTTTCCCTCATTGGACGGATTCACTGGCGCGACTATCTTTATTTGCGGAGCTGTATTATCCTCTATCTCACCTCTCAGCTTTACCATGGCACTCTTGGCGCTGGTTCTCTCCGGTTCGATCTTTTCGGCCTTGATTTCTTTGCCGGCTTCATATACGGTCTTGCCCTGATCCGGGGTCCACCCTACAAAGTCCATGCCTTCCTTGCTTGCAGTCTCGTCAGGCAGCACAACAGGCTCGCCGTAAACGGCGATCTGATCTTCGACCTTATCAGCTTCGATTCCTTTTGCGCTGAATTGAATAGTATATGTCTGCTTCCAGACAGCCGTAAACTCAGCATCAGCCTTCAGAGTAACTTTGTCGCCCGGCTCATACTCATCGCCCTTATACTTCCACCCTGTGAAGTAGTACTTCTTGCCGTCTCTGGCCTCATATACTTTCTTTCTTGCCTCAGGCTTTTCAGGCAGCTTGATCTCGCCGTCATTATCTGTCGTCTTAGGGTTGATCGCACTGAATCTGGCGTAGTTCTCTCCAAAGTCGAATTCTGCTTTGAAGGACTTTTCTTCAGCCTTCTTGCCTTCAGCCTTATTGCCTTCAGCCTTATTGTCTTCAGCCTTCTCCTCAGCCGTCCTGTCAGCATTGCTGTCTGCCTGAGCTTCCTCTTTTTTAGGCTCGGCAGCCGCTTTGTCCGTTTCCTTGCCGGAAGCATCATCCTTCCCGGTTTCCGGCTCAGGATCGGTTTTTTCTGATCCGGCCTCCTCCTGTGCAGGCTTTGCCTCCTCCTGTGCAGGTTTTGACTCTTCCTGTGCAGGCTTTTTCTCTTCTTCTCCTGCGCCCTCTTCGCTGTTCGCAGAAGCCTCCGGTGCAGTCTGGTCAACAGCATAAGACTCTGTGCGGGACATCAGTCCGAGCGGCATCATGGTGATCACCATGGCCACAGCGCACAGCAGAGCAAGGATCTTGCTGAAATAACTGTTTTTCTTCATCTTTTGATTCTCCTCTTCAGTAACTGTGTTTGCTATATGTAATATGTTCGATTCTCCTGAACATCATTACTTCGTGTCTGATCCGGGTTCCAGAACCTCTTCTGTATGAGTCTCCATCTCTACGGAGATCACGTCGAATTCCGCTCTTTCGCCTGCAGGTTCGAACGCATCCTCCGGAATCTCCGGACTATATCCCTGATGATCGAGCGGCATAGTCTCCGGCGCTGTACGCAGCTGTACAGTCTCAGGCGCCGCTCTCAATGGTACAGTTTCGGGTGCCGGCCGCAGCGGCACAGTCTCAGGCGCCTTCATGCCGGCCTTATCGGTTGAGCCGGCTTTTTTCTTCGATTCTTTCTTCTCATCAGTATCAAGCGGCGCGTCCCTCAGCGTTCCGGTTTCCGCTCTTTGCTTTTCCATTCCGATCAGGGCGTTCTTAAGACCTCTGCCGGAACGTATCAAATAAACCTCGCGTATGTTGAATTTCCAGAACGTGATCGCTGACAGCGCGACCCCTGCGACTGCGGCTATAGTGCTGATTATGAAACCAACAGTCGAAATCGTCAGTAATTGTTCCATATCAGTCCTCCGTCACCGTACTATCATCAGACTCTTCAGGCTCTTCATCATACTTGCCGAGCTCCTCATTGTGAGTTCTGTTCAGCTGACGCTCCGCATTGCTGATTTCTTCCTTAGCCTGCGAGATCATACTCTCTGTCGCTTTATTGCCGTTTGTGGAAGCCGTCTTCAGATAATCACTTCCTGCTTTCAGCAGGGTCTTCATATCCTCAGCCTTGATCCCGGCTTCCGCATAGTTCGGCTGGTACAGACATATCTGTTTGGCTATCTCTCTGTAGATGAGAGCCGAATAGAACGTCTCCCCCGTTTTTTTATCTATCTGATCCGGGTCAGCGGCTATGTCTGCAAGACTGCCCCAGACTTTTTTATACTTGCTGCCGGTATTCTCGTACGAGGCGATCGTTCCGCCTTCATTTCCCCGGAAATCTGTATTTGTTACGTAGATATCACAGATAGTGGCAAGGCAGCTGCACAGGCCCTTTCTCCTGTCGTCGATCTTACTGTCGCTCTCCAGAAGCTTAAAGATCGCTTCCGCTCTCTTCTTGCTTCCCGTGAAGTAATCGAAGTAGCTGCTCGCGCGCCTTATCTGAAAGTCCAGATATTTATCGTGGTTCTTCCTGCTGAATTCATCAATATTTGTAGAGCCGCCTCTCCCGTTAGGCGTTTCGATCGCATTTGTAAGAGTATCCTCTTCCTTCTTTGTGATCGAGATCCCCTTATCGCTGTCAGGCTCCATCGCAGCGTCCAGGAGCGAATTGTATGCCGTCGGTTCGGCCGGTTTGATGTTCATGGCGCCGACCAGTATCTCCGACTTTTCGTCATATGTAGACGCATTGCTCGCCTGGCTGATCCTCGAGTCGTAACTGTTCCTCGCAGCTGAATTATGGAGTACCGTGAACGCTATCATTCCGAAGATCCCGATGAATGCAAGCGCAATGCTCATGGTGAACAGCTTCCACTTCCTGTTCCTCTCCATGATCGCGATATCATCCTGATCATGGACATGCTCCAGAGCAAACATCAGCTCACGGCAGTCCTGATATCTGTCAGCAGGATCTGCCATACAGCACTTCCTGACCACCTTTTCGAGTCCGGTGTTCTTGTAGTAAGGCACCAGCTCTCCGAGAGCTTTGATCTCGAAATTCGTATCTGCCGGGCTGTAACCCGTCAGAAGGTGATACATCGTAGCCCCCAGATTGAAGATATCCGTCCTTGCGTCCGTCTGCCCTTTGCCGCCGAACTGTTCAGGGGCAGCATATCCCTTGGTGCCGAGATTCTTTGTATCCGCTATGCCGTACTTTTTATATTCACGGGCGGTCCCGAAATCCAGCACTTCGATCTTCCCATCCGGGCACAGCATTATATTCGATGGTTTGAGGTCGCGATATATGATAGGCGGATCGAGCGTATGAAGATAATGCAGCACATCGCAGAGCTGCTTCGCCCAGTCCAGTACCAGCTCCGAATCGATCGGCTCGCTTGTTCCGTCAGCACGTCTGTTTTCGTCAAGAAGTTTCTGCAGAGACCGGCCCTCCACATAATCCATGACGATCATAACCGTGTCTTCATCTTCAATGACATCGACTATGCTCGGAAGGTTGGGATGATGGAGTCTCTTGAGCATCTCCGTCTCTGCCGCGAGGCTCTGTTTAACGACATCTATATCATTACCGCCATCCTTGCGGACTTCCTTTACTGCCCACGTCTTGTTTGCCTTCTCATTCAGAGCGAGATAGACGACGCTCATTCCTCCCTCGTCGATCTTACTCAGAATCTTATATTTGCCGTCCAGAACCTGGCCTACCTGAAGCATTTGGTCTTTACCTCTCTGAAATCATTCAGATTATTTTTACTATTACCGCACTCAAATTATCCGTTTCACCGCGCTGGATATTAAGATCTGTAACCTCTCTTAATTTGCGGTTCATTATGCTCCGGGATGTCAGTGAATCCGGAGCAAAAGCTGTATATAATTCATCTGCCGTTACTTCGTGTCTCATGCCGTCACAACAGATCAGGAATGCATTTCCGGGTTCCGCCGTTCCTGATAAGAACTGCGGTGTTATTATGTTTGACGCGCCTATGCACTGCAGCAGCAGGCCTCGGTCCGGCGATACGCGAGCCTCTTCGTACGTCATGCGGCCGGCATCCATCTCGCGCTGCACCAGAGTCTGGTCCTTTGTGAGTTGTCTGATGCCTTCTGTATCCAGCAGATAGATTCTTGAATCACCGACGTTAAGCAGATAATAATCATTGTTTATAAGGAGCAGCACGACCGCTGTCGTCCCGAGTTCGATCGAGTTCTTTGCCGCATAATCGGCAAGCTGTCTGTTGGTAGAGACCACGACTCTCTTCCAGTCTTCCTCGAGTTCGTTTGAACTCAATCCTCCGGGCAGCAGATACGGAAGTCTTTCGGAGAACCAGGAAGTCAGATTCTTCACCATGATTGCGCTGGCCAGTTCTCCTCTTGAAAGGCCTCCCATGCCGTCGCATACTGACGCCAGCAGGATCTCATCACCGCCGCTTCTTGCTCTGAGCAGCAGCGTGGAATCCTGGTTGTTCTCTTTGCTGACACCTATGTCTGAATATGATGCTGTAATGTAATCCATACTGAAATCTTTAACCGTGCATCACCTGACTATGAATGTAAACGGTTCATCTCCTATCATGATCCTGTCACGGTTCTTTAGCTTGACTTCTTTTCCTTCCTCCACTTTGACATTATTCACAAATGTACGATTGAGGCTGCCGTTGTCGACAATATAATAGTCAGCGCCCTTTCTTTTTATGGTCGCGTGATTACGGCTGACAGACAGGTTGTCCTCCAGACAGAGATCGACCAGGCCTGATTCCCGTCCGATAACAAATTGCTCCGATTTGAGTTCGATCCTGTCTTTGGTTCGCGGTCTCTGGAGCCATCCCTTTTTATATACATGCTTTGAGAACAATCCGCCGCCCTGTTCTTCAACAGGCAGATCTTCAAGCAATTCCGTAGGCGGGGCTTTGCCTTCAGCGCGGTCTGCAGAAGCCGGATTACCATTACTGTCTGTAGCGGCCGGACCATTATCAGACTTCAGCACTTCAGTTCCCCGTCTTCCTGTGCTTTGCCGGCTGCCGCTTTGGGAAGCTTCTGTGTTGCTGAACGGATCATCCTCCGGATGGAGCACTGCTGTTCCGTTATTTTTCTTGACGGAAGTATTCTCACCGCCTGATCCTGCTTTGTTAATTCCTGTAGGATTCTCCATATCCGGCGTCAATACTGCAGTTCCGTTGTTGCGCTTTCCTGAATTATCGGCATTCAGTGATGGCGTACCATCACGCTGCTTTATTGAGTTTTCAGACAGATCCTCTGTTTTGTAATAGCGCGCTGTTGTAACTGAATTCCCCTTCGACTTGCTCAGAAAGAAAATAACAACTGCTACTACGGCAAAAACAGCAAGAGCTGCAACAAGAATGATTGTCACTACAAACTCCTTATGAAAAAGAAAGCCTGTGCTTCATAAGCAAAAAATTCCACACAAAAAGCTTGTCCAGATTACTTTCTATCAGTCCTTGTAGATGTTAAAAACCACCTCATACCTGTGTAACATTCTACTTGAATAATTTTCTGTATTCAAGTTTATAGGTAATTAATTTCAAGTATATGTAAGTAGTTACTTATTTCTATTGTCGAAAAAAGCAAAAGACCAGCTATCTTGTACCTGGTCTTCCTTCTTACCCCTATATATCTGTTATCTTGATTTCGCTTATATCTACTTCAAATACGTTCGCCAGCTTCAATACCTTTCCTACAGCGATCCTGGATATATCCTTTTCCCAGGCATTATATGTCTGGACAGATATTCCCATTCGTTCAGCTGTTTCTTTTTGTGTCCAGTTTTTGCGGGCTCGTAATTCCTTTAGAGAATAGCGCATATAAAGTGCCTCCTTTGACTACCCTTTTTCACAAAAACTATACTTGAAAACAATTCTTATATCAACAGGTATATGAATCAAAATCTATTGATGCTATGCATAATATCAAGTATATTTGAATTTTATTTAAAAATAATTGAATTATTGTAAAGCGGGTTGTAATATTGGATTTGTAAGTATTTGACCGGTTGAATCAACAGGAGAACTGTATGTTTTTCGCAGGCAATCTTAGATTTTTAAGGAAAGCGAACAACTACACACAGAATTATATTGCCGAAAAGCTTGGTTATAAATCGTTCACGACCGTGCAGAAATGGGAGACCGGCGAGGCTACGCCACGTTATCAGAAACTGGTTGAACTGGCCGAATTATTTGGTGTTGATGTCAACACTTTTACATCTACAGACATGACCAGTGATTCTTTTATTGCATCTCATGCGGACTCCAGTATTTCAGTTCCCGTATACGAAACCATTCCCGCAGGGCATTCCGATGACGCTGCTGAGGATATTCAGGGCTATGTTGATATACCTTCTAACTATCTGCGCGGCAAATCGTATTTTGCTCTGAAGATACGCGGAGAATCCATGAACCCCGACTACAAGGACGGTGATATCGTTGTATTCGAGAAGGCAAATGACTGTAACAGCGTTGAAGACTGTGCCGTCAGACTAAACGGCGGCGAAGTGATATTCAGGAGGATACGCAAAAGTAAGGATTGTATAATCCTGCAGCCGCTTAACCCACTGTATGAGCCAATGCAGATCAGCACCGGCGATATCATCTCTGATGATTCTTATCCTTCTGCGATCGAGATCCTGGGGATAGCGCGGGAGATCCGCCGCAGCGTCTGAAATATCACGCACGTTCATCTTCATTTTGTATATCAGTATAATAGAAAAGACTGCCTGCATTCTGAATGAACTGCAGGCGGTCTTTTGTACATGAGATTCTCTTTGTTCAGAATGACATTCTTAGCTGTTGCGAAGATCTAGAAGTCCAGGTCTTCGATCTCGTTGATGCGGCGCAGGTGCTTGCCCCCTTCGAACTCAGTGGTCATCCACTTGTCGATGATGTCGAAGGCGAGATCCTGACTGATCATGCGGGCGCCCATGCAGACCACGTTGGCATTATTGTGGCGTCTGCACATCTCCGCCATCTCCACGGATGTGCACAGTGCGGCGCGGATGCCCGGCACCTTGTTGCAGGCGATGCTGATGCCGATGCCCGAGCCGCACACGGCGATGCCGCGCTCGGCATCGCCGGACGCCACCAGGCGCCCGACCGCGTGCCCGTATTTCGGATAGTCAACCGACTCAGTCGAGTCGCAGCCGACATCGATGACCTCATGGCCCTCTTTTGTCAGCTTCTCCTTGATCGCTTCCTTCAATTCATATGCTGCGTGATCGCAGCCCACTGCAATTTTCATAGCTCCCCCTTACTTGGTTCCGAAGATGCGGTCTCCGGCATCCCCCAGTCCCGGTACGATGTACGCGTTCTCGTTGAGACATTCGTCCTTTGCGGCGATATAGATGTTCACGTCCGGATGCTTCGATGTGAGCGCCTCGATCCCTTCTGGCGCCGCGATGAGGAACATCAGGCTGATCTCCTTCGCTCCCTTGGATTTTACGAAATCGACTGCTGCGACAGCGCTGCCGCCTGTAGCGAGCATCGGGTCAACGATTATGATTTTCCTCTTGTCGATATCCTCAGGGAGTTTACAGTAATATTCTACAGGTTCATGCGTCTCAGGGTCTCTGTAGAGTCCGACATGTCCGACCTTGGCGCTCGGTATGATCTCGAGCATGCCGTCGACGAAGCCGAGTCCCGCTCTGAGGATAGGGATGATGGCGAGCTTCTTGCCTGCAAGCATCTTTACCCTTGCAGGGCAGATTGGTGTCTCGATGTCTACCTCCATCGTAGGCAGGTCCCTGGTGACCTCGTAGGTCATCAGCATGGCGACCTCTCTCGCAAGATCTCTGAATTCCTTGCTCGCGGTGTTCTTGTCTCTCATCAGCGACACCTTGTGCTGGATCAGAGGGTGATCAAAAATCATTACTTTACCCATTGCATACCTCCGTGGTGTTTATATATTATTAGGTTTTTTATAACTATTTTACGAAAAATGCTCTATTCTACGTCGTAACCGGCGCTTTTGAGTATGCGGTTCATGACGCCGAAGCCCTTGCCCTTCTGCTCCATGGAGCGGATGAGGATCAGGTCGTAGCCCTGCCTGTCGAGCTCTCTCAGATCCGCGAAGAACCTGTGGGCGGCCTTGTCCGGATCATCGCCGTAATCGATCACCGCGGCCCGTCTGCCGTCCTTCATCGCTTCCAGTCCGAGCTCCTTCGCTCTTGATCTGAACCTTTCAGAGCTCCCCCGTATCACGATGACATCAGCCTTTGGAGAGTAGTGCTTATACTTCATTCCCGGCGACTTCGGCCTGAACAGAGTGTCCGCCGTTCCCATTGCCGGGTCAGCTGTCTCACCGGGTATCTCAAGCAGCGACGCATCGTACAGGACGTCTTTTCCGAGGATATCGCTGAGGTACTCTTTGCTGAGCATGCCGGGCCGCAGTATGACAGGCACCTCGCCTGTCATGTCCAGCACGGTGGACTCGATGCCGACATCGCACATCCCTCCCATGATGACGGCATCGATGCGGCCGTCCATGTCCTCGAGCACGTCCATCGCCGTCGTCGGGCTCGGCCTGCCTGACAGGTTGGCGCTCGGCGCCGCTACAGGTCTTTCCGCTTCCCTTATGAGGGCTCGCGCCGTTGCGTTCGAAGGCATCCTCACAGCTACAGTATCGAGACCTCCTGTCGTGACATCGGGTACCGCATCGGCTTTCGGGAAAATGAGCGTCAGCGGACCCGGCCAGAGTTCTCCGATCAGCCTGCGCGCATCGCCGCCGAGCGAATCCAGCCCGCCCTTTATAAGGTCTCCCAGAGCCGCGACATACGCGATATGCACTATCATCGGGTTGTCCGACGGCCTGCCTTTCGCCCTGTATACAGAACTGACGGCCCCGGCGTTGAGAGCATCCGCTCCCAGCCCATAGACCGTCTCTGTAGGAAAAGCGACAAGACCGCCGCTGCGAATGATCTCACCGGCCCGTCTGATGTCGCTTTCATTTGTCGTCAATCTTATTGTTTCCATTCTCTTTAAGACGAGTTTTAACCGAAGTCTTTCATTTTTGCAGCCTGGTCGGCTGTGATGAGTCCGTCGATAGCCTCGTCGATGTCTCCGTCGAGGAACTGCTCGAGCTTGTACAGAGTCAGATTGATGCGGTGATCTGTCATCCTCCCCTGCGGGAAGTTGTATGTGCGGATCCTCTCGGAACGGTCGCCCGAGCCGACCTGACTCTTCCTGTCAGCAGAGATCTTGTCGTTCTGCTCCTGCAGCATCTTGTCGTAAAGCCTGGCCTTGAGCACTCTCATGGCCTTCTCTCTGTTCTGTATCTGCGACTTCTCGTCCTGGCATGTGACTACGATGCCCGTAGGCAGATGTGTCATGCGGACGGCGGAGTCTGTCGTGTTGACGCACTGGCCGCCGTTTCCGGAAGCTCTGTATACGTCGACCTTGACATCGTTAGGGTTGATCTCGACCTCGACATCGTCGACCTCAGGCAGCACCGCAACCGTGGCGGCAGAAGTGTGTATCCTGCCGGAGGACTCCGTCTCAGGCACTCTCTGCACCCTGTGGACGCCCGACTCGAACTTGAGCCTGGAATACGCGCCCTTGCCCTTTATCATGACGACGGCTTCCTTGATGCCGCCGATGCCGGTGTCGCTGATCTCGATGATCTCCGCCTTCCAGTGGCGGCGCTCGGCGTATCTCAGATACATCCTCAGAAGATCGTTTCCGAAGAGCGCGGCTTCCTCGCCGCCGGTGCCCGCCCTGATCTCGAGGATGACGTTCTTGTCGTCGTTAGGGTCCTTAGGCAGCAGGAGTATCTTGAGCTCTTCCTGAGCCTTTTCCATGCTCTCTTCAAGCTCCTTCGCTTCTTCTTTGGCCATCTCGCGCATCTCTTCGTCATCTTCCATGTCGATGATCTCTCTTGCGTCGGCGAGATCGCTCTGCATCCTGCGGTAGTCGTCATAAGCCTTTACGACAGGCTCAAGCTCGGCCATCTCCTTCATGTACTTCTGCCAGGTGTTCTGGTCAGCGATGATGGCCGGATCAGCTACCTTTTCGCTGAGCTCGGTGTATTTATCTTTTATAAAATCCAGTTTGTCAAACATGTATTTCTCCTGTTTTTCGGTCAGTTCCGCTCAGTTCCGTCTGAGGAGCCTGCCTCCCGGGATCATTGTTCTCATCCCTGCTGCAGAGCACCTTATCACCGAGAACATTATAGCAAATATCGGTGCTCAATTCATTGTTATATGCGTTGTTATGTGCGGGAAGGCTTCCTTCTGTTCCCTGCACATTAAAACCGGAGCAGATGACGCTCCGGTTAATGTCCTGATCTTCTGATCTAAAGTCCGTATTTGTTCTTGAACTTCTCTACACGACCGCCTCTGTTGGCAAACTTCTGCTGGCCTGTAAAGAATGGGTGGCACTCACTGCAGATGTCTACTCTCATCTCGTCCTTTGTGGAGAGAGTCGTGAATGTATTCCCACATGCGCAAGTAACTTTACATTCCTTATACTCAGGATGGATTCCTTCCTTCATGTTGGTACCTCTTTCTGATAATAATCATGAAACGTTTCAGCTGTCAGGCGACAGCTCGTATACTATATCACCCGAGCCGCGCTATTGCAAGGTTTTATTTGATTTTTGCCCGTTTGCCGGTTGCTTGCCTGTTGTCTGATACTTGTCTGCCGGTTGTTTGACTGTTATTTTGCCTGTTCGTGCTTCGCGCCTCAGCCTGTAAACTCATGTTCAGCCTCTCCGTAATCACGAAAGCATAATTCTTTTTCAGGGGGTGATCCCGAAAAGAGGGATTCTATTGCCGGATTCAGTGCTTTTTTCGTTCGCGTTTTCCGGATGCAATAAGTAGAATGATGCCAAGTCAGGAAAGCAGTGACTCGCGGCTGGCCCGGCCATACAGGTTTTTACTACATCCCTACCGCCTGAGGAGGTGATGCGCATGGTAGAGACTCTGGAAGGGAGGGACCGGAGATGGTAAGAGTTACCATATCGCTAAGCCAAAAGGCCTTGCGGGTAACGATCAGCATCAGAAAAGCCGCCAGTTCACGTAACTAGGCGGCGACCCAAAACGGTCGAGTTAGTCGTTGACGAACGACGCTCTTCCTGACCCAATTATATTCACAACATATCAGCAACGCAACCCCCTCCTGAAAACAGGCGGTTTGCCCGAGAGCACCTGCGCTGGACAGTGGGGAATATCCGGCCCGCCCGGACAGCATTTATCGGAGAAGCGGTGCCGACGGAGATCAATGCTTCCGTCATTGCGGCAACGCCGTATTATTCAAACGGAAGCATTACAGAGCGGTGCGAGCGGCCGGCAAACACCGTGAGCGCAAAGGAGCGTGAACGGCAAAAGTGTACCACTTCCTGAATTGCCTACTGACTGTACACACAATGGCCCTGCCACTCACTTCGACGTAGTCTAATTCAGTACATTCTGTGTACACTACTTCTCTGCATCGACAAGATGTACACATTTTTCAGAAAAAACAGTGTACCATCCTTCGCCAACCAACCATTTTGTACACATATTGGAGGTATTTATGGACATATTCAGAGATCAGATAGACAGAATTGTGTACGAGCAGAAAAAGTTGCTAGAAGTGTACACAAATGAGTATAGCCGTAACTATGAGCCTGATGACGGAACACATCTAGTGTGCTGCAGAAACAACGGAAGAGATACTTTTTATCGTGCATACAGGGAGAAGGGCAGACGCATCAGGAAGAGTTTAAGTAAAGACCCAGATGCAATCAGAGTCCTTGCCAGGAAAGAGTATCTCAGGGTAGTGATCCCGGCCTTGAAAAACAATGTGGAAATATTTGACACATCCTGCGCTGGCCTGAAGGATCTGGGGTTTGAAACGATAATGTCCCAGATGTCCGGTTCATACAGAAAACTGCCGGCGGAACTCTTCTTTTCAAAGGAAGTCGCAGGTGTTGACTGCCTGTCAGGGGAAAATGAGGACAGGATCAGGAGACACCGGGAATGGGCCGCCGAGCCGTATGAGAAAAGCGACTATATGCCTGAACATCGGCGCTTCATGACATCGGCCGGATTCAGGGTAAGATCCAAATCCGAGCAGCACATAGTGGAGCAGCTCGTGAACTACGGGATCCCCTTCAGGTATGAGCAGGTCATACATATCAACAACAAAAGATATTCGGCAGATTTCACGTTCCGTGACAGGATCGGCGAGCTGTTCTACTGGGAGCATGCAGGTATGATGGATGTTCCGAAATATGTGGACGGTTATCACCGCAAGATGGATGCCTTTGAAAAGATAGACATAGTGCCGTGGAAGAATCTGCTCATCACTTACGATATCGATGGCGTCATCAATGTTCCGATGGTCAAGAGCATCATCGAGCATGATGTGATACCGAGGCTGTAGCCGCTCGCGCTCCCGGGCGCTTGCGGGGACCGGCAGCCGGTCGACGCACGCCCTGCAGTTGCCCGGACGGGCAGAGCAGGCCCCGCCGGTCAACGCGGGTCGCCCGGGCCGGTCCGTGCCGCCGGCTATTCTTTTTTTGAGGGCGTTTTTTATCTCGGCGTGGCTGTCCGGGCCGCCGGCTGTTCTTTTTTGAGGGCGTTTTATCCCGGAGGGCCGGTCCGGCTATTCTTTTTTTGCGGCGTTTTTTGCCCCGGCGTGACGGCCGACCCTGAAGATTATGAGGTCGAGTATCACGAGATACACCGCCGCCAGAGCCATCATCAGGAAGCACAGGAAGTTGCTCTTGGTCGCAAGTCCCACGAGTATCAGGACAGGCGATCCGAGCAGTATGCCGAAGCCGGATCCTGAGATGAGATTGTTTGCCGCCGGAGTCGAGAGATCCGGATCGATCTCTCTCAGCAGCAGGACGCCCGAGCTGATCGTTCCCGTAAGCATGCCGAACATCGAGATCAGCCCCTCGTAGTAGTAGTCGCTGTAGACTGCCCTGCAGACCCGGCGCAGATGGAACCATGTCACGATCGTGCCGGCAACGACGAGCAGTATGAACGGCAGCACCAGCCCGCGGATGTCTTCGATGTCGATGCAGGCTATGCCGGCGACTATCATGATGTCGAAGAACGCGCCCGAAAGGCGGTTCAGAAGATAGTTGTCCTGATAGCGGCGCGTGATGAGTTCCTTTGCCCGGAGCTTCTCAAGGATGACTCTGAGCAGTATCGCGAGCGCCGAACCGATGATGAAGTTGAAGCCCCAGAGCAGGGTATTGGTCGTTGCCGCTACTCCCGGGCTGGCCTTTTCGATGGCGCCTGTGACGCCCGCCGTCACCGCATATGTGACGAGATAGACTATCACGATCATCGCCAGCTGTACGCTCAGCTTGTCGATGGATTCGGAAACAGGCTCCTCCTCTTCTCCCTCGATGAAGTCCTCTCTCGGCGCTGCGAACTTCCTGTCTTCGTCTGCAGCGAGGATCAGCCCCTTCCCCCGCAGTACATTCAGCATGATGACGCCGATGACGCACGCCACTATGTATCCCGCGGCCGCGATCGAAAGGCCGAAGCTGTGGCCTCCGCGGAAGCCGAGAGCCTCGTAGCTTGCGCCGATGTTGTTGGCCTGTCCCGGCCCCTGTCCGAAACCCATGGGCAGCAGCATGCCCGCCGCCCTGAACATGTCCGGCATGAAGGTCATCGCGAGACCGATCGTGATGATGAGCCCCGTGATGCCCTGCACCATGTAGGTGCTGACTATGACCGCTCCGGAACGGAAACCGACCTTGCTCTCGTCGCTGCCCGTTCTCTTTACCGGGGTGCGCAGGCTCATAGCGATGAAGCCGAGCGCTATGCCGTGGTATGTAAGCGCCGACAGGAGCTCCTCATCGAGGGTGACGATCCCGGTCTCCTTGGCAAAAAGCAGGATGAATCCACCGAGCACTGCGACCGGCATCAGGCTCTTCCTTATCGGCCTGATGGTCTGTCTCATCAGGTTGGCAAGCAGTATGACTATGGCCAGATATCCGATCTGGATGATGCCGTTCCATAATTGATGATTAGCTGCCGAATAATCCAAATAATATCTCCTTTACAAGCGTCCCCGGTCCCTTCGCTATGTCTGCGATGACACCACGATCTCTCTGGCTGTAAGGTATTTCCTCATGTTGGCGGTCTTTGAGAACAGCTCGTAGTAGCCGTCCTTCGTGCTGAAGAGCAGCCTGCCCGCGACCACCATCATCATCTCTTCTATATCTCCGAATCTGAAGCTTCGTTCTCCTATACCGAGAACGAAGTCCCCGCCCTCACATGCGAGAGTCAGCCTGCCGCGCGCGGCTTCTTTCGCGCTGTGGTCGCTGCCGATCTCCGAGAGCACTACGTCTTCGTCCCCGAATATCTCCGCGGCATCCCCCCGCGCCGGCTCCTCTTCTTTTTCGGAAGCCGGCTCCGCCGCTTTTTTCTCCGCTTCGAGCAGCGACGCCAGAAGCTTTCTGTCCGCCTCTTCCCAGTCAGCGATCGTCTCAAAGGGCCCTGGCTGTTCGAAGAAGCCGGTGTCCTCCAGCTTCAGGCTGAAGCCGCAGCTGCAGCTTATCCTGTCTCCGGAGGTCCTCAGGCTTCCGATGCGCCTGCACTCCGGACAGCTGCACACGGCCCTTTCGAGCCCCTCTGCGCTGCCGCCCCTGCTGCACCTGAACCTGACCGGTCCTCCCGGCTGAGACTTCTGCCATTCCCAGACATTGAAGTTCAGGTCGCCCTCGATGGCCTTTTCGATCTCTTCATCGGTCATCGCCCCGAGAGTCTCCGGGCTGTAGACATTCACCGGATGCCCGTACACTCTGCCCTTCCTCGGGCTGTACGCCCACCGGGGCTGAGCCAGATAGGCGCCCTCGATCCTGTAGGTGACGAGCGTCGCCCCGCAGCTCCTGATGAGCCCTGCCGTGGACGGTCGTACCTCAAGAGACACGCCGTCCCAGGTCTGTTCGCCCTCCGGCGCAAGGAATATGGATTCGCCCCTGCGCACCCTCTTTATAACGGCGAGCGCGGTGCGGTTGGCGTTCCTTCCCTTCTGATGAGGGATTATCGAATTATATTTAGTGAGGAAGGCTCCCCACTTCGGATCTCTCACGACAGTCTCGCTCGCTATGAAAGTGAGAGGTCTGCGCCTGAAGGCTGCTCCGGCAAAAAGCGGGTCATAGGCGCAGGCGTGATTGATGCACACTATGAGCGGCCCGTCTATGTCATCCGGCTCGAAGCTCCTGTCGCAGCTGTAGTTGAAGCGGGCCTTCAGGAATACGCCAAGAGGCGGTGTGGCGATCCTGTAGAATCTTTCACGCCGCCTCCGGTCTTTGTCTCTTGTTGTATTATCGCTCTGCTTTCCCATACACCCCTGCATTCGCAGCATCACGCTATGTCTCTGAGGTTTAGGTCCCTGACCTTCCTGTAGACGAAACTGTTGATGATGAATGCGAACAAGGCCTCGAGGCCTATCGCAATGGCCCACGCGGCAACGTTGAACGACTTGACAAACTCGAGGTCAGGCTGCTGCAGGACCGTGATCACGGCCGGGGTGATGACCGCTCCCAGCAGCACGCCGAGGATTATTCCGCCGGCAGTCGTCAGGACAGACTCCTGCGTGAGGTATCCCTTGCATTCCCTGACCGTGAAGCCGTTGACCCTCATGACCGTAAGCTCGGTCTTCTTTCTCATCAGATAGATATTGGCCAGATTCGTCAGTATCATGAAGGACATCAGTATCGCTATGGACGTAGTGACTATGACGAGTATGAGGAAGAGCATGGATGCAGACTCAAACTTAACCCTGAAATCATCCTTTCCCGAGAACGAGATATCGTCGCTCACCTTAAGCAGTTCATCCTCGACCGCGTTGATGTCCGCGCCGTTCAGTTTGATAAAGTAGCAGTTGGCCTTGTTCACATCGCCGAATATCGATTTGTACGCCGCAGGCGAGCACACGACGGTCCTTCCCACATAGTTTATGAAGGTCCCTTTGATCTCAGCATCGTGTTCCCTCAGCGAATCATCGAGCACCGGCAGCATGTCGCCCTCCATCATGTCGTAGCTCTCGTGCATCCTCTTCTGTATGAGTATACCGTCTTCAGGCAGCTCGACATCTTTGCCCGTGATGTCGGTGATGCCGTAGAACTCTGATACCCTCTCGGGATTCGCGCATATCAGGGTGACACCGTCGAGTCTTCCGTTCCATTTATAGAGAGTCTTTGAATACGTGGCAGGCATGAAGTCGGCGTCGTTCTTTTCGAGCACCGCAACAAGCTCTGCTTCGTCATCCCCGCTTACATCCTTGTTCATGTCCATGCGCAGATCGTATCTGTTGACAACAGTCTCCTCCATGTCCATCATGCCGTCGTACGCCGCTTTGATCGAGATGCCCAGTCCGATGAGCATGCAGCTGAAGCCTATGATGGCGATGGTGATGATCACGCGGGCTCTGTCCTGTATCATGTTGCGGATTATGAGGCGTGAATACAGCGTTTTGCCTGTCGACGATTTCCTTTCTGTCCTTTCTTTCTTCTTCTTCTTTTCTCTCTTGAGAACAGCGCCGTTCATGAGCATGGACGCCGGGCTCCTCAGGATATCCAGGCATGCTATGACGCTCGCCAGTACCGTTACGGCGATGATGAGCAGAGAGAACAGTATCGTCGGCAGCGGCAGGATGATGCTCTTTGACACGCCGATCGGATAAAGGCCTGAGGCCTCGTACATCATCTGTATGAAGTCAGCAAGCAGGATCGAGATCGTTACTGCGAGCAGGTCTCCGACCGCTGCGGCAGAGGTTCCGAAGAGCAGATATTTGCCGAGGATCTCTTTCTTATGGAAGCCAAAAGCCTTCGTCGTGCCCACGAGAGTCTTCTGTTCATCTATTATTATCACCAGGGTCGAGAAGCATACTATCGCCGTAATGAGAGTGAACAGTATACCGAACACCACACCCATGCTCTCGATCGCAGCGGTGTTGGTATCCATGTCGACATAGCCCGCATTGCCCTTTCTGTCGATCACTATATATTCGCACTTCCGTATGTTATTGACCGATTTCTTTGCCTCTGCAAGCTTCTTTTCGGCCTTCTCACGGTTCACGGCGAGCAGTTCTACCGCCTCAGCGAGCTTGCCCTCGTATTTAGTCTTTTCGGAATAGTACTCAGCCCATCCGGCCTTTATCTTGCTTTCAGCATCAGCCTTCTTTGACGCGAACTCAGCCTTACCGTCTTTGAGCTGCTTCTTCCTCTTGTTGAGTTCTTTCCGGCCGTCATCGATCTTCTTCTGATAAGACGCGATCTCCTTTTCGCCGTCGGCGATCTTTTCCTCTGCAGCCCACAGCTGTTCCACGAGGGATTTGACGGCGTCACAGCAGGCTATCGCTATGCTCCTCATCTTTTCATAGCTCGCGATATCTCCGGACAGCGCCATTGACCAGGCATCATCGATGAAATCGTCATAGCTGTAGCCCTGTATGGCTTTTACAGCAGCGATGGCTTTTTCGAAGCTGATCTCCGGATACTTCTTTTCAAGCTCTTCCAGATTGCTGAGGACCTGCGGATCCTGAGCCTCATCGAACGCTTTTTTGAACGTATCCTCATGGGTCACGATGTACAGGCCCAGAGTCCTTGCAGCAGTCGTTACGGCGGGATCATCTGCCCCTTTTTCTTTTATCAGCTTGTCGAAATCAGCGATCATGTCCTCCGTCTCTTTGACCGCATCATACATTTCCTTTATTTTTTCGTCGCTGCCGAGACGTTCCTTGAGGTCTTTGATCTTGGCCTTGCCGTCTTCAAGCTTTTCTTTGTTTTTATCGAGCTCTTTCTGACCGTCCTTCAGCTTCTTTTCGTACTGCTCTATCGTGATCTCGCCTTTTTTGAACAGCTTCGTGTACTTGTCCGTCTCTTTGTCGAGTGTTTTCTGCGCATCGTTCAGCTTGTTCCTGCCGTCCGCGAGCTTTGAGTCGAGCTCTGCCTGTCCGGCATCGATCTGAGCCTGGGCATCAGCGAGCTTCTGCTCTGCCTCCGCCCACTTTTTGTCTATCTCCGCATTGGCCTGGGCTTTGACCTCGTTGGTCCTGTCGACCTCGAGCTCTTCGGCGAGCTTTTCGAGAGCCTTTCTTGTCGACGCGGTCTCTTCGAAGTATTCCTCGTCGAACATTCCCGTGTCAGGCTGCTCTATCCTGACAAAGCAGTGCGTGTAGAGACCATCCGTCACGTCCGTGTTGTACGCCGAAAGAGGCAGCGAGACGGTATTGACCGACTTGCGTCTCAGATAATCCGGGTGGTTCATCAGGCCGGTGATCGTGAATTCCGTGGAGTAGAGAGGCGATTCGTCCTTTTCCTTATCTCCGCCGTCATCCTCTGCTCCGGAGTCCCCTTCATTCGCGGCATCCACATCCATATCCATATCCAGCTGGCCGGTGAGTTCCTCCTTTGTTGCAGAGATCCCCGTGACCGAGATCCGCACCCTGTCGCCGATCTGGAGCTTCTCGACTTCCGCAAAGTCCTCTCCGATCATGCACTCATTCTTTCCTTCAGGGAGTCTCCCCTCGACTACCTCCGGGACACTGACCTCCTCTGTCAGCGATACGATAGTAGCGTTTACCTTCTTTCCGCCAAAGCTCACCGTACCATCGGTCTGCAGCGCGCCTTCAGCGTCCGTGACCTGGTCGGCTTTCCTTATCTTTGCCAGGTTCGCTTCGCTGATACCGTAGGAGCAGGCCATGTCGTAGTCCTTGAAGTTGTGCCTGTTATACCAGTCCGTCGCCTGCTTGTCGATACCGGCGCCCATGTACTTGGTCGTAAAGTAGCCGCCAAGTCCGAGCATGACAACAAGACATATCGACAGATACGATACGATGCGCTTCTTTATATTCCTTACAGCATCCTTGGCCTGTGTCTTTTTCATCCGCCGCTCCTTACCAGACGAGACTCTCTGCGTTCAGCGGATGCAGATTGACCCTGATGCTGGAGATCCTGCCGTCTCTCAGCTTGATGACCCTGTTGGCCATCTTGGCTATCTCAGGATTGTGCGTTACCATCAGCACTGTTGTCCTGTTCTTTTTTACGATATCCTCGATCACCTTGAGGACCATGATCGACGTCTCGTAGTCGAGAGCCGCGGTAGGCTCGTCGGCGAGAATGATCTTAGGCCCCTTGACCAGAGCTCTTGCGATCGATATCCTCTGCATCTGTCCTCCGCTGAGCGCGGACGGCAGGTTATCTGCCTTTTCCTCGAGGCCGACCAGTCTGAGGGCCTCCATGGAATCCATAGGGTGCTTAGAGATCTCCCCGATGAACTCGATGTTCTCGATCGCCGAAAGGTTAGGCATGAGGTTGTATGACTGGAATATGAAGCCTATGTAATTCCTTCTGTATTCCGTGAGCTCTTCCTCAGTCGGGCTGGACATGTCCTTTCCGTCGATCTTCAGCTCGCCTTCGGTCATCCTGTCCATGCCGCCGATGATGTTGAGCAGCGTGCTCTTGCCGCAGCCGGACTCTCCGAGCACTACCATGAGCTCTCCCGGGAAAATGTCAAGATCCACGCCCTTGAGTATGCGGCGCATCTCTTCACCGCTCTTGAATTCCTTTACTATGCCGCGCACGGAAACGATAGGGTCGCGGTCTTCGTATGGCCTGAAGTGGAAGCCCTTGTCCTCGATATCCAGGGCCAGGATCGAGCAGCAGTTGTCACATATCTTTTCTTCTTCCTCGGTATAGTCTCCGCCCTTCTTGTGCGTAAGGACCAGACATCCGAGGATATGACCGAGCGTGCTGATAGGGATGCACATTATGCTCTGACCTGAGATATGCGGTCCGTCTACTCCGGCCAGCTTCAGATCCTTCGCTTCCCCTGCTTTATATCTCCTCGACTTGTTGGCCTCAGCTGTTTCTCCGACGATGCCTTCTCCCGGCGCAGCGCTTTCTCCGACAGACTGGCTCGTTCCCGAATTTATGATGGAGATATATCGTCCTTCCAGTTCATCCATCATCCAGATCGAGCCCTTCTCGCTGCCCGTCATCTCGCGAAGGGTGTCCAGACAGCTCGAAAGCGCATCCTCGAGCTGGTCGGCATTGCGAAGCCGCTCCATTATCGACCATACGGTCTGAATACTGTTTGTGTCTTTCTTAGCCATAAAAAATCTCCGTGCCAGATCTTTTTACTCGTACATGGTAATTTTATCACACAAAAGCGCCCGTCCCAAAGGAATCGGGCGCTGTTTCAATATTTCTGTCCTGTACGTTCCGCTGCCCGGAAACAGTACGATGCAGGGGGGTCGGCGCAGAGACCGCGTTTTACTTGGGGGGAGGGCCTCTGCGCCGGTATTTATTGGCATCGTGCATAGCACGGTGTCAGCTGATGTCATGCCTGCCGCTTATTCGCTTTCTTCTTTCTCTCTGCGTCCGGCTATCAGTATTATCAGGGATATGACCGCCAGGCTGAGTATCTCGATGTACAGGAACATCCTGCTGCTGTCGCCTGTCTTCGGTCCGCCGCCTGTCGATTTGCCGCTGTCGGCAGTCTTTACAGCTCCCTTACTATCATTGCTGTCGTCCTCGTAGTCACCGAGAACATCGCTCTTCTTTTCAGGATCGTTCTCCGGCACATAATCGCCTTTCTGCTCCGGCTTGTCCGGATCGACCGGCGGAACGATCTCTTCTGTGATCGTGAACGTGCCGGACTCGTATGTCACCTCGTAGTTGCCCTGCTTCTTATCGCCTGCAGCCGTGATCTCGTATTCGCCTTCAGCTTCGCCGGTTTCCCTTTTCAGGTCATAGCTGAGCTGAGTTGTATCCCCGCTTACCATGCCGGATACGGTTGCGGTCAGTTCGGGATCATCCTTGCCGGAGACCTTGGTCTTGTCATCCGCCTTCACGGTGACTTCCTTACGGGTGACCGTCAGCGAGCCGTCGATGACGGTCGGTCTGCCGACTACTTCGTAGCCGTCAGCAGGTTCGATAATAAAGTCTTCTTCAGTCAGACCCATATAAGTCGTCCCGACATCTTTCCTTGAGGCTTTCTTGTCGTTCTTAAGCTTTACGCTGACAGCATTACTAAGGTTTTTTTCAGAACCTTTTGTTCCGAGCAACAGGTTCCTCAAGCTAACCTCTGTTACTTCAATTTCAAAACCTTCTGCCTCCTGCACTTCGCCGTTGTATTTTTTCTCAAGTTTATAACCTTTAATCTTAACCTGTACTTTAACATTGACCCTTGTCCACTGAGCGTACAATATGTTGCTGTCCCTGCCTGATGCTGCTATGTTGCCACTACGGAAAGTGCTGCCTTCACCATTTGCGTCCGTGTTCCATCCGGCAAATGTAAACCCGTCTTTCTTTGGTGCATAAGTCCCTACTGTGTAGTTTCCGTTGATAACTGCGTTTTCTTCGACGATGTTGTCTGTGCTTCCGTTGATGTTTCCGCCGTTCAGGTTGTAGATCACGCTCGTCATGTGCACCGGCATATCGGCGTACTGCGCGGTCAGTGTCACAACCTTATTCACCGCATCAGCCGTGCTCACCTGGAAGGTGCCGCCCGCAATAATGACATCGGAGTTGCCGACTTTCCAGCCGGTGAAGATCTTGCCGGCCGGAGGCGCAGGCTGTCCCGCGATCTTTGCGTATGAGCCCGCCTGATAGACGGTGGAGTCCGTAAAGGTACCGGTTCCGCCGTTCGCATTGTACGCCACCGTCAGCGGCACGGAGTTGTCATTGTTCCAGTGCGCAACCAGCGTGATGTCGCCGGTGATCGCAGTATCAAAGCTGAAGCGCTTGCCGTTCAATGTCCAGTAGCCGAAGACCGCATCCTGCTTTTCGAGAGTGCCTGAGGGCTCCGTGACCTGCGTGCCGGATTCCACCTCCACAGCCGTAATGCTGTTCGCACCGTCGAAGGTGCCGCCGTTTAAGTCAAAGGACACGGTATGCATCTCCAGTACCCACTTGCCGTAGAGCATCAGATTCGTGCCTGCTGTCAGTGCGGGCATCTTTCCGTTAAAATCAAACGGCGTACCGACGCATTCAGCGTTGTCATACCATCCCGCAAAGGTTTTGGTGATGCCGTTGAAGTTGTGGGTCGTTGTGCCGACAACATAGTTTGCAGGCTTGTAAGCAGACAGCGATGCTTCGTACTTGATGCCGTCTCTTGCGATGACCGCGCTGCCGTTTTGCGGATCCATTCTCATGCCGTAGCTGTTGCGGGTGTAGTAGAGCCAGCCCTCATATTTACGAGGAACCAAAATACCCAAATTGCCTGTATTCCTGGGGCCATCGCTGCGACTATAAGTGAATCCGGGAATATCAATATAATCTTCTTTTGTGAAACTCCAGCCTGTGTCATTGACCTTGAAGGACTTCAAAATCTCTTTCGCGGGATTTGTCCCGTCCTCATAGTAGTAAATCGTCGTAGAGCCGCTGGAATCTTTTCCGTATGCCTTGATGCCGCCTGACTGCATGGAGGGTGCATGCGTCCAGAAAGTGGTGCCACTTTCAGCCACATACCATAATTTATCCGGATACTTCGCCGCAACCTGATTCCAGAACGTACTCGTATCCTGGCCATAGCGGAACTGATTCGTTTCCTTTGCGACCCACTGCTTGTTTTCCCTCACATAGAATGTCGGCGGATACATATTTCTGTCATAGTACACGTCCTTGATCGTGGTGCCGTCGCCGCTGATCAGGGTGGTGACATTGGTCTTCGCCGCGTTCAGCGTAAAGCCTGTGTAGGACTTCGCGGTATAGGACGCCGCCAGACCCGCGGGGGCAGTCTTTACTTCAATCTCTTTCAGTGTGTAATTGTCATCCTCTGCGTTCTGCAGCCAGTGCGCAACCTTGTAGGAAGTCGTCCGGCCTTCCCACTTCGCATACAATGTGAATGCGTCATTGACCTTGCTGCTGAAATCGTATGCCTGACCGCAGGCTTCATCAGTAAACCAGCCCATGAAGGTATAGCCGTTTCTTGCAGGCTCTGCGGGCATGCTTACGGTCTGTCCTTTTTCCACAAAGACCGGTTGCACCGGCGTTCCGCCGCGGGAATCAAAGGTCACCTGAACCGCTTCTTCACTCAGGATCGGAACCAGGCTGATATCACCATCGCTGAAGGTAACGCTGTCAACCTTTGTCGTGCTTCCTTCCACCATCCATCCGACGATGGCCCTGCCGTCGGTAAACATGAAGGTCACATCGCAGGTCACCGTATCGCCTGCCTTGCCGTCCTTAACCTGCAGGACGCCGCTCTTTGCCGCATCCTTATAGAAGGTGGCATAGTGGACATCAGTGAATTGCGCTTCGACGGTGATCTCCTGATCTGCCGTTACCGTATCCGGAATATTTGCCGTGATCGGGAAGGAGACGTTTGCCGTTTCACCCGAAATTCTCCAGCCTTCAAAGTAATTGTCCGCCGGAGAAACGGGTGCTGTGACCTGCTCGCCGTTCCTTACGATCTGTCTGTCCACTTCCCGGCCTCGCACCTTGAAGATGTAGGTATATCTTGCAAACTTGTCTACTTCTCCATCATATGTCACGCCGATGATGCCGTAGATCGAGAAGTGGTCGGCTCTGAAGCTCGCGGATGTAGCACTCGCGCCTCCCATCGAGCTGGCGCTGCCGCCGCTGATGTGGACCGCCTCGTGCTCTTCGCCGTCAATGCTTCCGTTCGCACTGAGGCTGACCTTTACGCTGCCTGCGGCCGGCTGTATCTCGCTGCCGTCCTTTGTGAACGTGATGTCCACCGCCTTCGCGTCGACCACAGTTCCGTTCTCTCCTGCCAGGGCTTCAGCCGCCGACATGACATATCCGGATGATACTCCCGAGACGCTCATCTCCGTGCCTTCAGGGAAGACGCCCTGACCGGCCGAAGCTCTTACGCTGAGGCCGCCTGCGCTGCCGCTGAAGCTCTGCGCCGGCATCCTGTCCTTTTCGTCTTCTTTCTTTTCTTCCTTCTTTTCTTCTTCTTTTTTCTTTTCTTCGTCCTTCGGTCCTTCGCCCTGGACTGTCTGACCGCCGTCCTGTCCGTTCTGAACTACCTCCGGCGTTGTGCCGTTTCCGTTCACATCGTCCTGAGGCGTCGGAGCATCCTGCTCTCCATTAGATCCGCCCGTCACATCTTCCGGCGATCCTCCTCCGTCCGCACTGCTGTTATCCGCAGCGGGCTCGGGCTCCGGGTCCGGGTCCGGGGTGCTTTCCTTTACCGGTTTCGGCGCAGGTGTTTCTTCCTTTACCGGTTCCGGGGTGCTTTCAACGGCAGTCGCTGCTGCTTCAGGCGCCTGCGTCTGGTCCTGCGGATCTTCCGCAAATGAAAAAGAGATGAAAGAACTTACCGTCATCATCAGTGACAGCAGAACCACCATCAGTTTTGTGGCTGTCGTCTTCATTCTGAGACCCCCTTTCCTGTTTTTCCTCCCTCGTTTATGATGCTCGCATTCTACTTTGGTTACACAAGAGTTACAACAGCATTTGCATGAATCTTGATTTTTCCGCACGAAAGTGGGCCAAACGCCGGTTGACAGCGCCGCAAATGGACCTGCAAACAAAACTCCGGCGGTTTTCCCGCCGGAGCTGCAGTTCTGTCTTAGCTGAATATCAGCCTTTGAATTCCTTCTTTTCCTTGCCGAAGTGCAGTTCCTTCAGACCTTCCACCTCATCGCAGATCTCCCTGAGATTGCAACTGTGGCAGTCTGTCGCCATTCCCTCGAGTATCTTCGAGAGAGTCTTGGTGATGTCGCGGACCTTCTTCGCGTCCTTCTTCATCTCGGCGTAATCGGCGTCATCGATCGTAAGGAAGATCATCTTTACGGAAAGGATATCCGGGTTCTTTTTGAACTGGCTGATATACGAGTTGCCGACCTGTTCGAAGGTGATGCCCTTTTTCACGGCCTCCTTCGACACTCTGACCTGCTCTCTGAAGCTGTCTGACGAGCTTCTGATCATGTAGCCTTTCGGATATACGTGATACTTCACGAAATCGATGTCCTGTATCGCCCTGAACAGCGGCTCGGTGTCGTCTTCGTTCTCGCCGCTGAGTTCCTTCACCTTGATCACCGCGATCCTCGCGAAAGGAACGCTGCCGCTGATCTCCTTGAGATCTTTGCCGTATACGAGGATCTCGTCCCTGTCGGCAAAACCGTCTGTCGATGTGACGCACGCATAGTTCACGGCCGGCTTGTTGTCGCCGCCGAGCTCATACGCGGCTTCCTTCATCATGACCAGCTGGTTGCCGCCCACATCTTCCCAGCACTTCGCCGGGTCATAGTCGAAGCGCCTTGGCTGCGACGAGCCGAGCATCCCGTCGATCTTTTCTATTATAGTGTTGTATAGTTCCATATCTCTCCCTCACAGCCCTGAGCTGCCATTCGATCGAGTGTAGGAATCCCCCGCACTCAGTGCAGGGGATTCCTTGTAAGTGCATCTAGAATTTGATGTCTACCTCTTTGCGGTCGAAGATCTCATTTACTCTCGCGTAAGCCCATGCAAGGAGCTTCTGGTCGAGGTTGAGGAAATATACCGCGAAGAGCGCTCCCGTTGCCAGCAGACAGACCTTGAATAATAATTTGAACAGTCTGCAGATAAAGCAACTCTTCTTTCTTCTGAATAAAAACATTACAGTTCTCCTTTCGGATTACTACTTAGCCTGTCCCTTCTGACGGGCGAATTCAGCAGCGCCGAGAGCTCCCATGAGCTGAGGGTCAGTCTTGAGGTTGATGACCTTGAGCTTGAGAACGTGCTCGATAGCGTCCTTGAGTCCGTCGTTCTTTGCGCATCCGCCTGTAAGTGTGATGGAGTCAGTAGCGCCTGCCTTCTTGGCCATTACGAAGCATCTCTTAGCTACAGCCATCTGGATCCCCGCGGCGATCTCGTCCATCGGCTTGTTCTCGCCGACGAGCGTGATAACTTCGGACTCAGCGAATACTGTGCACTGAGCAGTGATAGGAATGACGTTCTTTGCGGTCAGCGACAGCTTCGAGAACTCAGGGAGAGTCATCTCGAAGGATCTTGCCATTGCCTCATAGAATCTGCCTGTTCCGGCAGCGCACTTGTCGTTCATGGCGAAGTTCTTGACTGTTCCGTCTGTGTCAACAGCGATGCCCTTGACGTCCTGTCCGCCGATATCGATGATGGCCTTTACGCTTGGATCGGTTACGTGAACGCCCATAGCGTGGCAGGAGATCTCGGAGATGTTCTCGTCAGCGAACGGAACCTTGTTACGGCCGTATCCTGTACCGATGAGGTACTCGAGGTCCTTCGAGGACTTGAGGCCTACCTTCTTGAGTACTTCTTCCATAGCCAGCTTGGCAGAAGCTTCCGAATTGATTTTGCTCTTGATGGTAGTATCAGCTACGATCTTGCCGTCTTCGTCAAGAATAACTGCCTTTGTATAAGTTGATCCTACATCACAGCCGCCATAATATTTCATAACTTTTTCTCCTTATATCTTTTGCTAAAAAAGTACTGTTTAGCCGGTTGAATTATATATCATTATCAACCATATGTGAAACTGTTTTTTGCCCCTTAGTTTCCGAGACTATTGATGTCCGAGTGGCTGAGCGGCAGCCGGCACTTAGCGATTGTCAAGCAGCCGCATTGGCGACGATTCAACTGAGGAGCCGCCTTGCTGCGCAGACAGAGCTTAGTACCGCTGCGTTAAGCCGCGACGAGGCGAGAGCCGTACGCGAGGACATCATATAGTCGAGGAACTACATGCCCAGTTCATCGTCGAAGTCGCAGAGCGTCGGGTCTACAGGCTCAGCTTTCATGACCGTTCTCATGTACTCGTTGACCTTATCTCTCATGGTCTTTCTGGAAACCGTTCTAGGGTCCATCAGGTCATGCTCGATCCAGATCATGTGATGATTCCTGTCTCTGCATGTGTCATCGAGGATACCCTGGAGCGTAGCCATGTTCTTGCAGGCTACGTTCTGGTACATGATGATGATCTCAGCTCTCCAGTCTTCGACCTGTCTCCACATCTCGTCAACTACATTGTGGTAACCGCCGTTGGTATGTCTTCTCATTACCATGCGCTCGTAGAGTCTGGCGAGGTCCATGAGAGCCTCTTCCTTGTCCTCTGTCTCGAGCTTCTTGGTGAAGTTCAGTGACTCCATCTCGACGAGGATGTCGATGCCCCAGCAGTTAGCCAGCCAGTTGCTGAAGTTCGCGTAGTAGTGGGCCGGGCAGGACCAGACGATGCCTCTGTAGCGCATCTTGTTGCGCCATGCCTGCTCGCGTCTCTCGTACGCCTTCATCATGATGTCGTTGACCTTTTCGAATGTAGGCATCACGCGAGGATCCGCGCCGCCGTCCATCTCGTAGTTCCACTTTCTGAACAGCTCGTACGAAGGTCCGATGATCTGCGGATAGTCGGTCTTGTTGACTTCCCACTTCTGCAGCTCGTAAGCCGTCTCCTCGTTGAAGCGCTTCATCTGTTTGAAGTAAGCGTCCCAGCTCCACTTCGCGCCCGTGACTTCCTCTACGAACTTGATGCAGCCCTTGATGTCCTGTACGGCGTCCTGAGTAGTCTCTTCGTACTCGTATCTTACCGGGAACGTCAGGTGATATACCGGCAGATCCGGGAACCTTCTGGACATGTAGGACGAAGCCATGGTCGAACCGTCGCAAGGCATCGAGCTCGAAATGAAGCACGAACCCATGTGAGGCAGAGCGTCTATAACGAGCGCGCCGCACTCTGAACTCGGCACCGGGCAGGTATCAGCCGGCAGGCCGAAGCTCTCGACAGCGTCGATGTAAGGCACGCATGTCAGCTGGTCGATCTCGGATACCAGGAATACAGGCATCAGCTGGTAAGGGATACCCAGAAGATCCGGGAATCCGGCCATGATCTGTCCCATGGTCATCTCGTCGAAGAGAACGACCTTCTTGTTGAGCTCGTGTGAGTTTCCGTTCTTCTTGTCGCACTTGGCGAGGAACACCAGGTTCTCGGCTACATAGCGGAAGATGTCGTATGTCATGAGGTGAGACATCTTCAGTGCGCTTCCCTTCTGTCCCATGGTGTTCTTGTCCATGAAGCCCACGCAGCAGAAGTACGAGATCATCCATCTGTAGTAGAATGTCGAGTTCAGCGCAGGTACGAGGTCTCTGCTGAATGTCATCAGCAGCATGAGCCACATCTTGCCCCATCTGTAGAAGTCGTAAGCGGTGTCGGCAGCGCCTCTCCACTCTCTTCTTACAGGGACCATGTCGCCCTTTCTGTAGAGCTTGCCGAGCGTCTTCTCGCCGTAGAGAAAGATCTCCTTGAGCTCTTCAGGGCTCATCTCTTTCGCCTGCTTCAGCTCGAGAGCGCATCTTGCAAGATCGTCTCTGCATCTGTCCATCTGCTTGGCGGCAAAGCCTTTGATGTCGGCTTCCTTCGTCATCTCCAGGATGATCTTGCCGACCTCGAGGAGGTTCTTGCCCTGGGCCTTGAAGTCCATGTTGTCCTTGCAGCGCCAGAACGCAGGGTTAGGATATTTGACCTTGCCCTTTGCGGCGGCCTTCTTTGCTCTCAGTTCCGCTTTCTCGGCAAGAGAGTTTTTGATTCCGAGAAGTTCCGTAGTCAGTACCATTACTTCTTGCCTCCTTTCTTAGCCTTCTGTATCTTCTTGATCTCAAGCGATTCCACGAAGGCCTGGAATCTCGTTCTGAGCTGTCCTGAGCCCTTCGCGTTGTACAGTCTGTCGATCGACAGTACCGGCCATCCGTACTCTTCCGACATGATGTGGCTGACCAGAGCTCTTTCGAATCCCCAGAAGTCGCAGTATTTCATCTGCTCGTAGATGATACCGTCCGCCTTGAATTCCTTCGCGAGTCTGTCCGCAGTCTCTCTTCTCTGCAGGACCTTGTTGTCGGCGATGTAGCGCGCGCACTCCGAGGTGTTCATGTAGTGGCGGACGATCTGAGGCAAAGCGTCTTCCTTGTCGGAGAGTTCGATCACCTCTCTGCCCGGGATGGATCCGAAGCAGTGTCTGTCGAATACCACTCTCGCGCCCGCGTCCTCGATCATCTTTGTGAATTCCGGATCGTCGATCTCGGAGCCCACGATGCCGACTCTCGCTCTCGGGAGCTTCTCGTCAGGTTTTCTCTTTTTGAGCTCTGCGAGAGTCTCCTTGAGATAAGGCAGGATCAGATACTTCGGGCAAGTGTAGGTAACGAGATTCAGTACGTGGAACTCGTAACCCGTGATCACCGGATTGTCAGCCTTTCTCATTTCGCTGATCTCCTGCATGACCTTGCAGACTTCGTTGTGCTCCTTGACGGCCTTTCTGATGGCCTTGTCAGAGACGTCTACGCCCAGATTCTCATGCATGGCGTCGAGGAGCCTGACCTCGAGCTGTCTCTGCATGTGATCGTAGGAGAAGTCCTCTGTCTTGTAAGGAACGTCCAGTATCGGCAGGAAGAAGTGCTCTTTGTCGTTGCATTTCAGAATTCCGAAGTGCTCGTAGAATCTGTTCATCATCGAGCATGCATCGACCGCAGCAAGTCCGTCCAGGAACTGGAATCCTCCCTCGATGGCTCTCTCGAGCAGAGCGCGCGCGTACTCGCAGACGTAGTTCGACATGTAATAGGTAGAGATGTCGATCGATCCCGTCCTAGGAGCGCGCAGTCTGACTGAAACGCAGTTGTCAACGTTCAGGAGAACTTCCGGGATGTGATAGCAGGTATATCCCATGATGTACTTGCCGTCTTTCCTGGCCTGTTCCACGAGTTCGTTGTCAGCGTTGTCAAGAAGGCCCTCGAAGTAAATCAGATGCTTCAAGTCTTTCAATGTGCTAACCTCCCTCTCTTTATTTATCTGTTGCGGCCGGAGGGGAGACCCTCCCGGCCATTCTGACCTTTACTTCTGGCCAGGGGGTCTGTCCCCCCGGCCGCTGCAGGTGTTCAGATCAACTCCATCTTTCGGAGCGCCTCGCGCGTTCCCTTCATTACCGGCGAATCCTCCGGCAGGTCGAACACGCTGACTCCCATGATGTCGTTGTCGGCGTGCGTCCTGTCCTCAGGGATGTAGGCCAGCACCGGCGCCGATTCGATCTTTATGTGAGGAATTGACTCCTCTTTGACTCTGTTGACGATGGCTCCGCACTTGTCGTACATGACGAGCTCGTCGGCAACTTCCTTGATGGTATCCACCACCTTGCAGCCCTTGCGGCTCGGGTCGGTGATCAGGAAGAGATGCGTGACTTTTTCCATGACTCTTCTGTTGATCTGCTCGATGCCCGCTTCGCCGTCGATGACCACGTAATCGAAGTCCGCAGCCAGCAGGCTGATGACCTCCTTGAGGTAGGCGTTTACCTTGCAGTAGCAGCCGGCGGCCTCCGGTCTTCCGATCGCGAGGAAGCTGAACTTCTGCTCCTCGAGCATGGTGTCGAATATGCGGAACCTCGCCTCGTTGAGCATCTCGATGGCTTCCTTCGGATGTCCGTCCTCTACGCTGCTGACGATCTTCTTGCGGATCCCGTCGAGCGTGTCTGTCGGCTCCACTCCGAGCGCGGTCGTGAGTCCGATCGCAGGATCGGCGTCGATCGCCAGTATCCTCGCGTCAGGATATTCCTCGGTGAGGATCCTGACCATGGCGGAGGATATGGACGTCTTGCCTACGCCGCCCTTGCCGGCTACTGTTAAGATTTTGGTATCTCTTTTTTCTTCCATATAGCATTTACCTGTATTGTGCTCACACAGTCGTTTTCCTTCTGCCCCTCTTTCAGAACAGTGATGTGACCGTGTCTGTGTAGGCGCTCGGATCCTTTACCGGCAGGCCCGCTATCAGCAGTGCCTGGTTGAAGAGCACCTCGCACATCTTCTTTGCCCTCTCCGGATCGTCCGTTCTGGCTCTGTCGAGCGCCAAGAATGCGGCGTGATCCACGTTGAGCTCGAGTATGCGCTTCGCCTTCATTCCGAGATCAGGGTTGACGGCGGTGAAGTACTTCTCCATCTCGAAGGTGATGCCGTCTCCGCTCGAGAGGCATACCGGATGCGTCTTGAGCTTTGTGGTCGCCTTGACCACATCCACCTCATCGCCCAGAGTCTCCTTTACGAAGTCGAATGTGTCCTTGAAGACCTTGTCGGCCTCTTCATCCTTCGACCTGTCGCCGAGATCGTAGTCCCCGTCGATGACGGACATGAACTTCTTGTCCTTGTATGTACGGAACATGTCGGAGATGAAGCCGTCCGTGCTTTCGGTGAAGTAGAGTATCTCGATGCCCTTGTCCTTGAGTATCTCTGTCTGCGGCATCTTGTCGACCGCCTCGAGGCTGTCGCCCGTCGCATAGTAGATGTACTCCTGGTCTTCCTTCATGCGCTCCACATACTCGGCGAGCGTGACGAGCTTTTCCTCTGTCGAGGACCAGAACATCAGGAAGTCCTGGAGCTGCTCCTTGTACCTGCCGTAGTCGTCCAGCGCGCAGAGCTTGAGCTGGCGCCCGAAGCTCTTATAGAAGGTCTCGTACTTCTCGCGGTCGTTGTCGCGCATGTCCTCGAGCTTGGACTTTACCTTCTTCTCGAGGTTCTGCGAGATGAGGCGCAGCTGCCTGTCGTGCTGGAGCATCTCTCTGGAGACGTTCAGCGAGAGGTCCGGCGAATCCACCACGCCCCTGACGAAGTTGAAGTAGTCCGGCAGGATGTCCCTGCACTTGTCCATGATCAGCACGCCCGAGCTGTAGAGCTGCAGGCCGCCCGAGAAATCGTCCGTGTAGTACTTGTTAGGCACCTTCTCCGGGATGAACAGCAGAGCGTCGTAGCTCACCATGCCCTCGACCGAGACCGTGATGACCTCGAGAGGCGACATGTCGTCCTGGAAGGTGTACTTGTAGAACTCGTCGTATTCCTCCTTGGTGACGTCGGCGCGCTTGCGCTGCCAGAGCGGCACCATCGAGTTGAGTGTCTCGTATTCGAAGACCTCCTCGTACTCCGGATTCTCAGGGTCTGAGCCCTCCTTGACCTGCGGGTGAGGCATGAGCATTTTGATCGGGAAGCGAATATAGTCGGAGTATTTTCTGACCAGCTTGTAGATCGGGTATTCCCTGATGTACTTGCTGTATTCGTCCTGCTCCTCGCCGTCCTCGCGGATGTGCATTATGACGTCCGTGCCGTGGCCGTCCCTTTCGGCTTCCTCGATCGTGTAGCCGCCGGCGCCCTCGGAGACCCATTTCCAGGCCTGGTCCTCGCCGTACTTCTTCGTCACGACTTCGACCTTGTCGGACACCATGAACGCCGAGTAGAATCCCACTCCGAACTGTCCGATGATGTCGACCTTGTCGTCAGCGCCGAGGCCCGGCTCTTTTTTCTTCTTTTCAAGTTCCTCGGAGAATTTCTGACTTCCCGAGAACGCGATCATTCCCAGGTTCTTCTCGAGGTCCTCTGAGTTCATCCCGATCCCGTTGTCGCTGACCGTGAGTATGCGGTTCTCCTTGTCGAGAGTGATGATGATCTCGTAGTCGCTGCGGCTCTCGCCCACGTTCTTGTCGGTGAGTGCCAGGTAGCACATCTTGTCGATGGCGTCGGACGCGTTCGATATGATCTCGCGCAGGAAGATCTCCTTGTGCGTGTAGATCGAATTGATCATCATGTCCAGCAGACGCTGGGATTCGGCTTTGAATTTCTTTTTCATCTGAGTTATAACTTCTTTCTTTGAATTTTTATCCGTCTGCATAGACAGAGAACTCGCCTCGAAGCTCGTGAATCTGTCATTGCATCCTCAGTCTCTTGCGAGCGCGGGGAGTTTTCGCCGATACACTGGGTACCGGGGTATCGTCTCAAACATCCAGCCGCTTCGCAGCGCTCCTTTGGTGCAGCTGACAAGATTCGCTCGCGACTCTCGACTCGCATCTCTGCCTATGCAGACATCTTGAAATACTAATTGGACATATATTCCGTATCGATCATGTCGTATGGCACATCGTGCGGATCTCTTCTCTTCATGTTGTCGAAGTGGTTCTTCATGAACGGCTCAACAACATAGTAGAGCAGCTTTCCGTCGAGATCGAAGAAGAATACGCAGAACAGCCCGGCATAAACAAGAGCGAGAATGCCGAAAAGTTTTTTGATGAGTCTTATCATTACCGGCCTCCTTTCTACCAGCTGTCGATATCGTCAAAGTCGAGCAGTGACGGATCGAGAGGTTCTTCGCCCATTACGGTGAACATGTAGTCGTTGATTATGCGTCTGATCTCCGACCTAGGAACTGTCCTCTTGTCAGGCAGCGCGTGCGGCATCCAGATAGCGTGGATGTTGCGGGCTCTGAACTCGTCCTCGAAGAGGCCGACGACGCCCTGCATTCCCTTGCACTGGAGCTGGTCGTACATCATGACCATGTCGCAGTTGAACTTCTCCATGTTCTCCCAGAGTTCGAAGATGTGCTGCAGTCCGCCTACGGCCATTCTTCTCATAGGAGCCCATTCGTGATACTTCGCGCAGTCGAGCAGGCAGTTCTCGTAAGAATCCGTTCTGATCTCCATGTCGAACATCAGCGAGTCCATGTTGATTATGGTGTTGAGGCCCCAGCAGTTGTAGGCCCATGTGCACCATGCGGAGTAGTAGAGAGGAGCGCACGACCATGCGATCACTCTGTGGCGTGTCATCGGGAATGTGTTGATGTCTTCCTCGACGCACTTCTCCATGATCTTCTTGACCTTGGCGTCAACATCGTGCCAGAAAGGTCTCTCGCCGTACTGCGAGTAGAAGATCCTGTACAGAGCCTGGGCTACGCCGTTGATAGGGTAATTGCTGGTGTTGGCGGCAACGTCCCACTTCTCCCACTCGAACCTGGTCTGCTGGTTCTGGAGTTCGATGTGCTTCACGAGCTCATCCCAGTGGAACTCAAGTCCGGTCTGCTCTTCTATGAACCTCCAGGCCATCTCGATTTCCTTAGCGCAGTTCTCGAGGACGGAGTCGTCGTCGAACTGCATTACCTGCGGCATCGCGAAGAGCGGCTTGTTCATCATCCAGTCCTGAATGACGGATGTTCCTACCGAGCTGTCGCAGGCCTCGTTTGTCGTGACCATCGCGACGTATGAATCAGGAACATCGTCCTCGATATAGATGCCGGCCTCGGCCTGGCACATCGGGCAAGGGTCGCCCGGAAGTCCGTAGGCCTGTACCGCGTCGATGTAGTTGAGCACAGTGTGGTTGTTGCAGTGGCATGTTACGAAGTACGGGATCATCTGTGTCGGCAGGTAATAACCGCCCTGATCCATGTACGGATAGATGATGCCGCCCCAGACTGTCTCGTCGGTACCGATGGTCTTGGCTCTCAGAGCCGGATCTCCGCCGATGTTGAGGTCTCTGTTGAAGAATCCCGTGATCTGGTACAGGCATGCGCTTGTGATGCCTCTGAAGTGCCATGCGGAAGCCTTGAGCGTCTCGCCTCTCATTCCCTCGAGGCAGCGGTCGAACCAGTGCATTACCGTCAGGTATGTCTGGCCCATCCATCTGTATCTCCATGTTCCCTTGAGGAACTGGATCGCGCCCTTAGGGCCGCCGCCGTACACCATGAGGTCGCGTACGATCATTCCGTAGTTGTACAGCCAGATGTTGTTGAAGTAGTACATGGTATCCTTGATACCGCGCCACTCTCTGTGTTTATACAGACCTGTCTTAGGGATGTACAGGTCTCCGAGTCTTCTTTCTCCGTGAGGCTTGCCGTAGACGAAATCCCTTGCAGCCTTCCTGAAGTCGACATCTTTGAGTTTGCTTAAGTCAGGTTTTTTCATCTTACTTGCCCTCCTGGATCTTCTTGAGCTCTACGCTCTCGACGAACGCCTGGAATCTCGTCCTGAGCTGTCCGGACGCCGTGTTGATGTACTCCTTCTCGATGGAGCATACCGGATATCCGAAGTCTCTAGGCAGAACGATCGTGTCGATCATTCTCTCGAAGCTCCAGTACTCGCAGAACTTGTTGGATTCCACGATGATACCGTCTGCCTTGTATTCCTTCGCGTAGTCGGCGAGCATTTTCTTGCGGTGTCTCATCTCCTGCTGCTCCATGAATCTCGCGCACTGGCTCGTCAGCAGGTAGTGTCTCGCGACTGCGGTCAGCGGATCCTCGCCCTTTTCGACGTTGATGTGCTGTCTTGCCTCGAGCGAACCGTAGCAGTGTCTGTCGGCTACCACGAGAGCTCCGCAGCTTTCGATCAGCTTGATGAAGTCAGGATCGTCGTTCTCGGAACCGGCGAGCAGCACTCTGATCTTGAAGTTCGGCTTTTCGTCAGGCTCTCTCTTTTTGATCTCCTCGAGAGTCTCTCTCAGCTTGTCCACGATGAGGTACTTAGGGCATACCATAGATACCAGTGTGATGACGCTGAACTCATATCCTGTGATAGGCGGGTTCTCGAGCTTGCGGAAGTTGCCGATCTCGGTGATGATGTCGTTCACTTCGTTGTTGATCTCGATCGCCTTCAGGATGGCCTTGTCCGAAGTATCGACTCCGTACTCGTTCGCCAGGAAGTCGAGAACCTTGATCTTTAGCTGTTTCCTGTAGTGGTCGATGCTGTTCTCGTTCTTCTTGAACGGAACGTCCGTGAATGAAGTCTTGAACGTGACGTTGTTGATCACGTCGTCCATGTAGTCAAGATGCTCCTGGAATCTGCATGTTACAGTGCAGGTCTCTGTAGCGAGCTGGGCGTCTATGAAGTTGAAGCCGCCCTCCAGGGCTCTTTCGAGAAGCGATCTGCCGTAGTGGCAAGTACGGCCCGACATGTAGTAAGATGCCATGTCAGGCGACGTGCACCTAGGCGCTCTCAGTCTGACTGCGAAGCAGCCCGGCAGATCAAGAAGGACCTCAGGCATGAAGTAGCAAGTGTAGCCAAGGCACAGATTGCCGTCTTCCTTACCCTTGCGCACGAGCTCGTTGTTGGCTTCCTGCAGCAGGTCCTCAAAGTAGATCAGATGCTTTAAGTCACGCATTATGTGTCACCTCTCCCTCTCTGAGTTTGAACGCGTAGGAAACTGATGTCGCAAATCGGGTTTTCTGCAAAAGCAAGAAAAATTCCGCAGTCGCCCCGTCCGGGCATACTGTTCCTACAATAATACTCTTGTTATTATTTTAAGGCTCTCGTTAACGATGTGTCAATGAAATATGGGACCGGAAACTGCCATAAGCTATTCGGTTTTTGTATTTTTTTAGTACTTGATTGTGAACACTATATATATCCCCTATATGGGGTTGTTAACCACTTCCAACTACTATATGAGTAAAGAAAAGAAAATCAGGAAAAGCCTGAATAAAAAACCTGAATAAATCTGATAACTGTCGCCGTAACAGCTGTCGAGTCGTATAATACTAGAGACTTGTTTAACTATTAGGAGGAGAGAATGATCAAGAGAAGGTTCGCTGCACTTATGTTTTCACTCGTTCTTACGCTGACGATGATGCCGCTGGCACCGTTTGATGCGTTTGCAGCCGGGGAAGGCAGTAACGATGAGGTATTACAGGAAATTGCCCGGCAGATGCAGGATGAAGACGCCGATCCGTTTGCGTTCAGAGGAAAGCTCGGAAAGCTCGGGGCTAGATCAGTGTCTGATCCCCGCTTCGATCTGAGAAATGTAAACGGCGAAAACTATGTGACGCCGGTAAAATTTCAGAATCCGTTCGGCACATGCTGGGGCTTTGCTGCCATAGCAGCAGCTGAGACCAGTATACTCGGCAATGAAGCTGTAAGGGGAGCGCACACTGCGGACTCGCTGGATCTGTCCGAAAAGCATCTGGCATGGTTCACCTACCAGCCGATAAAAAATGAGAGCAATCCGCAAAATGGCGAGGGAGCATATTTTACCGGCAGAGGCTCGGGAATAATGAATGTCGGCGGATTCCCGTTCTTCGGGACATCACTCTTCGCAAGCGGAGCGGGACCGGTCCTTGAGGACCTGGATGAGGCGCTGGAATATCACGGAAAAGAAAAGAAAATACAACAAAAAGACGGAGTCGATTATTGTTACAGTTCTGATGATGACTGGTCGCTGCCTGACGAGGACAGATTCCTGCAGTCCTTCAGGCTCAAGGAATCGTATATATTGCCTACGCCTGCAAATAAGACAGGCTCTAAGCGCACGGCTGCCATCAACGCCATCAAGGAGCAGCTTGAAAACAAGCGCGCTGTGTCGATCGGTTACTGTGCAGATACAAGCTTGCCGGGAGATGCAGACAATCCGAAAGCAACAAAATACATAAGCCCGAACTGGGCACACTATACCTATGATGACGGCCGCGCTAACCATGCAGTCGTCATAGTAGGCTGGGACGACGAATATCCTGCGTCAAACTTCGCGCATAAGATAGCCGGTAAGGAAGAAGAAGAAGCGATGGCTCTCAGTACCCCTGAGCACAACGGAGCCTGGCTTGTGAAGAACAGCTGGGGCGATGCCAGGCGGGAGTTCCCGAACAAGGGACCGGGCTGGGGGCTGTATGAGGGTCAGGACCAGGCTCCGAATTATGCTAAGAAAGACGCGGACGCAAAACAGACAGGTTATTTCTGGCTTTCGTATGACGACAAAAGTGTCGTCATGGTCGAGGCTCTCGACTTCGATCTGAGCAACGAAGAGAAGGACTACCTTGCATATCAGCATGACTACATGCCTGTGAGCGAAGTGGAATCGGCGTATCTGTCAGGTAAGACCAGCATGGCCAATGTATTCACCGCCGAGCTTCCGAGCGTGATAGAGCAGGTCACCTGTGAGACCACGACGCCGGGCACAGAGGTACATTATGAAGTCTATTTCCTGGACGACGGAGCAAAGGATCCGGTCGACGGCACTAAAGTCGCCGAGATGGATGCCAAATACAGCTACGGAGGATTCCATAAGGAAAACCTCCCTGAGCCTGTCACTGCAGCTACCGGCCAGAAGTTCTCGGTCGTGGTCACACAGAAGACGCCCGACAAGTGCTACAGCATAAGCATGCAGACGGCGTGGAACAAAACGGAATATGATGAATCCGCTTACTATAGTAACAACTACTGCAAAGGGATCATCAACGAGGGCGAGAGTCTTTTCCTGTCGGGCGGACGCTGGTATGATCTGTCCGAAGAGGCGATACAGGATCTGATGGAAGGCGATGACTGCAGGCTGCTCGATATGGATAACTTCCCGATCAAGGTCTATGCTACCGAAGGAACAGAACCGGAGAAGCCGACAGATCCTGAGAAGCCGGCCGATCCTGAGAAGCCGGCCGATCCTGAGAAGCCGGCCGATCCTGAGAAGCCGGCCGACCGCTCTTCTCAGATAGGCGAAGACGGGACGCCGTTCGGAAGGGGCGCATCTGCAGAGGCTGCCGATTCAGCAGCGCTTGCCTGGAAGTCTGACAGCGATCCCGCAGGAACAGTTTTCGCTCCGCTCCTTCTCAGGAGCAGCAGTCAGGGAAAGAAGAGCGTGACTCTTAAATGGGCTCAGCAGAACGGAGCGGCATCCTATGTGATCTACGGCGCTGCCTCGGGCAAGTCGAATCCACTCCGGAGGATCGCAAGTATAAACAGCAACAGCTTCAAGGTTAACGATATATCCGGGTCTGCACTGAAAAAAGGGAAATACTACAAGTTCATGATAATTGCTCTTGACAGCTCTGGGAATGTGGTGTCATCATCAAAGATGATACACGCAGCTACAAAGGGCGGTAAGGTCAGCAACTACAAAAAAGTAAAGGTCACAAAACCGGGGAAGGCAAAACTGAACCTGAAGGCAGGCAAGACGTATAAGATAAAAGCCAGAGCGAACGGATCAAAAGTAAAGAAGAAGAAAGGACTCAGATATGAGTCGACCGCTCCGGCTGTAGCGACTGTCACATCGAAGGGCAAAATTAAAGCTCTATCTGCGGGTAACTGCAGCATTCGCATCTATGCCCAGAACGGAGTATACAAGACGATAAAAATTAGGGTCAGATGATCCTATTCTTGAAAGGAGAAAAGTTATGAAAGAAGAGGAGAAGTTCAACGATCAGTACAGAGAAGACGGATCTCAGTGCACTGAGCTTGAAAAGGAAAGGCTTGACGAAGTGAGCGGCGGAGTCGACAAGATCAGCGGCAAAAAGTCAAAGAATGATAAGTCGAAAGAGAAAGAAGAATCTGTTTTCTGCTAAACATACGGATAACACGGAGGCTAGTATATGAGCAAGGAATACACGCATGACCATGCTTCAGATGCGCATGATCATGATCACGATCAGACCCACGAGCATGAACATTGCGGTCACTGCCACGAGCATACGCATGCCGACGGCACGACGCATTCGCACGGCCACACGCATTCGCATGCGACGACTTCCTCTCCGGAGGAGGCTCTCGCTCTGCTGAAGTACATGCTCGACCATAACCGCCACCATGCAGAGGAGCTCCACGACCTCGCCCACAACTTCGACGAGGTCTCCGCAGACCTCCTCCACGAGGCCGTCGACAAGCTCGGCGAGAGCAACGACCTCATCGAACAGGCCCTGTCCCTGATACAGAATCAGTAGATATTAAAACGGCGCTGGGAAAGGCGCCGTTCATTATTACAGACAAGCCCTCCTATAGCAGGCTCGTCATTACGGTCGGATCGCCCCGGACGACCCGCGCTGACCGGCGGGACCTCCTCTGCCCGCCCGGGCAGCTCCAGGGCGTGCGTCGGCTGGCTGGCGATCCCCGCAAGCGCACAGGAGCGCGCGCGGTGTAATGCCAGCTCTATAGCACAGCGGATTACACCGCTTTTCCGGGATCGGGTGTAATCCAGCCGCCAGCCAGTCGTGCATTACACCCGGAGGCAGATCCAGTAACATTTGCAAGGCCCGTATCGGTAAAATGTGTATGAAACACAGATATCCCATTGCTCATACACACAATAGATGTCATGAAAAGATCAGAGGGCTTCGGAAAGGTACGAAGTGTGTATAGATCCTATCATTTCAGGAACTCATACACATCTTTTCTGCAAAAGCTGTGTATGACTCTTTAGAATCGGCTGGATGATACACACTTTGAATGATCTCAGGCTCCATCTCAGCGGTCAGATAGTCAAAAATGTGTATAGACAGAAGGATATCCTCTGTTTGTACACATTTTTGTCTGCCTGATCGATGAAAATGCCCATGGACAACTCCATTCTGTGTACAGGACTGCAAACAGGCAGAAGGTCGTACACTGTTTTTTCTGAAAACTGTGTACAGCCTGCATATGCAGAGCCGTGGTGTACACAGAATACTGCAAAACGGGCTCAGTAGGGGTGGCTCGAAGGTCCATTGTGTGTACAGGTTGAGGAGCGAGCGGGATGGTGTACACAGTCTCCAGGCGACGGGGCGAGTAGGATGGTGTACACAGCACCTGAGCAAAGAGGAGCATTGAAAGCGGTAAATACCTTCACATGCCGCTCGCGCTCCATTGCGCTTGCGGGGATCGCCGGCCGGCCGACGCTCGCTCTTCAGCTGCCCGGGCGGGCAGTGCAGGCCCCGCCGGTCAGCGCGGGTCGTCCGGGGCGATCCGCAGCAGCAGAAAAGATCAAGAAAAAGCCCGGGCCTCCTGACTTGAAGCCTGGACCTTGTCTGCGACCTATAACGGCGCCGCGAGGGGCGCCGTTTACTGTACTGTCTGTTATTTCTGTTATTACTGTTCGTGCATACCGGCTCGCGGCTGTTGTGCTCATCTTCTTTTGCGTCTCAGCCTGAGGCTGCTTTGCATCTTCCTGCGCAGCTCAACACGCGGACGCTTCGTTTATTATCCTGCGCATCTCAGCACGCGGACGCTTCGTTTATTATCCTGCGCAATTCAGCTCGCGGCCGCTTCGTTTATCTTCTCTGCGCTGCCGGTCTCTCGCACTTCCTCTGTTGCCAGGGTGACTATGTCTCCCGCGATGTTCGTCAGGTTCAGTATGCCTCCGAAAAAGACCTCTCCCTCGATCGCCACTGTTACCAGAGGCAGCGCTTCAAGGAATACCATTACGATCGTCAGACCCAGCAGGCATGATCCCGGCTGGTTCGGAGCTCCGACAGACAGGAACAGCACGAGTATGCCGACTGCTATGGTGTCTCCCAGCGAAAGCGGCGTGCTGCTGACTGCGACATAAAGCATTGCGAGCATCGTTATGATGAAGCAGTTGCCGTCCAGATTGATCTGCGCAAGCACCGGCATGGACTGCTCCATGCGTTTTCTGTCGAAGCCGTAAGCTCTGGTGCAGTAACGGATGTTGTACGGCACCGCGTCGAAGGCGGAAGCGATCCTCGCATTCTCGCGCATCAGAGGCAACATCTTTTTCAGGAAAGGTCCCGGCTTCACGCCGCACCTCAGCAGTCTGAGGGCATAATAGCCCAGCAGTATGCCGAGGCTTGCAAACGCTACTGCGATCATCTCCGCCAGATAAAGAAGCCCTATGTACCCGTCGCTGAACAGTTCATCCAGCATCGTCAGGAACGCGGCAAGAGGCAGCGCGTACATCACTACCGAAAGCATCCTCGCGAACAGGACATAGGCCGCATCTATAGCTACCTTTATAGTGTCGAAGAACTTTCCGACAGAGCAGAAGGCATAGGTGGTAAGGACCGCCAGTATGATCAGCGAGTACGGCATCATCGTCTGGAACGGAGTGAATATGTCCGAAGGTATGAGCGACGGGATCAGCGTTTCCGGATCCATACTGATCATTCCGTGCTCATATTTGCCTTTCAGGTCATCATCGGCGAACAGGAGCGATGTGAACAGCTGGCTGCTTACGATCGCAAGGACAACTGATACTATCGATGAAGTGATCGCGCTTCTGTGCAGTCTCCTTGCGCTCGACCGGCTTTCCGCCAGGATATATGTATCCGTCAGATGCTTCAGCATCGACAGGAAGGTCACAGGAGCTCCGACCATGAGGACCGCGTTCAGGAAAAGCTGCTCGGCAGGAAAGACCAGCTTCTCGGCCACGAAGTACTGCAGCTGTTCGGAAGCAGTATATCTCAGCAGGATATACACGATGATTCCCAGCGCCATGCTTGCCGCGTACAGTCCGACCGCCGCGAGGTGGTTCCTCTTCATCGTGATCGTGATCCTGTTGCGGCCCGAGCGGTAGCTGTAGTCTATCTTGTCCGCGTAGGCTCTGATTATCCTGTCTTCAGGAGTGAGCCTGGAGGGATCCTCCGGCTCCGGAGCATACATGCTCCCCTCGTAGGCGAGCTCTATGGCCGAGTCCCCCATCCTGCGGAATCCCGACACATACACAACGCCGTCCATATCCTGTCTCTGCTCGAATATCCTGTAGCAGAGCGCTTCAAAGACGAGCAGCGTCTCAGAGATCATCGCCTTCGAGACTCTGTTCTCTTTGAGCTGCCCGCCCACGTATTTTTTTGCCGCAGGATAGTCCTCCTGCAGGTCTCGCATTTCTACTCTTCCGTAGTCCCTCAATCAGTTTGCCGTCACTTTCGCATGTTCTACTTTATGCCGTTCACGAGCACCTCAAGATCGTCTGCGGAAAGTCCGAAGTCATCGTCTCCGCCTGCGCCGCGCGCCATGACCGCGTAATCCATGCCGTCGTCGAACCATACGGCCGTCGTGGCTTCGCCTTCGCGGTTGCCCGAGCATGTGACTTCCTTGTCTCCGATGGTCGTTTTCCAGTTGTACTTGTACTCGTTGTAGTCGCCGGAAATGTCGTGCTCTGCCGTCTCGAGTTCAGGCTTGCCCTTGCGGATCGTCATCTCGACCGCAGCTACAGGAGCGCTCGCCTCAGCCATGCCGTCCATGTATCTGTATTCCTCAACCTTGACTGTTCCGAGGCTGAGTTCAGCGCCTTCAGGAACGACGAAGGATCCTATTCCGGCACCCTCGGCCGCCTCTTCGGCTGTCGCGGCTGTCTGCCACGGATTGGCCACGCCGGTCTGCTCCTCTCCTTCCTTTACGAAGGTGAATGTCATGCCGTCTGCCGCATTCTCCTTGTCATCCTTCCACTCGAGGTACGGACCCTCGTTGCCCTCGGAGAATGTCATCGTTCCGGTCCCGTCTTTGTATACTTCCTCCTCGGATTCAACGCTGCCGTCCTCATTGAACACCACGTCCTTCTTTACGCAGTCTGAGTATGTGAACACATGGCTGTCGGCGTCGTATGTGCCGCTCATCGTCCACTCGCTGTGCTCGGACGCGCTGCTGCTCCATGTTACCGTGGCCTTTGCGCCGTTCTCCTCGTCAGTTGCCTCGATCTGGATCGACGCCCTGTCGCTGGCGTATGTGCCGACGAAATTCATGATCGGGTTCTGGCCGTCATCCGCTTCAGGCGCCGGCGCAGGCTCTTCCTTCTTGCAGGCCGTGAACGCCAGAGCCAGCGCGAGGGCCATCACCAGCGCAAATATCTTAGTGTACTTTTTCATCAGTGATCTCCCTTCTGTACAAAAATGTACTGTAAAACAGATTATTCCACTCAGAAATTATACATAACAGCCCCCGGCAGGAGACTTTTTATATACAAACTTATATACAAGCTTTCATCTGTCTTTCGTCTTTCCTCAGCTGCCGCTGCTATTTGCCGTCAGGGAAGCTCGTGAAGCTGCCGCTCTCCATCTGAGGCAGGCCGTACTTCTCCTTCGCGTCGGCTATCGCCCGGATCATGAACGCCATGTTGCGGGCCAGATTGCGCATGGTCTGGAGGCCCTCGGCGTCCTTCCTGACATCATCGGCAGAAAAGCCGTGGACCTGGTTCCAGTAAGTGGAGGACGCCACCGGCATGCCGCTGATCGTGAAGTACTTGTTGAGCACATCGAACGACGCTGTGTTCCCGCCTCTTCTGGCGCTCACAACGGCGGCGCCGACCTTCATGTGCGTGTCGAACGGACGGCTGTAGAACAGTCTGTCGAGGAAGGACAGCAGGGTCCCGTTAGGCGAACTGAAATACACGGGGCTTCCGATGACGAGTCCGTCCGCCGCCTCGAACTTTGGACTGACCTCATTGACGAGATCGTCAAACACGCAGCTCCCTTTCGTCTCGCAGGTGCCGCACGCGATGCAGCCCCTTATGTCCTTATTGCCGACATGGACGAGCTCCGTCTCCATGCCCTCTTCATGGAAAACTTTTATCATCTCCTCGAGCGCGGTCGCAGTGCAGCCGTCAGCTCTCGGACTTCCGTTTATGAGCAGAACCTTAGCCATTTTCTTTCCTCCTCCTTCTCCGGATAAAACATGTTTTGAGATCAAGTTTGTATCTTTCCGAGCCGCTGCTCTTTATCGTGACACTGTTTGCTCCGATATATATAAAATTAATAAATCCGGTAGTTCCATCAAAAACGATGTCTTTATCGAGGATCACCTCGTCATCTTCATCGGCGTTAAAAACTGCCACCGCGAACTGGTTTGGCGTGGATACGTGCGTTGCTTTTTTGTCCTGAGCGGTGCCCCCTTCAGTGCCGGTCTGCCTGTTTCTGCGTCAGGCGCTGCGCTTTCAGTCCCTCTTTTCCGATGTTTGTCAGGATACCCTCCGTTTCCGCTTCTTCACTTCATCCGCGGAAAGCCTATAGACATTTAGCATTTTACATTGTTGAGAGCAAAAGAGTAAACTACTCATCGCTATTTTGTACACGTGAAAACGTGTAAAAACGTGTTTCGAGGGCTGCCGTTGACGAGACGGGCAGGCGGATACATAATGTGTGTACAATATGTATGTACAATCCGGAGGTAAATTATGGCTACAACGAAAGTGGTGACATGCTCCCACCACTTATAGAAGTGGGGGCTTCCTGCTCGACAGCCCTAACGGGCTGAGCATAAACAGGCTATCCCCGCCTGCCCGGCGGTTCTAATAACTTCGCTGCAAATGTTTATCGCTGCATTGTGGTCCCGGGGCATAACGGCCCCGCATTCCGGGCAGACGTACTCGCGGTCGGAAAGGCTCATAGGCTTCGTATTGCCGCAGCATGAGCATGTCTTTGTGGACGGATACCACTTGTCGACTTCTATGAGGTATTTGCCTCTGTCGTTCAGCTTATACTCCAGGAAGTTTAAAAACATGCCGTAGCTGTTATCCATGGTCGACTTGCCTAACGTAAGGCACTGCGACATCGCCTTCATATTGAGGTCTTCTACGCCTACGAGGTCGTAGTTTTCTGCCAGCTCGAAAGACAGTTTATGCAAAAAGTCTTTTCTGCAGTTTGCGATCTTCTCATGGATCTTCGCTACTTTGAGTTTCTGCTTCTGGTAGTTTTTACACTCCGAAAGTTTTCGGCCTTTGTTGGATTCTTTCATCTTTGAAAGGATGTGCTGCTCTTTAGCAAGTTTCTCTTCGTACTTGCGGAAAGGCTTTTCGAAGTCAGGCTCGCGGCCTTCGGAGTCGATATATAAATGCGGTGACGAATAATCCAGACCC
>JAFWGQ010000070.1 GCA_017512365.1 Mogibacterium sp.
GCTGGCAATCAGAAATCTGAATGTACATTACGGCGGTATCCACGCTCTCAGAGGCATCGATATCGATGTACCGGATGGCAAGATAATCTCGCTCATCGGTGCCAACGGCGCCGGAAAATCCACGACTCTCAAGTCGGTAATGGGTCTGGTGCCTAAGAGCGACGGCCATGTCTACTGGGATGACACCGAGATCACCTCGCTCAAGACGAAGGACATAGTAGGCGAAGGCATAATCCTCTGCCCTGAGGGGCGCAGGATCTTCCCAGACCTTACGGTAGACGAGAACATCGCTGCGGGAGCATACCTTCGCAAGGACAAGGCAGAGATCGCCAGGGACAGAGACTGGGTTTACGAGCTCTTCCCTAGAATAGCAGGAAGAACATGGCAGCTCGGCGCTACCCTCTCCGGAGGAGAACAGCAGATGCTCGCGGTCGCCCGCGCACTGATGTCAAAGCCTAAGCTTCTCATGCTCGACGAGCCTTCGCTCGGACTTGCCCCGCTGGTCATCAAGGACATCTTCGCAGTCATCCAGAAGATCAGGGAGGACGGCGTGAACATCCTGCTGATCGAGCAGAACGCCAAGGCCGCCCTTGAGATATCCGACTACGCATACGTAATGGAGACCGGCGTCATAACGATGGCCGGTCCGGGAAAAGCCCTGCTCAACGATCCTCGTGTACAGCAGGCCTACCTCGGAGAATAAACACTGCAATAAATGCACTGAAAAAGGAGCCTTCCTTCGGCTCCTTTTTATATGCTCTTAAGATATGCGTTTGAGGTGCTCCACCTCAGCCGGACTCAGCTTGCGGCACTGTCCGACCGCCAGCCTGCCGATCTCCAGATTTCCGAGTCCCGTGCGGCAAAGTTCCAGTACGGGATGTCCTATCGCCTTGAACATGCGGCGCACCTGACGGTTTTTGCCCTCGTGGATGACTATCTCCGCGATCGTCGAGTTGCGGTCGTGCTTGAGCAGATGCACGTCTGCAGGCGAAGTGACGAATCCGCCGATGTCTATACCCTTCTCGAGTCTTGCCGCCTCGGCTCTTGTCACTATTCCCTGCGCTCTTACAAGGTATCTCTTGCTGAACTCGTGAGACGGGTGCATCAGCTTATTCGACAGTTCTCCGTCGTTTGTGAGTATCAGGAGCCCGGTCGTGTTGAGATCGAGCCTTCCTACAGGGAACACCCTCACGTCATCCGGGACCAGCTCCGTAACAAGAGGTCTTCCCTCCTTGTCGGCTGTCGATGTCACATAGCCCGCCGGCTTGTTGAGCAGGTAATAGACCTTGCGCTCAGCCGGAGTTATGCGTACTCCGTCGACCTCCACTATGTCGCCTTCCTCCACATGATATCCCGGCGAGGTCAGGACCGCTCCGTTCACTTTGACTCTTCCGTCTGCCACTAATTCATCTGCCTTGCGGCGGCTCGTAACGCCTGCCGAAGCTATATACTGGTTTATTCTCATTCTTTTCCCTCGAAATCTATTGCTATCTGCCCGTATCCTTCTTCTTCGCGCTCGCGCCTCATCTCTTCGTATTCCGGTACCTCAGGGAGGTCTTTGAGAGACGAGAATCCGAACTTCTTTAAAAACTCCTTCGTTGTCGCGTAGATCAGAGGTCTGCCGATGCCTTCCGACCTGCCGGAGACCTCTACCAGGCCCTTATCTATGAGTCCGTCGATGACTCTCTCGCTCTTGATGCCTCTGATGGAATCGATCTCCGATCTCGTCACCGGCTGGCGGTATGCGATGATGGCCAGCACCTCGAGAGCGGCCTGCGACAGCCTTCTTACTCTTACCGGAGTACAGAGCTTTTTAAGGAATATCTCGTTTTCAGGCAGCGTAACAAAGCCGAACGCGTCGTCGACTTCGCGTATCCTTATTCCTCTGCCTTCCTGCTCGTATTCCGCCTGAAGCTCCCCGAAGAGTCCTCTTATTACATTTTTGTCAGCCTCGAGCACCTCAGCCGCGTCCTTTACTTCAAGCGGCTCTCCCCACATGAACATCATGGTCTCGAGCGCGGATTTCATCGTTTTATTGCTGTACATCTGCGATCTCCTTTTTGATCACTTTTATTTCGCCGAAGTTCTCATTCTGCTCCGCGTCATAGCCCTGATTCTTTATCATCGAGAGCAGCGACATGAAGCTGAGCGTGATATCGTATCTGTCCGGCTTCTCAGGCAGCAGCTCGTTGAAAAGCACCTTGCCGTTTCCTTCCCTGAACTTCTTTTCGAGGAGCTCAGTCATCTCGCTGATGCGTGATTCGATGGTCTCCTTGCGTCGGCGCACCCTGCTGTAGCGCCTGGTCACCTCCTCGACCTTCCTCTTTCGGGTCAGGAACATTATGAATGCGTTCACAAGCTGCTCGTCGCTTACCTGCAGTATCTCATCAGGATTCCCGAGATATTCGGACATGTCTTCGGCAGGCTTCTCATGCACCGCGAGATTGTACTCCTCAGCTGCCATAAGCATCTCGGCAGCCTTTTTGATGCGCATGTAGTCGAGCAGTCTTCCCCTGAGCTCGA
>JAFWGQ010000008.1 GCA_017512365.1 Mogibacterium sp.
GATATGATCAAAACAAGCATGAAGATCGACGGCATGATGTGCGGGATGTGCGAGGCGCATGTCTGTGACGCAATCCGCAAAGCGGTACCATCCGCGAAGAAAGTCTCCGCTTCCAGAAGTAAAAAAGAAGCCTCTTTCCTGGCAGAAGAGGCCGTTGATGCCGACAGCCTGAAAGCTGCCATCAACGCCACAGGGTACACCTGCCTGGGAATCGAATCCGCACCCTATGAAAAGAAAGGCTTGTTCGGAAGGAAATGAAATATCATATGGAAACATGCAACATAACACAATAAGAGGAGATATATTGTATCACGAGCAGGAGATCTTCTTTCAGGAGAGGGTCTCCTGGTTTTTCTCCTGTTGATCAACATAGTCATTTTGAGCGTCTATGACTTTGTTTCTTGACTCCAGATTCGGATCATGATAAGATAGTCATACCGCAGAGAAATGACTATGTTAAGCTCTGATAAGAGGAAAATGAATGAGATCGCTGGACTATAAAACCGAATATCAGAAACTGCTGTCTCCCGAGATCGTGTCCTATCTGGCCCAGATCCACGAGCAGAAAGGACTGCAGATTCTGTTTTTGGGAGCAGAGAAAGACGCCCTGGCCGAGCTGCTGGAGATTGCGAAGATCCAGAGTACGGAGGCATCCAACCGTATTGAGGGAATCATAACCACCGACGAGCGGCTGAAAAAAATCGTGATGAACAAGACAACCCCGAAGGGTCGGAGCGAGAGGGAGATCGCCGGTTATCGTGACGTGCTGAACACGATTCATGAGCACTATGACTATATTCCCATCAAGCCCGGCACAATCCTGCAGTTGCATCGGGATCTATATAAATACAGCAATTCTGCCAGCGGCGGCGACTTCAAAAATACTGATAACGTGATTGCAGAGGAATTGCCGGACGGAACAAAAAGAGTCCGTTTCCAGCCGGTTCCGGCATGGGAAACATCAGTGGCGATGGATGCCCTGTGCAACGCTTTCCAAGAGGCTTTGGCGGATGCGGAACTGGATCCCCTGCTTCTTTTCCCCATGTTTATCCTGGACTTTCTCTGCATCCACCCCTTCAACGACGGGAACGGGCGCATGAGCCGCCTGCTGACGCTTCTGCTGCTGTACCGTTCCGGCTATTTCGTCGGGAAGTATATCAGCATCGAAAGGCTGATTGCAGACAGCAAAGAGACTTACTATGAAGCACTGCAGGACAGCTCGATTGAATGGCATAACGGCAGGAACGATTACCTTCCCTTTGTCCGTTATATGCTTGGCATTGTGATCGCGGCCTACCGGGAATTCGTCTCAAGAGCGGACATTCTGGTGACAAGAGGACTTTCAAAGCCGGAACGGGTTCGGGAGCTCATCCGCAGCACAACAGGACAGATCACAAAGACACAGATCATGAAACAATGCCCGGATATCAGTCAGAAGACGGTGGAACGGGCATTGAGCGAGCTGCTGGACAGCGGCGAAATAATCAAGATCGGCGGAGGCCGCTACACATCCTATACATGGAACTGGGAGAAGGAATAAAACTATGGTGACAGGTGAACTGAGAAGTAAAATTGACAGCCTTTGGGAAATCTTCTGGACAGGCGGTCTGACCAATCCGCTGGATGTCATCGAACAGATGACCTATTTGATGTTCATCCATGATCTGGACGACGCGGACAACACCCGGGCCAGGGAGGCTGCCATGCTCGGGCTGCCCTTTGAGAGCATCTTTGCCAAAGACGTGCAGATCGGCGACCGCAGTATCGACGGCAGTCAGCTCAAGTGGAGCGTGTTCCATGACTTCCCCGCCGGGAAGATGTACAGCACCGTCCAGGAGTGGGTCTTCCCCTTCATCAAAAACCTGCACGGCGACAAGGAGAGTGCCTATTCCAAGTACATGGGCGACGCCATTTTCAAGATCCCGACGCCGCTGATGCTGGACAAGATTGTCACCGCCATGGACGGGCTCTATGAGCAGATGGCCCAGCTCAAGACCGCCGACACCCGCGGTGACGTATATGAATATCTGCTCTCCAAGATCGCCACGGCGGGAGTCAACGGCCAGTTCCGCACGCCACGGCATATCATCCGTATGATGGTCGATCTGATGGAGCCCAAGGCGGAAGAAATTGTATGTGACCCCGCCTGCGGTACGGCAGGCTTTCTCGTGGCCGTCAGCGAATACCTGAAGGAAAACCGCAAGCAGGAGGTCTTTTTCAACCGGCAGAACAAGGACCACTATATGAACCACATGTTCCATGGCTATGACATGGATCGCACCATGCTGCGCATCGGCGCGATGAACATGATGACCCACGGCGTGGATAACCCCTTTATCGAGTACCGCGACAGTTTGTCCGACCAGAACCCGGATCGGGAGAAGTACAGCCTGATCCTGGCCAATCCCCCCTTCAAGGGAAGTTTAGACGCGGACATCGTCTCGACCGATCTTTTGAAGGTCTGCAAGACCAAGAAGACGGAGCTGTTGTTTCTGGCTCTGTTTCTGCGGATGCTCAAGGTCGGCGGCCGCTGCGCCTGCATCGTCCCGGACGGTGTGCTCTTCGGCTCTTCCACGGCGCACAAGGCCATCCGCAAGGAGCTGATCGAAAATAACCGTCTCGAGGCCGTGATCTCCATGCCCTCCGGCGTGTTCAAGCCCTACGCCGGCGTGTCCACCGCTATCCTGATTTTCACCAAGACCGGCCACGGCGGTACAGACCGGGTCTGGTTTTATGACATGAAGGCCGACGGTTTCTCTCTCGACGACAAGCGCAGTGAAACCAAAGAAAATGATATTCCGGATATCATCAGCCGCTTTCATGCGCTGGATGCCGAGGAAGGCCGTGAACGCACCGAACAGAGCTTTTTCGTCCCGAAACAGGAGATTACAGACAACGAATACGATCTCTCTATCAACAAGTATAAGCAAACCGAATACAAACCCGTGGAGTACCCGCCCACGAGCGAGATCCTGGCAAACATCAAGGCGCTGGAGGCGGAGATCGGAAGGGATCTGGCTGAATTGGAGGAAATGCTGAAATGAGCAATGAACTCAAAAAAAGGTATACTCCTGATGTACAGCTACGAAGGAACAAAAACCTATGTTGATGTCTACTTTCAGGATGAAACCTTTTGGCTGACCCAGGCGGGAATGGCAGAGCTGTTCGATTGTGCAAAGTCTAACATCAGCATGCACCTGAAAACCATTTTTGCTGAGGAAGAGTTGGACGAGGCAACGGTCATGAGAAAATTCAGGATTTCTGAATTATCTACAAAGCCGACTTACTTCTACAATCTCGATGCAATCATCGCAGTCGGCTACCGGGTCAACTCCAAAAAGGCAACACGCTTTCGTCAGTGGGCCACCAAAACGCTGAGAGAATACATCCAGAAGGGCTTTGTGCTCAATGACGAGCTGATGAAAAACGGCCGTGCCTTCGGTCGGGACTATTTCGATGAACTGCTGGAACGCATCCGGGAGATCCGCGCCAGCGAGCGCCGGGCCTATCAGAAGATTGCGGCGGACTATGTTTCGGAGTTTGACCGTGAGACCGCGAAATACCTGAAAGGGACAAATTGATATTTGTGGGGATGATGGGATGAAATACAAATTGGAAGATCTCTTTCATCTCCAAATGGGTAAAACACCTGCAAGGAATAA
>JAFWGQ010000009.1 GCA_017512365.1 Mogibacterium sp.
AACAAGAAGACCGGCAAGGTCACAGTAAAGAAGGGCCTTAAGAAGGGCACCTACAAGGTCACAGTCAAGGTAAAGGCGGCAGGCAATGCCGGCTATAAGGCTGCGACCAGGAAAGTAAGCTTTAAGGTCAGAGTCAAATAGCCTGACTTTCAGGATGATTCATCACTTAAGTCATACGGCTTCGCGAACAAAGCGAGGCCGTATGTTTTTAAGTATGATATTTATTAAGGCAGCTTATTGTGCTATTATTCTTATGACCGAATAACATTACTTAATAGTCGTCCGCTGATGTGGACGGCTGTTTTTTGCAGGTTGCAATGAGGCAAGATTCGGAGACCGGGCGCTAGATGTGTTTTGATCCGACGCTAACAGATGTTAACAATTTGTATCAACGTGTTTATATTTGTCAAATCGCTATTCGACAGCTTTGGTTTATGCGACAATATAAACGATAGTAAGATGGATTTCAGTGCTCAGGAGACCGATAAACAGGAGGGGAGAAACATGTCAGTAATATACAGAAAAAAGCTTCTTAGCAGATTCTTAACACTTTCTGTCTCGCTGATGATGGCTTTGGCGGGAGTGCTGGCTTTTGCTTCAGTACCGGCCGAGGCGAAAGCTGCACCAAAACTCTCGGCTAAGTCAGTAACAATAGCGAAGGGCGGCAAGCAGACTATTAGGCTGAAGAGCGGAAAGGGCAGCTGGACTATAAAGTCAAACGGCGTTGCAAGGATCAAGTCAAGAACAAAAACAAGCGTCACGATCATTCCTGTAAAAGCCGGCAATACCGTTGTTACATGCAAAGCCGGAGGGAAAAAGCTTAGCTGCAAAGTCAGAGTCCTGAATAACAGGATCGGAGAGCCCAAAGAAGAATTGGGATATGCATGTGTGGTAGGTAGATCGGTCAGCGACAGATGGGTGCTCAGGGATGGCGTCAAAGTAGCCGGAGTGACATATGATGAGGATAAAGGGAAGGTGACGCTGAAAACAACGCTGGATGAGGAGACGGGAAGAACAACAGTCGATGCGGCCGTCAAAGCTCTTAAACCGGGCAGGTTCAGTCTGAAAATCGAATATGATTACAACGGGGAAAAAGCAGAGCAGAATATCACATTTGCCTTTATAAACGGATTCAGAGGTAAGGCTAAGGCAAAGAAAAACGAAGCTGATTACAACAAATGGAGAAAGAAGACGATCGCCGCGTTTGTAAGTGCTGACATGAGCACGTGGGAGATTATCGATGCCATAGGCACTCTTATTTCCACAGGAAAATACGGACTAAAGGGAGGAGCTACCGGTATGCAGCTCTGGTATGGCGGCAACGGGACCTGCGTGTCCGGAGCAAAAATGATGGATGATTTCATGAAAGATATCGGCGTTAGCAGCAAGATCCATTTCATGGGCAATAAAGGCGGAGCTGTTGACATTTTTGGATACAATTTATTGTATGCAAGCCAGCACAGGAATACATGGGTCACACTTGGAGGCAAGAGGTATGAACTCAATCCTCAGCCGGGATTTTTATGGCCTGCCGGTGTTGTGAAAAGATAGGAAAAGTATCCTTCGAAAAACTGGGCCTGGCTCACTCAGCCAGGCTCTTAAATTGCGATCGTTCCTGATCAGCGGTTCTTCTTGATGTAATCGATCGCGATCAGGCGTGTTACCTTTTTCCCGTCGATGAGGTACTGATTCGGATATAACTTGCTTGTTCTGACGGTAACGCCGCCCTGCTTCCAGGCGTTTACGATTTCCTGGCACTGCCTCGGGCTGTTCTTGAGATCCAACTGGTCGTAAAACTTGTCGCACAGTCCCAGGTTCTTGAGCACTCTGCTGTCCTCGCTCAGTTCTTTGCAGCTTCCGCCTGAGACCCCCTCGAGCTGATCCAGATCGAGCTGCTCGTTCTCATAATATTTTTCCTTGTTTTCTGCCATGGTCATTACTCCTTTTCAGCAGTGAAATTTTTTTGGTTCTTCCATGGTGTTATACAAGTATACACTATAAGCGGAGACATGTAACCCGTTCCCCCAAACCTGAGCTCATTTGTGCTATAATACGCTGTATCAAATGGATATAGAAGTAATGAAAAGAAGAGATCCGGACCGGCGGACAAAAGCAGATATGGAAGAAACCGTTAAGGACAAGGTAATAAGAGTGTGCGGCATAGAGCCCGAGTCCATAGTGGACGGGCCGGGCTTCCGATATGTGCTTTTTGTGCAGGGATGTCCGCATCACTGCCATGGCTGCCACAATCCGGAGTCCTGGGCTTTTGACGCAGGCGAGGACATGACAGTGGGGGAGATCTTCGACCAGATCATGGAGAATCCCAATCTTCGCGGCGTCACATTCTCTGGCGGAGAGCCTTTCGAACAGGCAGATGCGCTGCTGGATCTCGCAAAGCTGTGCAAGAACGCGGGCCTCACTCTGATGAGCTACAGCGGATACACTCTCAGCGAGCTTGAAGCGAGGCGCGATCCGGCGACTGACGAGCTGCTCGGCATGCTCGATATACTGGTGGACGGAAGGTACGACGAGTCTCTCAGGAACCTGACGCTCGTGTACTGCGGATCCGAGAACCAGCGCGTCATAGATATGAATAAAACACGCAGGGCGCGCGCTGAGGGCGACCACGGCATGGTCGTGCCGTACAAGTCAGGCTTTGATGTAGAAATAAGGATATAGAGGAACTGTATATTTGAAACTGGAACTGGTTGCAACGGCGACATTCGGACTCGAGGCGGTGGTCAGGCGCGAGATTGAGGCGCTCGGCTACAGGATTCTTAAAACTGAGGACGGCAGAGTCACATATATGGGAGATGAGAGGGCCATTGCGCGGTCCAATCTATGGCTCAGATCCGCAGACAGAGTCTATGTGCGCATGGGCGAATTTGAAGCGAAGGAATTTGAAGAGCTGTTTCAGCAGATCAAGGCGCTTGAGTGGGAGAGCATTATCCCTCTTGAAGGCGCTTTTCCTGTTGTGGGAGGATCGGTCAAGTCTGCTCTCCACAGCGTGCCCGCCTGCCAGAAGATTATAAAAAAGGCTGTATCGGCCAGGCTGGGAGAGTTCTATTGCAGAGAGATACTGCCGGAGACGGGTGCAGAGTACAGGATACGCTTTATCGCTCATAAGGACAGGTTCCTCATGCTCGTGGACACGAGCGGCGCAGGCCTGCACAAGAGGGGCTACCGGGTGCGTGATGTGGCGGCTCCGATGAAGGAGACGCTGGCCGCAGCTCTGGTGCAGCTCAGCTTTTACAATAAAGACAGGGTGATGGCGGATCCGTGCTGCGGCTCTGGCACCATCCCGATCGAGGCCGCGATGATAGCAAGGAACATCGCGCCGGGCCTCAGCAGGAGCTTTGCGTCGGAAGGGTGGGATATTTTCGCAGGGACGGACATCTGGAAGGAGGAGAGGCGTCTCGCCTATGAGGCGGCGGACTTCGATACGCCTCTGCGCATAACGGCCATGGACATAGACCCCAAAGCCGTCAGGGCTGCAAAGGAAAATGCCGATGAGGCCGGTGTCGCGGACGATATAGACATAATAAAGATGGACATGACAGGATGGGAACCCGGCGCCGGGATTCCCAGAGGCGCCGGAAAGGATGAGCCTGTGGTCGTGATCTCGAACCTGCCATACGGACAGAGGATAGGAGACTCTTCAGGCATATCGGCGATATACGGACACATAAGGGAAATGATGGCGGAGTGCCCGCTGTGGTCGTTCTTCCTGATAACGTCGGACAAGGATATAGAAAAGCAGCTGGGGAGGAAGGCCGACCGGAGGCGCAAGCTGTACAACGGAACCATAGAGACACAGTTCTACCAGTTCCACGGGGAAAAGCCGCCGCGGAGGGGCTGAAGACCGGCTGAAGGAGGGGGTCTGGAGGAATGTCTCTTTTGCCGGTTTTTACCGTATAGTATAATGAACAGGTCTGACAGCCTGAAGGCTTATTTGATTTGCTTGGAGGTACATCATGGAAAACAAATTCACGGATATGGAAAAAGAATGCCTGGATCTTGAAAAAGAAGATCTGGAAAATGTTACGGGCGGCCGGAAATGGGGATCGGATACTAATCGGCCGGGTCCGAGAATGAACAGCTTTGCGGATGCAGGCAGAATAGTTCTTGCGGAGGACAAGGAAAACGAGAGTGCCGTATACCGCAATGTGTCGGAATTTGCGGAAGCCATCAAAAAAAGAGGCGGGAACGCTTAGAACCGAGCATGCGCCCTGCATCATATGATGCAGGGTGTTTTTAATGGCAGGAAATAGTATAATAATAGAAACCGCGTTGCCGCAGAGATTGAGGAAAGAAAAATGATCAAAAAGGACTTCTACTACCCGTCATCAGACGGCATGACGAGGATACACGCGATCACCTGGGAACCTGATGGAAAGCCTGCCGGCATCGTTCAGATAATACACGGAATGGTCGAATTCATCGACAGATACGATGAGTTCGCCAGATATCTTACGGAGCACAACTTCCTGGTATGCGGCGAGGACCATCTGGGACACGGCGAGTCCGTCATCTCCGACGAGTATCACGGATACTTCGGCAGGAACGGCAATGCCTGGGTCATCTCGGACATACATAAGCTGAGGACCATAATGCAGAAGGAATACCCGGACGTAAAGTATCTGATGCTGGGACACAGCATGGGATCCTTCCTGGTAAGGCAGTACATCACCGAGGAGAACGGAGATTACGCCAAAGGCCTGAGCGGAGTGGTGGTCATGGGCACGGGCTGGCAGCCTAACGCCGTCCTCATGATGGGCAAGGCTCTCGCGAAGATGATGGGAACGGACAAGGTCGGCAGGGAGGCCAGGCTGATCGATGTCATCAGCTTCGGCCAGTATCTCAAGAAGATCCCTGAGGCGCGGACCATTTCCGACTGGCTGACGAAGGACAACGACATCGTGGACAAGTACTGCGCGAATCCGTGGAACCAGTTCCGCTTCACGCCGAACGCGTATTACCACATGTTCGCGGGCATGCAGAAGGCCCATGATACATCCAGGATGAAGAACCTGCCTGAAGGGCTGCCTCTCCTCCTGACATCAGGCGCAGAGGACCCTGTCGGCAACTGGGGAGAGGGAGTCAGAAAGGCGTATCAGGTATATGTTGAGAATTCACCGTGCGCGGTGGATATCCGCCTCTACGAAGATGACAGACACGAGATACTGAACGAGACAGACCGCGAGGAGGTGTTCGAAGACCTCAGGGCTTTCTTCGATCACTGTCTCGGAGATTACCATGAGACATTCGGCGTCGTGCCTATGGACTCTGTATACGACGGGGAAGACGACAGCATCGAAGCGAAGTCTGCCGAATGATAACAGTGGAATTCAGTGTCGCTCTGGTCATAAGAATAATCGTCGCTGTCGTCCTCGCTGTTATCTTCGGGAACGGCAGTGTTGTTTTGTTCAACAGAGCGCCTGCCAGGTGGTTCGAGGATTATGATGAAGAGGACATAAAAGCCGGACGTTTCGACGAGGACAGGAAGGTCCTGCCGCCAAAGCTGCTCGAAGCTGACAGCATGGGCAGGCAGAGACTCCCGAGCACGCCGTGGAAGTACGCGTTTACCGGATATTTCGCTATCTGCGGGATATACATGGCGATAAGAGGCTCCGGCCTCTCTTTCGAGATACCGGCGCTCTGTGTGCTGTTCATCGTCCTTCTTATGGCCATATCGGACCAGCTGTACAAGGTGGTGCCGGACCAGTTCAACATAATGCTGGCGATCTCGGCAGCGGCGTTCGTGGACTTTCACGAGAAATGGTGGGAGCCGGCAGCGGGCGCGGCTCTTGGTCTCGGCATATCCCTGACGATACTGCTTCTGGGCAATCTGCTGTTCGGCGCCGGCTCGATTGGCGGAGCAGACATAAAGTTCTTCGCCTGCATGGGCCTTGTCACGGGCAGGACCGGGATAGTGATGATATTCATACTTACGACTCTGCTGTTCGCGGTATACTCTGCAGTGATGATCGCCGGCGGCAGGGGCAGCATAAAGGACCGAAACGCGATGCTGCCGTCAGCATGCGCCGCGACGACGGTGTACTTCCTCTTTTTGTGGAACATCGGTGACCTGCTCATATTTGAACTGTAGGATCTGACTTGTGTAGTATTCTTCGTTTCCAATCGGGAAATACACAAAGTGGATAATAAACTGATCGGCGGGATCGGATGGGTAAAAACGTTCTGATAAAAATCGAATATGACGGCACGAACTTCTCGGGCTGGCAGATACAGTCTGAAGTCAGGACCGTGCAGGGTGAGATAGAGCATGTGCTCAGATACATCGCGGGCGGGGATGTCCATATCCACGGGACGAGCCGCACCGATGCGGGAGTGCACGCCCTGGGTCAGTGCGCGAGCTTTGAGTGGAACTCTCCGATGCCTGTGGAAAAGCTGCCCGAGGTCATGAACAGAAGATTCGGAGCCGGAGGTGCAGGCAGGTGCGGAGCGCCCGGTGACATCAGGATACTCTCGGCGGAGGTCATGGATGATGATTTCCATGCGAGGTACTCCTGCAAGGGAAAGACATACATATATGTCATCGACAGGACGGGCGATATATTCATCAGAAACAGGGCTTACCAGTACCCCGGAGCGGAAAACCTCGACGCTGATGCGATGAGAGAGGCCGCCTCATACATCGTCGGAACGCATGACTTCAAGTGCTTCGAGACTGCCGGCGGCACTCCGAGAGAATCTACCGTGAGGACCATATCGGCCCTCGACATCTACGAGGCTGACAGTTCGGTGATGATCGAGATAACAGGCGACGGATTTCTCTATAACATGGTAAGGATAATCGCCGGGACGCTGGCAGAAGTCGGAGACGGCCGCAGGAAGGCTTCCGAGCTGCCGGGCATAATAGAGAGCCGCGACCGCGCGAACGCAGGCTTCACCGCTCCGCCTCAGGGACTGTATCTGAAGGAGATCTACTTCTGAAACGCGGCCGGGGGGTCTGTCCCCCTGGCCGGGAAGAAAGGAAAAAGTAATTGTATAAAGTAAGGATCGACAAATTCGAAGGTCCGTTCGACCTGCTCGTATACCTCCTGGAAAACGCCAGGATGGATATTTACGATATAAAGGTCGCTGAGATAACGGAGCAATACATCGACTACCTCAAGGAGATGGATGATCTCAACATCGAGGTGGACACTGAGTTCATAGTGCTCGCTGCCGTCCTGATCAGGCTCAAGTCGCACATGCTGCTGCCTAGGATGAATGAAGAGGGCGAACTCGAGATCATCGAGGATCCGAGGCTCGAACTCCAGGGCAGGCTGCTCGAATACATGCGCACCAAGAAGGCGGCGGAATTCCTGCAGGCAGCCGAGGAGTACAATCTCGCGATACACGAAAAGCCTGCCGAGGACATGTCCGGATATATGGAGAATCCTGACGAGATACTCAGGGCAAGCGATGAGCAGCTCGTTAACGCCTTCATACTCTTCCTGACACGAAAGAAAAAGGTGGAGGAAGTAGAAAAGCGCTATCAGAGAGTCCGCAGGAGGAAGGAGTCGATCGAAGCCCGCATCATGGACATGACCCTCGTCCTTGGACAGAAGCTCAGGCCCGGAGTTTCGGGCGTATCCTTTACGGAGCTTCTTCCGGAGGAACCGGACAGATATGATATAACGCTGTCGTTCATGTCGCTGCTATCCATGATCAAAAACATGGAGTATGACGCAGAACAGAAAGAGAACTTCGGCGAGATCACCATAGTCAGAAAGGACCCGGAGATACTGGCGGCGCAGGCTGACGCCGAGGCGGCGGGAGTCATAGAGTATGACGACGATGAATTCGATGATGAGTTCGAAGCGATCGAAGGTGATGCCAGGAGCATAATGGACGACTGGGATATAGGAACAGAAGAGAACCGGGAGGATGCAGATGTACAGTAAGAAGACGATGAAATCCGCGCTCGAGACCATGATGTTCATGTGGGGAGAGCCTTTGGAAGTAAAGGATGCCGCTGAGGTCCTCGAAGCTGACAGAAAGGAAGTCAGGGAGCTATTCAAAGAGCTCATGGACGAATACGAGCAGGAAGGCCGCGGCATACGTGTAAGGGAAGTGGATGATGCCTTCGGTTTTGTGACCTATGTCGAAAACGATCTGTTCGTAAAAAAACTCTGTACGCCTGTAAGGGTAAGGAGACTTTCGCAGGCGGCGCTTGAAGTGCTTGCCATAATCGCTTACCGCCAGCCGGTCACAAGATCCGAGATCGATTCGATCAGGGGCATCAAGAGCGAGAGGGTCATCGACGGACTTATCGACAAGGGCCTGGTTGAGATCAAGGGGAGATCCGAGGGCGTCGGCAGACCGCTCATATACGCGACTACGAAGGAGTTCCTCAAGAAGTTCGGTTTCGCATCGCTAAAGGATCTGCCTGAAGTGCCTGAATACGAAGAGATGAGGCGCGAGCGCGAGGAGGAGGGCTACGGCCAGATGTATATCGACTTCAACGCCGAGGACGCCGACGCCGATCCAGAGGCCGGAAATACAGGATCTGAGACCGGACCGGACGCGGACGAAGCAAAAGAAGCAGCAGAAGAAGAGTAAAGGGAAAAGCGTGATGCGTATCAATCAGTACATTGCATCGGCCGGTGTCTGCAGCAGGCGCGCGGCCGATGAATTAATAGAAAAAGGCAGAGTGAAGGTCAACGGCAAAGTCCTTGGGACCATGGGATACCATGTTCAGGACGGTGACATCGTCGAAGTCGACGACATACGCGTCGAGCCTGAAACGAAGAAGGTCTATTATCTCCTGAACAAGCCCGCGGGTTATGTGACATCGACGGCGGACAAGGAGGGCAGGCCGCTTGTGACCGAGCTCGTCCCGGACAGCATCAGGGTGTTCCCGGTGGGAAGGCTCGACTTCAATACATCGGGTCTTCTCATACTGACAAATGACGGAGAGCTTTCAAACAGGCTGATGCATCCGTCGCACGGATTCAACAAGAAATATCTTGTAAGGGCTCAGGGCATCGTGACCCGGGCAGAGGCCGCGAGGCTCGAAAAGGGAGTGGACATAGGAGGCTTCGTTACATCGCCTGCGGAGGTCCATCTCATAAAGCATGACCGCAACTCGACTCTGGCCGAGATCGTGATCCACGAAGGCAAGAACAGGCAGGTGAGGCGGATGTTCAAGGCTATAGGGCATCCGGTGCTCGAGCTCTGCCGCACGGGACTCGGAAATCTCGAGATCGGAAAGCTGGCGATCGGACAGTGCCGCAAGCTCAGCCCGGCCGAGGTGGAATATCTGAAAAGGGTCTGATAATGGCGTCTCTCAAACTGTCATCAAATACGAAAATGCTGTCTGCCGTGATGCTGCGCCTGCTTCCGATTTAGGTGCTGATGCTCGCGGTAGCGTCGCTTAACAGCCTCATTTCCGGATGGTTCGCGGCCAATTACATCGGTGAGAGCGCGATGAGCGCCGTTGGCATTTTCGCTCCGGTACAGATGCTGACCGGTGCCGTCGGAACTGTGATGTCTGAGCGTATCCGGCTCTGCTGAAATGCAAAAAGACCGCGGTCACCGAAAGCGTTTCCTATCACTACAGACAGCGCGAGGATTCCATGCTCAAGCAGAGCTCGAACTACGCTGAGGAAGCACAGATCCTTTCATATCTGTATGAATACAAGAAGAAGTGGAGCGAGTCCGCTCCTGAGGAGCTTGAATTAAAAAAGCAGGTCACAGACCATGTGCTTTCGATGGCGGTCATAAGGTCGGGAGGAAGGCTGCCGCACATGGATTATTCCACGATCGAAAAGAGATTCTGCGGCAGGAACGTGGTGCTGTACAGCGCCGGCACTTTCGGCCAGCAGGTGTATACACGTTTCCTTGAGAACAACTACCGCAATGTGGTCGTCTGGATAGACTCCTACTATGTGGAATACCGCAGGTGCTGCCGCGATGTCGATCCGGTCGAGGCCGTATGCAGCGCTGATTACGAGTATGTCCTCATAGCGAGCGTCGACTCTACTCAGACAGCGGGCATCATCTCGCAGCTCGAGGATCTGGGAGTCGAAAGAAAGAAGATACTCACAGTCGAGATACCGGAAGAGAACAGAGAGAAACTGCTGGAAAACTTCCTGGATGTCGAAGCGATACGGGAAAAGGCTTGTCTGGTATAAAACATGTCAGGGATCTTCGATCCAATACTGTAAAACGGTGTGTTGCAAAGTGTAAAACATTGTGATACAATGTTTTCGGAGGTGAATGATATGTCCACAAATATCAACATACGTGTAGATGAGGAGCTGAAGAATGCACTTCAGGGGTATGCCAGACTGGAAGGAAAGACTGTCTCGGAAGTTGTGCTTGATGCAGTCCGGGAGAAACTGGAAAACGATTATGATTATGCTCTGGCACTTCTGGCGTACGAAAGTGTTGACCTGAGCGATACGACTACTCTGGCAGATATGTGTGCGGAGGCTGGGATCGAGTATGAGTCGCTATAAACTGATATATTCCAAGGACTTTCAGAAACTGTTCAAAAAGCTTGATCCGTCAGTTCAGAAACTCGTAGCATCATATATCAAACACAATCTGGAAAATACGGAGGATCCAAGAGCTCACGGGAAAGCTCTGAAAGGAAATAAAAAAGGGCTGTGGCGCTACCGGATAGCCGGCTACAGGCTCATCGTTGAAATACAGGATGACAAACTTATAATTCTTATACTGACTTTTGGGCATAGAAGCGAAATTTTACAAAAGAAAACAATGAGACTTCGGTAAAAAAAGACAGATACAGGATCGGGACCCTGTATCTGCCTTTTTTTTTATTGAACTTCGATCACTCGCCCAGATATGCCTGCTGTACCCTCTCGTCGTTGAGGAGGGCCTTGCCCGGTCCGGCCATCGTTATGACGCCGGTCTCCATTACGTAAGCGTAGTCGGAGATCTCGAGAGCGGCCTTGGCGTTCTGCTCGATGAGCAGGATGTTGACGCCGTCCTCCTTTATCTTCTGTATTACCGCGAAGATGTCTTTGATGACGAGAGGAGCGAGTCCCAGCGAAGGCTCGTCGAGCATGAGGAGCTTCGGCTTGGACATCAGGGCGCGGGCTACAGCGAGCATCTGCTGCTCGCCTCCGGAGAGGGTCGCGCCGAGCTGCCATGTTCTCTCTGCGATCCTCGGGAAGAGCCCGTATACCCAGTCCCTGTCCTTTGCGATCTCAGCCTTGTCCGTTCTGAGATACGCGCCTGCCGCTATGTTCTCGTCCACCGTCAGGTCAGGGAAGATCCTTCTGCCTTCAGGGCAGAGGATGATGCCGTGACCTACGATGTCCTTGGTCTTCAGATTTGTGATCTCCGTATCATCCCAGTACACGTGGCCGTCCGACTTGGGAACGAGACCCATCACGGACTTCAGCGTCGTCGACTTTCCGGCGCCGTTGGCCCCGATCAGGGAGATGATCTTTCCGTCAGGCACATCTATGTCGATGCCTCTGAGAGCGTGGATACCGCCGTAGTGCACATTCAGATTCCTGATCGCCAGCATTATTCATCACCTCCCAGATAAGCTTCTATTACAGCAGGGTTGGCCTGTATCTCCGCCGGAGTTCCGTCGGCTATCTGCCCGCCGTAGTTGAGTACGTAGATGTGTTCGCATATGCCCATGATGACCTGCATGTGGTGCTCGATCATCAGGATGGACAGATCGAACTCGTCGCGAATGCGCCCGATGAATCTCATCAGGTCGTCCGACTCCTGCGGGTTCATACCTGCGGCCGGCTCATCGAGCAGCAGGATCGAAGGGTGGGTCGCGAGCGCCCTCGCGATCTCAAGATGCCTCTGCTTTCCGTACGGAAGCGATGTGGACATGTCGTCCCTGTTCTCGTACAGGTCGAGCTTTTTCAGAAGATCGAGAGCTTCCTCTCTCATGTCCTTCTCTTCTTTGCGGGCCTTTTTGCTGCGGAAAGTGGCTCCGAACACAGACTCGCTCTGGTTCATGTGCATCGCTACCATTACGTTCTCAAGCACTGTCATGCCCTTGAACAGCCTGATGTTCTGGAACGTTCTGGCGACGCCGAGCTTCGTGACGCTGTCAGGCAGCATGGTGATCGCCTTTGAGTACTTGCCCTGGTTGCGGCCTTTGTATTCTTCCTTCATCTTGCCCTGAGGGTGGTTTTCGATGACGACTTTGCCGTTGATCTCGACCGCCCCGTTCGTCGGCTCGTATACGCCTGTGATGCAGTTGAACGCCGTTGTCTTGCCGGCTCCGTTAGGGCCGATCAGTCCGACGATCTCGTTTTTGTGTACGTCGAGGTTGAGATTGTCCACCGCGACTACTCCGCCGAACTGCATGGTTATGTCGGAGAGACGGAGCACGACTTCTCTTTTGTCTTCAGCCATGTCACTTGCCCTCCTTGTCGAATACCATCACAGTTTCGGAAACAGGAAGCGGTGTGAACAGCGCTTCGCCCGAAGCCTTTCTGGCCTCGTTTGCTTCCTTTGCTTCTCTTGCTTTTGCCTTCGCAGCCGCTCTGGCCGCTCTTTCCTCGCGCTTTGCCGCAGCTTTTGCTTTATGCTTTGCAGGCCAGGCCTTCAGATTGGCCGGGAGATTCCTGAACCATCCTATGAAGCCCTCCCAGCTGAATTCCCTTGTGCCCATGATGCCCTGTGAGTAGAAGAGCACGATGAGCATGATCAGTATCGCGAACACGACCTTTCTGAAGCCCGGCCTCATCAGGCTCGAGCTGATGCCGAGCCAGCGGCCGGCGTCAAGGCCTCTCAGCCACCATTCCGAAGCCGCCGTGAAGAGGAACGCGCCTATCACGGAGCCTGTGATGGAGCCGATGCCGCCGATAACGACTATGAGCAGTATCTCATATGTCATTACCGTATTGAACGGGGTCGCGTTGATCGTCGTCTGGAACATCGCCAGAAGCGCGCCGCTGATGCCCGCAAAGAACGAGCTGATGACGAAGGACATCTCTTTATGTTTGAAGAGGTTGACGCCCATCGCTTCGGCTGCGATCTCGTCGTCTCTTATGGAGCGGAAGGCGCGTCCGTAGGACGACCGTATCAGGAGCACTATGATCGCTATGCATATCCCGGAGATTATGACAGGGAAGACAGCGTTGTCATAGGTCGTATACTTTCTGAGTACGTTCGATCCGTTCGTTATTGGGCCGAGGGTGTTCCACTGGAAGAATGCCCTCAGTATCTCGGCGAAGCCGAGTGTCGCTATCGCGAGATAATCGGATTTGAGCCTCAGCACCGGTATGCCGATCAGAAAGGCGATGACAGCCACTATGAGGCCTGCGCCCAGCATCGGGATGAGCATGCCGAGGTAGTGGCCGAAGACTCCGAGGTGCGCCTCGAGTATCTCTACTATCGACCATTTAATGAGGCCGCCATCGAAATACTGATAGACGGCGTCATGCGATGCCGCAGGTATGGTAAAGATCGCGTAGGTGTACGCGCCGATCAGCATGAAGCCCGCCTGGCCGAGCGAGAAGAGTCCCGTGAAGCCGTTCAGCAGGTTCATGGACGCCGCGACGAGCGCGTAGATCGATCCCTTTTCGATAACGGTGATCAGCATCTTCCAGCTCGATCCTGCAGGTATGGTCATGTCTCCGATATATACCAGGATCAGGAAGATCGCGATCGCCGCAACGGAGAGGACGGATTTTGTTCTTGGTTTGAGTTCAAGTTTCGTATCCATGGCCCCTCCTTATACCTTGTCGATGTTCTTCTCACCGAAGAGTCCCGTAGGCTTGACCATGAGGATTACGATGAGGAGCACAAAAGTGAAAGCGTCCGAGAATGTCGTCCAGCCTGCGCCCTTTATGAGGTTCTCGCAGACTCCTATTACAAAGGCTCCGACGACCGCGCCCGGTACCGATCCTATGCCTCCGAATACCGCGGCGACGAAGGCCTTGAGTCCGGGCATGGCGCCTGACATCGGGTTGATGCCGGTGTAGTTGGAGAAGTAGAGGATCGAGCCTATGGCGGCAAGTCCGCAGCCTATTACAAACGTGACTGTGATGACCCTGTTGATGTCTATTCCCATCAGAGAGCTCGTCTCGAAGTCGCGCGATACCGCGCGCATCGCCATGCCGATCTTGGTGTGCTTTATGAGCATGACCAGCAGGAATACGAGAACGATGGTGAGTACCGGCGTGATCAGCGTGACCATCTTGGTCGTCGCCGAGCCGATTTTTACCGTCTTCTGGAGAAAGGCGATCTCAGGGTATGTCTTGGTAAGGCCTCCGGTTATGTACAGGGCGAAGTTCTGCAGAAGATATGAGACTCCGATGGCGGAGATCATTATCGACATGCGGGGCGCCGTACGCAGAGGCCGGTATGCGACTTTTTCTATCGTGGTTCCCAGGACTATCGCGAAGAGTATTACCAGTATTACCGACAGCCAGAGAGGCAGTACGGTAATAAGGTATACCATGATGAGTCCGGACCACATGAAGACGTCGCCGTGCGCGAAGTTGATGAGCCTGAGGATACCGTATACCATCGTGTATCCTATGGCTATCAGCGCGTATTGTCCGCCGACCGCGATGCCGGCGAGTATGTATGGTAACCAGGTCTGTAGCATTGTGTTGTCCTATCTGTCAGATTCCCGCTGAGCGGGTGAGATTTACAAAAGTGCGGGAAGCCTTGCGGCTTCCCGCATATAAGTATTTGATTGTGATCACGGCTGCATGAAGACGCCGCCGTGCGCAAAGCAGATGACTGCAGTCATCAGACTACTGAGCGCTCTGTTTCTTTACGAACTCCCACGCGCCTGTCTCTGTGTTGCACTTCTTTACGAATGCCTCTGTCTTGTTGGCGTCGCCTGTCTCGTTGAACGAAACGTCGCCGCAGACGAGGCCGCTGACCTGCAGGTCAGGCAGAGCGGCGAGAATGTCGGCAGGAGCTGTCGATCCGGCAGCCTTGATCGCCTCGAGCGCTACGAAGTATGCGTCGTAGCCCATTGCCGTAACAGCAGCGAGGTCTGTGTTGCCGCCGTTGTTCGTCTTGGCGTCAGCGTTCTCTTCCATCCATGCCTTGATGCCCTCGTCGAATTCAGGGTTGCCGCCCTCCTGATAGAAGGTGGTGACTGTGATGTCGACGTTCTTGCCCTTGGCAGCCTCTGTGATAACGTTGGAATCCCATGTGTCTCCTGCAAGGATAGGCATTCCGAGTGACTGAGCCTCGGCCTGGTCGATGATGAGAGCCGCAGCCTCTGTGGATACAGGGCTGAAGAATACATCGCAGCCGTTCTTCTTGGCGTTCGCTACATAGGATGTGAAGTCTGAGTTCTTGTCAGGGAACTGCTCTTCGACTACCTCGCCGCCGAGGCCCTTGAATGCCTCAACGAAGTAGTTGACGAGACCTACAGAGTAGTCATCGCCGAGCTTGGAGAGGCAGTAAGCCTTCTTGCAGCCGCTCTCCCATGCGTAGTTGGCGAGTACCGTGCCCTGGAAAGGATCCAGGAAGCAGATCCTGTAGTACTGCTCGCAGTCAGCCGTTACCTGAGGGTTCGTGCATGTAACGCCGATAGCAGGCATTCCTGCGTCCGCGAATACATCGGCAGCGGCGATCGATACTCCGGAACCGTATGACCCGAGTACGATCGAAACGTTCTGGGATACGAGGTTCTGGGCGGCTGTAACAGCCTTGGAGTTGTCGGATTCGTTATCTACGATAGCGAGCTCGACCTTGTACTCCTTGTCGCCGACCGTGACTGTCGGCTGCTGCTGATTGGCATACTGGATGCCGAGTGTTTCCTGCTTGCCGCCGGCGCCGTTGTCGCCCGATGCAGGCTCGAATACACCGATCTTGATGGTGTCGCCGTCAGAACTGCCGCCGCCGGAGCCGCCGCATCCCGCAAGAGCGAGCATGACCATCAGGAAGGTTAGTGTCAGTGCGATAAATTTCTTCATCTCGATTCCTCCATATTATTGATTATCGACAATACGTGATCGTCTTATCACTCCCAAAAAGAAAGGGGAGTAATATAGTAGATATTGTAAGAAATCATACGTAAAAAAACAAGGCTTGACAGGCCTTGTGTCCATAAAAAACGGCGAAAGTCCGCGATATGCGGACGATCGCCCCGCCTGTGTCTTTACATGTCGGACAGTATGTCCTTGTCCCTGCCGCCCCTGATATACGCTTCGATTATGTCGACCGCTCCGTTGATCCCGGACCGGCCCGTATTGATCAGAAGATCGTACACTTCGCGGCTGCCCCATTTGTTGTCGGTATAGAATTCGTAAAACCTGCGGCGCTGCCTGTCGACTGCTCGGATCTCTTTTTCCACGGCGGCTTCGGTCAGGTTCTCTCCTTCCTGATCCATGCGGGCGAGAGCAAGCTTTCTCTTTACCCTGTCTTCGATCGGGGCAAAGAGGAAGATGCTGACATGCCTTTCGCTGCTGAGGATATAGTCAGCGGCGCGCCCGACTATGACGCAGCTGCCTTCAGCCGCGATCTCGCGTATGATGTTGAACTCCTCTTCCTGCACTTTGGCAAAAGGGGAGGCCTGGAAGGTGTCGACCGCCGAGAATATTCCCGGGATGGAAAAGTCGGGGGCCTTCTCTTCATTGTTCTTGATGTAGTCCTCGAGGTAGCCGGTCTTCTCCGCCGCTTTTGAGATGATCTCCTCATCGTAAAGCCTGAGTCCGAGCCTGTCGGCCAGCCTGCGCGCCACCTCGTGGCCTCCGCTTCCGACCTCGCGGTCGATGGTAACTATAAGCTTGTAATCGTCTCCCATTCCTGTTGTCCTTTCCGTCTGTACATGATCATCTTGAAAACTCATTCTGTATTTCCCGCGCGAAGGAATCCAGATCAGAAATATCCGTGAACACCGCCCTCGCGTTATCGTCCCGTCCGCCGCCTTTGCCGTTGAATCCCGGGGCGCTGGCCCTGACTATCTCTCCGCATCTGAATTCCTCCGAAGAGGAGAAAAGCAGGCAGGTCTTTGTTTCGGGGTGCTTCATCACAAGGAGGAACCCGCTCGTTTCGTTTATGACGGAGAAGCCCAGCTTCAGCAGATCATCGACGGACAGCAGCTCCGTTGTGTAGCAGGCTGTCTTCGCGTTCCTACCCGGGGCGTTTATGCCTGCGAGTATGCGCTCCTTTTCGACCTCCTTTGCATACGCCGTCAGCGCCGCGAGCCTTGCCTTGAGAGAAGAGATGTTCTCCGCTTCAAGACCGAGCCGCGACTCCAGGTCGGCAGGGGAGCACGAATACCTCTTTGCGATCTCAGAGAGCATGCGCGAATCCGCGGTGAGCTTTTCCCACGCGGCGATGCCGCAGTCGAAGAAGATGCGGTTCATGCCCTTGTTCGGATCGCACTTGTATATCGCGAGAAGCCCTACCTCGGATGACCGGGCAGGGTGCGTGCCGCAGCATGCGATGCAGTCGTACGGATCCTCCGGGCTGCCTACAGTGACGACTGAGACCCTGCCGTCGTGGGGAACCTTCTTTCTGACAGGAAGCGCCAGCGACGATTCGTAATCCGGGAACCAGCTGACGGTGACCGGAAGATCCGCCCAGATCGCGTCATTGACAGTGCGCTCCGCCAGGTCGAGCTCTTCTTCAGTCAGCATGCGCCCTCCAAGATCTATGTCGATAGTGATGTAGTCATCACCCATGTGAAAGCCCCTGTTGACTCCTCCGAAGAGGGTATCCATGGTGCCGCTCAGCATATGCTCGCCGCAGTGGCGCTGCATGTTGCGAAAGCGCCTGTCCCAGTCGACGGACAGCTCCACTTTGTCTCCTGCGCTGAAGGTGCCGGCGGGAGCGTCGCTCACATGCCAGACATCGCCTTCGAGATCCTCGTCGTATGCCCTGACGATCTCAAAGACACCGTTTCCGGCGGCGACAGTGCCGGAATCCGACGGCTGCCCGCCTCCCTCGGGGAAGAAACACGAGGCGTTGCAGGCAAAGACATCCGCTCCGTTTTCTTGTATCACAGCGGTCACAACGGCTTCGTTCGCGCTGCAGTATGCGTCTTCCTGATAGATCCTTTTAGTTGACATCAGTCTTCCTTTCGATGTTTCACGCGTTTCACAAAATCGAACAAAACGCAGGTTCAAAATATTCCAAAAATCTGTGGATAAATCCTGTTGACACGGATTTAAAATCGGTACAAGCGTTGAAATATCAACGAAACAGCCTTCGTAGTTTTCCACATGCATAAGTGGATAAAATTGTATACGATTTCAAAAAATCGTGTGGAAAAGTCGCAGACCATTCATATTTCGGACTTTCTGTTTTGTTGAAAAAAGACCGGCAAAAAATCGAACAAAACTTTTTCTCTCGTTCTTTATTGTTTTTATTTTTGTTTTTTGCTTCAATTGTCACCCGGCTCGACCAGCTCTTCGAAGAGCACGCCGGGAGCCTGGCAGAGGGTCCTGAAAACCGACGCGTCCAGCCTGAAGCGGCCCCTGGTCTCGATGAACGGAGCGTACAGCGAGAATATGGTCGCGTCATCGAGCATCGAGATGCACCTGAGGTCGTGGCTCATCAGCACGAGCTCGCCCGCGATCGAGAGCAGGGCGTAGCCGTACACATCGTCATCCAGACGGTACTTCGCGCTGTCCACGAAGGAGTTGTTCCCCTTGTACGCGGTATACAGCCATCCGTTAGGGACCGCTGTCGGCACTGAGTGCGCAAACGGACCTATGTATCTGGAATCGAAGCCGTCGAGCATGCTGTCGGCGCACTGGAATATCGTCAGGTATTCGGTCCGGCTTATCTGCATGGCGGCTTCGTAGTCTGACATCTTTATGACCGAGCCGACCCTGATCTCAGTGACGAGCGGGTTCGTGGACCTCCGGCTCCCCGAGAGCCATATGACGAAGGTCGCGTGGTAGTAGCCGTCTCTTGCGAGCGTAGTGATGCGGCAGCGGAACGGATATGAGATACCGTCCGCGGATCTGTCCCTCTTCCTGTCGCTCTTGGTTATGTCGCATCTGACGAGCGTCTGTATGCCCGCGTCCGCAAGCTCTATGTCTTCAAGAGCGTCCCGGTCCATGGAGGTGAGGACAGCCGCCGCGTCATAGTCGTGATCCACGATGCGCATGAGGAAGTAGTTGATGGTCTCGTAGGCGCTCAGCTTTACAGGCGAGAGCGTTTCTATGGCATCTCTGAGACTGCAGTCGGCCGAAGTGATGCCGCTGCTGCTGAGAGCGTCGATCATGTAGCCTGTCCTGAGTCTGGCATAGGCCCTGAATTCCCGGTTCTCCTCATCGTCGTACTCGCGGTCCACATCCTCCTGCGCAAGAGGAAGAGCCGATTCTATGGCCCTGAGCATGCAGGCCGCGTCTATGCCGATGACCTCGCCTCCCATCACGGCGACGAAGTTGTCCCACAGCTCGTTCATCTCCTTTTTGTTTTCGGAGTAGGCGGGATCCCCGGGGATGCATTCGAATTCGCGGTACTCGTCGATCCCGTACTCGGAATAGTCCAGATGGATTATCTGGTAAAGAACCGAACGCCGGTCCCTGCGGCTTCGCCAGCTGACCCTGAGGGCGACGACGCCCATCAGACGGGTCGCGACGGCGCGGCACGAGACGAATTCACAGTCTTCGAAATGATTGTACTTTATTGACTTCTTTCCATGTATGATCCTCAGTTCCGTCATATATGGATTCTACCATATATTGTGGTCCGGGTGCTTGACTTTATGCGTACAGGGCAATAGAATAACTACATCCTTATTAAGAGCGAGGGAGGGAATGGGCCCTGCGATCTCGCGGCAACCTCACAGGCAGTGAAGGTGCCAATTCCCACGGAGACCGGCCGGTCTCCGGCAGATGAGGAGCCAGGAATTTCTCTCTGCATGCGGCAGGGAGCTTTTTTTTACGGCTCGATTTTTCCGCCGGGCGTCGCTGCTTTCGCAGAACGACCGCTCACGTACGCACCGTGCACGCGATCGCGATCTGCTCATGCGCCTGCGCCCGGCATGACAGATAATATCTTCTCAGAAGAGAAAAACAGTAAGGAAAAAACAGGAACAAGGAGAAAAAAACGAAATGAAAAGACTGTTTACTTCGGAATCGGTGACGGAGGGCCATCCGGACAAGATATGCGATCAGGTATCCGATGCGGTGCTTGACGCCATACTGGAACAGGATCCTCACGCGCATGTGGCCTGCGAGTGCGCGACAAAGACGGGATTCCTCATGGTGTTCGGCGAGACGTCGGGCAATTTCGACGTCGATTATGAAGCTATCGCGCGCAGGGTGATCTGTGACATAGGCTATGTGAATGACGGGGTGTGCTTCGACGGCAACACCTGTGAGATCAGAGTCCACATGGAGGAGCAGTCGGCGGATATCGCGATGGGAGTCAACCAGTCGTACGAGAGAAAGACCGGCGAGCAGGAGGACGAGTTCGCTCTCATAGGAGCGGGCGATCAGGGCATGATGTTCGGCTATGCCTGCACGGAGACGGAGGAACTGATGCCGATGTCCGTCAAGCTGGCCCACGTGATGGCCAGGAGGCTGGCCGAAGTGAGAAAGGACGGCACCCTGCCGTATCTCGGACCGGACGGCAAGACCCAGGTGACGATCGAATACGAGGACGACAGGATCAAAAGGATAGACACGATAGTTGTATCGACCCAGCACAGCGAGGACGCGACGCTCGAGCAGGTCAGGAAGGACATGATCGAGCACGTGATAAAGCCGGTCGTTCCTGCGGAATACATAGATGAAAAGACGAAGTACTATGTGAACCCGACGGGAAGGTTCGTCATCGGCGGACCGATGGGAGACTCGGGTCTCACGGGCCGCAAGATCATAGTGGATACATACGGCGGACACGCGGCGCACGGCGGCGGGGCTTTCTCGGGCAAGGACCCTACGAAGGTCGACCGCTCGGCGGCGTACATGGCAAGATACATCGCCAAGAACATCGTCGCGGCGGGTATAGCGAGCAAATGCGAAGTGCAGCTCGCCTATGCGATAGGAGTAGCTGAACCGGTATCCGTTGCTGTTGAGACCTTCGGCACGGGCAGGATCGACGACGAGAAGATCGTGGATCTCATAAGAGCCTGCTTCGACATGCGCCCGGCAGCGATCATAAAGACGCTCGACCTGGCAAAGCCTCAGTACAGACCGCTCGCCGCTTACGGTCACATGGGCAGGACCGGACTCGGAGTCAGATGGGAAAACACCGACAGGGCTGAGGAGCTGAGACTCGCCGCGGGGGTATGATGCATGTCGCGTTTTGAAAAAGTAAGTTTTGAACAGTGGAAGGCGGACTGCGGGGTAAAGGGCCTGCCGGACAGCGAACTCAGGGAATGGTTCGACAGCATAAAGCTGCCGCATCAGGCGACCTCGGGCTCGGCCGGCATGGACTTTTACATGCCGTTCAACCTCGACTTCGAATCCGGTTCGAGACTCAAGATCGCGACCGGAGTGCGCTGGGTGACGGATCCGTCCGAAAGGGACAGGGTCCTCCTGATAGTGCCGAGGAGCGGTCTGGGCTTCAGGTACGGCCTGAGGCTGCCTAACACCGTCGGTGTGATCGATGCCGACTACTGCGAGGCGGACAACGAGGGACACATACTCGTCTGCTTCGAAAACCCTTCAGGGGAGAATGTGAAGCTCGAAGCGGGCACGCCTTTCGTGCAGGGCATCATCGTGAGATACGAGGTGCCTGAGGGCGCCGGCTCTGAAGAAATACGGAGCGGCGGCTTCGGCAGCACCAGCAGATAGCGGGGCAGAGGACATGGGAGAGACGAACAGGAAAGCGGACACTGTCATCATCGGCGGCGGAGCCTCGGGACTTGCGGCAGCGACAGAACTCGGCATGCAGGATCCCCGGCTTTCTGTGCTCGTGATAGAAAAGCTGTCTGAACCTGCCCGCAAGATAAAAGCCACAGGCAGCGGGCGCTGCAACATCACAAATACAGAAGCTGAGGGCTTCAGCCGCATCATGAGGTTCTTCAGGGAGATCGGACTCGTGACCAGGACCTGTGAGAACGGACTGGTATATCCGTATTCGGAATCAGCATCCGATGTCGCGGAGCTGCTCATCGAAAGGGCGCGGTCTCTCGGCGCGGAGTTCGCCTGCGGGGAGGAAGTGACCTCGGTGGAAAGAACTGAAGCCGGAAGCTTCATCGTGACGTCGGTCTTTAAAGACAGAGACGGGGAGCACCGCGTCACAACAGCTGCGGACCATGTCGTTCTCGCGTGCGGAGGCAAGGCGGGGCCGTCATACGGGACGACCGGCGACGGATACAGGCTGGCAAAAGGCCTGGGCCACAGCATCGTGACTCCTGTCCCTGCTCTGACGGGCGTCGAGTGCAGAGAATGGGACGGAGGCAGAGAGCCTTGCGGCATCACTCTGGGCGGAACGAGGACCCGGGGCGTGGTCTCCCTGTACAGAGACGGCACCGAATGCTTCGGCGAAGACACGAAGGCGTTCGAGGAGGCAGGCGAGATACAGTTCACGAAATACGGGCTCTCCGGGATCTGCGTGTTCAACATGACCCGCTGCATGAGATTCGACAGGACGGCAGGAGAGAAGCTCGACGACTTCCTTGTGAGGATAGACCTGTTCCCGGACGGGGACGCGCGCGGATTCATAAGAGACAGTCAGGAGGGCATGTTCGGTGAGATGTGTACGGGCGCGCTCCTGCGCACTGTGCTGAAGGCGCCTGCCGCTGAGTACGTGGTCGCTGAGGCGGCCATGAGGGCAGGTGCTGCTGTCGAAGAACTGGCCGGAAAGCCGCTGTCGTCCCTTGAGGATGATGAGATCAGCGCTGTCGCGTCATGCGTGCACGCTCTTGAGTTCCGCCCTTCGGGCATAAGAGGATGGAAGGATGCACAGGTCACGATGGGCGGGGTGTCCGTGGATGAGATAGAAGCATCCACATCTGAGTCGAAGCTCGCAGCCGGCCTGTACATCACGGGCGAACTCGCCGACAGGGACTTCAGATGCGGAGGATTCAACCTGAGCAACGCGTGGCTGACAGGCCTCGCTGCAGCAGATGACATTGCAGGAAAATGAGATATCGCCTGGCACAGATAAAAACAGATACAGACACACCGATGGATGAACTTCCCGTGACAGTCGCGAAGAAGCTCGGCATTGCCGCGGACGACATAAAGGGATGGGAGGTCAGGAGAAAGTCGGTGGATTCGAGAAAGAAGCCGCATATACAGTTTGTATATACGGTCGATTTCGTTACAGACAAAAAACTGAAGACCGGAAAGAACCGCGATCTTGCTGTGGTAGATGAAGAGGCCGAAGCCGCCGCGGCAAGAGCTCCGGAGCCGGGGGACAGAGCGCTCGCGCACAGGCCCGTCGTGGTCGGAACGGGTCCTGCGGGACTGTTCGCAGGGCTTGAACTTGCTAAATCAGGCTACCGACCGATAGTTCTTGAAAGAGGTCCTGAAATGGATGCCAGGATCGATGCTGTCGAAAGATTCAGAAAGGACAGAGTCCTGGATCCGGAGGCCAACATGCTCTTCGGAGAGGGAGGCGCAGGGACCTTTTCTGACGGCAAGCTCGCGACCGGGATAAAGGACGGCCTCATCAGACATGTGCTCGCGGAGTTCCGCGATGCGGGCGCGGGAGACGACATAATGTATCTCGCAAAGCCGCACATAGGGACGGATGTGCTGCGCACCGTCATAGTCGGTCTGCGAAGGAAGATCGAAAGCCTCGGCGGAGAGATACGCTTCGGCACGAGGCTCGTATCGCTTGTGATCGAAGACGGCGTGCTGAAGGCGGCGGATATCTCTGCAGGCGGACGGAGGGAAAGGATAGAGACCGACGTTCTCATCCTTGCGGTCGGCCACAGCGCGAGGGATACCTTCGCCATGATAAAGGACGCCGGCCTTCGCATGGAGCAGAAGCCTTTCTCGATAGGCGTCAGGATGGAGCATCCGCAGGCGCTCATAGACGCGGCGCAGTACGGAGAGGAAAACGCCGGCAGGCTGCCGCCGGCCGACTACAGGATAAATCACAGGGCGTCGAACGGACGGGGAGTCTATTCGTTCTGCATGTGCCCGGGAGGCGAGGTGGTCGTATGCACCACTGCCGAGGGCGAGCTCTGCGTCAACGGCATGAGCAACAGAAAGCGCGACAGCGGGACAGCGAACAGCGGCATACTCTGCGATGTGAGGACGGAAGACTTCGGGTCGGATGATGTGCTCGCCGGAGTGAGGTTCCAGGAGAAGTACGAGCGGCTCGCTTTCATAAACGGAGGCTCGGACTTCACACCGCCGCGATGCAGCATGGGAGAATTCCTGGATGAGAAGAAGGCGGCGAGCGGGCGCGCTGCAAAGGTAATCGCTTCGCTTCCGGATTTTGCGGCCGAAGCAATAAAAGAAGCCGTGCCTGTCTTCGCGGGGAAGATACACGGCTATGATGATCCTGACGCGGTGATCACGGCTGTCGAGACCAGAAGCTCATCGCCGGTGAGGATTATGCGCAGCGGGTCCGGTGAGAGCAATATATCCGGGATATACCCTGCAGGCGAGGGCGCGGGCTATGCGGGCGGCATAACCTCGGCTGCCTGCGACGGGATACGCGCCGCGCGGCATGTGATCGAAAAATACAGACCCTGTGATGACTGATCAGAGATTGGCGTAACGCACCAGTAATGTTACCTCGTGATTGCCGGCACTGACCGCGAGGTACATTTTTTTGCTGTATTTGCCGTCCTCGTCGAGAGTCATTATCTTGGTGTTTATGAATCCGTTTTTGCTTTCCATTATGCGCCGCTCGATCGTATCGGGATCGATGAAATCCAGGTAAGCGATGCGGTCGGACTGCTGTACTCCGATCTGAGCAAAGCGCTCGGTCATTTTGCGGTAGTCGAGCACCTCGTCCATAGGGAGATCGTAGTGGTCGTTCTTGAAGACGGTGATAAGTTCGTTCTTCTCAGGCCGCAGTATCGATACTCTCAGGTACATGGAGTAGATGTTCATCAGGCTCTGATCGATGAGCTGTTCGTGACTGATGTCCAAACGTTGAGTGAAGTTGTTGACGGAAAGCAGCATGGCGTAGCAGTCCTGCCTGGATGAGACCAGCATCGCGCGGGCATCGCAGAGATCGCCGTTTACCTTGAAGGTGATCTTGCTCTCGCCCTTGCTGATGGTATCGTGCAGGAATGTATCGATCTCTTTCTTGCTCAGGATGCCGAAATGGATCAGCCTCTGTATGCCGCCGGATGCATCCGATGCCCCGATGGACTCGAGGAGCTCCTTGAACTCGTCATCAGTGTAGATGAAAGAGCATTCGTCCCCCTTCACCTCCAGTATGGCAAGAGGGATACCCTTGTCCAGATGGCGGACTTCACCGCAGGCAAATGAGAACGGGGAAGGGCTGAGCAGGTTGATCCTGTTGATCATGTGGTAGTATTTTCTGTCTTCCTCCGACTCGAAAGATATGCCCTTTTCGGTAAGATGCGATACGAGAGGACTGTACGGGAGAGGCTTTGAGTAATAGTAACCCTGCATGCGGTCGCAGCCTATGGACTTGAGGAACGCCACCTGTTCGTCCGTCTCCACACCCTCCACAAGAGTGATCATGCTTATGTCCTTCGCCATGGATATCATGGAGCGAAGGATCTTTTTTGACCTCGGGCTCATGTCTGACAGGAAGCACATGTCGATCTTGATCTGATCGAATTCGAAATCCTTGAGAGTGTTGAGCGATGAATACCCACTGCCGAAGTCGTCCATCCACACCTGATGACCGGCCTCGCGGAAGCGGTCGATAGTGGTATGCATGAGGTCGGCGTTGTCGCTGATGGCGCTTTCTGTGATCTCGATGTTGAGCATGTTGTGAGGCATGTGATACTTTTCTGTAAGAGCCTCTATCACGCGGAACATGTCCGTGCTCTCGAAGTCCACGCGCGAGAGATTGACGGATACAGGCACTACCGGCCTGCCCGCGTTCACCTGCTCTTCATACCACTGGCAGACCTTTTCTATGACATGGATGTCCAGGTGATATATCTGCCGGGTCTCCTCGAGAGGTATGAGGAACTGCGGAGGAGTGAGGAAGCCGAGCGTCGGGTGATGCCAGCGCACGAGAGCCTCAAAACCGCACAAAGAACCCGATATCGAATGGATGATCGGCTGGAAGTAGAGCTCGAATTCGTTTTTTTCGATCGCCTTTTCCAGATGGAAAACGAAATCGATCTCCTTGTTTGAAAAAATGTTTCTTAAATCGTTGATCATTAGGAACCTTCTGTCTGACTTTATCTGCCTGGATTAAACAATAACAGTTAGTTAATATTAACTCATTTGAGGAAAAACGGCAACTAAAGACCCATGGACTCTCTTATGCCGTACAGTCCTGCCGGCCTGCCGGCCATCCAGATGCAGGCGTTAACTGCGCCCTTCGCGCAGCCCTTCCAGTTGAGGCAGTGGTGGGTGATCTCGAGTCTCTCGCCGTCGCCGAAGAAGTACACGGTGTGGCTCGACGGAGTGTCGCCGCCTCTGACGGCGTGGAACGTGACCTTGCCTTTCTCGCGCGGGTGACGGCCGAGCGGCCTGCCGTAGACTGCATCGGACACGAGGTCCTTTCCGACCGCTTCGCCCATGCTCTCGATGAGCTCGCGGGCGGTGCCGCTCGGAGCATCAAGCTTGGTGTTGTCGTGCATGTCGACGATCTCGATGTCTGTCTCGCCATACAGTTCCTTCGCTGCATCCATCAGCAGTTTTCTCATCACATTGACCATGCGGTCGGTATTGGCCGCTATCATGACGGGGATCTCAGCGGCTGCGGCTTCGAGTCTTGCTCTTTGCTCAGGACTGAAGCCGGTCGTTCCCACTACCAGTGCCTTTTTGTGCCTGATGCACGCATCCAGTATCTCCATGCCGAGCTCTGTAGTCGAAAAGTCGCAGACGACATCGGCGTCGTCTATGACGGTCTCTATGTCATCGACGACAGGCGCTCCGACGCTCCTGCCAGTCATGGCGACATCCCCGATATCCTTTCCGATATAGTCTCTTCCTTTCGGGCCGATGCCCGCGATTATCTCCACATCATCCCTGTCGGCGGCGTCAGCCACGATAAGGCTCGCCATCTTGCCGCGCGGCGCGGCTATTATCAGTTTCATGTAAGATCCCTCCTGATCACTTTTTCTCACGGTAGTCGAGAACGAGCTTCTGTATGTTAGGCCTGAACTGCGTGAGCTTTACTCCCGCTGTGCTGAGCATCAGCTTTGAAGCCCTGACGCCCGGCGTATCGGCATACTTGTCGGAGAGGTAGACCACCTCTTTTATGCCGGACTGTATGATCGCCTTGGCGCATTCATTGCACGGGAAGAGATCCACGTAGATGCGCGCGCCTTTCAGCGACTTGCCGGAGGCGTTGAGTATGGCGTTCAGCTCGGCGTGCACAACATAGGGGTATTTGGTATTCTCCCCCTCGCGGTCCCACGGGAACTCGTCGTCCGAGCATCCGACAGGGAAGCCGTTGTAGCCCGTCGTCAGTATGACGTTGTTCTCATCGACTATGCACGCGCCGACCTGTGTGTTCGGATCCTTGCTCCTCCTGGAAGCGAGCAGCGCGACTCCCATGAAATACTCGTCCCAGCTGATATAGTCTTTTCTCTTTTCAGTCATGATGTCCTCCAGCATTGCATGTTGACCATTCGCCTAATTCTACAACCCGCGGACGTTCCTGTCCAACCTGAATTTGAGGCCGGAAAAGCAGTGCGGAGGGAATATCACGAGGGGCGCTTCAGCCTTGAAAAAACAGGGCAAAGAATGGTAAAATATTCCGTAATTATGGCTTAACGGAGGATTCATATAAGAATGGTACAGGACGGAAGGCTCAGGCAGATAATAAAAGCGATCCTGCTCGCGTTGCTCGCGCTGCTCATCGCCGCCTGCGCAGTGACATACCCGCATGCGGAGGGAGACGGCCCGACGGATGTAAAACAGGACGGAATACGGACGGTGCCCAATGCAAAGGACAGGCAGAGCACCGCTTTTGAAGTGACGGGATACGACTTCAGGGCAAAGGTCGGAAAGGACCACAGCTACAGGGTAGTCGAAAAGATCAGCGTCAGCATTCCGGAAGATCTGGCGAGCGTGGAATTCGCCATTCCGAGCGGCAACTTCCGCATCAGCGACCTGGAGGTCGAGGATACCGCCTATGCCGCAAAGAAAGCCTCCGAAGCAAGCACGGTCTCCATCGTGGATCCGGCCAAGCTCACGAAGGGCAGCCATGTTTATACGGTCAAATACAGGATCAGCGAATATCAGGACAAGGACGGCGCAAAGGACATGTTCTACTTCAATGTACTGCTGCCTGAATGGAAGCAGCCCATAGGGAAGGTGAACATAAAGGTCGCGTTTCCCGAGGACTTCCCATGGGACGACATGCAGTGCTATGCGGGGCAGTTCGGCGTCCAGGACTCGACCGGCAAGATAAAGTTCAGCGCCGACAAGGCGGAGAAGACCGTCACGATAAAGGGCAGCAGGATCCCCGAGAACTACGGCATCACCCTCAAGGCGCAGCTTCCGGACGGATACTGGGAGGGTGCTCTGAACGGCAGCTGGGCATTCACGGCGGCGCTGGTCTCGATGATGGCTGCTCTGCTGATACTCGCGGTGCTGTGGATGACCGGCGGCAGGGACCCTAAGGTCAAAAGAGAAGCCGTGACCCGCCCGCCTGAGGGACTGGAGCCCGTCGAACTCGGATATATATTCAACAGCACGGTCGGAATCAGGGACGTGCTCCTCATGATAGTCGACTTCGCGAGAAAGGGCTACCTCAGGATAAGCGAATACGAGCCGAAGAGATACAGACTCTTCAGGGTAAAGGATCCCGAGGATGAGGAGAAGATGTACAGAAGTGCGTACAGCATCCTCTTCGAGGACATCTACCGCGGCAGGGCCGTGGGCATGGAGGACCTCGGCCGCAGGCTCGAGCTCATAGTAAGGTCGATCAGTGATGATGTCGCGGCCGGATTCCCGTCGAGCGACAGTCTTGCCTTCACTCCGCTGTCGCGAACCTTCAGATACGCGGGCGCTGCCGTACTCGGCGCCGGGCTCGCTCTGGCAAATGCATTCTCGTACATATACGATTATCAGCCGGTGAACTACGTAGAAAGCATCATCACGGGTGCTGTAGCCGCAGGGGCGTCGCTGCTTCTCTGCAGAGAGGTCGACAGGAGAGATTCCTCGTCCATCTCGGCGGGACGGCTGGCTGAGATCGGAAGCGGTCTGCTGACCGCAGCTCCGGTCCTCTATGCGGCGATAAGGATCTTCAGGAACACGCGAAGCCCGCTTCTTGCAGCGGCGGTCGTGGTCCTCGCAGGGGTATCGGTGTTCTTCATAGTCATAATGAGAGCCAGAGGCCAGAAGAACAGCGAGCTCGTGGGCAGGATAAGACAGCTTCGCAACTTCATCTATCATCCGACTCCGAAGGAGCTGCTCGGGAATTATCTGGAGGATCCTGGATACTACTACGAGATGCTGATATACGCTCTCGCGTTCGGAGCCGAGGAGGCGTGGGCCATATCCTTCCTGACGCTGGATGTGCCTGAGCCGGAGTTTTATACCGATGAGATCGAGGGCCACGCATTCTCGAAACTGAGAGGTCAGGCGACGGCGGTGGATTACGCGAGAGATCTGAGAGCGTTCATCAGGACGATCGAAAACGCATATAACGACATGGAAAGACGTGCCGGGAAAAACAGTAAAGGGTAAGAGAAAAGACAATGGCAGAAAAACAGAAAATAATAAACATAGCGGTAATAGCGCATGTCGACGCGGGCAAATCCACTCTTGTGGACGCTCTGCTCGCTCAGTCGCATGTATTCAGGGAAAACGAGCAGGTCGTGGACTGCGTGATGGATTCGGACGCGATCGAAAGGGAACGCGGCATCACGATCTATTCCAAGAACTGCTCGATAATGTACGGGGACTACAAGATCAATATCGTGGACACGCCGGGTCACGCGGACTTCAGCTCGGAGGTCGAGCGCATCATGAAGACCGTCGATACGGTCATCCTTCTCGTGGATTCGAGCGAGGGCCCGATGCCGCAGACCAGATTCGTGCTGAACAAGTCGCTGCAGCAGGGCGTGAACCCGATACTTTTCATAAACAAGATAGACAAGAAGGACGCGAGGATAGACGAGGTCGTCGACGAGGTCTACGAGCTCTTCATGGATCTCGAGGCCAGCGATGAGCAGCTCGACTTCCCTATACTGTACGGCATCGCCAGGCAGGGCATTGCGGTGAACGATCCCTCCGAGGTCGAAAGCATCGAGATCGGCGAGGGGGCTTCGAAGATCAAAAAATCGCCTAAGGGCTACGGGGGGCTCAGCATCGAGCCGCTGCTCGAGTGCATCACGAAGCACTGCGACCCGTATCCTGACAGGGACGAGGAACCGCTCCAGCTGCAGGTGTCTACGCTCGCCTACGACGACTATATCGGAAGGCTGGGCATCGGCAGGATCACAAGAGGAAAGATAAAGGAAGCCCAGGCGGTGTCCGTCACCAGGTCTGACGGCAGTGTCACGAAGAACAAGATCAATCAGGTTTTCGTATACAAGGGGCTCAGCAGAACGTCAGTGCCTGAGGCGGGCTCCGGGGATATCGTGGTCGTGTCCGGCATTTCCGACATCTCGATAGGAGACACCATATGCGATCCGGATCATCCGGAATCGCTCGGAACGATAAGCATCGAAGAGCCGACCCTTTCGATGAACTTCATGGTCAACAGCTCCCCGTTCGCGGGCAAGTCCGGCAAGTACGTCACGTCGAGGCACATCAAAGAAAGACTCGAAAAGGAGCTCGAGGTCAACGTGGGTCTGCTCGTCGAGCCGACGGATTCCACTGATTCCTTCAAGGTGTCGGGAAGGGGAGAGCTGCACCTCTCGATACTCATCGAGAACATGCGCCGCGAGGGATATGAGCTCGCGGTATCCAAGCCGGAGGTCGTGGTGAAGCGCGGCGAAAACGGGGAGAAGCTCGAGCCTGTCGAAGAGGTGGTCATCAGCGTGCCTGATGAATACACCGGTCCTGTCATCTCCAAACTCAACCTCAGGAAGGGTATGATGACAGAAATGATGTCCGAGGGCAACGGCTGGTCGAGGATCATATATACCGTGCCGACCAGAGGTCTCATGGGATACAGATCGGAATTCATCAACGACACCAGAGGCGAGGGCACGATGGTGAGGCGCTTCTCGGGATTCGAGCCGTGGAAGGGCGAAATAGCCGGCAGGATAAACGGCGTCGCGGTCGCCCAGGAGGAGGGCAACTGCACGGCATACGCCATATTCACCATACAGGAGAGGGTCCAGATGTTCGTAAAGCCTCAGGACCATGTATACGAGGGGCAGCTCGTCGGCATGAACGCGCGCTCCGACGACATGGTGGTCAACCCGTGCAGGGCCAAGAAGTCGACCAACATGAGAGCGGCCGGCTCGGACGACACGATCAAGCTGACGCCGCCGAGGACGTTCACGCTCGAAGAGGCGCTCGAATTCATAGATGATGATGAGCTGGTCGAGGTCACGCCGGATGACATCCGTCTCCGGAAGAAACTCCTCACGGAACTCGAGAGACGCAAACACAACAACAGGATGAATAAATAAAAAAATATGGTAGAAGTAAAGACATTTAAAAAGGTGCTCGTCGCCAACCGCGGCGAGATAGCGATAAGGATAATAAGAGCATGCAGAGAGCTCGGGATACGGACGGTCGCGATCTATTCGGCCGAGGACAGAAGCTCTCTCTTCAGGACCAAGGCCCACGAGTCCTACGAGATAGGAAAGGGCAAAAGCCCTATCGACGCCTATCTGGATATCGAAGAGATAATCCGCATGGCTAAGACAAAAGGCTGCGACGCTATACACCCGGGCTATGGATTCCTTTCAGAGAATCCCGAATTTGCCAGGGCGTGCGAGGATGCAGGGATCACATTCATCGGGCCGACTCACGAGATGATGGAGCGTCTCGGAGACAAGATCAGCTCGAAGCTCGTGGCCGACGAGGTGGGAGTGCCGTGCATACCGGGAGTTGAGGCTGCGATAAAAAGCGACAGCGAGGCGGTCGAGTTCGCCAGAGCCGCGGGATATCCGGTCATGCTGAAAGCTGCTGCCGGAGGCGGCGGCCGCGGCATGAGGATAGTGCATAATGAAGAGGATCTGCTGCCCCAGTTCAGAAGCGCGCAGAACGAGGCTGTCAAGGCCTTCGGAAACGGCGACATATTCATAGAGAAATACATCGAGGAGCCGAAGCACATAGAGGTGCAGGTGCTCGGAGACAAGTACGGAAATATCGTCCATCTCTACGAGAGAGACTGCTCTGTACAGAGACGGCACCAGAAGGTAGTCGAGTTCACACCGGCGATCTGCATCACCGAAGAACAGAGGCAGACGATCTGCAGAGACGCTCTTAAGATCGCGGGTGCTGTAAACTACAGCAGCGCCGGTACTGTCGAGTTCCTTGTCGACAAAGAGGGAAATCACTACTTTATCGAGATGAACACCAGGATACAGGTCGAGCACACCGTCACGGAGCTCGTGACCGGCATCGATCTCGTCCAGGCCATGATACTCGTGGCCGAGGGTTATCCTCTCGATTCGGAAGAGATAAACATAAAGAGCCAGAGCGACATCCGCGCCAATGGATATGCGATCCAGTGCAGGGTGACTACCGAGGACCCGGCCAACAACTTCGCGCCTGACACGGGAACGATCACCGAGTACAGATCGGCTTCGGGCAACGGCATCAGGCTCGACGGAGGCAACGGCTTCACGGGCTCCGTCATCACGCCGTACTACGATTCGCTGCTGGTCAAGGTCTGTTCGCACGACCGCACATTCACCGGCGCGTGCAGCAAGGCCGTAAGGGCTCTCAAGGAGATGAAGGTGACGGGAGTCAGGACCAATACCGGGTTCCTGCTGAACCTCCTGAACCATCCGACGTTCCGCGATGGGAACTGCAGCACGGGTTTCATAGCGGATAATCCCGAGCTTCTGAACATCAGGGCGGTCACGGACAAGGAAGTCCAGGTGCTCGAATTCCTCGGCGACATGGTGGTCAACAGCCGCAGTGACAAGGCGGGGACGTTCAATGTGCCTGTGGTGCCTGAGATCGATGCCTCGAAGATCACAAAGCTCAGGGGAACGAAGCAGATATATGAGGAGAAGGGCGCGAAGGGCCTCGCTGAATGGGTGCTCGCGCAAAAGAAGGTGCTGATCACGGACACATCTCTCAGGGATGCGCAGCAGTCGCTTCTGGCCACAAGAGTCAGGACGCGCGACATGGAAAAGATCGCGCCTGCCATGGCGTATTACGGCAGAGATCTGTTCTCGTATGAGATGTGGGGAGGAGCGACCTTCGATGTCGCCATGAGGTTCCTCGGTGAAGATCCGTGGGAAAGGCTCGATGTCCTGAGAAACAGCATACCGAACGTGCTGATGCAGATGCTCATACGAGGCGCGAACGCAGTAGGATACAGGAACTATCCGGACAATACGATCAGGAAGTTCGTGAAGGAGGCGTACAGGGGCGGCATCGACGTGTTCAGGATATTCGATTCGCTCAACTGGGTACGCGGGATAGAGATCGCTCTCGACGAGGTCCTGGACCTCGGAGCTGTAGCCGAGCCGGCCATGTGCTATACGGGAGACATACTCGACACGACGAGAGACAAGTACACTCTTGATTACTATGTAAAGATGGCGAAGACGCTCGAAAGGCAGGGCGCCCACATTATCGGAATCAAGGACATGTCCGGACTTCTCAAGCCGGTGGCGGCGTTAAAGCTCATAAAGGCTCTGAAGAACGAGGTCGCGGTGCCGATCCATCTGCATACGCACGATACGTCCGGAAACGGCGTGGCGACGCTGATGCTCGCTGCGGAGGCCGGAGTGGACATAGTCGATGCGGCGTTCAACAGCATGTCAGGACTGACTTCCCAGCCGGCGCTGAACTCATTTGTCGCCGCGCTTGAAAACAGCGAGAGAGACACGGGCCTCGACTCGAGGGGCCTGCAGGAGATATCCGCATACTGGTCTGATGTGAGACCGGTGTACTCCGATTTCGAGTCTGACCTCAAGGCGACGACAGCCGAGATATACAGGCTGGAGATCCCGGGCGGACAGTATTCGAATCTGAAGCCTCAGGTCGAGAGCTTCGGCATAGGATACAAGTTCGACGAGGTCAAGGACATGTATGTCAGGGTAAATAAGATGCTCGGAGACATCATCAAGGTGACGCCTTCGTCCAAGATGGTCGGAGATCTCGCGATTTTCATGGTCCAGAACGACCTGACGCCTGAGAACATAGTCGAAAAGGGAAAGGACTTCGATTTCCCTGACAGCGTGGTCACGTACTTCGAGGGTATGATGGGACAGCCTGAATTCGGCTTCCCGGAGGACCTTCAGAAGGTGGTGCTCAAGGACAGAAAGCCTATAAGCGTGAGACCGGGCGAGCTGCTGCCGCCGGACGATTTCGGGGAGTTCAGGAAACATCTTACGGATGACCTCGGCCTTGAGGGCACTGAGCGCGAGCTTGTGTCATACTCGATGTACAGCAAGGTCTTCGACGACTACATAAAGAAGCTGCGCGAGCAGGGCAATTTCCGCAACATGGAAAGCGACACCTTCTTCCACGGCATAGCTCTGGGGCAGACGACCGAGATCGAACTCAAGCCGGGCAAGGTGCTGGTGGTCACTCTGGAAGACATCGGAAAGACCGACGCTGCCGGAAACCGCGATCTGACGTTCACGGTGAACGGATACCGCAGGGTCGTCTCTGTCAGGGACAGGCAGGCGGTCACCAAATCGGTGACGACCTCGCAGATACACTTCGCCAACAAGGAGGATGACCGCGAGATCGGAGCCAACATCCCGGGCACAGTGATAAAGCTGCTTGTGGCGGAGGGCGACTCCGTAAAGCAGGGGCAGCCGGTCGCGATACTCGAAGCGATGAAGATGGAGACCAACGTACTTGCCACTCAGGACGGCACAGTCGAAAAGATATATGTAAAGGAGGGCGACAGCGTCAAATCCGCTCAGCTGATAGCCCGCCTTGCGGAATAAACAGGCGATTGCCGAAAGGAGAAATAAACAAATGAAGATTCTTGTTATCAACCCGGGCGCAACATCGACAAAGATCTGCGTCTTCGAGGACGAGAACGAAGTGATGCGCGAAGGCATCGACCACGACGCGGCGGAGATCGCGAAGTACCCGCATGTGGTCGATCAGGCTCCGTTCAGAAAGGAAGCCATCCTGAAGACCATCGAAGAAAAGGGATACAAGCTCACGGACTTCGACGCGATCTGCGGCAGAGGCGGCCTTTTCAAACACATCCCTTCGGGCACATACAAGGTGAACGACGCTGTCATCAGAGACATCGAGAATCCTCCGTACGGGGAACATGCCGCGAACCTCGGAGCGTATATCTCCAAGGAGCTCGCCGACTCTGTCGGGATCCCGGCTTTCTTCGTGGATCCTGTATGCGTCGACGAGATGGAGCCTCTGGCGAGGTATTCCGGCCTCGGACTCCCGGGATTTGAGAGACAGTCGTTCTTCCATCCGCTGAACCACAAGTCGGTGGCGCGCAAGGCCGCGAAGCAGCTCGGCAAGGCGTATGAAGAGCTCAACCTCGTGATTTGCCATCTCGGCGGCGGCGTATCGGTCGCGGCCCACAAGAAGGGCAAGGTAGTCGATGTGAACAACGTCAAGGACGACGGTGCGATGGGCATGGACAGGGGAGGAGCTCTGCCTGCCAACGCCCTGGTCAATCTCTGCTTCAGCGAGGGCATGACCAAAGCCGATGTCAAGAGGATCATCGGACAGGAAGCAGGGATCTATTCTTACACCGGCACAAAGGACTTCAGGGATGTCGAGAACGCGGCTTTCGATGACGGCGATGAAAAGATGATGGAAGCCTTCAAAGCCATCGCCTATCAGCTCGCCAAGGACATCGGCGCGATGTCTGCGGTGCTCAGATTCAATGTCGACGCTATCATCTTTACTGGCGGCATGGCATACTCCGAGAGATTCTGCGAGGAGATCGGATCTTATGTCAACAAGATCGCTCCTATCATGAGATTCCCGGGAGAAGAAGAGATGAAGGCTCTCGCAGAAGGGGCGCTAAAGGCTCTGCAGACAGGACACTGGGAGATCTACGAATAAGGCGACAGGGAGATAAGGAGGTCCGGAATTGGACAAGAATCTCGACCGCTACATACTGGACAATTTCCAGAAGGCGATGGACTATCACTATATCCAGCCGTATTATCAGCCCGTCATCCGGACATCATCCAGACAGCTGTGCAGCTTTGAAGTGCTGGCGCGCTGGATGGATCCGGAGATCGGCATGATATACCCGGATGAATTCATCCATGTCCTGGAAGAGAACGATCTGATCCACGATCTCGACCTGCATATCATCAGGCAGGCATGTGCGAGGCTTCGCATGACTTTTGCCGGAGAAGGTGTGCCTGTGCCGATATCGGTCAATCTGTCCAGAAGGGATTTCGACCTCTGCGATATTTTTATCCTGGTCGACAGTATAGTGACGCAAAACCTTTTGCCCCGTGATTTCATCAACATCGAGATCACCGAAAGTTCGGTGGCAGAGGACAAAGAGATGATGCTCACCGAGATAAAAAGGTTCCGTTCGAACGGATACCGGGTCTGGATGGATGATTTCGGGAGCGCTTATTCATCGCTCAACACCCTCAAGGATTTCGAATTTGATGAGATCAAGCTGGACATGGGCTTCCTCCGGCCGTTTACCCAGAAGTCGCAGAGGATCGCGACGTCGGTCATAGACATGGCCAAGGGCCTCGGCATACACACGCTGGCAGAGGGGGTCGAGAACGAGGAACAGTTCAGATTCCTCCGCAACATCGGGTGTGAGAAGGTGCAGGGCTACTACTTCGGCAAACCGATGAAGTACGAGGATGCTCTTGATGCGCTCATCGCCAAGGGGGTCGGAACAGAAAGACCTCAGGACCGTAAATACTATGACGACATAGGCAAAGTGAATCTTCTGAGCGCTGTGCCGTTCATGACGAAGGAGGAGAGGGACTCCATTACGACTGCCCGCCAGCTCAACAGTATCCCTCTTGCACTGGCAGAGGTCAGAAAGGACTACTTCAGCATACTCTTTTACAATACGGCCTTTGAAGAGACCGCGCTCGAAACCGGGATGTTCGCCAATATCTTTTCCCAGGAGCAGCTGAGGAAGCCTCAGCCTTTCAATCTGCTCTCCGACAGGATCATCAGCCTGATGGATTCCACCGTCAGCGGAGAAGAGGGAAGGATGCTGTTCAGCGCGCATGATGAATACTACGAAGTGCAGGCAAAGTGCGTTGCGAAGATGAGCGACAAGTACAGCGTGCTGATACGGGTGAGCAATCTGTCAAAGACTGCAAGAACGGCCAACACCAGTCTGCTCGATGATTCCCTCGTGCGAATATACTCCATGTTCGAGAGGATCACGCTTGTAGATCTCAACGAGGATACGATCAGGCCTCTGTATACGACGACAAGAGAGGATCTTGTATCTCAGAATACAGGGGCTCTCAGCATGGCGCAGGAATACGCCGAAAAATATGTCTATCCCGAGGACAGGGAAGCATACCTGCGCATGGTGGATCCGCGCACGGTCGAAAAGAGATTCCGTGAAGCAGGAGTCAACTTCATGACCAGAGTGCTGCGCACTAAGGGCCACCATGGCGAGTATCTGTGGAAAGAACATACGGACCTCCGTCTCGAAGAGAACGTATACCTTATCCTCATTCGCAACATACACCAGTCCGTGCTTGCGTTCGAAAACAAGATCCACAGGGAGCGCAAAGACTACTCTCCGGAGATGCTCTGGAACAACCTCGTGCAGTCGGATCTGCTGCGGATATTCTGGAAGGACAGGGACCGCCGTTTTCTCGGCGCCAGCAGAGCATTTCTGGACTACTATGGTTTCAGCAATGCAGATGAGATAATCGGGAAGAACGACGAGGACATGGAATGGCATCTCGATCCGGGCGTCTACAGGGATGATGAACTGAGGGTGCTCAGCGAGGGAATCACCACTCACAATCTTCCGGGACGATGTCTCGCAGACGGAGAGAACCGCGAGATTCTGGCCTCAAAGACCCCGATCTACGATATCGACGGCGCGATAACAGGCCTGATGGGATATTTCATCGACAGAGGCCTTCTGGACGAGCACGACCAGCGCGGCAAGGAGACAAAGCGAAGGGATCTGTATACAGGACTTCTCAATTCCAGAGGCATGGCCGAAGAGTCAGCGAGATTCAGAGATGAATTCTATCTGCGCAGACGGGATTTCGTGCGTCTGCATATACAGCTGGACGAGTTTGAATCACTGAACGAAAGATACGGTTACGATTTCGGAGATAAAGTCCTGCTGGCCTTCGGAAAAGCGCTCAAAAGAGCTTTTGGCCGCAGCTGCGTTGTAGGCAGGATCGCAGGTACGAGCTTTGTGATCATGAAGCAGATGGAAAGAGTCGAGGATGCCAGTCTGCTGAGGGAACAGATCAGACATGCATGCGGCTCCATATCTGAGATAGATGGTGTGCCTGTTACGATCTACTCCTCGGTCGGATACTCATTTTTCTCAGAGACCGAAAGTCTGAACGAGCAGGAAAAACTGTCCGAGCGGAGGATCCTTGCCGATCACAACAGAAACGTCTCCAACGAGATACTCATAGCGCGGGCCTCGGAACTCTTCCACTTCTTCGATGATATCCCTGCGGTATACGCGGTATATCATGTGACCAGAAACGAGGATCGCGGTACGGCAGACGCGGTGCTGTTCTACGTCAATCACGCATATGAGAGAGCTACGGGAGAGCAAGCCAGGGATATACTCGGTCATGGAGTAAGGGAACTCTACACCTTCATCGATGAGAACTGGTACGGCAAGATGATCGAGGCTGCGCTCGACGGTAAATCGGCAGAGGATGATTTCGTTTTCGAGCCGACCGGAAAGAAATACCGCTTCAAGGCTGACCCCGTCATCTACAAAGGATACTGCGCCGTTACATATCTGGAGAAAAATTGAGAAAAAAACATCTGAGAAACATAGCGATAATATGCTTTTCTGCTGTCCTTTGCACAGCGGCACTGTTTGACCGTGCCAGCGCAGAGGATGTCTTTTTTTATGACAGCTCCTCTGAAGCGGCGGCAGAGATCAGAGAGGCCATGAAAAACCGTGAAAGCGAGGTCACTGTCGGGGTGATAAAGGATGTCGACCGGGAGAGCCTCAAAAAGCTCATAGGGGGCCTGCTCTCAGAGGCAGTAAAGCATACCGGAGTGCCCGATGAAGGCGACTACATCAACTTCCAGTACAGCAGGTATGACGGCTCGGCCAAGACCGAAAGAGTAAAGGGAAAGACAGGAGTCGTGCTCAGGTACAAGCTGGCGTATTACGACAGCGCTGCTCAGGAGAAGGAAGTCGACGCAAAGGTCAGGGAAGTGATCAGAAGCCTGGAGCTTGATGACAAGAGCGATTACGAAAAGCTGGTCGCCATACACAGCTGGATCTGCGACAATGTGGAATACGACTCGGATGACGGCAGCGATCTGAGGCGCACCGCGTATGACGCGATAGTGAACGGCAAGGCGGTATGCCAGGGTTATTCGAACGCGCTCTACAGGCTGCTGCTCGAAGCCGGGGTGGACAACAGGATCATATTCGGCGAAGGCATGGAGAGCAATGGAGTCACCATGGCCCATACATGGAACATAGTCGATCTTTACGGGAAGTATTACTATGTCGATGCCACCTGGGACGATTCGACGGGCAGCCTCGACTATTTCCTGCAGCCGGCGGGAGAGTTCACGGACAGCCACATCCCGGGCGATGAGTACGGGGCCGGTTTCTTTACCGAACAATACCCTGTATCGGATAAGGAATTCACCTTTGATGTGGGAAAGCCGAACGCAGCAGTGATCTCATGCGCAAGAAAGATGGCGGCGGCTCTCAGCTGATCAGGATATGCAGTATTCTGACAACTCCGCGAGAAGCGGCTGAACAGAAAAAAGCAATGCGGAGACATACGAAAGGAAGCGCGATATGAAAAAACTGAGCCTTATTGCTGAAAAAGCTGCAAGGATCTTAGGAGAACCCCGGGACATAGAAGAAGCGCTGTACCCGGTGCCTGATGATCTGGAAGAAGAATTCAACGTCCCATATAAGGGAAGGGACGGCAATGAGCTTTACACCGACATATACAGACCGAAGGAGACGGAAGGGGAAAAGCTTCCGGTGATCGTCATCATCCACGGCGGAGGCCTGTTTGCCGGCCGACCGATCATGGAAAGGAGAGCTGCCGAGGCTTTTGCGCGCATGGGATATCTTGTCTTTGTGCCTTCGTACCGCATGATCGCGAAGACTGATGCCTGCGGAGAGATCTCGGATATCTGCGCTGCCTTTGACTTTGCGGGAAAAGAAGCGGAAGGGCGCAGAGGAGATCCTGAGAGGGTGTTCGCCGTGGCAGAGAGTGCCGGAGCCTTCCTCACGGAATACGCTGCCGCAATGCATGGCTCGGAAAAGCTCTGCGAAGTGATCGGATGTGAAGCGCCGAGAACTGCGATAAAGGCCATAGCCTTTGTGAGCGGCATGTTCTATACGACGCTGAATGATATAGCCGGACTGGTATACCCTTCAGAGATATACGGTGAACGGTGCAAAGACAGGGAATTCATGGCGTATATGGATCCGGAACACGAGGAAGTCATCATGAATCTTCCGCCGTCGATACTCCTGACAAGCAGGAACGACTTCCTGCGCGGGTATACGATGAAATACGCGGAAGCGCTGAAAAAAGCCGGTGTGCCGAACAAACTGGTATATTACGCGGAAAAGAAAAAGGAACTCATACACGCCTTTGTGACAATGTATCCTGAACTGCCGGAGTCAAAGGATGCTGTGAAAAAAATAGATGAGTGGTTCAGGGAAGCTGTCAGCACAGACGCCGGGGTTTAGCGAATCGATTATAACTGTTGTAATTCAGCAATTTATGCTAGTCATTGTACATTCTCTGCACATGCAGCTCATTGCCCTCAATATCACCATACCTGACAGCGCAGATCTCAGAGATGCGCATCCCCGTCTGGAAGAAAAACATTACTGCCAGAGGGATGAGTTGGTGCTTACGATTTCTGCGTGTATGGAATGCTTCCCACGCTACATCGTGCAGCTTGTCGACTTCTTCCGAAGTGAACACCTGCGTTTCACTAGGCGGTTTAGGCTTCTTGCGGAACAGCTTGACATCAATTCTGACTCTGTCGAATTCACTTTCCGGGATGATTTTTTTATCAACAGCGAAGTGTAGCACCTGACGCAGGATCATAGTTGTATTGCAGTAGACGAAATAATCATAGAGATAGAAGAACAGCACTACGAAATATTCACAGATTTCATCTGGTATCACACTTCTTTGCTTTCTTTCCGCTTACAAGTTCTTCACGTACCGTTGCAAGCTCAGGCGCATATCTTCCGAGCAGCTCGATCGCTTCCTCTTTTGCTTTCGCGTTCCCGATCATACCGATGTCGTTGATCGCTCCAAGGATCTGATCATAATGCTCATATATACAAAGAAACTGGGATACACATAATCTGTAGTTCCCAGTTTAATTTTTCTGTCATTAACTTAATGACATTGACCGTTCGGTCCCTTTTTGCGACCGCCTGCGCGCAGCATGCACTGAGAGGGAGGGAATCGTGTAGAATTACATCGGTGGCAGAAATTTCTGAAAGAGGGATATTATATTGTCCCTGAAGAAAGGAAATACTGATGATAAAGAAACTCCTGACAGTGCTTCTCGCGATCTGTGTGATCATGTCGATGGGTATGCTGGCAGCATGCGGCGGAGGTGGAGGAACGGGTGATGCCAGCGACAGTGCCGGGACCGCCGAGACGCAAAAGGATGCGGATCCTGCTGAAAAATTCACAGGAGACTGGAAGCTGGCCGCGGCCGAATCGCAGGGCGTATACATGGCAGGAAACTTCACCGAACTGCTCGAGCTGAGCGATGAGGGCAACGGCAACGTCACGCTGACAGTCAACGCTGACAAGACAGGCGTGATCAATCTCGGCGACGAGTCGGCCGGCTTCACATGGGAGCTGAAGTCCGACGATGTGATGACCATAACGCCTCAGACAGATACCGACAAGGTGGGCGAGACTGCCGACATCAGCTATAAAAAAGATGCTCTCTGGCTCACGATCGAACAGGACGAACAGGAAGCGTCCCTTATCTATACGAAGGACGGGATCTTCCCGAACGCAAAAGACTTCAGGCTCTCAGATGCGACGCCGATCACTTCGGATAAGGACCTGATCGGCAAGTGGTCTCTGTCAGGACTGAAGCTGATGGGCATTGCGATGTACGGCGAGGGAGAAGCCCTTAAGAATGCCACAAACGGCACAGATATGTACATCGACTTCAAGGAAGACGGAAAAGCCGAAATCAGCAACGGCAGCGGAGGAAGCTGGGAAGTGAATTCTGAAGGCGCGGCGATCACGTACAGCGACAGCATGGGAACGCACACTTTACCGGTCCTGAAACTCGGAGACGACATAGTAGTGGACAGCAGCGAATTACTGAACGGAAACGAATACCTCATGGTGCTCTCAAAATAAAACAGGATCTGAGCAGCAACATACAACAGCAAAATACCGGCGGTCCGCCGGTATTTACTTTAAAAAAATATTGCAGTATAGGCCCGTCAGGCTTTTTCTGCGGGGATCTCGACTTCCAGAAGCTCGTTCATTTCGCGGACCTCCATGCGGTAACGAACGTACATTATCAGCCATATTACAGCGTAGGCAGCAATCATTATGCTGCCCATCGTACCGGCGTCGCGTACGGTCGGCTTCAGCCAGTAAAGACTGAAGGCTATCGGAAAGTATACCGCGAGTATCATGGCGCAATGTATGATGCTCACGGCCGGAAGAGGAAGGCTGTCGATCTCGTACAAGATGACGCCTCCGAACGAGACGGCGCCCATCAGACCCGAGAGAAACGTCTGGAGCAGCAGTGCCGAAGCTGCGCTCCCGGTCTTATCAAGCAGCTCAGGAGAGAATGCCAGGACCTCGCCTCCGGCCGCATATGATGATACTATAGCGATGATGTTTCCTATTGCCATGCCCAGTATGAAACCTGTGAAGGCAAGCTGCAGTGTTCTTTTCAACATTTTCCTATCTCCTTTTTTCCTTAAGTCTGCTCTTTATCTCCGAAATGAACCTTCTCGAAGCCCATGTGCTCATGCCGTTCTTCATTTCGATCTTGAGCTGCCCGGCTATCGAGAAGTCGAAGCGCTTCACCTTGTCCAGATTGATCACCTCGTAGCGGGATATCTGCATGAAAGCACCGGGGTGAAGCATCTTTACGACCTCGTACAACGGCATCCTGAGCTCATATGTGCCGTCGCCGGTCATGATATCGAGCCTCTTGTCGTGCGTGGATATGCTGACTATGTCAGATTCAGCTATTTTGACAGCCGAAGAAGAGGAATCATAGACGGTCAGCGTTCCCGCAAGCGGATCGCGGACTCTGTCCATCAGAGCCATGATCTGGCCGTCCTCCTCCGAAGCCGTGAACACGACATCGATGTCGCTTTTACTCTTATCTTCTTCGAACCTTATGCTGACTTTTTTCATCTGCAGTTTTCTCTTCCCTCCCTTAAGGCTTCAGCCGCTGCCGCGCGGCCGTCGGTCTCCAATAGTATAGCATACCTGCAGGGTTTGCCTTATGCCCCGGACAGCGGCGCGGACGACCGCTCGGTGCCGGATATCGACCGCCTGCGCCGGCGTAAAATATGTCCGGACTTTAAAATGATAGAATCAGTGAAGCAGGCAGACAGATGCAGCTGATGAACATGCGGGCGGACATGCCGTAGTGAGGAGAACAGATCATGGACAAGCAGATCATAAGTACAGATAAACGATCGATACGGCTTAAGAGATTCGGAGGCGTACTGCTTGCGCTCTTCCTGTCGGCAGCGATGATGCCCCTTGCTGTATCCGCTGAAACGCAGGACGAGGAGCAGGCGAGCAGATGGGGCAGAGAACTGTATTTGCTGGGAAGAAGGATCGAGACATCCGGAGCGGTTTCCCCGGAGGCGGTGCCTCACAGCGGCAGGATCACATATGATCAGAGCAGCAAGACCCTTACACTCGATGGAGCGACGCTCGATCTTGACAACTACCTGATGGAAGGCGTTGAGAACAACTATGCAGCCGCGGTCAGCGCCAGTGACAGGATAAATATCGTCCTCATAGGGGAAAACCGGATAATCTCGTCAAACAGCCAGTACGGAGAAGACAAGGAATACGTATACGGTATCAGGAACTCATCCGGAAATGTAAACATATCCGGATCCGGTACATCCGATAAACTGGAAATATCTCTGACAAAGGAAGGCAGCAGGCGCTTCACGGGCATGGACTGCGGACGCGAGCTGTACATCGCGGAGTGTACTGTCGATATCCGCATGGCTGGAGAAGGCGTCACAGGCATAGATACCTTCGGTGATTTCGGCATAGAGGACGGCGCTCAGGTAACTGTCGCTGCCGACGGAGCAGGAAGCACGGCGTTCGACGGGACCGGGATGTTCGACGGATCGTATGTGGCCGGAGGATCGGAACTCACCATGTCAGCGGACGAGACCGCGTTCAAATGCTACCTGCCGTCAGACTCGTTCAAAGAGGCCCCGCCTATGGTCGGAATGGATAGGAGCGGTACAGATGCTACTGTATGGGATAAAGAAACGCTGCTGAAGAATTATAAATACGTGAGATTCTCCGGATCCAGAGCTGCGCCTGTAAGAGCAAACAAGGTTTATATCCTGGGTCGGAAGATCGACAGCCAGTGCAGCGACATCCCCGGAAGCATCCCTCATAAGGGAAAGATTGGCTATGATCCCGTCTCGAACACGCTGACCCTTGAGGACGCAACACTTGATGTCAGTAAATTTGACAGCGGGGTCCCGGGAGGCAATCTGATCGCGGGCATATATTCCATGTCTGGTCTTGATCTGGTGCTGATCGGAGAAAGCACGATCTTCTCATCGAATGAGGACTACGGAACAGATACGGAATATGTCTACGGTATAGATACCTGGGGCAGGCTGAACGTATCGGGGAGCGGGACCCTGAACATAGCCCTTGCCGGAGCCGAGCCTGAAGAGGAAATGCTGTCAGTCGCGGCGAGCGGCGGCAATGCCAATGTGAACATCTACGGCATAGGAACCGACGATTCGATGTCTGTCGACGCGGCCGTGATCAATATAGACATGGGGGACCACGGAAAAGCAAGCGGCATGTATCTGTGGGGGCCGCTTGGTCTTACAGGAGGAGCGGTCGTCAGAGTCACTTCAAAGGGGGCTTCTAACTATGCCGTGAACGGGATGAACGATATCGCAAAATCAACGGTAAGTTCCGATTCCGTGCTCGAGATGACAGCCGACAACATAGCGTTCAACTGCTGGTCGGCAGGCGAGGGTCTCAAAGAAGCCGGCGCCATGGTCAACAGGGCAGCGACGCCGGAGGGCGCGGGGATATGGAATAAGTCGACATGGCTCAGGGAATATAAATATGTGAGGATCCCGGAGTATGATCCGGGTGACGATATCCTGCCGCCGGATGATAACACTCCGGGCGGAGGTACAGATAAGGCTGAAGACAAAAATGAAGTCAGCAAAGCAGAGGGAAACAAGACAACCTCAGACAAAAAGGCCGTCACCGGAGATCAGAACGATGCAAGTATATGGTATTCGATGTGCATATCCGCTGCGGCCGTGCTTGTCCTGATGGCGATCATCAGGCTGCGCCGCAGATCGGCGCGCAGACAGAATGATATATAAAGCGCATACAGAAACGGTACAGGCGTACCGGACCATATCGATGTGAAAAGGAGAAAAAATGAATAACAGAAACATAAACGCAATCATCAGTATAGCTTCAGTGGTCATCATGCTGATCTGGGGCACTCTGGCCGGTTCGTACAGACATGCATGGATCGCGGTATTCATCGGAGGAGTTCTTATCACATGCCTGAGCCTGTACAACAAGGGCAGGGCTGATACGGATAAGGCTGATACGGATAAGGCCGGTGGGAACGGCGGTGAGAGCAGTAAAGGGGAAAACGATCCGGCGGAAAAGTAGATCCGGTTGATCAAATCGAGATTATTGCAGAACACCCGGAACTCTATTGTCATAATCCGGGTAGAGATTTTACTCGAAAGAGAAAATTGAACTTCAGCGCGCTGGTCTCTTTCATCCTGAATATATACTCAGGACAGCAAGCGAGCAGATCTGTAAGGTTTTCAAGTACAGCCCTGTATTCAGAATCGGCGGTGACGAATTCGCCGTTGTTTTGCAGAATGAGGATTATAAGAACAGGAAAGAACTGACTGATCTGTTCTGCAAGAATATGGACAGGATCTACACCTCAGCAGAAAACAAATGGGAACAGGTGAGCGTTGCATTGGGTATGGCAGAATATGATCCGCAATCTGATACTTCCGTTGAAGATGTTATACATCGTGCAGATAAAAACGATGTACGAAAATAAGCGTGAACATAAAGAGAGAAATATCGTCCGATAAAACATGCTTTGATAGAAAAACGTATTTATTGCTGAAGATGGGGAGAGTGTAACAGATAGTAATTAAGTCTTTGTTAACACTTTTGTTAACACGTGCAAAAACCGTGGACAGTATGGCTTTCCTCCTCTCGTTTGTTTTAACGGTTTTTCAATATGCATTAGTATTTTTTTGTTCGAACCCTTTTCTCCGATCTGGCAAAAATTTGCAGCTGTGCAGAATAAATAGCGTAGCTAAAACTGTTGAAAATAGGTGCTTCCTGTGCTATCATTAGCGAGCTGAGCAGAAAAAGCGCAGTGAAATACACAGACAAATCATTAGCCGTGGAGGATTGACCGAGTGGCTAAGGAGCCTGATTGGAAATCAGGTAAGGCGTAACAGCCCCGTGGGTTCGAGTCCCATGTCCTCCGCCAGAGTGAGCCTTGGAATTTCAAATATTCCAAGGCTTTTCTCTTGCGAAAAACTGTTACAAAACAGTGCGTTAGTGTTACATTTTAGCCATTTATCAAAAAAGTCCCATGGGCTTCTCTGAAAAGGCTATGAGGCAAGTGCTTTCTGGACTTTTTCTTTACGCTCTGTATCGGTGTTCCTGTCATAGCAGTAATTGTTTAGAGTGGTCCTTTCATCCATATGCCCGAGAAACTCTCTTATGGTGTTGAGGTTTATATTTCCGTCAACTAATGCAGAAGCATATGTTTTTCTGGACTTGTGTGAACTCTTGCTGATTATTCCCAGCTTCTGACAGAAACTAGGATATAATTTCTTTAGTGCGTCATAAGACAGGGGCTCTTCCGTCAGAGAGAATAGATATTCATTCTTAATGCCAAGTTCTTTCTTCCGGGCATCAGCAGCTGCTATGATTTCAAGTGCCTTGTCAGTAAGGATCACTTCTCTTTCCCCGAAAGTGCCTTTGGTATCATCTATTACTTCTCTGGTAGCTGCTCTGAGCATACGCCGTACAACGATGTTGTCACCGCGAATATCTTCATGCTTCAACGCACATACCTCACCAATGCGAATACCTGTCTGAAATTGGAACAGCATTGCTAATCCTACAAGCTGATTCTTAGGATGCTTTTTCTCCACAAAGTCTTTCCATGCCAGATCTTCCATCCCGGCTTGTTCATTACGCGAGAAAACCTGGGTTTCGCTTGGTTTTTTCGCCTCTTTCCTGAACATTCTCTTACCATCGATTTTGACCTGAGAAAAAGGATTTACAGGTATCAGCCCAAGCATGACCGCATAATCAAGGACTTGCCTGGCGATCATTGTGAGATTATAGTATTGTTTCTTGCTCAGATTACCGTCTTGTATGAGCTTGTGTGCCCATGTGTCCATTGTCAGTCTGTCAAGCGATGAGATCGGTATCTTGATAATATCATCATTGAGATAATGATTCTTCCATACGCTCTCTATACGTATAATGGACGTCTCAGCATTGGTATGAAGGGTTTTATATTCCTTCCATCTTGGATACAGAGTTTCAATTGTGTGTTCCTGAAATACGTCCTCCTTAGAAATGCCTGTGTAGAAACAGTAAACTTCCAGCTTAAGATCATCAAGAGACTTTTTAGCTATGAGACGGCGCTTCTTGCCTTCATATACAGAAGTTCGCCATCTTCCGTCCGGTCCCTGAGTGATTGGACTGGTATGAGTGCTTTCAATGAACTTGTCAATTTCTGCCTTGATCATGTCATTTCTCACTCTACTCAGGTTGATAGTACCATGGGACGACATGAACGACAACATTTCTTCAGGCGTAAAATGCATCGTATTAAGATGCGTGTCGGTCGTGACAGTTGTGACGGTGTTAGCGGGAGTTGTCCTCCTGACCGTCACGACCGTCACAGCCGTCACAGATTTCGAAGGAGAGTACTCTTCCTTCGGAATGTGTCCTTCGGTAAGTGTACTCAATACCTTCATCAATAAGCAGGCTCATACGGTACTGATTAACATACTTGGTAAGAACATTTGGCGCGACCGACTCTTCGCCAAGTTCTTCAAGCAATTCAGTTGCCGAGCCTCTCCATGTCCTGCGAGCCCTCAGGAAATCTATCAGCTTGAATAATATCTCAGGCGTATGCTCCTGAGATATCTGCTCCTGTGTTTTCTCACTGACCAGCTCCCACTTGTAGTCAGTGAAGCGTATCGTCAGTTCTTTGTACTGAAGATCTCTGCCCTTTATACTCAGTGTAGCCTGATCAGTGTACTCGTTTTCCTTGTCGAGAAGAAACATCGTATCAGCAGCCCCAATGATACCTTTTGTACCATTGAATCTGTTGAACCTGTTGCGTGAATCTCCCTGCTTCCTCACATGGTGTACAAGGAAGATATCCACGCCTTTTTCCTTTACAAATTCTTTGAGTTTTGCCATGTCGGCATAATCATTTGCATAGCTGAGCTCTTTGTCATTTCCTCTTACAAGCTGCAGAGTGTCAATGATTATGAGCCTGATGTCAGGCAGACGCTCCACGATCCTTGTCATCCGTTCAATGAGACCTTCAGAAAGCGATTCACTCTTGTTAGCCAGATACACTTTCCCCGGAGATATCTCATCTGTCAGCCTGAACAGCCTGTCCTGCAGTCTTTCTATCGAGTCTTCAAGGCTGAAGTAGAACACATTGCCTTGAGTTACCGAATGCCCGAGGAAGTCTTCTCCCTTAGCTATGCACAGAGCAAGATGGAGCATCATCCAGCTCTTGCCGGTCTTTTCATCTCCGGCAATTATGCTGACCCCGCTTGGGATCATGTCATCCACAAGGAATGGAGGTTTGTTCATAGGAGTCATAAGAAGCTCCTGGGCATCATAGATTTTTAATTCTTCTAACATTAACTAATCTCCTTTTTCTTTCAACGTAAAAAAGACTCCCGGCAAAGGGAGTCAGAGTGATAACGTATTTAGTTCTTTCTTAGTGATAACTTATGAGAATCCGAAGTTGAGGCCGGAGTATTTTTCATATTTCCTGCCGATGCTTTTTATGCGCTTGAGAACAGCGCTGTGAGTCTTGTATTCAAGCTCATCTGCGATCTCCTGCAAAGTATAACCATCCTGCCTCATCTGCAGTATGGTCTTGTCTTTTTCGGGCAGTGTTGACAAGAACCTCTGAACATCTACATTCTCAATGACCTCATCCTCGAAACTGCTGACCGGATCTGGAACTTCCCATTCATCATCGTCATAAACCTCCATCAAATGTTCCTTATATCCTTCAAGAGAGAACTCCGCTTTCTTTGACCGCGTGTGGTACCACTTGCGGTAGAAGTCTATCTTTTGCCGGCTTTCTCTGTAGTCAAAGTCCTCAAAGCACCTTGTTTCTTTTGCTGCGTCTATGATTGGCTGCAAATCATATCGCTTTACTGCGCTTGGTACGATCTCAGACAGTATGCTGTCCAGAACTTCAGGCGGTGCATATGGGATAAAAGCATACGGATTCGCTGAATACTCTCTGAGTGTCGGGATCTTATCAAGTCTGTATAGCTCTGTGATCCAGATCCCGGCAGCATGCGCTATCCTCCATGAAGGCTCATCTCCTGAAAAGATCTCCATATACGGAATATCCGGACACAAATAAGGCCAGACCATATATGCATAACAGTCAATTATGCAAAGTACGAACAGATCACTTTCCATGGTCTCGATCGCTACCGGGTCAAGCATAAGCAGACTGAAGAAACGGGGAAGAGAATAGAGCTCCTGTCCGCACTTCTTCATGATCTCCTCTGGTATCAGGTAATAGGCTGGGAGCAGTATAGAATTCCTTAGCTCCCTGACACTGCCGTCTCTCTGTCTCAATCCAATGCGGGACAGCCCGAGAGCAGTGCGCTCAGCTTCACTGTCCAGAAGATCATTCAATGGATTAGTTCTGATGACAGGCTTAAGTGCCTGCTGCACCTGTGGTGTTTGCATGGTGTTTTCTCCAAATATAAAAGAACAACTGTTCGATTATGATTATATATGAAGAATCATCCAATGCAAGAGGAAAACCTCACGAAGAATGACAGAGGGTAAATAAACACCCTCTATCGCTCGACTCCACGACTTTTATTCCTCAGCAGGCGTTCAGCGCGCTTCTTCTCGCGCTCTGCAATCATCTTTTCTCTTTCAGCTTGTTCTCTTGCAGCTTTGTCTCTGAAGAGATCCTTCAACTTATTCACGAAAGCTGTGACCAGCTCAGGGAAGTGTTCCATTGCATCCAGAAACGGCCTTGTCTTCTCGGTAAGTTCTTCATACTTCTTACTGAGATTCTCATACCTTGTGCTGTATCTCTCGAAGCCATCTCTGTAGTACTCAACAGTCCTTTGCATATCCCACAGCCTTGTCCTGCTCGTCAGACCCTCCTTGGCAAGAGAGGTGAGCTCTTCATAGTCTTCACCGGAGAGAACGACCTTGCCTGTGAGGTTCTTCTTGCCAAGGCCGTCGATATCTTCATACCTTGTCTTTGCCTCAAGTGCCGGCTCATACTGCAGCCTGGTCTGCTCTATGCGTCCCTCTATTTCGGAAAGCCTTTCCTTGTCCTTCTCTATCTTGAATTGAAGAGTATCAAGATGCTCAGCGGTGCTGCCTTTTTCTCCGCGTTCAAATCCTGTGAAGCCATGACTGATCATGTGCTCATACACTTCATCCTGCAGTATGCTGTAGGACTTTCTGTACTTCGGCTTGCCGTTGGCTCTCAGTACTATTTCACCATGCTCATCCGTCTCAGGAATATTCGATGCCCACTTCTTTGAGTGGCTCACCTGATGGATCACTTCCTTCACTGTTCCTCTCAGCTCAGGATCCTTGCACCTCTTGCTCCATCTGATCTCCTTGTCCACGACAGGGATCACCATGGCATGAAGGTGGTAGTGGTACACATCTTTGCCGAACCTCTCGCTTGCCTCTGTGTTCAGCTCATCAGCATGCATGACTGCAGAGACTATGTTGTCTGCTCCGAACTTCTTCTCTATGAAACGGTATGCTTCCTCATAGAACTTCTTCGCATACTCATAGCCTCCGTGATCTTCAAAGTATGTCGTGTTGACATCGATGATGATCTCGTCGAGCAGGGTAGCATCCTCCCGAAGTCCTCTGGTGGAGATCACTCCCTCGGCCTCGAGCCTCCTGAAGATCTCAGTGTAGGTCTCATCCCCCGGATTCTTGAAGTGGATGTTGTACCTGCTCATCTCAGTTATAACGTTCTCATTGCCGTAGCTTTGGTTCCTGCGCTCATTGTGCCTGTAGATCTTATCCAGCCCTGAGGCTTTATACTGCACAACTCTCGCGCAGGACATGTCCGGCTTCTTTGCTGCCATACGCATTCCTCCTTTCTAAAACTGCGGGGCGAAGCCGGTTACACAACATTCCTGCTGAATGTGTGTAACCCACTATGACACTTTCAGCTTCGCTGCAAAGATGTCGTGGGCAAGGCTTTCCCCCTTGACTCCCTGCGGAAACGAAAAAGAGGAGCAATGCAGGTGCAGCCACCTTAATTACTCCTCTTCGTTCGCATGAATGCTCACGGAGATCAAGCCCTGACCGGGCGCTGATCTCATATCGTTTCCGACGCCGCTGTAATAAAAATGGAGCCAGCGGCGGTGCTCCTGCGTGAAAAACTATTCTCATTCTTTCTTCTTCCTCCTCTTAGAACTGTACTTGGGACATGAAATGATCACGGCACGGAAGCTCTGCTTACACTCGCGATTACAATTCCTGCAGAGCTCGTTGTAGCTTATCCTCCCGTTATCATCTAGATAGAAGTCCCATTCAATCTTATTTTTCTTTGACATCCTCGGCATATTTATCACCTCCGATCTTCATTATGATGTCTTCATAAAAGAAATAACGACCAATATAAAACGCCCACCTAGCCGGGAGAAAATGTATGATCTCGGGGCGAAAATGAACGTTTTTCTTCGCTGTAACGCGATAAAAATGTTTAAAGGGAGAACGATACAACGATACCTTGGATCAGCTTTAAAGCTGAATTAGACGATGCTTATCTCTAATATATATCGACAAATCATATGCCAAATTGTTCCGACAATGTTCCGACAATTATGAATTATTTCAAAGTATTTTTCACCAAACATTGTGCTATGAACCATAGTTATTCATCTACTTATTATCGACAATGCTATAGCCAAAATGTTCCTATGAAATACTATTTATTAATAGTTGTTCTTGTAATTGTTGTGATAGTAGCCTCTATTATCTAACGACAGAACATATTAATTATTGTTCCTCCTCTTAATTCTAACCATTACTTTTCTTGAAGTTCTCACATCTAACACATTATATACAGTTAACGTACAAAATTAACGACAAAGTCTTAGCCAAATTGTTCCTATATACGTTATTTACCATATCTGTTGAGTCTGTAGAAATATCTTGGAGTGATCGATGATATCAGCAATAGGTAAGCGAAGTAGACTAAAGAAGTCGGAGAACGAGAGATATTATAATAATCAATGTAAGGTCTATGAATAAGGTTCCAGACTGTAAGAGCCCGACATCATGTTCACTGAGGGGCCAGACAACGAAGATGATAAAGACTGTGTGGACAGAAACATATCAGAGCACATAAACACGGTGTTTCCTTGAGAGGCAAATTCGCAAGACCAGCTATCTTTGGACTAGATAGTCTTTGATACCATATCAATTATTAGCACACAATGTGATATTATTTGATTGTGCTGTCATACTACATCATAACCAAATGATTTTTCAGCGTGGAAGTGGAGCGGAAACAATGATTATAGATAATAACGTAATAAAACAATACAAAGGAACTGATAAATCTGTAACTATTCCTAAAGGGGTTAGGCGGATTGATGATTTTGCATTTGAGAATTCACCTATTGAAGAAATCAAGTTTGACGACTCATCTCTGAAAATAGTTGGAGAGTATGCATTTAGAAATTCGGCCTTAATAAAAGAAATACTTCTTCCGGACTCTGTTATTTCAATAGGAACAGGAGCGTTCAAGGGGTGTACTAGTTTAGAGCGTTTATTTATTCCCCCTTCAGTACTCGACATTGATGGGGAAATATTAAGTGATGGTTGTAAAACAATTATTATCGGAGAAAGCAATAGTTCAGCAGAGGAATACGCAAATTCGAGGAATATACTATTTAAAGTCGGTTATCGTAGTAGCTTGCAATCTGGAATTAAGGAGGAAAATAATCCAACCACAATTATCTTTAACATATTTGGTGTAAAAGTAAATTGCTCAAAAGGATTCCCTGTATTTCTTGCTAACAAGAAATACTATGAGGGCGAAAAGGCAAAACTATATAATTCCGTATTAGCAATGTTACCGTCTAGTACTAAAGCGAATTCAAAATATGACAAGGAACTGATATATAAACAATGTGATACTACAGTTAATCGTCTTAAGTCACATAAAATAGTTGTAACTCGGGATCAAGTTTTAAATATGGTCGCTGATTCTGTCTTAAGCATCTTCCAGATATTAGGAAAGTATTATGAGCTAGCAACAGATGTAAAAAATGGGCTTAATACTGATATTACAAACATGCGGAATGAATTAGATGCTGAAGCTGCAAGAAAAATCACTGGCGTAAACTATGGTGTAATAGGCGGTCCGCTTGATATGGTTTTGTATAGCCTTGACAATGCTATAGCAGCAAGAAGACAGTATAATCGAGCTGTTAGCGAGGCACAAGCCTTAGATAACCAATATACGAACCAGCTAACCTCTAAAGCAGATAGGATTATAGCAAGCCTATATAAAGAAGTCCAACCTCTTGTTAAAGATGCAGTTAACTCCTTCGCGGATGCTTTGTGCTATGCTGAAAACAGGATACTTAGTGATTCAGAACTCATGGATTTAGATAGCATTAATAATGTAGATGAAGCGAAATCTAGCAAGTTTTTTAGTAGTATAAAAAGTAATGATGAGGATGCTGACTATAAAATAGGGTTGGCTCTTAAGAATAATCCCTACAATATAGCTTTGTATAAAAGGGCCTTTGAATTAGGGCTTGTTTCATCGGATTTGCTTCAAATGATTAGCTTTTTAGGGCTTGATAAAGAGTTAAAGGAAGAAATAGATGATTATTTCTATGAAAAAATACGGTCTTGCAGTAGTGTAAAGGAATGCATAAAGTTGCTTTTCGATAACAAAGAACTGATGAGTAATCAGGTTCAGAAGTATTTGTTATCAAGTGTTACTACAAATATAGCCGATGCAAAAAAGGAGTTTCTTTCAAGAAATATAGCTTCTGACGCTGGTACTAGAGAATACTGTGAAGGATCATTAAAAAGTGTTGTTGAAAAAGAACCATATACAGAACTATACACATACTGCAACTCAGATAGAGAATTGTCTGCTTTGGCATTACCTACATACAATGAATTGGTTAATGATTGGATAAAGACAAGAGAAAAAATAGAAAAAGCTTATGGAGAGTATGATGTAATAAGTAGTGTAGCTTATTGGCATGTCGATGAAGAGATAGAGTATAAGGAGATTAAAAGTATTCTCAACTCTAATGAGGAAAATGCCGTTGATACAAGAGAACTTATTGTTCGATTAGAAAAACTTAAGAATTATAAAGATAGTTCGGAGTTGCTCGACTATGTAAATAATCTTAGATTTGATAAGGAATACTTGGACTGCATCAATAGAATAGAAGAGGCTACCACGCTAGAAGAATTCAACGATATAATAAATAGACTCTCTGGAATGAAGCATTACAAGGAAAGTGATTTATATATAAGCAAAGCAGAAGAGAAAAGACTGATAATAGAAAAAACTTTAGAAAAGGAAGAATTACGCCTGTTACAGGAGCAATTTGAGGAAGCTCGTTCAGACATTGAATACGAAGAGATTGAAAGAGCTCTTCGTCGCAATATCAACAAAAGAGACTATGCGGATCTATTAAGACAGGTTACTTTGAAAAAAAATGCAAAGTTACGGGAGAAAGCAGAGAGTGCGTTATCAGTAGCAACCAGTAAGGAAGACTATGTGGCAATAAGGACAATGCTGATACCAAGAAGCGATGAGCCAGGTATTAAGGATCTTTTTTTACAAGTAATTGGAAAAATAAATGAAATAGAAGCAGCAGAAGCCTGTATTCAAATAATGGAGCAGGCTGAGTCTGCTAACTCAGTGGAAGACTATACGGATATTATAAGAAGCCTTGCACTAATGCTCATGTACGGTAAGGAAGCAAGCAACCGAAAACAAGAGATAGACCGCCAGCACTACACTATTCCGAACCAAAGACCAAAAGATAAGCATTGTGGGAAAATCTAAACTTTTGGATTTTCCTACAATGCCAACTA
>JAFWGQ010000071.1 GCA_017512365.1 Mogibacterium sp.
AAGGACGACCTGTAAAAAATGGAGGGAATCAGTCAACGACAATCCGCAGGAAGTACCATATGTCATCGTTAACTTCCATACTGGGAATCAGGATGAGGATAGGAGCCTGTATGTCTATAAACAGGCCGATCAGTACTATGTTGAGCAGCCATACAGAGGAAGATGGTCTACCACTGAAGAATTGTTCGATTTGATCAATAATTACGCTGAGGATAACGCAGAGCAATACTTTACCGAAGATATTACGGCAGATAATGTTACAAAGATCGCAGGTATCCTGGAGATTGCAGGTCTCTCCAATGCAGATGTATTCGAAGAATGGGTGACAGATACATCGAACAACAATGAAAACACCGGAGGGAGCGGCTTTTCAGACGCGGACTGTCGTATGACTGTCATGCTGCTTGCAGGCGATTCCATCAGCTATGACAGTGTAAACGACAAGTACGATGGCGACTATCTGATGTTTGACATTGACGCTATCGAAAACAAAGAGGAGTACAGCATGCTCCGTGACAAGGAGAAGCTCTTTACAACATTATTCGGGGAAATCCCGTATACGGAGGGGACTTTTGCTGAAGCACTGCCTGACAACTGGAAGAAACATGGCATAGTTTTCAACAAAGACAAGTGCTCGATCATCAGCATCGTCTTTAAGACTTACGATAAGGATGAAGCATATGCAGGTCATACCGGTATCCTAATCGACTGTCAGGATATAGCTGACGCAGATGCGAAGTATGTATTCATAGAAAAACTGGCTTTTGGAGATCCGTTCAAGGTGACAAGGCTCAATGATAAAGCAGACCTTATAGAGATGCTTTCAGAACGCTCAGATTACACAGTGGAAGAAGACGAACCAACACCTGCAGTTTATGAGAATGATAAACAGATCGGTGAGTTGAAAAGATAGCGGATTAATTGAGGGAGACTGGGAAATAACATTTCCGCTTAAGGCAGCTGAATAAAACAAGAGCCGCTTAGAATCGATGAAAAGGCGTGAACGATACCTGTTATCCTTGCGCCGTCTTTATTTGGCAAAAAACCGCGATAACGAAAAACAACGGCCTACCAGCCGTTGATTCCGTGTTCCCTGTTGAACCATATCTCTACTGCGAATCCTCGTCTGTAGTGATAAAGGTTCGTTTTGGACTTTGGTGGTGGATGATCAGGGGCTCGAACCCTGGACACCCTGATTAAGAGTCAGGTGCTCTGCCAGCTGAGCTAATCATCCGTATGCAATATGTGCAGGCCGGCATTTCTGCAAGCCGCTTGATGATATTACCACCAGGTCTTACTCAAGTCAAGAGAAATGACTATGTTTTTCTTACAATCCTTTCAGATTGTCCTCAAATCATTGAATTACATACAGAAATATAGTAGTATTTCACTGAATAATTATGAACAGGCATATTTTTGATGTGCAAAAAAGTTAAAACCTGTCCGTTAAGGACGTTCTATAAAACTGGAGGTATTTACAGTGTTCTGTAGCAATTGCGGAAAGAGACTGGAAGATGGCGCGAAGTTCTGCAGCGCATGTGGAAAAAGAGTGCAGCCTGCGGCCGATCAGGAATCCAGATTCGGCGGCGACATTGTATTCAGTGAGCCAAAGCGCGACACCGGACTCGTGCCTGAACCGGAAGATAAGCCGGCATCAAGGATGGAGAGCGTATCCTTCGACTGGAGCGCCGTCGTTGACGAGCCGCACAGGAAAGAGGTCCGTAATGTCAAGTCGCCATGGGAATCGACCGGCGGCTTCGATGAGAAGGAACTCTACGCCGAGATGACTCCGTCGACTGACCGCAGCCGTACGATGAGCTTCATCGACGTGCTCAAGGCAGAGAAGGAAGAAAAGGAAAGAAGGTCTGAGGAGAGAGCTTTTGTCTATACGGATGTGCTCGAGGTCGAGCCTGACATGTCTTCCTTCGACAATGCGCCGACTCTGACCTACGCACCTCTTTATGACGATGTGGACGCGCCTGTAAAGACGCCGTTTGATGACAGCAGAAGAAAGCCTGAGAAAAACACTTACGGCAATGCGGGAGAGCCGGCTGTGGAAACTTCCAGAGAGACTCTCGCTCAGTTCGACGAATATGTCAAGAGCTTTGAAGCCGGAGCCGGCATCATACATGACGAGCCGAGGTTCGAAAAGCCGGCGCCTTCAAAACCGGTAAACGATGAGCCTAAGTTCGAGTTTCCGGACTTTCTGAAGAGGGCAGCCGCACGTTCGGGTGAAGAGCCTGAGTTTGACGCGGCGGCAGACGCTGCCGTATCGCTCGAAGAATTGTCGGATTCTGAGGGAAGAGACTTCAGAAAGGACATCATGGACGAGCCGACTTTCGAGGTCCCTAAGATCAGAGAGAATCAGGTCGCGGAGCCGGTATTCGAAGAGCCTAAGTACGAGGAACCGGTATTTGAGGAGCCTAAGTACGAGGAAGGTGATTTCGACGACGGCTTCGATGAGTATCTCGAACTGGATACAACAGGAGATGAGGAGCCTGTCGATGAAAAAGCTCTCTTCGCGGAGATGGAAGCGGACAGACCTGCAAAGACAGGAATGACTATCGCTGCGCCTGCCGACAGGGAAGAGGAGATCGCGGCTCTCAAAAAGACGCTCATGGAGCTCACGGGAATGGAGGTCAGGCTTGACTCTGTTGATGGAAAGCATGCGGAAAACACTGCGCCGGCGCCTGAAACGACAGCAGATATCGACGGAGCTTCCCAGAACCTCAGCGCTGCGAGCGAGACAAAGGAAGAAACTGATAAGGCAGCAGCAGATAATCCTGAGGACCTTTATCTTGGCATAAAGGAGCCTGTACAGACTCCTGAGCCTGAGCTGCTGGTGCTCGATGACATAAAGCCTGAGTCTGAGCCTGCGCCTGCACCTGCAACTGTACAGGCATCAACAGAGAATGATCCTTTCTTCATTGGAGAGGTGACACATACGCCTGCACCTGCGCCTGCCGCAGAAGAACCGGCAGCGATCGTGCTGGAGGATATCAGCCCGGCACCGACGCCGGCACCTGCACCTGCGCCTGCCGCGGAAGGACCGGCTCCGGTCGTACTTGAGGATATCAGGCAGGAGCCGACACCGGCACCTGCGCCTGCCGCAGAAGATCCGTTCCGGATCGTGCTCGAGGATATCAGTCCGGCAGCTGCACCTGCACCGACACCGGCAGCTGCACCTGCCGCTGAAGCACCTGCACCTGCCGCTGAAGCACCTGCGCCTGCCGCAGAAGCACCTGCACCTGTTGCTGAAGCGCCGGTTCAGATCGTGCTTGAGGATATCAGCCCTGCACCGACACCGGCAGCTGCACCTGCACCTGCACCGGCAGAAGCACCGAAGGAAGTGAAATCCTCAGACGCTCTGTCGCTCGAGGACCTCGAGAAGGATCTCTTCGGAGAGACCCCGACAGCAGAGGTCGAGGCAGAAGAGACAAAGAAGATCGACAAGTTCTATACGCTTTACCGCAAGAACGAGGAATTCCAGAGACTGCTTGACGAGGAGTACGACAAGCTCAAGGGCGAAGGCGCGGACGGAGCTGCAAAGCCTGCAGATGAAAAACAGGCAGGAGCTGCTGCCGCTCCTGCGGAGATCCCTGCAGAGCAGAGCAAGGCGTACAGACAGGTAGAGGATGAGACGATCTACAAGGCGTTTGAGATACCGCCTGAACTTGTAAAGGAACCGCCAAAAGAAGTGGACGAAGGCGCGGGAGTCAAGGTCGTGAAGGCCCCTCCTGCAGAAGTTCCGGCCGATGGAGCAGCGTTTGCTGCGGACGGAAACAAGCCTGCTGTCAGCGGCAAGAAAGCAAGCAAAGAAGACAAGAAGGCTGCCAGAGAGGCTGCAAAGGCCGAAAAGGCGAGGCAGAAGCAGGAAAAGAAGGCCTTAAAGGCCAAGGCAAAGACAGACCCTTCTGCCGCCGGAGTCGAGTACGAAGAAGTCGACACGGGAAGCGGATTCCTGACAGTGCTCGCGGTCATCATCGCGGTCATACTCGTCATACTGCTCGCGGTCATCCTGATCCTTCAGGTAGCGCCTGACAGCGGCATCGCCATCGCCATCGACACGCTTATCGAGAACCTCACGGGAGGAATTTCGGCGGTCGATCCTGGCAACGGACCATTCCTGCTTTAAGAGAGCAAGTAACTGTATATCACCACTTGCAGCGGCAGCCAGACGCTGTCGCTGCAGTTTTTTTAAGACACAGGGCAAAGGGCATTTGGCCGGGAGGAAAAAGCCTTGGCAGAATACACTTCTACAACAAGATCAAGGAAGTCAAGAAGGACTAACAGAGAATTCAAGGGGAAGAGCAGCAGGAGAGGCCGCAAGGGGATCTCTTTACTGATCATGGTGATCGCTCTGGTATCCGTGTTCCTCGTGACCATGGTCGGCTTCATCACCGACTGGATGTGGTTCAGGGATCTCGGATACACGAGCGTGTTCTGGAAGAGGCTGGTCACACAGCTCGAACTGGGGATCCCTGTATTCGTGATAGTCACGCTTCTTGCCAGATTTTATCTGCGCACGCTCAAGAACGGCTACTTCAGAAAGATCGAATCGCACGAGATCCCTAATCTCAAGAGGATAAACTCGACATCGTGGATACTCTCAATGGTGTTCTCGCTGGGCGTGGCCTTCTACGCTTCGGTCGGCACCTGGCTGATACTCCTCAAGTACGTATATGCCTCGAAGTTCGGCCTTAAGGACCCTCTGTTCAATCAGGACATAGGCTTCTACATCTTCAAGCTCGACTGGCTCGACAAGCTCAACGAGATCGTGCTCGTATCGGTCATCGGACTTGTGGTGGTCACGGTAGTCTACTATTCATATCTGCTCTCGGTCAGGTCGCCTGACATCTTTGAGCCGTCCGATGACTTCCCTGACGATCCTGAACCGTTCGAAGAGGAAGAGGAGGAGGAAGAGCCTAAGGTCATCTACCGCACTCCTATCGACCACTCCGTGATCGGCAGGATGGCGAGAGCTTCGGGCAAGGCCGTACAGGCCGCGTTCGACAAGAACCGCAAGAAGAAAAGAGGGCACACCACAGACATAAACAACAGCAATGTCGAGAATCTCATGGAGATCGCGAGCGGCAAGCTGATCGTGCTCGGCGTCATATTCTATCTGATGCTCGCAGTCAACTTCTTCCTAAAGCAGTTCGACCTGCTGCACACGCACACGGGAGCTGTATACGGCGCGGGCTTCGTTGACGTCAACATCACGCTCTGGGTATACCGCATCATCATGCTGCTGTGCCTGGTCGGAGCCGTAACGCTTGCCGTACACATAAAGAAGGGCGAAATCACAAAGCTGCTGAAGGTTCCCGTGATCATGATACTCGTATACGCGCTCGGCGCGGGCGCGGGCTCGCTCGTCCAGACGCTTATCGTAAGCCCGGACGAGATCAACAAGGAGTCGAAGTACCTCGAGAGCAACATCGAATACACGAGGCACGCCTACGGTATCGACAACGTGAGAGTCGCGCCGTTCCCGGCCGATGATTCGCTCAACGCCGATGTCATCGCGCAGGCCGATGAGACCATAGGAAACATAAGGATAAACGACTACAAGCCTGTGGAGGTTTTCTATAACCAGACGCAGAGCATACGTCAGTACTACAGGTTCAACGATGTGGATATCGACAGATACACGATAGACGACTCGCTCACGCAGACCTATCTTTCGGCCAGAGAGATAGATGAGGAGAAGATCAGCAATACGTGGATCAACAAGCACCTCAAGTACACGCACGGTTACGGCGCGGCGGTATCGCAGGTCGACAAGGTCACTCCGTCAGGCCAGCCTGACGTCATCGAGGGCAACATCCCTCCTGAGACGAACGTTGAAGAGATAAAGATCGACAGACCTGAGATATACTTCGGCGAGCTTTCGAAGGATTACATAATCGTAAATACCAAGGAAGCCGAGTTCGACTATCCGGACGGAAGCGAGAACAAGTATACCGAATATGAGGGCAAGACGGGAATCAGGCTGAACCTGATCAACAGGCTGCTCTTCGCTATCAGAGAGGGCAGCGTCAACATCCTCGTTTCGTCGAACATCACTTCGAAGTCCAAGATCATGTACGTCAGGGACGTCGTGAGCAGGGTCGAGAAGGTCATGCCTTACCTCGCATATGAGGAAGACCCGTACCTGACGATCGTGGACGGCAAACTCCTGTGGGTCATCGACGCGTACACGACGAGCAGCAAGTACCCGTATTCCGAGCCATACCAGGAGGAGGGCGTCAACCTGACGAACTACATCAGGAATTCGGTCAAGGTCGTCGTCAATGCTTACGACGGCAGCGTCGACTTCTACATCGTGGATGAAGAGGACCCGATCGCTCAGACTTACAGGAAGATCTATCCGAAGCTGTTCAAGCCTAAGGATCAGATCCCTGAAGCGCTGAGGAGCCACCTGAGATATCCGAACGCGATGTTCAAGATCCAGGCGCAGGTATATTCCAAGTACCACATGGACGAGGTCAAGGTCTTCTACCAGAAGGAGGACCTCTGGGATATAGCTCACCAGATCTACGGTACGGAAGAAGTCGAGATGGAGCCGAGCTATTACGTATTCAACCTGCCTGATACCGAGGAGGGCGCCGAGTTCATCAACATGGTGCCGTTCACTCCGAAGTCCAAGCAGAACATGACGGCCATCATGATGGGACGCAACGACGGCGAGAACTACGGTCAGCTGATCGTGTACACGATGCCGAAGAACAAGACCGTCTACGGCCCGATGCAGATAGAGGCCCAGATCGACCAGAACACCGAGATCTCGAAAGAATTCTCGCTGTGGAAGTCGTCGGGAACCTCGTACAACCGCGGAGACCTCTTCGTGATACCTATCGGTACGTCGCTGCTGTATGTCGAGCCGGTATACCTCGAGGCCACGAACCAGGCGATCCCGGAGGTAAAGCGTGTCATCGTCGCCTACCAGGACAAGATCGCGTATGAGCCGACACTGGCGGAAGCCCTGCTGAGTCTCTTCGGCGGCAACGCGGGCGACGCCGGCAAGGACGTCGGCAGCATCAACGACGATGGCGGCGCAAACGACACGAAGGCCCTCATCCTCAAAGCCCAGAACGCTTACGACAAGGCGATCGAGTGCCAGAAGAACGGCGACTGGGAAGGATACGGTAAGTACATCAAGCAGCTTGAGAACTATCTGACCAAGCTGGCCAACGAGAGCGGCGCGCCGGCTGCGCCTGCGAGCGATACGGCTTCCGTGGGCGGCGACGGCGCACCGGCCGATGTCGATGTGCCTGAAGCTGCATCCGCCGACCCGGACGCAGCTTAGACAGCGGTCACTGGTGGCCAGGGGGACAGATCCCTGGCCGGAAAAAGAGTCAAAGCGGCCAGGGGGTCTGTCCCCCTGGCCATCAATAAGGGACAAAGAGAAAAGAGAAAGAGGGAAAAGTGAATGATCAGTTTTGATTTGAACAGAATGCTGTATACACTGACTCCGGACGAGCACGATGAAGAGGCGGTCCGGAGCCGGCTTTTGGCACATCCGGAAGTAAAGTTCGTATCGTTCACGGCGGTCGACATGGGCAACCACAACACAGATGAGAAGATCCCGGTCGGCCTGTTCCTTGAAAGCATGGACAGGATGCTCGCGGATGGTGTGCAGACTGACGGCTCTTCCGTTGCTCTTCCTACCATCGCTGATCTTTCGGACGCGAGGGTCGACCTGGTGCCGGATCAGGATGTCAACTGGTTCGTGGAATACAACTACGGCAATATCGACTACGAGACGGGACTCCCGACGGGAACGCTGAGGATACCGTCATATCTGCGTCACAACGGAGACACTCTGGTGGGCCCGAGGATCTACCTCAAAGAGTCGATAGAGATGTTCGCCGCTGAACTCAGAAATGAGCTCGAGGCGCATCCGTACGTTTTCGGGCATACCGGCGGCGTGACCGGCATCGAAGATATAGATGAGATAATGTTAAACAACGCGACTGAACTCGAATTCTGGGTCAAGACGCCTGATGACAGGGCGGACCGCGATCAGCTTACGATCGCGCAGGAGCTCAAGGAGCAGTACTGGCAGAGAGTCACGGGGCCTGTCGCGACAGCGCTGGAGCAGACTCTCGAGATACTCGATCACTATGGCTTCAACGTCGAGATGGGACATAAGGAGGTCGGCGGCGTCAAGGCCAAGATGGGCAATTCAGGCAACTTCGACCATATCATGGAACAGCTCGAGATCGACTGGAAATTCGCCGATCCGATGCAGGCTGCCGACAATGAGGCGCAGATAAGGCATATCGTCAGGGATGTGTTCCGCATGAACAGCCTTGAGGTCACCTTCCTGGCAAAACCGATCTACGGAGTGGCGGGCTCGGGAGAGCATACGCACTTCGGGATAAGCGCAAGGCTGAAGGACGGCAGCAGGGTGAATCTCTTCGAGCCTTCCGACCCGGACGGGAATTTCATGAGTCCGCTCGGATACGGAGCTCTGATGGGGCTGCTCAAAAATTACGGGCTGATCTATCCTATAGTCGCGCCTACGCACGATTCGTTCCAGCGCCTGAAGCCGGGTTATGAAGCTCCGGTCTGCGTGGTCACTTCGCTGGGTCAGGACCACCTGACGCCTTCGCGAAACAGGACGATATTGGTGGGTCTGGTGAGAGACCGCAAGAATCCGCTTTCGACGAGATTCGAGCTCAGGTCGCCTAACCCTCACTCCAACACCTACATGGTCATCGGCTCGGCCTTCAGGATCATGCTCGAAGGCATAAAGGCTGTGCTCGAGGCGGGAAAGACGCCTGAAGAACTCGAAAAGTCCATCAGCAAGAAGTACGGCGAAGAGGATTTCTATCTCGAGAAGGCCCGCGAATACAGGTCGGAGAGGGATATTTTCACGGACTATACGGTCGAGGAAAGAGAAAAGCTCTTCGGCAGAGCGCCGGCGAACGTATGGGAGAGCTTCCTCAACTGGGGTGAAGCGGGCTTCGATCCTGAGAGGGTCACCCTGATAACAGGAGGCGAAGAGGCTGATGAGAAGACACTCCGCTCGTACCGCGAGCAGATGATACGCAAGTGGTCTATGGAGTACCACGACAGGTACATCCCGAACACCATGGACTTTCTGAGGAGCTGCGTGAAGCTCCACGAGGACGACTCGAACGAATACGATGCCGCGAACTGGGCAAGTATCGCCGAGCTCAAGTCACTGATAGGCCACGAAGAAAAAGGCAGGGAGTCGCTTTTGATGAAGGCGCGCAAGGCCATCGAAGCGGCCGACTATACGGAGCTCAGCAGGTACGAGAACGAGATTGAGGAAAAACTCGAGGAGCTGCGTGAGATCTACGCAAGATATAAAAGGAACATAATCTGAGGATCAGGCGGTGCACGGACCGGAGGCTGTGCCGGGAGGCAGACCGGACGACGCGTCAGGAGCGTGCCGGACGATGAGCCGTACAGTAAGGCCGTGCAGTAAGTAAATGGAATGATCTGCGGCCCTTCAGGGGACGCACTGTGAAACTAACAGAAAAGAAGGAACGGGAAAATGCTGGACATCAAGCGGATCAGAGAACATTTTGATGAAGTCAGGGCCGGAGTCGAGAGACGCTGCAAGGGCGATTTCGATATCGGAAAAGCCAGGGACCTCGATGTGAGGAGAAGAGAGATCCTCGCCGAGGTAGAGGCCCTCAAGAACAGGCAGAACGTCACTTCGAGAGAAGTGCCGAAGCTGAAGAAGGAGGGGAAGGACGTCTCGGAACTCTTTAAGGAGATGAAGCAGCTGTCCGCCCGCATCAAGGAGCTCGACGGCGAGGTCGCGGATGTAGAGGAGGAACTCAGGAACGTGCTGCTCGGGATACCGAACGTTCCGAATCCTCAGGTGCAGACGGGAGAGGATGATTCCGACAACGTCGAGCTGCGCAGGGTCGGCGAGCCGAGGGAGTTCGGCTTCGAGGCGAAGGCGCACTGGGACATCGGCGAGGGCCTGGATATCCTGGACTTCGAGCGCGCGGGCAAGATCGCGGGCGCGAGGTTCACGGTGTACAAGGGACAGGGTGCCAGACTCGAGAGAGCTGTCATCAACTTCATGCTCGATCTTCATACCGAGGAGCAGGGCTACACCGAGATCCTGCCGCCGTTCATGGCAAACCGCGAGACGATGACAGGCACGGGGCAGCTGCCTAAGTTCGAGGACGACATGTTTTACCTTCCTGCGAAGGACATGTTCCTCATCCCGACGGCCGAGGTGCCTGTGACCAACCTGAGAGCAAAGGAGATCATCCCGGGAGATGAGCTGCCGGTGTACTACACTGCATACACACCTTGCTTCCGCAAGGAGGCGGGGTCTGCCGGCAGAGACACGAGAGGCCTGATCCGCCAGCACCAGTTCAACAAGGTGGAGATGGTCAAGTTCACGACCCCTGAGACCTCGTATGATGAGCTGGAAAAACTGACGGCCGATGCAGAAGAGGTGCTGAAGAGACTCGATATCCCGTACAGGGTCGTGAGGCTCTCGACGGGCGATCTCGGATTCAGCTCGGCGATGACCTATGACATCGAGGTATGGATGCCAAGCTACGGCAGATATGTGGAGATCTCGAGCTGCTCCGACTTCGAGGACTTCCAGGCAAGGCGCGCCGGGATCAGGTTCAAGAGGGACAAGGACACAAAGCCTGAGTTCGTGCACACGCTGAACGGATCGGGTCTGGCGGTCGGAAGGACCGTTGCGGCCATACTCGAGAACTACCAGCAGGAGGACGGCAGCGTCGTGATTCCTGAGGTACTGAGACCGTACATGGGCGGCCGGGAAGTTATTGCGGCGCAGTAGCAGGTCAGAGCCATGCCGGCTGCGGAGTCAGGCTCCAGAGAAGGTCCGAGCCATGCAATGCCGGCCGCGGAGTCAGACTCCAGAGCAGGTCCGAGCCGTGCAATGCCGGCCGCGGATCCGGCGAAATGGTGTAAAAGCGGGAGCGTTTCAGCTTTTCATACACCATTTTGATGGATTTGCTCACTGTATCCAGTCAAAAAAGCAAAAATGGTGTAATAACTCGCGGATATGCGGAGCTGATACACCGTAAATCGAAAAATGGTGTATGGATCGTCGAAAACAGACGAATGTTACACCATTTTGATTTTTTTGGGACGCATATCCTTAAAAATGATGGGGTCCGCCGGGCGCATGTCCCGTGATGGTATTTGCTGCGCAGGGGCCGGAACTGAAGGCCTCCCGGCCGCGGAAGTCAGTAGCCGGTGCCGACCTTTATGCGGCCTTCGTCGTCGACTCCGGTGATGGCGTCGCCGGCGGAGAGTATGCCGCTTATGTGGCTGATCACATCCATGTTCATGATCTCGCCCGGGCAGGCTACAGGCGAGCCCGGCGGATATGTGATTATCGGGTCGTAGAGAACGCGGCCGTCTGCTTCGTAGAGCGGAACGAGCTCGCTTTCCATCGGGATGTCGGCTGTCTCGAGAAACATGTCCTCGAAAGAGTGCGGCACGCGCTCGACCGGCGTGCCTATGCCGTAGCTGTCCGCGATGTCTCTGAGGGCGGCGAGAAGCTTTTCGTAATCGCTTCGCCTGTTGCCGGCGCCTGTCATGAGCAGCACGTATTCGCCGTGGACCATCTCGGAGATGATGCCGCGGTATCTGAGCTCCTTGTCGAGGCGTTCTCCGGAAAGGCCGAGAGCGGACATGCTGATGTTTATCTTGGTCGGGTCCGGCCCTTCGCGGTATCTCCAGAGGGCGAAGACCTCTTCGTCGGCCGAGCCCGAGCCTCTGGCGCCGCCTCCGGTGACGACGGTGAGGCCGTTTATGCGTGAGGCCGCCCTGTAGAAGCCTGCCAGGTCTTCCTTCCATGCGCCCATGATCTCAGGCCATCCGGCGCGCATGATCTTTTCGTTTATGTCGAGGCTCGCCATGAGAAGATATGACGGGCTCGTCGTCTGTATCATCCTGAGAGTCTCGCTGACGGCATCGATGTCGACGCCGTCGCCGCAGATGTTGAGTATGCCGCTGCCGGTGAAGCTGAGCAGGGTCTTGTGGGTGCTGTTTACGACTATGTCGGCGCCGAGCGTCTCGGCGGCGTGCCTCGGATGGGGCACGTACGCGCCCTCTTCGCGGGCGCGGCCGGCATACAGATCGAAGTATCTGAGGTGGGCTCCGTGCGCCTGGTCGACTATAAGCAACATGCCGTGCTCGTGCGCGATGTCGGCGAGCACGGAGATGTCGCTCATCACGCCGCAGTAGTTCGGGCTCGTGATGAGGACAGCCGACGCGTCAGGATGCGCGTCGCATGCTGCCTCGAGCTCGTAAGGCGAGATCTCCGCCGCAAGATTGAACTGCGGATCGGTCTCCGGCCTCAGGTAGACGGGATTTATGCCGCCCATCCTCAGAGCGCTGAACACCGAGTGATGCGAATTGCGTCCGAGTATGAGCCTGCCCCCGACAGGAACACACGAAATGATCGCGGCAATGAGGCCCGCGCTCGAGCCGTTCACCAGAAGTTCGGTATGGCGTGCGCCGTACAGTTCTGCGTAATTGTCCATGACATTACGCAGAACGCTGCGCGGGCAGAACAAAGAGTCCGCGCCTGGAACTTCCGTTATGTCCCATGCCGCAGCGTTCCTCACAAGCCCGTCGTACCCGGCAGCAGCAAAAAGTTCACTGCGGCCCTTGTGGCCGGGCATGTGGAAGGACACCGTGTCTTTGCCCTCGTATTCTTTAAGAAACTCCGCAATAGTCCTGCCTTTCATGCCTCTATTGTATTTTGGTCAACAGTTGCGGTCAACTTTTTTAGAGCAGATTGCACCCCAAAATGAACAATATTGTTCTGTTATGTTTTTGGCAAAACTGTTTTTTTGCCCCGAATGGTATATAATATGAAAGCTTATGGGAAGCGCTTGTTTTTTGTGTGTAAAAAGGCGCGGAGCAGGCCTTCGCGGCGCAGCGCTTCCACGCGGGCGGGCCGCCTGCAAGGCTCGGAGCGGCTTAAGCGCGCGAACAGTTATTTCAAACAGTAGGTATTATGTGAAAGGAGTTTCTAAAGGGATGAGCCAAAGGAAACATTTGCCAAGCATCCACGTACCTCATCACAAGAACACGGCCGCTTCGGAGACCGTGACGATGCCGGTACCGGATGAAGTAAGCATAAGCATGTCCCAGAACATCGGCGCTCCTTGTCAACCTCTCGTAGAGAAGGGAGATTACGTAAAGGTAGGACAGAGGATCGGAGACGTCGACGCCTTTGTCAGCGCACCTATCTTTTCGAGCGTCAGCGGAACCGTCAAGTCTATCGACCAGGTCCGCGGTTCAATGGGCGGCTTTGAAACTCACATAGTGATCGAGACTGACAAGAAACAGGAGATCAGCGAGGAAGTCAAAATACCTGAGGTCAACAGCTTTGAGGAATTCGTCAAAGCTGCGAGAGACAGCGGTATGGTAGGACTCGGAGGAGCTTCCTTCCCGACTCACGTCAAGCTGAATCCGAAGAATCTCGACGAGTGTGAGTATCTGGTGGTCAACGCGGCCGAGTGCGAGCCGTTCATCACCACGGACAACAGAGAGATGGTAGAAAACGGCCAGGACGTTCTCGACGGAATGAGACTGATCATGAAGTGGCTGGACCTCAAAAAGGGGTACATCGGCATCGAGACGAACAAGCCTGACGCTATCGCCAATCTCAACAGACTGATCGAGCAGAACGAGATAAAGGACATCGAGATCGTACCGCTGCCGTCCAGCTACCCGAAGGGAGCTGAGCGCGTGCTAATATACGAGACCGTCGGCAAGGTAATGAACGCGGGAGTCCTCCCGGCACAGCTCGGAGTCATACTCGACAACGTATCGACTATCGGCGTGATGGCTGAGTACTTCAAGACCGGAATGCCGATCGTAAGAAGAAGGGTCACGATCGACGGAGACGCGGTCGCGGAGCCGAAGAACGTCTACGTTCCTATCGGCACCAGGATCGCCGACGTCGTGGAATTCTGCGGCGGCTACAAGACCGAGCCGCGCAAGATCATCATGGGCGGACCTATGATGGGAAGAGCCACGAAGTCCGACGAGTCCCCGACGATGAAGAACACTTCGGCCATCCTGTGCTTCAGCCAGGACATGGCGGAGGTAAAGGAAGAGACAGCCTGCCTCAACTGCCAGCGCTGTCATACAGCATGTCCGTTCGGCCTCATGCCGAGCATCTTCGCGGACGCTTATGCAAAGAAGGACGTGGACACGCTCAACAGATTCAATGTCATGCAGTGCATGGAGTGCGGCAGCTGCTCGTACACATGCCCGGCAAGACGTCCGCTCGCGCTGACCAATAAACTGGCCAAGATGATGGTAAAGGAGGCATCGAACTAATATGGATAATAAGTTTCATACTAATTTGATAGTATCCTCCGCACCACACATCGTTACGGAGTCGGATACTACAAGGCTCATGGGCACGGTGCTCCTGGCACTCGCGCCTGCATGGATCGCCAGCATATACATCTTCGGGATAAGAGCGCTGCTGCTGTCGGTAGTATGCGTGGCCGCCAGCGTACTCTTCGAGTATGTATACAATGCGATAACTCACAAGAAACAGACTGTCGGAGATCTCTCCGCCGCTCTCACGGGACTGCTGATCGCGTTCAACGTTCCGGCAAACTTCCCGTTCTGGCAGGCCATCCTCGGATGCCTGTTCGCGATCGTGGTAGTAAAGCAGCTCTTCGGAGGCATCGGAAAGAACTTCAGTAACCCTGCTATCACGGCGCGTATATTCCTGTTCATCTCGTTCTCGGCCAACATGTCGACATGGCCTGTAACAAGGCTGGCCGGAGCGACTGACGCAACGACGGGCCCGACGCCTCTGGCTACTTACGCAGAACTCAGGGCCGCCGGAAACCTGGACGCATCGCAGCTCCCGAGCCTCGGACAGCTGCTTCTCGGATTCCACGGCGGTTCGACCGGAGAGGTCTGCGCGATCGCTCTGATCATCGGCGGCGTCTATCTGATCGTCCGCAAAGTCATCAGCCCGGTCATCCCGTGCGCGTTCATCGGAACGGTGTTCGTGTTCGCGTTCATCGCGACGGGAAGCCCGTATTGGGCACTCTTCCATGTGCTCACAGGCGGCGTTCTGCTCGGAGCCTTCTTCATGGCTACCGACTATGTGACATCGCCTAAGCTGCCGCTCGGCCAGCTGATATTCGGCATCGGCTGCGGCATCATCACGATGTGCATCAGACTCTTCGGCTCATATCCTGAAGGCGTGTCCTTCTCGATCCTGCTGATGAACCTCTGCACGCCGCTTCTGAACAACCTGTCCTACAGGTTCTATCTGAAGGAAGGAGGTGCCGGGAATGGAAAGTAAGAACAGTGCATTCAAGGAATTCATCTCGCCTATACTGGTGCTTGTGGTCATATGCTTTGTGGTCACATTCCTGCTGGCCTTCGTATACGGCATCACGGCGCCGATCATCGAGAAGAACACTGCGGCGGCGGCAAGCGAGGCAAGAGCCACTCTGCTCGAGGCGGCCGGAGGCAAGTTCTCCGACAGCGGAGCCGACCTCGTCACGTACGAAGAGGGCAAGGTATACGCTGTGGACTGCTACACCGCAGACAACGGAGCAGGCATGGTAGTCACGGTCAAGTCCAACTCCTACGGCGGCCTGCTGACAGCGATGGTAGGCATCGACAAGGACGGGGCGATCACCGGTGTAACGGTAACAGAACACGCTGACACTCCGGGAGTAGGTACAAAGGCGCAGGATCCGAATCATCTCAAGCAGTACATCGGACTGACCGAGCTTGGCAGCGACAAGATCAAGGATCACGCCGACAGCGTAGTCGAGGTGACCGGTGCATCCGTATCCTCGGGCGCTGTCCATAAGGCTGTATACTGCGCACTCGAGCAGTACAAAGCGATGGGAGGTGTTAAGTAATGGAAAAGAAAAGCAAACTTGCAATTCTGACCAACGGTATCATAAAGGAGAACCCGACACTGGTGCTCCTGCTCGGAACATGCCCGTTCCTCGCTACATCTTCATCACTGATCAACGCGCTCGGAATGGGACTTTCGGCAACGGCCGTACTTATTTGTTCCAACATAGTGATATCGCTGCTGCGCAAGGTCATCCCTGACAAGGTCAGGATCCCCTGCTACATAGTAGTGATCGCCGGCTTCGTAACTCTGGTGCAGTTCGTGCTCCAGGCCTACGCGCCGGACATCAACAAGGCACTGGGAGTATTCATCCCGCTGATCGTAGTAAACTGCATAATCCTCGGACGTGCCGAGGCGTTCGCGAACAAGAACACCGTAGTCGATTCCGCTCTTGACGGTATCGGCATGGGCCTCGGCTTCACGCTTGCTCTGGCATGCATGGGAGCCATCAGAGAATTCTTCGGGACCGGCTGCCTCCTCGGCTTCACGATCATTCCGGATTTCTCGATCGGATTCTTCAACCTGCCGCCGGGCGGATTCTTCGTATTCGGCGTGCTGATCGCGATTATGCAGGCAGCGACCAAGGGAAAGGCTCTCAAGGCCAAAGGCTTCAGCTGCGGACTTTGCCCGATGTACAATTCGTGCAACACCGCTGAGGCCAACGAGGAAGTCGAAGCAGAAAAGGCAGCAAAGACTGCCGCAGCGGTATAGAAGGGAGGACGGCATAGATGGTAAATCTTATAGTTATCTTCATGGCGATAGTCCTCGTTAACAACTTCGTGCTGTCGCAGTTCCTGGGAATATGCTCGTTCCTCGGAGTTTCAAACAAGATGAGCTCGTCCGTAGGCATGGGCGGCGCGGTGGTGTTCGTTATGGTCATTGCCGAGCTCGTGACATGGCCTGTGATGCAGCTCCTCAATAAATTCGAGATCGGATATCTGCAGACTGTAGTGTTCATTCTCGTGATCGCGGCGCTCGTACAGTTCGTCGAGATGTTCATGAAGAAGTACCTTCCGGCCCTCCAGAAGGCCCTCGGTATCTTCCTCCCTCTGATCACAACGAACTGCGCCATCCTCGGCGCGACGATAAACGCGATCAGTTATGGTTACAGCTATATTGAGTCCGTAGTGTATGCTTTCGGAGCGGGCGTCGGCTACATGGTGGCCATGGTCCTCTTCGCAGGCATCCGCGAGGAGAAGCTCAACGACATGGAGGGAGTCCCGGCACCGTTCAGGGGAGTCGGCATCATCCTCGTGGCAGCGTCGATCATGGCGCTCTCGTTCATGGGCTTCACCGGGATGTTCCAGTAAGGAGGTGGAGTAATGAATGGTATTATGACACCTGTACTGTTAGTGGCAGTTATCGGCCTTGTATGCTCGGCCCTTCTGGTCTTTGCTTCCAAGGTATTCCATGTAACGGTCGACGAAAGAGTCACCAAGGTCAGAGAGGTGCTTCCGGGCGCGAACTGCGGCGGATGCGGATTCGCGGGCTGTGATGACTACGCGTCCAATCTCGTTGCGGACGAATCGCTTCCTTGCACCAAGTGCTCGCCGGGCGGAGCCGGAGTCGCGGCTCAGATCGCCGAGATCCTCGGCAGGTCTGCCGGCGCGTCGGAGCCGATGGTAGCGAACGTCATGTGCAACGGCACATGCGACGCTTCCCGCACCGTCCTCGAGTGGCAGGGCATGAGCTCCTGCAAGGGCGCGAAGGGATGGTTCACCTCGCCTAATGCATGCATGTTCGGATGCATCGGACTCGGCGACTGCGCGGAAGCGTGCCAGTTCGACGCTATCGGAGTCGTGGACGGCGTTGCGAGAGTCAACAGAGAGAACTGCGTGGCCTGCGGCGCGTGCGTTGGCGCCTGCCCGCAGAAGATCATAAAGCTCGTACCTCAGAAAAACCAGGTACACGTTCTGTGCTCATCCACAGACAAGGGCGCTGTTGCCCGCAAGAACTGCGACAATGCCTGCATCGGCTGCATGAAGTGCACACAGGTCTGCAACTTCGACGCGATCACTGTTGAGGACAACCTCGCAAGGATCGATCAGGCGAAGTGCAAGTCCTGCGGACTCTGCGCGGCGATCTGCCCTGTAGGAGCGATCAACAGCTTCAGGAAGCTTCCTAAGAAGGAAGCCGCCGAGAAGGCAGCCGCAGCGAAGAAAGCCAAGGCGTCCGCTGCAAAGGAAGCCGCCGCAAAGGCGTAAAGCATTCTGAAAGAAAAGCCGGCAAACGTCCGGCCCCGAACTCATAAAAAAGCCGGGATCATATAAAGGCAGTCACGATAAAGTGGCTGCCTTTTCGATAACTGCAGGGATACGCCTGAGGACCCCCGATCCACATATGTACAGATCGTCGGACAGATAGTCTTCATCGCTCACGATCGTCCTGTTGGCGTTTCCTATGATCTCCGCAAGCCTCTGCGGATCACCGCCCGACTCAGGAAGAAGCAGCACCTCGTGTACAGATGAAGGGAGTACGAAGAACGGGCCGTTCAGCAGCTCGCACAGTCTTCCGAGCAGCCCCGGGTAGAACAGGACCGCGGAACCCCAGAAGCAGTTCCTGTTGCTCAGCAGATAAAGAGAATCCGCGGGGAAGAATGATCCGGACTCTGATCCCAGAAGATCAGTACAGCTGTCATGTCCTTTCATGAGCAGCTCGGACAGCTCGTAAAGGACAGGAGGGTCTTCCGCTGATGAGTTTTCAAGCGCGATCTCAAACAGATCTTCTCTGCTTATCTCCATGGATTCCATCAGGCCGTTCGTGACCACCGCCCGGTACTCGCCGGAGCGCACCTCCGCGATAAGCGAAAGACCGCAGCCGCTGTCCGCATGCGGGACTTCCTTCAGATAATCGCTGTTTCTGGAACTGTTCAGGAGCCTCACCCTGAGCTTTGAGGTATCTTCGAACGCATCTTCGGGAAAACCCGGCGCATTGTCTATGTAGGGGATGACATTTGTCAGCGCGGCAAGCGACAGTTCATCGACCGAGTGCCCGGATTCGTACATCCTGAAGAAATCCTCGACGTAAAGGGTCGGTGAGCAGCTGCTGCCGCGGGTCCTGAAGATAAGGCCGGTCAGTTCTCCGGCCTGAGCTTTTCTGACCGGCTGTTCCTCTATGTATACATCTCTGCCCGCGGCGGCGAAGGCGCTTTCGCCGAGATTTTGCCTGCAGCGGGAAATGAATTCGCTTTTGAAACCGGAATAATCCAACATCGTGAGTCCTCCTTTCAGCCTGCGGATCAGGCCATGGCCGGGTGATATACATGGGGCTACAGTATGTCAGAAGGGGGAAAGCGAAGTCAAACAGAGGAAAAGAACGGCGTATCCCTGTGGATGCAAGGCTTTGAGCGCGTTTTCGAACAGTCGCCGTGGTTCTGATGCTGAAAATAGTGCAAAAAATGCAGGAAAAAGGGAATCAAAAGACGACATTATTGAACGCGCGGCCGGGGTTGTGTAAAATATGTCACAGACAAAAGCCGGAACAGGGAAGGAGACAACATGAACAGCAATTCAAAAGCAGCAGCCGTACTGTCGTATATCACATGGTTGGGATTTCTCATCGCCGTCATCATGCGCGATCCGACAGACAGATTTACAGCTCATCACATGAACCAGGCTCTTGTGCTGAATGTCATAGGCTTCGTTGCAGGCGCCCTCAACATCATCCCGATCATCGGGAACATCGCCGGACTTGTGATCGGAGTCGGAGTATTCGTTCTCGAGATCATGGGGATCGCCCGCGCGGTATCCGGCAGCATGGAGCCGCTGCCGTTCATCGGAGACTTCCACTGGATCGGATAGCTGAGAGACATGAACGAAGCTGAGAAAAGGGGACGTGAATACCTGGCGTCAAAAGGCTACGCGGACCGCATCATAGATTTCAAAAATACTGACATAACGGCAGAGAGCACGGCGCTCGCGCTGGGAGTAGATGTGGACAGGATATGCAAGGGCCTTGCCTTCAAGGGCAGGGGCGGCACTGCTGTTGTCGTGATCGCGTCAGGCCGCTCGCGCGTCAATAACGGCAAGTTCAGGAACGTGTTCGGGTTCAGGCCTACGATGCTGCCGCCGGAGCAGACAGAGGAGCTGACGGGCCACATCGCGGGAACGATCAATCCGTTCTGCCTCAGGGACAGCGCGAAGCTCTATCTCGACATGTCGATCATGAAGCATAAGGAGGAGACCGTATTCCCGGGCATAGGAGGCGAGGACTCGGTCGTCGAGCTGACGGTCCGGGAACTCGAAAAGCTCGCGGACCCGGTCTGCTGGATAGACGTGACCATGTAAAAAAAGATCAGGGATCACCTGATCTTTTTTATGGACATGTATTCTGTCGGGCCGGATACGATCCGCCTATTCAACGAAGAGTTCAGTGAATCCAAAGGTCCTGCAGTCCACGAGGCCGCGGTTTGTGAGCCGCAGCTCAGGCAGGCAGGCGAGAGCCATCAGGGCCATCGTCATGTAAGGCGAATTGATCACGCAGCCCATCTCCTTCCAGGCGGTGTCGAGCCTGCTGATGAGTTCTGCCACTTCCTCGACAGGAAGGTCGCTCATGATGCCTGCTATCGGCAGAGGCACGAGCGCCAGGACCTTGCCGTCCGCGACTGCGCACATGCCGCCGCCGCATTCTATAAGGGTGTTGGCGGCAAGGGCCATGTCTTCGTCGTTCGTTCCGGCGACGAGCAGATTGTGAGCATCGTGCGCAACGGTCTGGGCCATCGCTCCTTTTTTGAAGCCGAAGCCTCTGACGAAGCCGAGACCCTTTGTGCCGGTAGAGTGGTGGCGTTCAATGACTGCCAGCTTCATGATGTCCTTATCCGGATCCGCGGCCACGCATCCGTCTTCGGCCTTCAGATCCATGATCCGCTCGTAATTGCCCACATGGTTTGGGATGATCTCGATCACACGGGTCTTCACGCTGCCGGAAGCGCCTGCGGGCGCCGCGATCCTGAAGCTGTCCGCCGTGATGGTCTCGCCCACGTGCATGGTGTCGCAGACGAAATCAGGGAAGGCGGCCCTGCCCACATCCACGGTCATCTTTCCTTTCTCGGCAACGACTTCGCCGTCGATCATGGTGCGCGTGATGCGTATGTCTTTCAGATCGTCGAAGAAGACGATGTCGGCGCACTTGCCGGGAGTTATGCTGCCCATCTCGTGGTCCATCCTGAAGCAGGTCGCCGGATTGATCGTCACGTACTGTATCGCTTTTACCGGATCGAGCCCCTCCTTTATCGCGAGGCGCACGATGTAGTCGAGATGGCCCTCGCTTATCAGGGTGTCAGGATGGGTGTCGTCCGAGATCAGGCAGGCGAAGCGGTCTTCGATGCCGTTGTCGAGTATCGCTCTGATGATCACAGGCATGTCATGCCACGCGCTGCCGTAGCGCATCAGGGCATACATACCGCGGCGCATCTTCTCGAGCACATCCTCGGCGCGGGTCGACTCGTGGCAGCACCTGACTCCTGACGCGATGTAAGCGTTCAGACCGGCTCCGGTATCAGGCACGGAGAAGTGCCCCGTTATCACCTGATCGGCCTTCAGCGTCTCGGCCAGTTCGCCGTGGACAGCGGGGTCGGCATTCATCACGCCCGGGAAGTTCATCATCTCGCCGAGACCCATGATGCCGTCCCAGGTCATCATCTCACGTACATCTTCAGGTCCTATGCGTGACCCGGTATCCTCGAAGCCCGCGACGGCAGGGACGCAGGACGGGACGTTCGCCATGGCCTTGAGAGGGGATCTTTTTGAATCGTCTATCATGGCCTTAACTCCTTCAGGCCCGCAGACATTGCAGATCTCATGCGGGTCCATGAAGATGCCTGTAGTGCCGTGCGGGACTACGGCCCTCGCATATTCGCCGACGCTTATCATGGCGGACTCGACATGGATGTGGGCATCCATGAAGCCCGGAGCGATGTACTGGCCGGACGCATCGATGACCTTCGTCCCGCCGCCGATGCATTGCGCAGCATCGCCGACGAGTGCGATCCTGCCTTCGGAGATCGCGACATCGATGCCCTCCTGGATCTCGCAGGTGCATACGTTCACCAGCTTCGCGTTCCTGATGACGGTATCGGCTTTTTCTGCGCCCATGGCGACATTCGCCAGTTTTGCTGTGACTTCATAAAGCGGTTTCTTACAGAATTGATTCAGCATATCTCCACCTCACGTGCAAGTTCCAACTACTATTATCTGATGATAAAAGTATACCACGCTGTGATACAATATTCAGTGAAAAACAGGCGGGCGGCGGATGCCCGCTGATATCACCGATACGGAGGAACAAATGTCAAGGACTTTAGTCATCTACTATTCCCGCCGCGGACAGAACTACGTGCGCGGAGAACTGAAGGAACTCGAAAAGGGCAATACGGAGCTGATCGCGGAGTACATCAGAGACGCGGTCGGGGCGGACCTCTTCGAGCTGCAGACTGTAAAGGACTATCCCGCTGACTACATGGAATGCACCGAGGCCGCGAAGGAGGACCTCAGGAACTGCGCGCGCCCGAAGCTCAGGGAGTATCTGAAGGACATCGATGAATACGACAATATCGTCATAGCCGGTCCGTGCTGGTGGGGCACATATCCGTGCGCCGTATTCACCCAGCTAGAAAAACTCCGCTTCAGGGGCAAAAAGGTGTTCCCTGTGATGACTCACGAGGGCAGCGGCGAAGCGAAGAGCAGGAGCGACCTGAAAAAGTTCTGCAGGGGAGCAAAGATCGCGAAGACGCTGGCCGTGCAGGGCGCGCTGTGCCCGACGGCAAGGGACGAGGTCACGCGCTGGGCGCAGAAGAACCTGAAATAGGACGTGGACAGGCCTGAAAACACATGGAGCTTTTTACGCGCGATGAGAAAAAAGTAGAATATCTCGAGCTCATATACGACCTCGTGTTCGTATACATGGCGGGCCGCAACAACTCCCTGCTCGTTCCGGAGGAGGGAGGGTTCATACTGCCGCTGAATTTCCTTGCGTATGTGATCTGTACGCTTGCTATCATCCAGCTCTGGAACTTCACCACCTTCTATATCAACCTGTTCGGCCGCAACGGTCTCAGAGACCATGTGTTCCTGTGCGTCAACATGTATCTGATGTACTTCGTAGGAGAGGGCACGAGGCACGACTGGATCGCGTACAAGGAGCAGTATCACATAGCCTGGGCGCTCATTCTCGCCAACATCGGACTGCAGTATCTCATCGAGCTCCGGAACCACGAGACGGATGTGTGGAACCGCGACCTGATAAAGAGGATGGCGGCGGTCCTGTTTGTCGAAGCCGCCATAGCCTTTGCGGCCGCCTGGCAGGGACCCGTGCTTACGGCGGTCCTCTCGGCGGCAGCCATAGCTCTGGGCATCATCCTGACGGCGATCGGAAAGTCGAGAAGCCCCGGCAGCATGATCGACTTCGCGCATCTGACCGAGCGCGCCATGCTGTATGTCGTGTTCACCTTCGGCGAGATGATAGTCGTCCTTGCGGCGTATTTCAGGGGCGACGGCAGCTTTGACCTGAACGTCATATATTTTTCGCTGATGGGATTCCTGATCGTGGTCGGGCTCTTCCTCTCTTACGAGATCTTCTATGACCACCTGCTCGACAGGGAAAGACAGGACAACGGATTCCTGTACATGGCGATCCACATCTTCATCATCTTTGCGCTCAACAACATCACGGCTTCGCTGGAATTCATGCGCGAGGAGAGCGTCGCGCTCATACCGAAGATGACCTTCCTCATCGTTTCTGTCACAGCGTACTACGTATTCCTCTTTCTCACGCGGGGCAGGACGAAGGCCGCATGCGGGATGGACGGACCGTTCTATGCCAGGCTGACGGCGCTGACGGCCGTATTCGCGGTGCTGATGATGGTGTTCAGGAACCACGGCTTCGCGCATATATTCATAACCGCGGCATACATCTTTGCCGTGTTCGGAGCCCTTTACGAGCTGAAGCGCAGGACGGATAAGGCGCAGGCGGAGGAAGACTTCATGCATGGAGGGGCGTGCAAATGACAGACGAATATCTGAACGCCCTGAAGGCAGGCGAAAAAGAATACAGGGCGAGGGTCTCCGCGGGCGAAAATCCGTACCCTGAGGCGCTCGACGATATACTTCCCGACTGCGGCTCGATGCCGCACAGGAACCTCGGGATCATGGAGATCCCGGCATGCCTGATCGCGGGCACGAAGACGCGCGCCAGGCAGAACTCCTTCGCGCCGGATTTCATGCCGCTGCTCGAAGCAGATACGGAATTCGCCGCCAAGTGGAGCAGCCTGTACAATGCGCAGATCACGGAAGGCTTCAGCGATCCCGTAAAAGTTTACGAATACCTGCACCGATTCTATGTGCAGGAGGGCAACAAGCGCGTCTCGGTGAGCAGATATCTCGACATGCCTTCGATCAGCGCGGAGGTCATGAGGATCATGCCGGACGAAGAGACTCTCGCTGCTCATCCGGAATACGCGGAGTTCATGAGATTCTATGACGCGGCTCCGGTCTATGACATAGAATGCAGTTGGGCGGGCGCGTACTCCGAGATCGCGGAGATCCTGGGCAAGGACCTCAATCACGCGTGGCCGGAGGATACGGTGAAGTCGCTCAGAAGCGCATACTGGCTGTTCACGCAGGCGCTGGATTCTCTCGCCGGCAAACTGCCTCAGCTGCCGCCGGGCGACGCGTTCATGGTATATCTGAGGATATACGCGAAGGACGCGCTGAGACATCAACCGGAGAAGGTCATCGAAAAAAGGCTGCTCAGGATAAAGAAGGAGCTTCTGACCGAGAGCAACCGTGACAGGGTGGCTCTGGTCGAAGAGGCGGAGGACGCCCTGAATGCCGGCTCGATCGTATCAAAGGCCGGGCATCTGGTCAAAGGACCGGATTCCCTTATCGGAAGAGTCATACCGGCGGTCACGTATTCGGTGAGGAATCCTCTTAAGGCGGCTTTCATATACGAAGACAGCATCGGAAGATCCGCCGCGACGGCCGATCACGAAAAGGGCAGGCTCAGGCTCGAAAAGGCCTACGGCGGCATGGTCGAAACGCGCTGCTTTGAGGACTGCGCCGACCCGGAACGCTTCGACGCGGCGGTCACGGAGGCTGCGAAGTGGGGAGCGGATGCCGTGTTCACGACATCGCCGTCCCTCATAAACGATACACTCCGCGCCGCGATAAGGTACGGGGACATCAGGTTCCTGAACTGCTCGGTCAATCTGGCGCATCAGGCAGTGCGGACATATTACGCCAGGCTCTACGAGGCGAAGTTCCTCGCCGGGATAGTCGCCGGAGCGGCATCGGCAGCGGACGGCACCCACGCGATAGGCTACTGCTCGGACGCGCCTGTCTACGGGACGATAGCCTGCATCAACGCTTTCGCCGCCGGAGCGGCGATGACCGATCCTCAGGTGAAGATATATCTGGACTGGGCATCACGCAGGGACGCGGACTGGTGGTGGGAGATGCTGGACAGGGGGATACACGTTCTCTCCGCGGTCGACTCGCTGCACAGCGCGGACGGCAGCGATGCCTACGGGGTGTGCCATGTGGAGCGCTGCGAGCCGGGAAAAGGCAACGACCTGTCCGGGACCTGCCGCATCCGAAACCTCGCCGCACCGATCTACAAGTGGGGCAGGCTGTACGAGATCATAGTCAGGACGATGATCGACGGAAGCTACAGCGCCCATCTGGTCGACAGGAAGGACCAGGCGACCAACTACTGGTGGGGCATGATCTCGGGCGTGGCTGATATCGAGCTGGCTGAGGACCTGCCTCCATCCACAAAACGGCTGGCCGGGATACTGAGGCAGGACATCATCGACGGCAGGCTCGATCCGTTCGGAGGAGAGCTCGTGAGCCAGAACGGTATCATCAGAAAAGAGAACGACGAGCCGCTGACCAGCAGGGACATCATCATGATGGACTGGCTCTGCGGCAATGTCATCGGTGAGATACCGGCTATCGACGCCCTGACCGATGAGGCAAGGATGACAGTGAGGTTCAGCGGCGTCGAAAGCACGAAAAAGTGATATATCGATAATTATCGTAATATAATTATACAGATGAAGATACTGATGATCGCGGATACAGAGGAAAGACGGCTCTGGGACGACTGGACGGAGGAGACCGGAGAAAGACTTTCGGATATCGGGCTCATACTCTCGGCCGGAGATCTTGACGCGGATTATCTCGAGTTCCTCGTGACGATGCTGAACGTGCCGCTCGTATATGTGAGGGGCAACCACGACGGCGATTATGACAGGAAGCCGCCGGAGGGCTGCATCAGCGCGGACGGCAGGGTGGTCGAAGTATCGTGCGATGATGCATCCGGTACGCGCAGAATCAGGATACTCGGGCTCGGAGGCTCGATGCGGTACAGGGACGGTTCAGAGGACATGTATACCGAAGATGAGATGAGGCGCCGCATCGCAGGACTGCGCAGGACGGTACTGAAGGACTTCGCTGCCGGCAGGCTCAGCGGCAGGCGGGATACAGACATACTGCTGACTCACGCACCTGCAAAGGGGTGCGGCGATATGGATGATCCGGCCCACAGGGGATTCGAATGCTTCAACAGGCTGCTCGAAAGGCAGAAGCCCGCTCTGCATGTGTACGGCCATGTCCACCGCGAGTACGGAGGCTTTGTAAGAAGCATGACCCATCCGTCCGGGACCGTGCAGATAAACGCCAGCGGATGTCACATCTTCGAAATTTGATCATGAAAAATGCCGGCGGTAAGCCGGCATCGTCTTTTGCGGAATTGTTCAGCGGTGCCTGGAGGCTTTGACGGCCTTGTCCATCTTACGCTCAGCGTCGCGCTTCGCCTGGGCTTCGCGCTTGTCGTAGAGCTTCTTGCCCCGCGCGAGTCCGATCTCGACCTTGCAGCGTCCGTGCTCGTCGAGGTAGACGGAAAGCGGTATGAGCGTCAGGCCCTGCCGGGTCTTTATGGTCCCGTAGAGCTTCAGGATCTCCTTTTTGTGCATCAGCAGGGTGCGGACCCTCAGAGGGTCCACGTTGTAGCGGTTGCCCTGCTCGTACGGGGCGATGTGCATGCCGGTCACGACGAGCTCGCCCTTGCTGGTGACCTTGCAGTAGCTTTCCTTGATGCTGACGCCGCCTTTTCTGACCGACTTGATCTCGGTGCCGGTCAGGACTATGCCCGCTTCAAAACGTTCCTCGATCGTATAATCGTGGAACGCCTTTTTGTTATTCGCTACTGTCCTGCGTGATCTTTTGCCCATTTTCCCGTACGGACCTATTTAAATACCTTTATCTTGCTGAAAGGATACAGCCTCAGTATGACCTTGCCTCTGATGCTGTCGAATGTCGGGCAGCCCACTTCGTGACGCCTCGAGTCGACGCTTCCGACGCGGTTGTCTCCCATGCAGAAGTACGAATTCTCAGGCACGGTGAAGGTCTCGCCCTCGGCCGGTATCTCGAAGGCAGGCGTATAGCCGTCCTTGAGGTAATCCTCCTTGTACGCTTTGCCGTTTATGTACAGCTGGTCGTCCTTTATCATTATCTCGTCGCCCGGAAGGCCGATGACCCTCTTGATCAGCAGCTTGTCCTTTCCGGTGTCCTCGTTCACCAGATCGCTCTCGAAGATGATGATGTCGCCGCGCTCCGGTCCGTGCTTGCGGTAGGCCTGCCTGTACATGATCATGTAGTCGTTCTCGTGCAGGGTGTCCTCCATCGAGGTCTGCTTGACGATGGTCGGCCTGATAAAGAAGAGCACGATGCCCGCCAGTATGAGAGCTATTATGATGTCTATGAGAAGGCTTTTCATGAATCCTCCCGCCGCCTGCGCCTTTGTCGGCGCGTCTGTGTGCTCGCCCTGCGGAGTGCCCGCCCAGAAGTCGTGACGGTCTTCATGATCCATCGTCGACTTAAGATCGCTTTTTTTGTACCTGTCTGATCTCATTTCAATTTCCCCAGTATCTCATTGAATCGTTTTGGCGCCGGAGCCTCGTATGCATTTCCGGCGAATTCCGTCCTGCAGGCGTGCAGGAGCTGTGTCGTGAGCCCGAAGCGCTCTCTGACGTATCTGTTGATCTTCCGCGCGGATCTGTCCGCGTACTTGCTGTCGCCGATCAGAGGATGGCCCGCGCTCGCAAGGTGGGCTCTTATCTGATGCGTCCTGCCTGTCAGAAGCTCGACCTCGCACAGCGTTGCTGTGAGTCCGTCTCCGAAGCGCAGTACCTCGAGCGGACGCACGACGGTCTCTATCTCCTTCCGGCCGGGGGGTCTGTCCCCCTGGCCGGAGGCGGTGACCGTGACCCTGTTTGAGGCCTCGTCCTTTACCAGGCTTCCGGAAAGATGCAGCTCTTCGCTTATCTCTCCGCAGGCTATGGTCAGGTAGAACTTCCTGACTTCTCCGTCCCTGATCATGCGGTTGAGCTCGCGCATCGCCGCAGCGGTCTTTCCGAAGAGCACCAGTCCCGTCGTGTTGCGGTCGAGCCTGTTCGCCGGAGCCGGCGTGAAGACCTTTTCCCGGGGATCGAAGTCTCCTTTGGCGGTCAGGTAATCCTTTACCTGATTGGCCAGGTGGTCCTTCTTTTCGCGGGCATCGCCGTGGGTCAGCAGCCCGTACGGCTTGTTCACGACCAGGATGTCATCGTCTTCATGGACTATGCCGAAGGTCCGCTTCGCCGCGGACGCTCTCTTTCGGGGAAAACCCCTGCCGCACTCCGAAGGATCCGGCGCGCCGAGAACCGCGAGCGTACTGTCCGGAAGGTACAGCCTCAGGATATCGCCCTCGCAGAGGATGTACGATTCGCTTCTGCGCCTGTCGCCGATCCTGACATCCTTGCGGATGATCCTGTATATCTCGCCGAGAGAAGCGCCGGGAAGGTACTTCCTCAGGAATCTGTCGAGCCTGCGGCCCGCGTCATTTGCCGTGATGGTGATCTCTCTCATGGTCTTGCCCCCAGTGAGTCGTACAACACCACGTATTGTATCACGCGAGGGCTTCTTCCTCAATATCGGGAAAGGAACGCGGATATTAATGTTTGTACAGCAGGAGGCTGTTTCATTGCAAACAGAGGGCGCTGTCGGTATACTTATTTTGTATGTTTATGTGGTACGGAGACTGATATGAGACTTATCAAGAACTTTTTTCACAACATAAACGATGTGGTGCTCGCCATCATCATCGTGGCTGTCGCGGCAGGCATCATCTACTGGCGCATGCAGATCATTCTCGACTATCCGAAGAAGATGATGGAGCAGCAGGTCGTGACCGAGGAGACCGTTCCGGCTGAGGAAGCGGCTCCTGCGGAGGAGGCTCCGGCCGAAGAGACCGCTCCTGCGGAGGAGGCGTCGGCCGAAGAGACGGCTCCTGTGGAGGAAGCTCCGTCAGAGGAAGCGCCTGCGGAGAACACTGAACAGACTGAACAGTAAGAGGATAATAAAAATGGACAAAAAAGATTATCAGATGCTGAACGACTACAACCTGACCATGCTGACCGACTTTTACGAGATCACCATGGCCAACGGCTACTTCAACTCGTGCAACAGGGAAGCCGAGGCGTGCTTCGATGTGTTCTTCAGAAGAGTGCCGGACGGAGGAGGCTTCGCGATCATGGCGGGTCTGGAACAGATCATCGCGTACATGAAGAGGCTCAGCTTCAGGGAGGAGGACATAGAGTATCTCAGGAGCAAGAACTCCTTCTCGGAGGAATTCCTCGAATACCTCAGGAACTTCAGCTTCGCCTGCGACGTATGGTCGGTACCCGAGGGCTGGCCGATATTCCCTTACGAGCCTGTAATGATAGTAAAGGGACCGCTGATCCAGGCGCAGTTCGTGGAGACATTCATACTCATGCAGTTCAACCACCAGTCGCTGATCGCGACAAAGTCGAGCCGCATCGTCAGGGCCGCGCAGGGCAGGCCGGTCATGGAATTCGGCACGAGAAGGGCCCAGGGAGCGGACGCCGCGGTATACGGAGCGAGAGCCGCGTACATAGCGGGATGCGCGGGCACGGCGTGCACGATCGCGGACAGGAACCACTTCGTCCCTGCCCTCGGCACGATGGCGCACAGCTGGATACAGAGCTTCGACAGCGAGTACGAGGCCTTCCGCACGTACACGGAGCTGTATCCTCAGAACGCGACGCTGCTGATCGATACGTACAATGTGCTCAAGTCCGGCCTTCCGAACGCGATAAAGGTGTTCAAGGAGCTGAAGCCTCAGAAGATGGGCATCCGCATCGATTCCGGAGACATCACCTATCTTACGAGAGAGTGCCGCAAGGTGCTCGACGCCGAGGGCCTGACAGACTGCAGCATAGTAATAAGCAACTCGCTCGATGAATACATCATCAGAGACGTCATACTCGAGGGAGCGCAGATCAACTCCTTCGGCGTGGGAGAGAGGCTCATCACGGCGAGATCCGAGCCGGTGTTCGGAGGCGTGTACAAGCTGTCCGGCATAGGAAAGGGCGGCGATCTCGTTCCTAAGATGAAGATCTCCGAGAACATCGAAAAGATCACCAACCCGGGCTTCAAGAAGGTAGTGAGATTCTTCAGCAAAGAAAACGGCAAGGCGCTCGCGGACGTCATCATGCTGCACGACGAGCCGATACCTGACGGCAGGCCTTACGAGATCTTCGACCCGAACGCCGTGTGGAAGCGCAAGGTGCTCGAGAACTACGAGGCAAAGGAGCTGCTGGTAAAGATATTCGAAAAGGGCGAGCTCGTATACGACGAGCCTGACATCGAAACGATCCGGGAGACATGCAGGACCCAGATCGATACGCTCTGGGGCGAGATGCTCAGATTCGAGAATCCGCAGATCTACTACGTCGACCTCAGCAAGCCGCTGTGGAACCTCAAGCACGACCTGCTCAACAAGTACGGTTCGGACAATCTGTAGACGAAGCGGAAGAGTGACGCATGAACGGGGCTGCTCTCAGGGGCAGTCCTTTTTGACTGTCTGAAAAAATGGTATGATTACGGGAAAGAAAGGAGAGGGTATGCAGGGCGGAGAAAACACTTATGCAAAGCTGCAGCTCATATTCACGATGCTGCTGTTCGGCACGATAGGGACTCTTTCGAGATTCATCGGCATGCCGTCCAGTGTGATATGTCTCGGGAGAGCCTTTTTCGGTGTCCTGATAATACTGGCGATACTCGCTCTGCGCAGGCAGAAGCCGGATACGGAGGCGATCAGGCGCAACATCGGCTGGCTCACGCTGAGCTCTGTGTTCATGTGCGTCAACTGGATATGCCAGTTCGAGGCGTTCAAGTACACGACCATAGCGACAGCGACCCTCTGCTATTACATGCAGCCGGTGTTCTACATAATCGCGGGCGCGGTCGTGCTCAGGGAGAAGCTGAGCGCGAGGAAGCTCGCGTGCGTGGCTGTCGCCTTCGGAGGCATGGTGCTCGTATCGGGCGTTCTTCAGACCGGATTCCATGTCTCCGAACTGAAGGGGGCGCTGTTCGGCGCGGCGGGTGGCTTCTTTTACGCGATGGTCGTTCTGATCAACAAGTACATGAAGGACATCTCTCCGGTGGACACGACCATAACGCAGCTCGCCCTCGTTTCGGTCCTGATGCTGCCGTACTCGGCGGCGACAGGGGCCTTCTCCGGGGCGTCGGTCACCGCGACAGGCATCACATGCCTGCTCGTGCTGGGCTTCCTGCACACGGGCATAGGATATATAATATACTTTGACGCGGTCAACAAGCTGCCGGCCCAGACAGTCGGCATTCTGAGCTACATAGACCCGGTAGAGGCAGTGCTGCTCTCGGCGTTTTTTCTGAAAGAACCGGTAACGGCTCAGACAGTCATCGGCGCCGTCATGATACTCGGAGCAGCGGCCGCATCCGAGCTTGCGCCCGGCAAAAAGCAGATACAGGGTAAAAAGATATGAAGGGAGAACAGAAAATGCTTACACTTGAAAGAGCAAAGGAACTCAATGATGCCGTCGTGACCGAGGAGCATCTCAGGATACACGCGCTGAACGTCATGGCGGCCATGGGAGCGATGGCCGAGCATTTCGGCGAGGACAGGGAGCACTGGATGGCCGTCGGATATCTGCACGACTACGATTACCAGCAGTATCCGGAGGAGCACCTGCAGCACACAGAGCAGCCGCTTCTGGACGCGGGAGTCGACCCGGAGGATGTGCGCGCGATCATGGCGCACGGATACGGCATATGCACCGATGTCGAGCCGCTGACGAACATGGAGAAGTCTCTCTTTGCGGTGGATGAGCTGACGGGGATAATCCAGGCCTACGGAAGGCTGAGGGACGACGGCATTATCGGCATGCAGCCGAAGGGCTTCATGAAGAGGTTCAAGGACAAGAGGTTCGCCGCGAAGTGCGACCGCGAGATCATAAAGAAGGGCTGCGACATGCTGGGAATGGAGGTCCGCGACGTGGCTGAGATCTGCATCAGAGGGATGGAGGAGCACGCCGGAGAGATAGGCCTTGCGGGCAGCGGAGCCGGTCAGGACTGAAGAAGATCAGGTAAAATTTTTTACACAAATAACGCGGATACTGATACAATAAGAATGATAATCATCAGGAACAGTGAAAGGACGGTACCATGAGGAAGAGCAAGGATATATCACGCCGTTTCGCTTCGGTGATGCTGGCAGTCCTGCTGAGCATAACGCTTCTGCCTGCAGGAGCATTCGCCGATGATAAAGACACGCCGCAGGGCGGCCTGAACGATGCCGGAGCAGTGCTTGACAACGGAGATGAAGCGCTTGTTACGGACGGCGAAGAAGTCACGCAGGACGGTAATTTAACCAAAGAGACGCCGGATGCTGAGGAAGAGTCCGGCGGGGACACGGACGGAAACGGTCCGGACCTTCAGGGAACAGCTCTGAGCGTCCAGGATGATGTATGTCCTCCGCATGATATGGTTGACCACGCAGGGGTAGGGGCAACCTGTAAAAGTGAAGGGAATATCGAGTATTGGACATGCAACAAATGCAATAAATACTTCAAGGATCCTGGCGGAAACAGCGAAATCAACGAGGCCGAAATCGTAATACCGAAGAACAATAATCATCAATGGGACGGAGGTGTAGTTTGGGTCCAGGACAAGAAGATCGTTAGGCTGTCCACCTGCACGATATGCGGTACGACAAAAACAGATGTAATAAACGACGGTCCGGTAGGGAGGAGTTTCAAGCTCGACGGCTGCAAGCTGCAGTTCAAGTCGGATTTCGTGCAGACTCCGCCTGCCTTCATGAACAACTCGAATATAGATCATGTATGGATCAAGGCAAGCAAGACGAGCATCAAGGTCTACTGGAACAACGCAAAGAACATGAGCAATGTCGACGGCGTAGTGATCCTGAGAAAGACAGGGAAGCAGAAGGTCTTCAAGGAGATCGGCAGGATCAGCTTCAGGAAGAGCGACGGCAGTTACAAAGTAAAGAAAGTATATAATGACAAGACTGCAAAGAAGAAAAACACTCCGTACATGTACAGAGTCGTCACTTACTGCGTAAGGAACGACTGTCCGTATATCTCGCACCCTTCCGACTGGGCGGCCGGACAGACTACCAAAAGCAGGCTGAAGACCGTATATAAGGCAAAGATCAACAAAAAGAAAGCGAATATGCAGTACGGCGACGGGCTCAAGCTCAGCCTGAAGTACTCCAGCCCGAGATCCACCTACAACAGCAAGAGCTTCCGCTGGTACTCGGACAACCCGAAGGTTGCGAGTGTCAGCAAAAAGGGCAAGGTGAAAGCGAAAGCCCCGGGAACTACAACGATACGCGGCAGACTTTCAAGCGGCAAGGATATAACCTGCAAGGTCAAGATCGTAGGCGCGTTCGCTCCGGGCGCTCCGACTCTCAAGGTGGATGTCGCGTCCAACAGCAGCATCTCGCTTAAGTGGAACTCGACGAAGTATGCTGACAACTACGATCTGTACCGCTCGGATGACGGACTCCACTGGCAGGATCCGATCAGAGTCAATGGCACGTCCAAGAAGGTCACCGGTCTTGAGCACGGGCACAGATATACGTTCTATGTCGTTGCACGCAATGAGAACGGTCCGTATACTGCCGTGAGCAAGAACTCCAACGTGGTCAATCAGAAGGCGGTGGTAAAGAGGAGACCTACGAAAGTCAGCGGATGGCCGACATCAAAGACCCTGATCTCGAACGAGTCATACACGATGAAGATCAGCGTCACCACTCCGACAAAGAGGAAGGCCAGCCTGCAGATGAAGAGCGGAGGCAAGTGGGTCACCAAGAAGACCGTAACTCTTCCGAAAGGAGCGGGAAAGGCGACTGTGTACTTATACTTCCCGAACGACTGGTGGCAGTACAAGACCTCGAAGTGGAGGCTCTACATACCTAGCAACGATACTTCGGAAGAGTATACAAGCCCGACTCTTACCATAACATCGGCAAGGGTATACCAGAATCCGAGCGGCTATGTACAGATAAGCAATACCATCAGCAAACACGGATACAGCTACTATGTATCCCCTGTGCTTATCAACAGCGCCAGCACAAGATCCGACTGTATCGAGGCTCTGATCAGGACCGCAAACAAGTACAGGGGCAGCAGATACAAGCAGGGCGGCTCTGAAACGCCAGGAGGCGGAGTCGATGAGTCCGGACTGATAATCCAGTCCTGCTATGGAGCGGGAGTAGACCTGTGGCCGATCAGCCCGGCAACGAGACCGTTCAACTGCGTCACGGAGATACAGAACAAAGCAAAGCTCAAGTCGATAACATTCAAGGATGCACCGGAAGGAAGCAACAATTATCCGACACTGACGCGCGGCGACCTGATATTCTTCACTAACAAGAACGGCTATACTGTCCACGCCGGCATATATCTCGGATATGGAAACATCATCCACGCAAGTCCGGTCGAAGGGGTCGTCGAGACAGCTACCATCAGGGAACTGCTCGATCCTTACGGAAAATACGGCTATAGTCCAAACAATGTATATGTCAGAAGGATATTCAACTGATAAGAAGCTGACCGGAAAGTAAAGGCAGTTTGCCGGCAGCTGGAAACGGGCTCCGGAGGATCGCTCCGGAGCCCGTTGGCAATTATAAGAGGGCAGGACAAGAGGAAAAGGTGAACGGGCGCAATACACATAAGGATCTCCTGAAGACCGCTGTTATCGCCGCGGTGATGACCGCCGCGATGTTTTTGTGCGCGTGCTCGAACGGGACCGGCAATATCACATCGCTCGATCAGCTCGACGAAAAAGGGAATGTCATAGCGATATCCACCAGCACTCCTGAAGCGAACAGGGTGATGAAGGAATTCAGGCATGCGCAGACAGAGTCGTACACGGACATATTCCCGGCGTATCAGGAGGTTTCGACCGGAAAGGTCAACGCGTGCATCTCGCAGCGCATCCAGATGGAGAGGGCCATCGAACACGGCGTATCGGGCGTGCGCATCATGGATGAAACATACTGTAATAATACAGTCGCCATCGCGGTCTCGCGAAAAACGAAGATACCCGAGCTTAAGGACCGGATCGATCAGTTCCTGAAGGAAAAGAAGGAAGACGGAACGCTCGACGACATGTATCAGCGATGGGCGGTCGACGAAAACTACAACATGCCGGACATCCCGCCGCCGGAGGATCCGCAGTATGCCGTTACGGTGGCCACGACGGGGACCATAGAACCGTGGTCGTTCTATGAAGGGACAGGACTGTCGGGCTACGATATAGAGCTGGCAAAGCGCTTCGCTTCATGGCTCGGGGCGTGATATATGAGGACGGGACTCCGGAGCAGATATTCGACGATCCGCAGAAGGAACTCACGAAGCGCTTCATCCATAATCTCAAAGTGCTCGAGCTGCATATCGCGGACGGTAAGACCGACTTTGAGAATATAGACAGCGAACTCGACCGCTGGAGCCTCAAGAACAACATTCCGCTGAACGTGAAGTACCGCATAAGGCTGGCGATAGAGGAGATCGGCCAGCAGATGCTGCCGCGCACCGGCATATTGCCGGCGCACATCATAGCCGAATACTCCAAGGAGAACGGGAAGGCAGTTGTCGCGTTATCCTACAGCGGAGAGCGATTCGATCCCGCGGATACGGATAACAGGCTGTCATACGAAATGCTGCTGAAGTCCGTGAAGGACATCAGCTATTCATACGATGCTGACGCAGAGATACCGAATACAGTCACAGTACTGATCTGAAAAGGAAAAAATGATGAGAAAGACCAAGATAGTATGCACGATGGGACCGAAGGAATCGGATGATTCCATACTTGATGAACTGGTGAAGGAGATGGACGTCGCCAGGTTTAATTTCTCGCACGGCACTCACGAGAGCCATCTCGCGATGCTCGAAAGAGTACGCAGGGCCGCGAAAGCCGCGGGAAGGCCGATAGCGATGCTGCTCGACACCAGGGGGCCTGAGATAAGAACGGGCCTGCTCGCGGGACACGAAGCTGTCATGCTCGAAAAAGGAAACAGCGTCATGCTGACTCCGATGAACGGAAATACCGGCGCGGAGGGCGATGCGGGCCGGATATATACTACGTATGAAGGCCTTGCGGATGACGTATCCGAGGGAGGCACCGTGCTTGTGGACGACGGCACGATCGAACTGAAGGTCGATGAGATAAGAGGAAGAGATGTGCTGTGCAGCGTCGTCACCGGAGGGATGCTAGATGAAAGGAAGGGCATCAATCTGCCGGGGGTCAGCGTCGGTCTGCCCGATCTGACGGACAAGGACACAGACGACATAGCGTTCGGACTTGAGAACGGCTTCGATTATATCGCGGCTTCGTTCGTGCGAAACGCGGGGACCATCCGGAGAATCAGAGAGATCATAGAGAAGGCCGGTTCAAAAGCGAAGATAATCGCGAAGATAGAATCCCGCGAGGGCATAGACAATCTTGAGGAGATAATCGAGGCGGCGGACGGCATCATGGTGGCAAGGGGAGACCTCGGCGTAGAGGTAGAGCCGAAGATGATCCCGCAGCTGCAGCGCGAGATGATAGATAAGTGCAATGCCGGAGGAAAGATCGTCATAACAGCGACGCAGATGCTCGATTCCATGATAAGGAATCCGCGCCCGACGAGGGCCGAGGTGAACGATGTAGCGAACGCCGTATACGAGGGCACGGACGCGGTGATGCTCTCGGGAGAGACGGCGAGCGGAGAATACCCTGTCGAGGCTCTTGAGATGATGGTCTCGATAACGGAGTACACCGAGCAGTTCGCGTATCATCCGGCGGCGAGGGACAGAGATCCGTCGACCATATCCGAAACTACATGCGTGGCTGCCGTCACGGCGTCTGAAAAGCTCGACGCAAAGGCTATCATAGCGCCTACATCGTCAGGCAGCACGGCTCTGTCGGTATCCAAGTGCCGCCCGGACTCGGACATATTCGCGTTCTCGCCTGACCCTGCCGTTGTAAGGCAGATGATGCTGCTGTGGGGAGTCCGGCCGTATCTCGCCGACAGGGCGGATTCGACGGACGAACTGATGGAGGACTGCCTCGAGATAATAAAGGACAGCTGTGATGTCTCGGAAGGGGACATTCTCGTATTCGTGGCGGGCCTTGTATCGGGCAGACGGAGCTATCAGAGATCGGAGACCAATTCGATGAGGATAATAAAACTGTGATTCCCGGACGGCAGTACTTGAAATAACAGGTGATATAAAGCATAATAAATCGGGTAACAATATTGAAATGACAAGAGTATTGCCGGAAGGAGAAATAAAATGAAGAACAGAAAACACATCGGCGCTGTACTCGTGCTCGCGCTGGGCATCATGCTGGCATTTTGCCTGTCGGGCTGCATACAGATACAGCAGCCTGCTCAGGACCAGAGCACGGATACGCAGACGGAGCAGCCTGTGACCGATACCGCGGCGCCTGCAGCCGATGATACTGCAACGGCGCCTGCGGCGCCTGCGACCGACGCGAACGGCGACTACATCGGAGAGGATAAGGCTCTGGAGATTGCTCTTGCGGACGCCGGACTGACAAATGATCAGGTAAGCAACACATTCGTACAACTTGACTTTGACGATGACCTGGGCAAAGATGAGTATGAGGTCAAATTCTATCAGGGAACGACAGAATACGACTACGACATCGATGCCGTAACAGGCGACATAACAGACAAGGATATAGATCGCGACGGCGATTGATGACCGGGAAAGGAAAAGAAGGGAACTGTGAAGTACAAGACAAGGACGGTCGTAACGATAGCCTTTTCACTTGCCCTTCTGTTCTGCGCGGGCCGGATGACAGCATTCGGCGCGGATCAGGGCGTAAGCGTCAGCGCGGGCGCCGGACAGGAGGAATCTGTCACGGTCGACAGTGATGTGAACGCCGGCAAAACTGATGCGGTTACGGTATCTGCTGAAGGCGAAGGCTCCGATGCGTCGGCGGTGGTCAACGGGGACGTGAGCTCCGATGAAGGACACGGCCTTGTGATATCCGCGGACGAGGGCAGCGCGTCGGCAGTCGTGAACGGCGATCTGAAGGGCGACGAAGACGGCATAGACGCCAAGGCTGATAACGGCGGGACAGTAACGGCCGAAGTGAACGGGGACGTCGAATCGAACGAAGACGACGGCATCGATGCGGCGGCAGACAACGGATCGAAGATAGACATCACGGTCGACGGGGATATCAGGGCCAAAGAAGAAAGCGGAATGGACCTCAAGGTGTCCGGAGGAAGCAGCATCAACGTCGCGGTCACCGGCACGGTCGAGGGAAAGGAAGCCGGCATTGTCACGAATGCCTGCACGCCGGACTGCGACGGTACAGTGAGCGTCACTGCCTGGAAGATCGTTGTCAGAAAGGACGGGAACGGAAAGGAATTTGTCGCGCTCGATCAGAACAGAAACATAAACAGAAAATTTGAGAAGACCATAAAATACATCATCAGGATCAGAGACAGGGACAAGGGCATCATCAGCCTTCCCGGACTGACAAAGGGAAAGCACGGATACACCGCTCTTGAGGGCGATAAGGTCAGGGTCAGGATCGAGATCCCGGAAGGCTATGAACTTGAACATGTATACTGTGATGAGGGTAAGGAGCTCGAGGCATACAGAGGAGATGACGGATTCTGGTATGTCACGGTCCCAAAAGGCGGCGGAGTCATTCTTTCGGCAGATATGTGCAGGTATGCCGCGGACAGCGGAGAAGGCTACAGGGCATCATCTCCGAATACGGGAGATAAGGAAGAGCTGGCCGCGTGGTCCGCTGTGATGCTGACTACTCTGGCGCTTCTTATCGCCATGATGAGAAACAAATCTCTGAACAGGTAGTTTATTGACAAATAAATACGAAGCGTATAATATTAGGCAGCGGTGAAAACTGCTGCCTTTTGCGCGTTATACACCCTGGCACCGGCTGCATGGTCCGGTCCGGCGCATCTTATGGGGGCGTAATGGTTTCGACAGGTGTGTGGAACGAAGATAAGCGAGCCGTGGCGGTGATCCACGTTAAAAGTACCCGTTAAGAAGAAACGCTAAAACAAACAACAACTTCGCACTGGCTGCATAGTTCAGCCCCGCGCGTCGGCCTCAGGTCACCTGCAGCCTGAGATCCCGGCGTCATCAATGCAGGGACCTTCTGCGTGAGTTCCCGGTAACGCAGGAGTACCTACGGGATAGCGAAACCCCAAGTCTGCCGCATCGGCGAGGGGCGAGCGAAACAACAGCGAACGGCTGCGCTCGGAGAAAGTCTTCTGGAAATACTCTTGGACGTGGGTTCGACTCCCACCGCTTCCACCAAAAACAGGCCAGATTGAGTAAAATCAGTCTGGCTCTTTATTTGCAAGGGATCCCGCTGTTTTCAAGCACTTCAGCGATTTTGAGGAATATGATAAAACCTCACTCCGCCACGCTCCACCGCATCCGGCAGCAGGTTTTTTGGCTCAAAAAGTTCGCAAATGAGTTCGCGCCGGAATGTCAGAAATCGCAAAATTTGTACAAATTTCGCAGGCATAATTGACAGACCTATCCCCGCAATTGTCAAGCCGTCAGGCGCAGACAGAGCGGCAGGAAGGTCGTCTGTCAGGACTGCCCAAGAGAGCAAGCGACAGCGCAGCTCGATTGGATGCAGTCTACGGCTGACAGACGTCCAGGTTTTGTCCAACGATAAATCAGGTAGAAAAGTGCCTGCACTTTTCTACCCGGAGGTGCAGATCGCACAATTGTGAGCACTGATACATTACTGTAAACTGAAAACAAAAACGGTATGAAGGAGGTGCGTCATGTTCAAGCCGAAATATAGATTCACACATGAAGAAATAAGAATAATCGTCATGGCTCTCGTCGAGCTCAAGAACTCTCTCATAGCCGAGGGTCGATACACCGATCCTGTAGATGAGCTCCTTGTTAAGTTCATAGACTGATATATCCTGCCGGCAAGGCAGCTACATAGATGCTCTGCATAATACGGTGCAGGGCGTTTTTTGTTGCAGCCGGCTGACCCGGCAGAAAGGAATCCAAAATGATAAAGCCAATCAAGATCAAGAAAAATATTTCAGAGAAGAACAGTAAGCCTGAGAAGACTGCGGACGAGATCAGCATCTTCATCGATCTGGACGACATGGGACCCGCTCCGGAGAATGCTCCGCAGTATGACTGCGATATGAGCCCGTTGGAGGTGTTTGCATCAGAGATGGTCTTTTATATGGCAGAAAGGGCGGCTAAGATCTTCACTTTTGTTGTTGACGGTCTGAATCTCATCTCGGTCAAGCAGATCATCAGCATGCTGGAAGATGCGGAGCCTGAAGAAGCGGTAGGTATTCTGCAGGCGGTATTCCTGTCCAACGGGAGAAGAACCGATGCGGACATGCTCGGTATGCTGGATATCTGTAAAAACCATTATGACGGCGCGTACGATGAGTTCATGGACATGTTTTTCCAGACTGATGAGATCGACTGGTTCGTAATGGACAACTGGTTCGATGAATACAGAGAGCCGACAGAAGGAATGAAGATAGTGGACGGGAGGTTGCTCGATGTCGAAGGTGATTGCAGTTTGTAACCAGAAGGGAGGAGTCGGCAAGACGACCACTGCGCTGAATCTCGGCGCAGGGCTTGCCGCAAACGGCAGGAGGGTCCTGCTTGTAGACGCGGACCCTCAAAGCGACCTGACCACATCCGCAGGGATCGATGCTGACAGCCTGGAGAGATCACTCGGCAGACTCATGTATCTGATAACGGAAGATTACAAGCCGATCGTTCAGGACACCATAATCCATCACAGTGAGGGCTTCGACGTACTTCCGTCCAATCTCGAACTCTCCTCAATGGAGACCAGACTCGTCAATGCGATGAGCCGTGAGAAGGTGCTGGATAATCTCCTGAAGGAAGTGAAGAATGATTACGATTATGTGCTTATAGACTGCATGCCGTCGCTCGGGATGCTCACCGTCAACGCGCTCACTGCCGCAGACAGCGTGATCATACCGGTGCAGGCTCAGTACCTTCCGGCAAAGGGAATGACACAGCTGATGCGGAGCATAGATATGGTCAGGAACCATACGAATGAAAACCTGAAGATCGATGGCATCATCATGACGCTTGTCGACGGGAGGACCAATCTGGCGAGGGATGTAATAAGTACGATCAGGACGAATTACGGTATGAACATCCGGATATTCGATTCGCAGATCCCTCTCGGTGTAAAGGCAGCCGAGGCAAGCAAAACGGGACAGAGTATATTTGCATATGACAGAGACAGCAAGCCGGCTAAGGCTTATGAGGCGCTGACAAAGGAGGTGATCGCGGATGCCGAAAGAAACAGGAAACGGGATAAAGCTGCCGTCGCTCGATGAACTCTTTTCATCACAGGAGGAGAGAGATGACGCGAAGCTGAAGCGTATCCATGAGATCCCGATCAATGAGATCGATCCGTTCCCGGATCATCCCTTCAAGGTCAGAGATGACGAGGACATGATGAACCTCATCGAAAGCATCAGGGCCCAGGGTGTGCTCACTCCATGTATGGTGAGAAAGAAGAAGGACGGCAGGTACGAGCTTGTCTCCGGGCACAGGCGTAAGCGTGCCTGCGAGCTGCTCGGTATGGACACTCTGAGGTGCGAGATAGTTGAGCTTTCAAAAGAGCAGGCGACTATCCTGATGACTGAATCGAACTTCCAGAGATCTACCATCCTGCCGTCCGAGAAGGCGTTCGCATATAAGATGAGGCTCGACGCCATGAAGATGCTCGTCTCCAGAATGGTGGAGAACCAGAAAAAGGGGAGAAACTACGGCGGAGAGCCTGTCGGACCACAGCTTGAGAAAGCGAGAGAACATCTGAAGAATTCATACGGCATTTCAGATGAGTATGCTGATGCTCTCGGCAATGCGGAGTCAAGAAGACATGACCATGTCGTGCGCCCAGTGGGCGCACGGGATAACAGATCCGACGAAATGCTGGCGAAAGAGGTAGGGGATAGTGCGCGGCAGATCCAGCGATATATCCGCCTCACAGAACTGATCCCGGAACTCCTTGATCTGGTCGATGAGGGCAAGATGGGTATCCGTCCGGCTGTCGAGCTTTCATATATCGGACCGAGGCAGCGCGATGTGCTTGAAGCCATAGAGATGGAGCAGTGCACACCGACACATGAGCAGGCCAAGAGAATGAGAAAGCTCTACGAAGAGCAGAAACTCACGCCTGAAGCAATCGAGGCGGTCATGATGGAGCAGAAGGGAAATCAGAAGGAGAGAATAGTCCTGAAATCCGAAAGATTCAGCAGGCTCTTTCCTCCTGACCTGCCTGCTTCAAAGCGAGAGGACTATGTGGCGGCTGCCATGGAGTATTATGCAAGGCACAGACAAAGGCAGCGTGACAGAGATGACGCCAGATAGCAAATTATGTGGCATGAGTCTATCGCATGAGGAGCATGTTTTCCCGTCTCCTCCCCTGAAACCCCTCCTCTCAGACTACCGGTTACTTCCCGAAGAATAAGAGAATGAGTAGTATAGCATAATATATTAATAATAATCGCAATATCCTTACAAGGCATGAACGCTCAGATCCAAGTGACCTGGGCGTTTTTCTTTTGCCCGGAATTGCGGGAAAGGAGTCATATGACAAACGACAAAGACAAGAACGGTAATCCCGACGTGATCATGTGCACGGATGATGCAGGCATGCAGCTGTATCTCAGCGAGAGGGCAGCTAACAGGCTCTCATGGATCCTTACAGGAGTCCTGATCCTGATAAGCATGCCGGTGTTCATCCTCGCATTCATGTCGATGTGAAAACGAGAAAGGAGAAAACGCAATGACAGTTAAGAATCACAAAAGCGCAGCAAGGCGGCTGGTGACTGCGATGCTTGCCTTGATCATGACGCTCGGAATGATCACGGCGGCTGCAGGCACAGTGCATGCTGCGGCACAGACGGTAACACTCAAGTACGGATCACAGATCTGGTTCGGCGATCACCCGTTATCCGGACACACATCACTCAAGTGGGTGACGCATATCGACGGAGAAGCCGTGGATACTGACGAGATCCCGGGTGTAAGCAGGTCTTATGCCTACTGTGTGCAGCCTATGGCAGACCCGCCTCCGGAAGGGACATACAACATCTCAATCATCGATGATGATGACACGGGCAGGATCTCAAAGATGAGGAAGCTCGTCTACTATCTGCCGGGATCCTATGGATACACCAAGGTGACGAAATCCAGATGGTTCTCAGGCTACTCCATGGAGGACGCATATGCCATCGGACACACAGCGCTGTCCTGGATCTACGATAACTACAAAGAAGACGATACAGTCTGGGGCGGAGCGCCGTCAGACTTCAGGGCGAAAACAAAAGCTATCGTCAGTGACCTGGCAAATCTTCCTGATCCGCCGGAGAGCTTTGAAGTTTTCTGGGTAAGAAGGGAAGGCAGACAGGACGTGTTCGGAGCCTTCTACAACACGGAGTACGGAAAGGTGAAAGTCGCGAAGAGCGGAGACCTTACAGGCATCACTAGCGGCAACAAGTGCTACAGCCTCGGCGGAGCTCAGTTCACACTGTATACGAACCAGGCGTGCACGGAAAGAGCGACCCTGAAGAACGGTAACGCAGCCGTCATCACTACAAAAGCAGACGGATCCTCAGACCCTGTCGAGCTCGAGACCGGCGACTACTATATCAGGGAGACCAAGGCTCCTGTAGGCTATGCGCTGGATACTACGGTCAAGAAGATCACGGTGAATAAGGATGCGACCTATACCTACAGCTGCAAGGATATGCCTATCTCTGATCCGATCGATCTGCTCCTCACAAAGATCCCTGCCGGATATCCACATAACTACGGAGAAGGCGATGCGACTCTGGCAGGAGCAGTCTATGAATTCAAGTACTACGACGGACAGTACAGCACGGCAGCCCAGGCTGAGAGCACAGGGACCCTGAAGGCGACATGGTATCTCGTGACTGATGCAAATGGAAAGATCAGCGGACAGAATCCGGTGACTGCATCCGGCTATACGAGCTCTGCATTCTACAGGGACAAGGCGGGTAAGATATGCTATCCTCTCGGGACCTATGTGATCTGTGAGGTCAAGGCACCGACGGGATATCTTGTCAACTCTGCGAAGCTCATAAACCATGTGACAGAGGACGGCACGGACAAGACACCGGTCAGGACATATAACGAGAGCATCAATGGCGATGACACGATCATCAGGGGCGGCGTGAAGCTTGCCAAGATCGACAACGACCTCGATGAGGCATATGCCCAGGGAGATGCGACTCTGGCCGGAGCCGAGTTCACCATCTACAACCAGTCTGCACAGACTGTGATGGTCGGAGGAAAGGAGATCGCAAAGGGAGCCGCAGCGCTCACCATAACAACGAATGCGGATGGCATCGCAGCTTCTGATGCACATGCTCTCCCATACGGATCGTATCTTGTGAAGGAAACAAAGCCTTCCAAGGGCTATCTCCTGAACACAGAATGGTCCAGAGCATTCACTGTCCGACAGGACGGAGTGATCGTTGATCTGTCCGGTGACAAGGTAAGAGAAGCCGTCATAAGAGGCGGAGTGCAGATCATAAAGAGAGACAAGGAGCTGAAGAAGTCCGAGGCTCTCGGCGGAGCACACCTCGACGGCATCGTGATGACGATCAAGAACGTGTCCGGAAGAGACGTGGTGGTCAGAAAAGACCTCGACAACAAGACCGACAAGGTCGACTGGAAGAAGCTCGAGTCCAAGGAGGCACTTCTGAAAGACGGAACGATAAAGCGTGTACCTACAGGAAAGGATGTCGGAAAGATCACAGTCCGCTGGAATGAAGAGAAGAAGGCATACACTGCCGAGACTCTTGCGGATGACCTGCCATACGGCACATACACTATCCGCGAATCCAAAACAAATGAGTCCTACCAGAGGACAGACAAGACGGAGCACATGTTCACGATCAGAGAGGACGGAGTCATCGTCTCTTACCGAAATCCATACTGTATGTACATCTGTCAATAGATGCTGAGACAGCGAGGAAAGTCGGGCAGAGGCACGGCAAGCCTGTGATCTATACAGTAGATGTAGCTGCAATGCATGCCGACGGCTATAAGTTCTTCCGGTCAGTAAACGGGGTTTGGCTGACGAAGAGTGTTCCGAAGGAATACCTGTCTGTCAGCAAGGGAGAAGTATGAAAGATGAACTATGCAATACCTAAAGATCCGAATATGCTCTACAGCTATATCAACATGATGCTGAGAGATCGGTATTCTTCGCTTGAGGAATTCTGCACAGTCAGTGATGCAGACATAGAAGAGATAAAGGATATTCTGAAAAAGGAGGGTTATACGTACAACCCGGAATTGAATCAGTTCAGATGAAAAGGGATAAATATATAGCTGCAGTTAAGAGGCAAAAAACAATATCTGTATAATAAAACGACAGAATCGGGACAGAAATCGCAAGATATGTCCCGATTTCTTTTGACAAAATAGTTAGACACGACTAACATATAAAAAAGAGGAAGGATGCTTTCAAGGAGGCACTATAGACTATGGGAATCATAAAGGACTACATGAATCAGACGAGGAAGCCTGAAGGGATCCTCGGGAAAATGATGATACTGGGCATGAATATGGGACATGCCGGAATGGCGAAATGGGGAACATCGTTTCTCGATGTCCGGCCACCTGAGCAGATAGTTGATCTTGGATGCGGCGGAGGCAGCAATCTTATGGCACTGGCTCTAAAGTATCCGGGGTCAACAGTTACCGGAGTTGATTATTCTCCGCTTTCCGTAAAGAAATCCAAAGAAAAAAATAAAGTGCTGATTGCTGCAGGTAAATGCAGCGTACAGCAGGGCGATGTCGCTGCGCTTACACTGGCTGACGAAACATTCGATCTGGCAACTGCGTATGAGACAATTTACTTTTGGCCGGGCCTTGAGAAATGCTTTGCAGAAGTTGCAAGGGTACTGAAGCCGGACGGGACATTCATGATCGTCAATGAGGCGGACGGATATGATGCAGCTACAAAGAAGTATGAGGACATCATAGACGGAATGAAGGTCTATACACCGGGGCAGATCGAAGAAGCTTTGCTTACAGCCGGCTTCGAAGATGTGAAATCATATCACCATGGGAAGAAGCCGTGGATCACTGTTATTGCAAAGAAGAAAAAGCAGTAAGGAGAGCTGGAAATGGAACCGCGCATGAGATTTGTCTCTGAGAATAGTTATAACGATGAGATGAGGAAATACTCCGTCAGAGGAAAGATCTTTGCTGTCGTTGGCAGAAACCTCAACAACAGACTGGCTGTATTCAAATGGTAGGAAATGGTTTATGAAATACAAAGGGGTATACTGGTCACTCTTTGCGCCGATGATAAGAAACAGTATCGCTGAAAGGTACAGTAAAGAGCTGGCTGACAGATCAATAAAACGTGGAAAGAAAGAGTACAGGAAGCTGCTCGCACATGCTGATGAGCTCGGCCCGGGCAATCCTATGGCATCCAATGCGTATTTTGCCTATGTGTTCGCTGCGGCGTGGCTTGGCAGCGGCCGGGAGATGACGCCGGAAGATATGGGACAGGTGATGACGGATGTCCTGGAAGGCCCGCTGCTTAAGAAGGTTTTTGGTATGACCGATCTCAATCGGGATCCTAAGAAGTGGTACAGGGATATGAAGAAGTACGACAGATGGTTCCGGAGACATGGAGACAGGTATCCGGTAAACTGGAACGTCAGCTTCGATGAATCCCTGCACAGCGAGGGCAGTTATTACTACTTTACGCGATGCCCAATATGTGAATTCTGCGAGAGAGAAGGGATATCCGAACTTATGCCTGCTCTGTGTGCGACAGATGAGGTGATGTTCAGACTTCAGCATGGAAAACTGCACCGTGAGCATACTATAGCGGGCGGAGACGATATCTGTGACTACTGGGTCACAGGCGACGGTTCGTCAGGCAGTAAAGGTATGTTCTGGGACAGAGTAGCAGGAGTGTACGACATCTTCACGGATCTGATCAACGCAAAGGTCCACAGAAGACTGAAGCAGGTTGTTGCGTTGCAGATCTCATCGGATGATGAGGTGCTTGAATGTGCCTGCGGGACTGGAATGCTGACTGAAGTTGTGGCTCCTTTGTGCAAAAGCATAACAGCGACAGACTTCTCACCAAAGATGATTAAGCAGACGGAGAAGAAGTGCCGCAGGTATTCCAATGTGACAGTCAGAAATGCGGATATACTTGCTCTCGACTTCCCGGATGAAAGATTTGATGTGGTCATCGCTGCTAACGTGATACATCTTCTTGATGAGCCTATAAAGGCGCTCAGCGAGCTTGACAGAGTCTGCCGCAAGGGCGGTAAGCTGATAATCCCGACATATATGAACAAGGACAGCAAAGGTAAGACCAGCGGTTTTGCCAGTACGGTGGGCAAAGCCGGAGCTGACTTCAAGCGACAGTTCACATTTGGATCATATAAGGAATTCTTTGCTAATGCCGGATATACAGATGGTGAATACACCATGATCGAGGGCAGGGTGCCATGCGCAGTGGCAGTACTCAGAAAGCAATGAAAAAATGGATAAAAGGAGGCTTTTCCAATGTCAGTCAAATACGAGATGCTGAAATCGATCGTTAAAAAAACCGGCATAAAAAACAGTTGGAATCTCAGCGCTGATGAGATCATTGAAATAAAGAAAAAACAGAATTCCCGGGTAAATATACCTAAACTGAAGGATTCAGAAATAGATATCAGCCGCATATACATCCAGGGATGCCCGGTGATAGCAATGAAGCACCAGGAGAAAACTGATCATGCAAACATGTTCATCATAGGAGGGGGCATGGTGAGCGCTCCAAGACCGGGATCAATCAGGAAAGCACTCAGATTTGCAAAAGAGACGGGACTTGATCTGTATATCCCCTATTACCCGCTTTGTACGGTACACCCGCTGACCAAAGCATACAGTATGATCTATGACACATACTGCGAAATGCTGAAGGATTATGATGCCGAAAACATCTCCCTTCTTGGCACATCTTCAGGAGGCAATCTGGCGCTCGGGCTTGTTCCATATATAAATGAACAGGGCAATGAAGTCCCGATGCCAGCCCATATAATGACCATCTCTCCTGGCACATGTGCAGCGACTGATGAGGAGTGGCAGAGAATGCTTGAACTTGACAGCAAGGATCCCGTGATCCCGGCTTCATACATGAAGACAGCGGTAGATATCATGAAGCACGGAGATGACAGCGTACCTGACTACATGATCTATCTGCAGAAGGCTGATTTCACAGGCTGCCCAAAAGTAACCTTTATATATGGTTCCGATGAAACGCTATATGCCGTTGCTCCCTCATTCGAAGCGGCGATGAAAAAATACAATGTGGACTATGACATGATAGTTGGAGAGGGCATGTTCCACTGCTATCCGGTCTTCCCGGGTATTTGCAGAGAAGCTGAGGACGGCTGGAAGCAGATGGTGGACATCATGAAAGCCGACAAGGACCATCCGGGATCCAGAAAGAGTGAGATCAAATCCGCTTACAGATCACTGGGCAAGGCACACAGTTTCTATGACGGCATGATGACCGGTAGTACTGCGCTTGGCATGGCAGTAGTGAAGATGGTCTGGCAGATGGACAGGGAAGATATGCTTGAGTACCAGGCCGGAGCATTTGAGCCGATACCTGCCGGTTTCGCAGGTAGACTGCTTGAAGTACCGGTCGGCACCGGTGTGCTGTCGATGCCTGTGTGGAAGACGCTTCCGGATGCGGACATTACATGTCTTGACTATTCAGAAAAGATGATGGAGGCTGCATCTGACAGGGCGAAGGAAATGGGAATAGACAACATCTCTTTCGTTCAGGGAGATGTCGGAGCGCTTCCGTTCGAGGAGGGAAGCTTTGATGCTGTCGTATCGCTCAACGGCTTTCATGCCTTCCCGGATAAGGAAGCGGCATACAGCGAGACTTACCGCGTACTTAAACCGGGTGGTACGTTCAGTGGCTGCTTCTATGTACAGGACAGCAACAAGCATACTGACAGAATGATCAACAGATTCTATATAAGAAGCGGTTTCTTTACCCCTCCGTTTGAGACAGCAGAGAGCCTTAGACACAGACTTGAAGGCATGTATGATGATGTAGAAGTATATACAGTCAAGAGCATAGCGGTATTCAAAGCCAGAAAGAGGAAAAACCATGAAGAAATATGATATCGAAGCGGAAAAAATACTTGGAAAGAAGAGATGGGCCAAGGAAGAACTGGACAGATCTATCCCAAAGGAGCAGAGCGATAAAATATGGAAAGCCGCTCATGACAGACTTGAAGGATATCTGGAAAAGTATGCGGACATCCCAAAAGGAGAACACGCGCATACCGACAGCAGGATATTCCCTATGGCAGCCATCTATCTGTCGATCAAAGAAGCAACTGATGAGAAGTTCGCATTTGACTTTATGGAACGGTTTTTTGCATACAGATGTGAAGGCCTTGCTAAGACACTCGCACGCCTGATGAAGGTGCCGGGAATGAAGGACCTGTTCGTAAGCATCTGGGATCCGATGACCATGAAGATGTTCGGACCTTCCAGCGGATTCAGTAACAGATTTTATGATAATCCGAAGGGCGAATACCGCATGGATGTGACATCATGCCCGTACAACAGATATCTGACAGAGCTGGGATGCCCGGAGATAACAAAATTGTTCTGCACAAATGATGACCTGATGTACGGTAATCTTCCGGGGATAGACTTCATCCGTACACAGACCATAGGAAGAGGCGGTGACTGCTGCGACTTTTACATGAGAAAGTCGCTTAAGACTGACTACAAAAACTGGATACCAAAAGGAATGATCGCGGGACTTGCTGCCGGAACAGCAGTATTGACAGGAACTAACATCGCTGTGTGGAAGCATGTGAAGTTAAGCGACAGAAAGGCAGACATAGCAATCAAAGTGCTGCTCGGAGCAGGGCTCGCGGCATGTGCTAAGGCGACTGAATGGTCGATAATGGCATACAGGGAGTTTTCGTATAACGGAAAAAGGAATCTCTCAAGAGGAATAATCGAAGGTACGGCCGACCATGTGAAGATCCCTGCAGGAGGTATCGGCCTTGATGTAGGCTGCGGAAGCGGTGCGCTTACCATAGCCTGTGCCAAACGCAATCCTGATGCCGAGATGGTCGGACTCGACCGCTGGGGTGCGGAATATGCTTCTTTCAGCAAGAGGCTGTGCGAGAGAAATGCGGAAGCGGAAGGCGTTACAAATATAAGCTTTTGCAAAGGCGATGCAGTGAAGCTCGATTACCCTGACGAGTGCTTCGATGCCGTGACAAGCAACTATGTGTATCACAACATAGCCGGCGTCAATAAGCAGGATCTTTTGAGAGAAACGCTGCGTGTCCTGAAGAAGGGCGGAACATTCGCGATACATGACATAATGTCTAAGGCAAGGTATGGAGATATGGAAAAGTTCGTGGATGAACTCAGAAACCAGGGGTATGAAGAAGTGAACCTCATCCATACAGATAACGGGCTTTTCATGTCAAAATCTGAGGCGAGACGTATGATGCTGACAGGCTCTGCGCTTCTTGTCGGTAGAAAGTAATAACATTGAAACTCATGATAAAGTTAAAATTAACTAACTCCTATCTTGACAATAGGAAATTGATGTGTTAGCATGGCAACGAAAAGAGTTAGTTATAGCTAACTATACCATAATACTTTCATCCCTCTTACAATATCTACATCTACAGCTAAAAGTCGCCGATTCCGGCGTCTTTTGGTGCAATAACAGACATGCCGAGAGATAAAACATTCAGCCATGAAAAGATCATACGCGCCGCGACCGAAGAGTTTGCGGAATATGGGTATGACAAGGCTTCGATGCGCCGTATCGGCAAAAGATGCGGACTTACAGCGGCTGCTCTGTATCGGCATTTTGACAGCAAAGAGGCAATGTATGATGCGCTGGTAAGCCCTGCGCTTGAGGATCTGAAAGAATGGGTCAGTGAACATGTAAGTAAATCAGAGGAGGCGATCAGAGCCTGCACAGAGATCCCCGACAGCAGAGAAACAGAGCTGATATGGAATTCCACTGAGATAGATATGATGAGGGATCTCATATATCCGCGCATGGAAGAGTATGCAATGCTGGTCAACAAGTCCTATGGATCCAGATACGAGAATTTCCTTAACGATTTTGTTGAAGATCAGATGAAAAGGATGATACCACAGCTTAAGGAACTGAAAAAGCTGGGGCTTGATGTCAAGGATATCTCGGAAGAGGAACTCCATATCGTGACCACAGCATATTGTACGGCGCTGTTTGAGCCGGTGGTGCGCAACTATTCACTTGAAGAAGCAGTGAGCTATCTGGATACGGTCGAGGCATTCTTCATGCCGGGCTGGAAAAACCTGCTGGGGTTCGCTTAAGGCAAAGCACCTCCTTTTTAAAAACAAATACATGCACGTCGATGCCTGTCTTCTTAGGAAGACAGGCACTCGGCTTATATAGGGTTAGTTAACAAACCGTTAATGGTGTTCACAGGAGGAAATATATATGGACAAGAAAAAAGAAAGCGATCTGTCGGTCCTGCTCGGCTATGCGGGCAGTTATAAAAAACTGACATTCCTGGGACTGGCTTTGTCAGCCGCAGCCATGATTCTCGGCATGCTGCCGTATATCTGCATATGGCTCGTGGCAAGAGACCTGATAGCAGTTGCCCCCGACTGGACAAATGCGACGAGCATCTCTCATTACGGATGGATGGCCTTTGCATTCGCATTCGGAGGGATAGTCGTATACTTCTGCGCTCTTATGTGCACGCACCTTGCGGCTTTCCGCACGGCTGTAAACATAAGAAAGCAGGGCATGGCTCATCTCATGAAGACTCCGCTCGGATTCTTCGACAACAACGCATCGGGCCTCATCAGAAACCGTCTCGACGGAGGTGCGGCCGAGACCGAGACTCTGCTGGCTCATAATCTCGCGGACATAGTCGGAACGGCAGCGATGTTCATCAGCATGATAGTCCTGATGTTCGTGTTCGACTGGCGAATGGGTGCGGCCTGCCTGCTGGCGGCTGTTATATCCGTGATCGCCCTGTTCACGATGATGGGCGGCAAGAACGCAAAGCTCATGGCCGAATACCAGGCGGCTCAGGATCACATGAGCAAAGCCGGAACGGAATACGTCAGAGGCATACCTGTGGTCAAGGTCTTCCAGCAGACGGTCTATTCATTCAGGGCCTTCAAGGAGGCTATAGATGATTACAGCGCCAAGGCCGAGCATTATCAGGGCGACATATGCAGAGTACCGCAGGCGGTTAATCTCACATTCACTGAAGGTGCGTTCGTTTTCCTTGTACCTGTCGCCATACTGATAGCTCCGCGTGCCCTGGCAAACGGAAGCTTTGCCGAATTCGTCACCGACTTCGCGTTCTATGCGGTGTTCTCGGCGATCATCTCGACAGCGCTTGCCAAGATAATGTTTGCAGCAAGCGGCATGATGCTCGCTTCCACGGCGCTCGGGCGTATCGATAAGGTGATGAGCGCTCCTGTGTTTGATCCTGTAGAAGATCCGAAGGAGCCTCACGACAACAGCGTTGAATTCAGGGATGTGTCGTTCACATATGAAGGTGCAGAACTTCCGGCCCTCGATCATGTGTCGTTCAGAGCTGAACCGGGCCAGACCATTGCTCTTGTCGGTCCTTCGGGCGGCGGCAAGACCACGGCGGCCAGCCTCATACCAAGATTCTGGGATGTATCGGACGGAAGCGTCATGGTCGGAGGAGTTGACGTGAGGCATATAGATCATCACGTTCTCATGGACAACATAGCTTTCGTTTTTCAGAACGTGCATCTCTTCAAGACATCCATACTTGAGAACGTTCGTGCCGCAAGACCGGATGCTTCAAAGGAGGAAGTCATGGAGGCACTCTTTGCTGCCCAGTGTGGCGATATAATCGCAAACCTTCCGGAGGGTATAGACACCGTGATTGGTACCGAGGGCACATATCTGTCGGGCGGCGAGCAGCAACGCATTGCACTTGCAAGAGCGATACTAAAGGACGCGCCTATAGTGGTGCTCGATGAAGCGACAGCCTTCGCTGATCCTGAGAACGAATCGCTCATACAGAGAGCGTTCTCATCGCTCACAAAAGACCGCACGGTGATAATGATCGCTCACAGACTCTCGACCGTGACAGGGGCAGACAAGATCATCGTTCTCGATGAGGGACACGCAGTTGAAGAAGGGACGCACGATGAACTCCTGGCAAAGGGAGGCCTGTACGCCCGCATGTGGGAGGATTACAGCAAAGCCGTCAAATGGCGCATTACATCAGAGGAGGTGGCTTAGATGTTCGGACCGATATTCCAGCGCAAATACGCGCTTACAGACCAGGGTGTACGCAATACGAAAAGAGGCACATTCTGGACGGTCATAGTCAATCTGGTCGTCATGGGCGGCATGGGAATACTGTACTTTCTCATGATGAGATTCATGGACACGCTGACAGCCGGAGCCCCGCTGCCGGGGCTTGCGACATTCGGACTTCTGATACTCGCATTCATCGCGCTTTCGCTGATAACACATCTTCAGCAGTACAAGGCTACCTACGGTCTGGTGTACCGTGAGGTAAAGACTATGAGGATAGGACTCGCTGAGAGACTTCGCAAGTTACCGCTCGGATATTTCGGCAAGAGAGATCTGGCAGATCTGACCGAGACCATAATGGGCGACGTGAACCGCATGGAGCATGTATGGTCGCACGTACTTGGATACCTTTACGGTGCGATCATCTCCACTGCTATAGTCGCCGTTATGCTGCTCTTTTATAACTGGAAGCTCACTATAGCATGCCTCTGGGGAGTGCCGGTAGGTCTCGGACTTTTATTCGGCAGCCGCAGGCTGGCGGCCAAAAGCGCCGAGGATACAAAGGCTAAAGCGATAGATGTGGCCGACGGCATGCAGGAGACGATCGAGAACATACGCGAGATACATGCGACGAATCAGGAGGAAAAGTTCCTTGATGTGCTGTACAAAAAGATCGATGCTCACGAGAAAAGCATGCTGCACGGAGAGCTGGTCGCCGGCATATTCGTGAACGGGGCAAGCGTGATCATGAGGCTTGGAGTCGCAACAACGATACTGACAGGAGCAAAGCTCATACTGGCTGGGCAGATAGACTTCATGCTCTTTTTCATGTTCCTGCTCGTCATAACACGTGTGTATGCACCATTTGATCAGAGCCTGGCTCTGATCGCAGAGCTTTTCATGTCTCAGGTATCGGCCGACAGGCTTATGGAGATATATGAAACAGAAACAGCCGAAGGCGCTGAGACCTTTAGCCCTGAAGGGCACGATATAGTGTTCAAAGACGTCGCATTTGCCTATGACGACAGCGAGGTCCTGCACGATGTGAACTTCACTGCAAAGGAAGGAGAGGTGACCGCGCTCGTAGGACCGTCCGGCTCAGGCAAGAGCACATGCGCAAGGCTTGCGGCGAGACTTTGGGACGTGACAGGCGGCTCCATAGAAGTCGGCGGAGTGGACATAAAAACCATAGATCCCGAAACTCTTCTTACAGACTACTCGATGGTGTTCCAGGACGTCGTGCTCTTTGATGATACCGTCATGGAGAACATACGCCTCGGAAAGCATGGTGCGACCGATGAGGAAGTCCTCGCGGCAGCAAAAGCGGCAAACTGCGACGAGTTCGTAAGCAAGCTGCCTGAAGGCTATAAGACTGAGATCGGCGAGAACGGCGCGAGGCTCTCGGGCGGCGAAAGACAGAGGATATCCATAGCCCGGGCGCTTTTGAAGGATGCGCCTATAGTCCTGCTTGATGAAGCGACAGCATCTCTTGATGTAGAGAACGAGACAAAGGTGCAGGGCGCGCTGTCCAGACTTCTTGCGGGCAAGACTGTGCTGGTCATAGCCCACAGGATGCGTACGGTCGAGGCAGCTGACAAGATCGTGGTGCTTGATAGTGGCAGGGTAGCCGAAGAAGGCAGACCTGAAGAACTGCTCGCAAAAGAGAACGGCATGTTCAGGCGCATGTCCGAGCTGCAGAAGGACAGTGCCGCCTGGAGCATAGGTGCGTGAGTTGGTTAACCGGTGTTAACATAGGCTGAACGGGTGGACTAAGAAGCCTGCGAGTGGTATTTTTAAGGGGTAATAAAGAAATGCCTGTCCTCGGAAGGGGACGGGCTTTCGGTTTATTAAGGGTAAGTTAACACTTCGAACTTTTTGTTCACTGATCTGGATTTAAGGAGAAAAACGATGAAGCACAAATACTGGGCATGGGCAACCGTATTCTGCATGTTCATGACAATGATGACAGGCAAAAAGAAAGCTTAAACAGAGTAATCATAGAATTCAGGAGGTAAAAAAGAATGAGTATTTTTACATGGAAACACGCAGGGCTTTTCTTAGGCGGAATGCTGTTCCAGGCAAAGGGAATCGATCTTCTTGCAAGCGAAAAAGCACATGATCTGTATGTAAAAACGACAGCTCTTGGTCTTCGCTGCAGAGATGAGGTAATGAAGAATGTCACTTCAGTCAGAGAAGGCTGCGAGGACATATATGCGGAGGCGACACAGCTAAATGAGGAAAGAGCCAACGCGCCCGAGGTCGAGACCGTAGTGATAGAAGACAAGAGCAAGGCTAAGAAGGCTGCAAAGAAGACCGAAAAGAAATCTGATAAATAAGGATCGGAGGCACTTATGAGATTTATAGTCCGTGCAGAATCGCGCGGCAGATTGAGGGTGCATGCAGATATCGACAGGATGAGCCTGGCTGAGGCAGATGTCCTGGAATACTACATGAAATATATTCCCGGCGTAAAACATGTCAAGGTATATGACCGCACATGTGATGCGGTGATACTTTATGACTGCGACAGAGATGATGTCACGGAGGCTCTGGCGCGCTTTTCATTCGATGATGAAGCAGCGCGGGCGCTGGTTCCTGAACACACAAGCAGGGTATCTGACCGCGAGTTTGAGAACAGGCTTTTGAACAGGACCATATTCAGGTATGCGCGCAAGCTCCTGCTGCCGCATCCTCTTATGGTATTCTGGGACGCTAACAAAGCGTGCGGATATCTGAAGGAAGGTCTGAAGGCGCTTCTTGATGGCAATCTCACAGTTGCTGTTCTTGATGCTGCGGCTATTACTACATCCTTCGCAAGGGGCGATCACGAGACATCTTCATCGGTCATGTTCCTGCTGCAAATAGGAGATCTGCTTGAGGAATGGGCTCACAAGAAGTCCGTCGAGGATCTTGCCGGGCTTATGTCACTCAACGTGGACAAGGCCTGGGTAGTCAGGGGCGGCGCAGAGGAGCTGGTGTCTGTAGGCGACATCGCTGCAGGAGATCACGTTGTCGTAAGGATGGGCAATATGATCCCGCTTGACGGTAAGGTGATATCCGGTACAGCCATGGTGAACCAGCAGACTATGACAGGCGAATCGATGCCTGTAAAGAAGTCTGCGGGCAGTTATGTCTACGGCGGAACTGTGATCGAGGAGGGAGAGTGCATCTTCGTTGTCGACAAGGCTGCGGGAAGCGGCAGATACGATCGCATAGTCAGGATGATCGAGGAGTCCGAGAAACTCAAGTCAGTGAGTGAATCGAAGGCGGCCGACCTTGCCGACAGGCTCGTTCCGTATAGTCTGGCGGGCACGCTTATAGCTTACGCTCTTACCCGCAACGTTCAGACCGCAATGGCATTCCTGATGGTGGATTATTCCTGCGCTCTCAAGCTTTCTATGCCGCTTGCTGTGCTTTCTGCCATGAGAGAAAGCGGAAGGCACCGTATAACCGTCAAGGGAGGCAAGTTCCTTGAGATCGTTGCTGAAGCAGATACCATCGTTTTCGACAAGACAGGGACACTTACCAATGCGACTCCTTCGGTCGTAGACGTGATACCATTCGGTGGCAATGACGCCAGCGAGATGCTCAGAATAGCGGCATGTCTTGAAGAGCATTATCCGCACTCGATAGCAAATGCAGTTGTCGAGGCGGCCAGGGTCCGGGGACTTGAGCACGATGAGATGCACAGCGAGGTGGAATACGTTGTTGCACACGGTATTACAAGCTCGATAGACGGACAGAAGGCATCCATAGGAAGCTATCACTACATATTTGAAGACGAGGGCTGCAGGGTGCCGGAAGGAGAAGAAGAAAAGTTCGAACAGCTGCCTGCGGAGTATTCACTGCTTTATCTTTCGGTATCCGGCAGACTTGCGGCGGTCATCTGCATCGAGGACCCGGTAAGAGAAGATGCGCCTGAGGTCATTGAAGAACTGAGGAACAGGGGTTTCAGCCGAATAGTCATGATGACGGGCGACAGCGAGAAGACTGCGGCCTATGTCGCGTCAAAGACAGGAGTCGATGAATACATATCCGAGGTCCTGCCGGAAGACAAGGCAGGATTCGTGCGAAGCGTAAAGTACGACGGGCACAGAGTGGTGATGATAGGAGACGGCATCAATGACTCTCCGGCGCTTTCGGAGTCCGATGCAGGTATAGCTGTCAACACCGGCGCAGCTATAGCCAGAGAGATCGCGGATATAACCATTGAGGCAGAGAATTTAGGAGAACTGCTTGTGCTCAGAGAAATATCCGAAGCTCTGATGCGCAGGATAGACGGGGATTACAGAGCGATCATAACGCTCAACTCGATGCTGATCATGTTGGGAGCCTTCGGCATCATAACGCCGGCAACATCTGCACTGCTGCACAATCTATCTACCATAGGCATCAGCCTGTATAACATGACAGACCTGATAAAAGCATAGCTACAGACGACTGTTGAAATATACAGTCGTTTTTTCTTTTGACAAAGGAATTAGAGAAGACTAACATATATGCAAAAGAAGCAAGTAAGATAAGGGAGATAAAAAACTTGGATAAACTGATAATCATAATAGGGATACTGCTGATCGCTTATGCAGTATACGGTACTGTTCAGAAGGCGAGAGGAAAGGCTAAGTCGAGCTGCTGCGGCAGTGCGGAGTCTGTATTGCCAAGGAAGGTAGAAGATACGGATGAGTCTCATTATCCGTTTAAATATCACATATCGATCGATGGCATGAAGTGCAGCAACTGCGCAGCAAGCGTTGAGAATGCTATCAATGCATCAGGCGACACATGGGCACATGTCAATCTGGGACGGAATAGAGCGGAGGTACTTTCTAAAACAGAGAAGACAGAAGAGGATTTCGCAAAGACGCTCAAAGGAACGAGCTATAAAGTGACAGCCTGCGAGCAGATAGAGAAATAAGCTTAGAGAAGGAATATCATGGAAAGATACCATATCGAAAAGAACTCTGTGCAGGAGACGCTGATGATACCTCTCATCGGCCGCAAGGTCTGTTCAGATCATTACCCTCATCTGTTCGCCGACCCTGAGGCAGACAGGATACTCGGTATGCTGGACTATGACCTTGCACCGAAGCTCAAAAAGATGGAAACACCGGCAGGATTGTTCGGAGCACTCGAGGTGGCACAGAGACAGTACGACCTCGCATGGGAAGTGAAGGACTATCTGAAGGATCACCCTGATGCCGCGGTAGTCAACATGGGCTGCGGGCTGGATGATACATTCAGTAAGTGCGACAACGGCACATGCAAAGGCTACAATATTGACATGCCTGATGTCATAGAGACCAGGAATATACTCCTGCCTGCAGGAGAGAGGGAGACCAATATCTCATGCGATCTCAATGACTATGCGTGGATGGACCTCATTGATACAAGCGGCGGCGCAGTATTCTTCGCTTCAGGAGTTTTCTATTACTTCCATACTGAAGACGTGAAGAAGCTGTTTACTGAGATGTCGCGCAGGTTCCCTGGAGGAGTGCTCGTCTTTGACTGCTGCAACAGCCGCGGTGCAAAGATGATGACAAAGACATGGCTCAAGGAGGCCGGCATCAGCGATGTGAATGCATATTTCTCTCTTGAGAACGCATGGGAGATAAAAGGCTGGCAGGGTAATTTCGCAGACATCACATCAAGAAGCTACATGAGAGGCTACCGGGACATCTATGACGATGTCAGCAGATTCCACAAGCTCATGATAAAGTTCTGCGACAGGATGGTAAAAATGGTGATCATCAGGATCGGATTCAGATAATTATGTTTTCCAGAGAAGTGATTACGGGACTGTTGATCCCGTTTGTCGGGACTTCAGCGGGAGGCGCATGCGTCTTCTTCATGAAGAGAGAACTGAATATCGGCATCCAGAAGGCACTGACCGGATTTGCCGCCGGCGTGATGGTGGCTGCGTCAGTTTGGAGTCTCATTATTCCTGCAATCGAGCAGTCTGACAGTATGGGGAGACTTTCATTCCTTCCGGCTTTCATTGGATTCTGGCTGGGAATTCTGTTCCTGCTGATACTGGACAACATAACGCCGCATCTGCATCTCAATTCCGATAAGACAGAAGGCCCTTCAAGTCATCTGGCAAGGACTACTATGATGGTGCTTGCTGTGGTGCTTCACAACATACCTGAAGGCATGGCTGTCGGAGTCGTATATGCCGGATATATATCCGGTTCTGCAGACATAACAGCAGGCGGAGCGCTGGCTCTGTCTTTGGGAATAGCCATTCAGAACTTTCCTGAAGGCGCCATAATATCCATGCCGCTTTATGCCGCAGGCAGGAGCAAGTTAAGAGCTTTCGCAGACGGAGTGCTGTCCGGAGCAGTCGAACCTGTCGCGGGATTTCTGACTATACTTGCAGCATCGCTGATAGTCCCGGCGATGCCGTATCTTTTAAGTTTTGCCGCAGGAGCGATGATATACGTAGTAGTCGAAGAGCTGATACCTGAAATGGCAGAGGGCGAGCATTCGCATATCGGAGTGCTGCTCTTTGCAGCAGGCTTCACGGTTATGATGGCTCTTGATGTAGCGCTCGGATAGGAGGAAAAAACTCATGAAATACGTGGGTATGCCAATGGGTATGTGGCTTCTGTACTCAAAATCGTTCAGGGATCATCTCGTTTTTGTCTTTGACTATGACCTGAAAACAGCGGATGAAGTGACCGCAAAAGCAAAGTGGAAGTACAGGAGCATAATCGAAAGCCTTCCTGAATTCGAAAAAGAAGACCGCTTCAAGATGAACATAGTCAACTGCGCGCTTGTGTCGGCATTCATCCTAAACATGCCTGAGCGTCCTTCTGTAGAAAAGCTCACTGAATTCTATGCGAAGGCCATGATGAACGAGCTGACAAAGAAGTTCTTTGCTTTAGCGGGCAAGAACAAGTTCTCAGCCGAGGATCTTAAGGGAATGAGGCAGACTGCAGATCTTGATGCAGCTGACCGGAACCCTTATTCATGGAACATGGATCTTCTTGAGTATAAGGAGGGCAGCGGATACGAGGCAAGGTTCACGAAGTGCGGAATCTGCACGCTTATGAATGAACTCGGCCTGTATGATCTTGTGCCTGCGATGTGCAGCTTCGACTATACGATGGCTGAGGCTGCGGGCACATATGATTTCGTAAGAGAATACACTCTGGCATCCGGCGGCCCGTACTGCGACTGCGGATATAAACGGAAAAGCCATCCTCGCAGGGAGGAAAAGAATTATGTATGAAATATGTGGGGATTTACTGAGGTGAAATATGCAGTTTGTTGAAATGGGGAATGAAAATGGAAAGACGCTGATGCTTCTGCCCGGGACTTGCTGCGACTATCAGACAAACTTCGCCAATGTACTGGGCAGGCTGGCAGATAAGTATCACCTGATATGCGTCAATTATGATGGCTTCGACGGCAGCGATGCGATATTTCCGGATATGATCACTGTCACAGAGAAGATAGAGCGGTACATTAAAGATAATCACAACGGCAGTCTGGACGGAGCACTCGGATCTTCTCTGGGCAGCAGCTTTGTAGGACAGCTGATCCAGAGAAGGAACATCCATCTGGATCACGGTATCTTCGGAAGTCCGGATCTTGATCAGAGCGGCAGACTGAGCGCGAAGCTCCAGGCAAAGCTTGTAGTACCGCTGCTGACAAGCTTCACTGGAAGTGAGAAGAAAAGGGAAAAGACCAGACAGAAGCTGAAGGATTTCTTCCTTATGAGCGATGAGGCGGCAGGCAGGTTCATGGAATGCTTCGCGAAGTTCGATCCGGAGTCGATTAAGAATGAGTATTACACCGACCTTCTCACATGGCTTGACGAAGACATACATGTGGATGGGACTAAAGTACATTTCATATATGCCAACAAGATGGGAGAGAAGTATCTTAAGCGCTATAAGAAGTATTTCCGTGATCCGGATATACGCGAGTTCGACATGCAGCATGAGCAATGGCTCTTCGGCGGTGATGAATATGCCGAGCCTGTTCTTAAAGCGATCGATGAATTCATGAATGATGAGACAGGCAGCAATGTATACGAAGCATATGATTTGAAGACAGTAAGGAATAAGGGGAAGATATACAGGAAGGCGCTTGAAGCTGCAGGTATCGGCGATGTGGATAATAAGGTCGTTGCATACGAGAAGCGCCTGAGAGAAATGTATTGCTCAGAAAACTTCAGAAAGCATAATGTCTATCCGACCACAGACGCAGTGCACATTTACTCTGTCATAGCCATGTGCCTCGAACTAAAGGAGATGGGACTGACGGATGCGCAGATAATAGATGCTGTCAATAAAGGCTTCAGTGTACGAAGGAATCTCTTCGGGGGGCTCATAAAGTGTATCGACTGTCTTCCATTCGCATACAGGATAGCCTGGAAATGGAACATCTCAGATCATGACAAGAGAGTAAAAGACGGCAGTATCACGTATGATGTCTTTGATGTCAGTCCTGACAGGATAGAGTACAGCATATCGAAATGCGTATATGTCGAGATGTTCGAGACTTACGGGATCCGTAGTTTGTGCAAGATATTCTGCATGACTGATACTACTGCCTATGAGAATCTTTCGAAACATGTAAAATTCATAAGGCACTCCGATCTGTCAGACGGAGACTGCTGCCATGATGAAGTGGCAGACCGCAGAACGCTGTATCCGAAAAAGTATGAAAAAAAGATGTGCGAATGGCTGAAAATCAGGTACGGCAATCAGCAGACAGAGCTGATATGGGATAAGACCATGGCGAAATACAGAGACTATCTGAAAGAGTCGCCTGATTACGGCGGCACGAAAAACGGACATGCCATGTCGATATACGGTAGTATGCTGGTGTTTGCGATGATCGAGTCTCTGCCGGATCAGCCGCAGATGGACGAGCTGCAGAGGTTCACACAGGATCTTTTCATGGAGCCTTTTGTAAAGCTCGGAAAGATATTCGATCTTGATCGTGCCAGAGATATAGCATTGATAGACAAGGTGTTCCGCAAAGTGGCTAAGCGCGATAATAAGGACAGCACCAAATGGCCGTGCGGATTTCATACTGTTTACGATGGCTTTGATAAGGCAAAGGGAACAACAAGTTATCACTTCAATCAGTGCCCTGTGGCGGAGTTTGCGAAAAAGCATGACCTTCTGCATTATTTGCCACTAATGTGCAACTGTGACTTCTACGGGATAGAACAGATACACGGACAGCTGATAAGAGAGGGCACCTGCGGCAATTCAGACAGATGCGATTATCTGATCGCAGGAAGAAACAACCAGATCGTTTCCGCATATGAAACACTAACTGATGATAAAGGATTTCTGGTAAGCAGAAAAAAGGACTCATGACCATACACGAATTTGGAAAAGAGAATAAATATGTGATCGTGATGTTCCATCCGCTTGGCGTGTGGTGGGATGTTTTCGAATATGTGATCCCCGAACTGTCCGAATGTTTCCATCTGATAATACCGGCAATACCGGGAATGGATCCGGATGTGCCGCTGAGAGACTTTTCAAGTATTGAGGACCTAGCGGAAGAGATGGAGGACTGGCTTCATGCGAATGGTCACGATCATGTCTGCTGCCTCTATGGCTGCTCGATGGGAGGCGCTCTTGTTATGCGGATGCTTGCTGATGGGAAGATAACAGCTGATAATGCGGTCATAGACGGAGGCATCACACCATACCAACTGCCGAAGCCCGTGACATATCTGATCGGAATGAAGGACTTTATGATGACCATGGCCGGCAGATACATGAGTGTAAAGGCACTCTCGAGTGTGTTCGATCCTGACAAGTATTCTGAGGAGGACATTGTCTACATAAAAAAAGTGCTGGGCAGCATGAGCGCCCGCACTGTATGGAGGGGATTCTATTCGACAAATAATTACAGTATGCCTTCACAGCCTGTAAGGACTGATGCTCATGTCGAATACTGGTACGGCGAAGACGAAAGAAAAGCGCGCGATTGGGACATCGAATATGTCAGAAGGATGTTCCCGGGGACTGTATTCAAAGAAAACAAAGGGCAGGATCATGCTGAGTTCTTCACGCTGCATCCGGCAGAGTTCTGCAAAAGCCTGAAGACAGTGATTGAAAGGTGAAACTGCAATGTTGTTAACTGTATTCCTGGCAATTGTAATATGTGCAGCGGTAACAATGATGCTGCTTGCAGCAGTAGCATTCATACAGAAGAAAGAATTCTTTTCGTCTGCCCCTAAGGAAGCGCAGGAAGCAATACTTCCGAGAGAGCAGGAGTTGTTTTACGGCGCAAGAGCAATTGGATGGACGCTAATGGTATTTAGTCTCCTGATGATAGTGGGTGCGTTGGTTGCTGCTGTCTGGGATGGTTTCAGAAACGAATTTTCATTTAGTCAGTTCTTTGTGAGATTTCTGTTGATATTCACTATTTACAAAGTCTATGACATGATCTGCTTTGATTACTTTCTGCTTATGAAGTTTCATTTCTTCCAGTTCTATTATCCGGAAGTAGAGAGTGTTTACTCCGACCCAGACCGGAAGTACGGATTTAATCTCAGGAGCCAGTTACTAAAACTTCTGGTGATATTCCCGGCGGTCTCTGCGCTTGCCGCATGGATATGCACATTGTTCATGTGAAAACGAAAATAGGAAAATTAGTAAATCCGGCGTTTGAAAAATAAGCACGTTTGAACAAAGCAGGCAAATACTTACCGCTTTGCTTTTTTTATACAAAAAGCTCTTGAACATATGTTCTGCTAATTCTATAATATCCACATCAGCTGAAAGAAAAGACGGTACCGCCATTAGCTAAGAAAGTTTTGTGCGAACTGCACCATAGTTACATGCGGGGGTGATACGGGACCTTTTCCCTTGTTCCATACACTCCGGCACAAGGACGGAAGGGGCATGCGCACAGGTCATTCATAAGGGAGGAACGAGAATGGCAGATAGTCTTGAGAAAAGGATAGACAGATTATGTAAAGTAGTCGGGCGGACTCCGGAGGAGCTGCAGCGAAGCGGTGAATGGATCCTAGGGCTTGCAGGCGATGTATGCAGGGACACTTCTCTTTATGCAGATGATACAGTGGAAGGCATCTGCTGCGAGTCTATGGAAAGCGATGAGTATAGAAGGATGAGCGAAGGTCTTGTCAGATTGGAATTCTTCGCATCTGAACTGACGCGTCAGAGATATCAGTCAGAGATTTATGAGATCATGAGCACAGCCTGGATGGTTAAGGTCATAGAAACGATCAAGGCTAATATCTATACCTTCAGGAAGTATGGCCCGCAGTTCGTAAGCATACTGTCGCTTGCATACATGAACAGCTTTGATTACACAGTTGAAGAGATGGCAGAGGAACTGAATCTGTCGCCACAGAACTTCTATAAGAAGAAAAAATATGCAACAATACTGTTCGCTTATGAATTTGAGAAATTCAAGAATGGCATTGCTGCACCGGATGACTCATACGGATGGTATGGAGAGCAAATGACACTGGACGATTACATGAGTTAAAAAACGGAGAGTTTCCGGAGAGAAAGCAGAGAGTTATCGAAGAATTATCAAAGAAAATAAAGAGAGTTTCCGTTGATTGTCCGGAGAAAAGTCAAGGGGTACACTGTATATGCTGGGAGACCAACAGCATAACAATTAAATAAGAAGGGCAGCAGCCTCGTATTCGCATAAGCGGGTACGGGGCTCTTTTTATGCCCTGATTTGCTGCGTGTCTGCCAGACACTACCGAAAGGAGCATGGCAGACATGCATATACATTTGGACCTTCTGCCTCAGTGCAGATCGCCGTAGGCCGCGTATTTTTTCGCAAGTTACATCAACCAATCGAAAAATACGGAGGCTTACAAATGACAAATATCAATGAAAAGAAGACGGTTACCATCCCGGTTCCGGCAAGCTATCTGGAGGAGAGCCCGATTGCCGGAGTAAAGAAAGAAGATATCAGGACCATGTGGTTCGGTGAAGTAGAGTTGAGAGTTTTCTTTGTAGAAGTACCTGAAGATCAAGCGAAGGCAATACTGGCTTTCACCTGGGCGGAGGTCAATTATGACAAGCCAAAACGCAGAAGACAGAAAGAGGGAATCATAGACTGTGAACTTGACGATGATGCAGAAAATGCAATAGCGAGTTCTGACGATCCTCTCCAGTGGCTTGTTGATCTTGGAGCAGAGGATGAAGCAGAAAGAATCATCAATTATCTGGAGAGTGTGCACAAGCACTTTGGAGCTATCTTCAGGGAAAGGTTGAAAGGTAATTTCAATTGTGAAGAGATCGCTAAGGTAATCGGGAAACCAAAAGCAACAGCCTGGAGGTGGTCCAATAAGGTCACAAAACTGGCTGCAGAGTACTATTTCAAAAATAATTTTTAAAAAAGTGAAACGAGATGCCCGGTTTTGTACTTAGGGGGTGAAAGGGTTTTACATAAAACCTTTCGGGAACCTATCAAAACTGAATACACATTCTTTCAGGTACTTTCTCTGGGATATCGGATTAAACCGTAAGCATGCAGGGCCGGTGCGCGAAGACCCCGAAAGGGCGAGCGATAACACCATGGGTCCAAAAGGAAGGTGGCACCTTCAAAGTGCAATGACCATCTCCGGGGATAATGATACTTCCGTCCAGCCACAGACATCGCAATGGGGGCGGCTCCGTAAGACCTGCGGGGAAGGGTAACGCCTTATGAGGGAGAGAGCTCACTCCTGCCTGATAGTTTCCCGGTGAACTGGGGATGTCGAGGACAAATACAGGATCGAAACAAATGATAAAGAAGACGGCGTGTCAGAGGACACTCTTTGCTTCCTCAGGCACGCCTTTCTTATATACATATTTTTCGACTTGTGACTCGGGATCCTTCGGAGCAGGGAAACTTGTGTATTCGGAAACGAGAAAACGGAGGACAAACATATGGCAAAACTGTTTGAAAACAACTACAGGACCAATCCGTATATATACGGCATGGTCAATGTGCTCGCAAGCTTCTGCAGAGACTACAACGATGCGAACAGAGCACTGGAGAAGCACCCCAACGATACAAGGTGCATGATGGTCAGGGCATACTGCTTTGATTTTGCGAACTGGCTCAGCGAGACGACCGGACTGGACTACGGCTCAGTAGGACAGCTGATAGTCAGAATGATGGAGGTGGATGATGAAAAATAACTACAGAGAAGATGGCTTCGTCTGGTTTGAGGATCAGATAAGCGAGCTGGCGGATCTTCTGCTGAACGTGCAGGGGCTCGCACATATATATAAGAAGAAAAAGAATCACCGTTGGATCAGAAAGGTCGGCGATGCAGACCTCAGATCCGCGCTCAGGAAAATGTCAAAGGTCCAGATCAGGATGATCGAGGAGCTGGTATTCGAAGACAAGACTATAACAGACGTCAGGATCGAAACAGGTCTCACTATCACGCAGATCTGCAATGAAGTAAGAATGATGACCGGGCAGCTCAGAGCCGCCATGTAGAGAGGAGCATATATAAATGAAGATAAGAAGATTAAAGAGAGCGGGGAAGCTTTCTCTCGCTGAGGTCGACGCACTCGAGATGATAAGAGCCTATTCAAGATCATACAGCAGAGTCCTGAAGGATCTGTCGGATGTGGAAGCTCAGAAGCAGATGAGGATATGCGAAGACTACATAGTACTGGACTCTGATCTGGAAAGCCTGGTGGGCGATCCGCTCGTATTTCTCTACAGGCTGGATAAGCAGATAGAGGAAGCTCATGAGAGGAGACTCAGAAGATGCCGCAGATAAACAAATGGGAGAAGCCCTTCCATATAGAGCGCGGCGATGTGTATATGGCTGACCTCGGGTCTGAAGGTCTTGATGACGAGACCCGGGGCAGCCGGCAGGCAGGGGTGAGACCGGTTGTCGTCACGCAATGTAACAGGCAGAACAGGACTTCTACAACGGTAGTCGTTGCTGCCGGCACAAGCAAGCTGAAGCGCGAGGATCTGCCCTATCACGTGGTGCTTCCGGTGGTGCGCGGTTTGTCCCGCAGAACAATGATCTGCTGTGAACAGCGTTTCACCCTGCCAGTCGACAGATTCATAAGCTATTGCTGCACTCTGGACAGGAGGCTGATGAAGCGAATCACCAGAGCCTGTCACAGGGCGGAGGAAGAAGACAGGAAACGAAGAAAGTACTAAAGCGACCGGTAATGTCAAGCATCTCTCATAGCTTTGAGGGATGCTGAGACATTTCGGATCGAAGGAATATCATACAGGTGGAAACGATGAACATAAGAGACAAAAGACCAGAAGATATAGAAAAGGATAAAAAGGAAACTACGGTCGAGATTAAGTTCTATAAGGTGTCAGACCTGCAGGAAATGCTCGGCTGGAGTGAGACGACCGTACTGAAGCTCTTCAATGATCCGAACTTCCCTTCGGCGGACTTCGGTAAGGGCAAGGTGGTCGAAGCACATGCGCTGATCGAATACTTCTCGACAAAGCATGTGAAGATGAGAGAAAGATACTGGAGGACATAGAAATGGGCAAGCAAACGGTAAAGCGCGGTGAAGGCACTATGCACTGTGACAAGAATGGGAAGTACATTTTCAGAGTCTGTTATATCGATGTCGATAACAAGAAGAAGAGAAAATCGTTCGGAGGAACCGATCCGGATGAGCTTAGAATGAGGGCGGATGAGTTCCTGCGGGACATAGAGGATATGAGAAACGGGGTGGAGCGAATGGCTACCATCCCGCAGATCCTCAGGCGCAGATATGAGCTTGACTACAGGAATGGCTATACTCAGGAGCCGGGCTATTACCGTAATATGGCAAGCCTCAGAAAGATTGAGACCAGTGCTATAGGCAAGAAGCCTATAGCAAAGATCACTCTTCTGGATATTCAGGACTTTCTGGGGACGCTGAAGACTTATTCCAATAGTGTTATCAGAAAAACCTATGGACAATTGAAACTGGCATACGGTGAGGCGATGATCGCGGAGATAGTGACAAAGAACCTTATGCTGTCCAGCCAGATCAGATGCCCTAAATCAGCGATACCGGACAAGAAGATCCATGCCCTGACTATAGAGGAGCAGCAGGCTCTTGTTGAGACCCTGGCAGAGCATAAAAAATGGGGCAGCCGCAACGAGTACTCGAAACAGATACTGATCGAACTGTATACAGGAATGCGCATGGGTGAGATCAATGCGCTGCGTCCCGAGGATGTGGATTTCAAGAAAGGCGTCATACATATCCGCGGAACTATATCCATGGGCATTGACTGGAGGATCTACCGCAGGGATCACACCAAGACGGACGCGGGGATGCGGGATGTCCCGATCAACAATCTGGTCAGGCCTATACTGGAGCAGGCTATAGCTGAAATGAAAAGGAACAAGGAAGGCCTGATCTTTTACGATCACTATAAGAATGATGTCATATCGACGTCTCAGGTGAACTGCTTCTACAGAAGGATTTGTGAAAAAGCAGGCATAGATTTCCACGGCCAGCACTCACTCAGGCATACATTCGCAACAAGATGCATCGAAGCAGGAGTGAAGCCGGTCGTCCTGAAGAACTGGCTCGGGCACACCAATATCCATATCACGCTCGATACCTATGCTGATATTTATGGGAGCCTCAACAGCGCTTCTCTGGATACTCTCGAGAAATACCTTGAGGTATGATAAACAGAATACAGAAGCAGACAAACGGGGCTCGATATGAGCCTTGTTTTTATAATGGGGATTCCAATGTGTTTTGAATGGCTACAAGCGGGGATTTGAGTAGATACCTGATTTACACGAATGGGGATTTGCGCTATACTTTCATTGGAAAGAGGTGGCTAGTTATATGGAAAAACAGGTCTTTAGAAGAAAAATATACGATGAGATCCGCGACTGGAAGGTTAATAGAAGCGATAAGTATGCACTTCTCATAAAAGGTGCAAGACGTGTCGGTAAATCTACGATAGTAGAAGAGTTTGCAAAGAATGAGTTTAAATCTTATATACTGATCGATTTTGCCAATACAAGCAAGGAGATCAAAGCGTTATTTGATGACACCTATAATCTTGATTTCTTTTTCCTGCAGCTGCAGCAATTAACAGGAACAAGATTATACGTAAATGAGTCTGTAATCATTTTTGATGAAGTCCAACTCTTTCCCAAGGCCAGGCAGGCTATAAAGTATCTTGTTGCCGATGGCAGGTACAAGTATATTGAAACAGGATCGCTTATATCCATAAAAAAGAATACTAAGGATATTCTTATTCCCAGCGAAGAGCATAAAGTCTCTATGTATCCTTTGGACTTTGAGGAGTTCTTATGGGCGATCGGTGATGAGGTCACTGCCGAAACTATAAAAACGCTGTGGGCCAAAAGGATGCCGGCCGGAAACGTAATGCATAGAAACCTGATGCGGACTTTTAGATTGTATATGCTTATTGGCGGAATGCCGCAGGCGATAGAAACATATCTTGAAAAAAATAATCTTCAGGCGGTAGATGCGACAAAAAGAGAGATAGTAGATCTCTATGAAGAAGATTTTACTAAAATTGACAGCTCAGGTCTGGCTGGAGACATATACGATGCGATACCGGCAAGTCTTAGCGGCAATGCGTCCAGATATGTGCTGTCTAATGCGAGAGAGGGAGCTCGATCGGAGCAGGTGCGCGGCCTGTTGCCGGACATGTTAAGCTCATATACGGTAAATATTGCATATCATGCAAATAATCCCGCGGTTGGGATGGCACTGGAAAAGGATGCGGGAAGATATAAACTGTTTACATCTGATGTTGGGATGTTTGTAACATTAGCTTTCAAAGATAAGAATTACACTGAGAACGTGATCTATAATAAACTTCTTTCGGATAAGCTTGAAGCAAATCTTGGCTATGTATATGAAAACGCAGTTGCCCAGGTGCTCATCGCAAAGGGGAATAATCTTTTCTACTATACGATGGAAAGTGAGACATCAAATCACTTATACGAAATTGATTTCCTCTTATCTGCAGGTAATAAAATCTGCCCTATAGAAGTGAAGTCCGGTAATTACAGAGGCCATAAGTCATTGGATGTATTCTGTGACAAATTCAGCAGCCGCATAAGAGATAAATATGTAGTCCATACGAAAGACTATAAGAGGGAAAATGGTATTATCTATATTCCGATATATATGGTGCCGTTCATTTGAATTGTGAAGCACCTGCACGATCTAAACCCTTCTGGGCTTGACGGCAGGTGCTTTTATAGTGTTTTCAAGGGGTTGCCTGCTTTTTAGTTTTGGACGGACCGGAAAATTTGGACAAATTTTTGATCAAAAACGTCGAAATCTTGCGATTTGAACCTTAGAGTTCAGGATTTTGGTTCTGCAGGTTTGCCTCCATTATAATATTCAGCTTCAAACTGGTTAGGTGTTTTGTATTGCAGCGTCGTGTGCGGCCTCTCTTCGTTATAGAACCTCATATAATCATCGACAGACTCCCTGAACTCTCTTTCTGAACGGTATATTCTTCGATACAATTCCTCTGATTTGAGGCTTTTGAAGAAAGCCTCTGCGACAGCGTTGTCTGTAGGTGTATGTGGCTTTGAATAAGACTGCACAACATTATGGTTATCCAGGCAGATACCAAAAGCTTTTGATCTGTAGTTCGATCCCCGATCGCTGTGAAAGATGAGTTCTTCTTTTGGACGTCTAAAATCATAGGCGGAAAGGAATGCTTTTTTGATGAGAGCAGTGCTGTTCCTGTAACCGATGCTGTAACCTATTACACGTCGCGAAAAGAGATCTAGTACAACACAAACATAATAGTAGTGATCATTGATTTTCAAAGTGGTTACATCACTTACCCATATCTCATTTGGAGCTTTAGGGTTGAATCTTTTTTGAACGAGATTATGTGTATGCTGCTGTGTCTTTTTGTACAGAGTCTTCGCTTCCTGTCTGACACAGACAAGTCCCATCTCGATCATTAATTCCTTTACCAGTTCCGGAGTCGTCCGTATTCCTCTGTCGCGCAGGACTGCCGTGATCTTTGGTGCTCCATATCGCTGCTGACTTTCGTTGAACACCTGAGCAATAGCTTCTTTTAACTCAACGCGTCTTCTCTTATACCAAACATCATCTCCTTTACCACGCAGCATATGATTGTAGTAGGTGCCTCTCGGTACCTTCAGCGCTTCGCAAAGAACATGCACATTGTATTCACCTCCGGAAAGGCGCTCCAACTCTTTGAGCTTTAGCTTGAGCGGATCGTTAGGGCTGCACTGTGATTCTTGAAGGACAGATACAACAGACTCAAGATGATTGGATCTGTTGATCAAGAATCTGAAGTTGCGCTTGGTAAAGTCGAGGCTGTCATACCCGATATTCTTCTTGATGTAGAAATACACAGTGCTTCGCGGTATTCCCAGTTCCTTAGCTATGGCTTGTCCGGATTTCTCCTCTTTCAAATACATATCCATTATCTTGTCAATGGTTTTGTCATCATACTTCCCCATGATAGTCCTCCTTTGCGTGCCAGTGAATGACAGTGAATATTCATAAACGATCTTATTATGATATACTTAAAAAAAAGAAGGGAGTTGCAAAAATGAGCGAACAAAGAAAGCAGATAAACTATACGGTTGCATGTGTCAGCGAATTCGCTAGAAGATTCGGACTGAATCTTGCTGCAGCTTTTGATTACCTTTATACATATAAAGCAATCGAGTTCATTAAGGAAAACTATGATATAGAGCATACATTATCATTGGAGGACGCGGTACAGGATATGCAGATGATCTGCGCAAACAACGGAGGATACATCTCATGAGGCTCTATCATGGCACTAATGTGGATATAGAAAAGATCGAACTTTCAAAATGCCGGCCTTACAAAGATTTTGGGACTGGATTCTATCTTACAGAGATAGAAGAACAAGCGGCGAAAATGGCAAATAGGGTAGCCAGAATATATGGAGGAGATCCTGTAGTTAATGTGTATGAAGTGAAAGACGATTATTTGAACAGTCCAGAGTTAAACGTTCTGCAATTCGGCAGCGTTCCTACACCGGAATGGGCTCAGTTTGTAATGAATAACAGAAATAAACATTTCACAGATTATGAAAGCCCTAAATGTAATTTTGACTGCAAGTATGATATCGTATCCGGCCCTATAGCTAATGACGACATGGCATTGTTGTTCAGGCAGTATCAGAATAACCTGATCACTTTTGACACGTTAACGGAGGGATTGACATTCCGGGAAGTGAGCAATCAGATATCATTCCATACTGATAGGGCGATAGCACTTCTCGAGAAAGTGGGTGTGTTATGAGCAAGCAGGAGCAACTGATGGAGTTTGTCATACAGGACATTATTGAGACGATATGCTCAGAGTCCGGCATAGAATATGATCAGGCGATGGCGGAGTTTTATAAGTCTGATACTTTCAGCAAATTGTGTGAGATAGAGACTGGATTATATCGAGAGAGCTCAGCTTATATCTATGATCTTTATCTGAATGAGAGGAAAAACGGCCGATTGATTCAGGAAGAAATATAACGCCTTGTGTTTCCGAAGCCGTACGATCCTGCGTATGGTAGTAAGGTAGGAAATGCCAGGCGTTTTCAAGTTTTTTGGATTTAATTAAAGATGATTTCTGTGGTTTTGACAAAAGAATATTGCGAGGAGAACAAATTGAACAGCGAGGAATTACTGGAAACTATAGATAGATTCCACACATTTAAACAATACCGTTATGCATTGATGATTAATGGTCCATGGGGATGTGGGAAGACACATTTTATAAAAGATGAATTGATTCCGCATCTCAAAGGACACGAAAAACCACCTGTTATAATGAACGTCTCTTTGTATGGGATTGATGATATTAAAGACATTACAAATGCAATTCTTTTAAATATTATTCAGTTTAAAGCAAAAGATAAGGTTGATACAGACAGTAAGATTATTCAAATAGGATCAATTTTTGCAGGTAATTTTATAAAAACTATTATTAATAGAAATGAAGTTGCGACTGATGGAATTGAGGAGATCCTAAAAAAGTTTGACGAATTCAATAATGCGGTGATAATTTTTGATGATCTTGAAAGATGTAATTGCGATGTTAACCAAGTATTAGGCTATATAAATAATTTTGTAGAGCACACTAATGCATCAGTTATTATCGTAGCCAATGAAGAAGAAATTGGAAGAATTGGGAATAACAAAAACTATGAATTACAGATGATGCTGGCTGCAAACCCAGATATAGAAATAGAAACAGATAATTCTGAACAACATAAAGACCGTGACATTTTTAGTACACAGAATAACCAGCAAAACAAAACACTAAAACTCAAGGACATTGAAGCGCGCCGCGCAACTTTATTTAACAGCAGAAACCAATATTTTGCGATAAAGGAAAAGGTAATTGGTCAGACTATCGAGTATGAACCAGATCTAAAAACAGTATTTACAGAACTTACAAATAAGCTTTCAAATGACGCATTAAAAGAAAGCATTATTAAAGAAATGGATTGTCTTGTTGGCTATGCAATAAGCGATAATCATAAAAATATACGCACCTTTCAATTTTTCATTGAAAAAATAAAAACCATATTCGATATTATCGACAACAAATATAAGCATGTTCATAGCCAATTAATACAGTACTGCTATCGTTCCTCAATTAAGTATATGAGCGGAAAGAAGTTGCCAGTATGGAAAGAAGAAGTAGGACTACAGCGATTTGGCGACTTTTGGGATTTTCATGATTACATTAATGGTTTTAGATTCGTTGACGAATATATACAAGGAAATGCAATAGATGCAGTTTCCATAAATCATCTATTGGAAAACTATGAAAAACAGATAATTGCAGAAGGACAATTAATTGAAGATCCTTTTAAAAAACTGCAAAACTGGTCGACTGCAGAAGATGACCAGGTCGTGTCTTGGCTTAAGGATATTAAGTATAAGCTAGACAATAATGAGTATAGAGTAATTCTATTTCCCAAAATGCTTCAATATATAGTCAACTTTGAGACAAGTAATATATTCAAACAAGAGTGTACGGAAGTCTGGCTCTCAATGAAACACTCTGCGCAAACTATGAAGGAAGAGGACCTTGTTTTATTGTCCGCCGTAGATTTCTTTACTGCACAGGAAAATGAGAAAGCTAGAGAACTGTTTAATGCAAGGCAAAAGGAGTTGGTCGAAATCACAGGTTCTAGGGTTAAGACCTCAGAAGAGAACACATATAAACAGGCAATACTAGATTATGATAAATGGGCAGAAAGCCTATTTGAATTATCAACTGCAGATACAAATCTTAGAGGCCATTCTTTTATGTACTGGCTTGATGTGGATGAGCTCGTTAAATTATTGATTGCCTGTGATAATCAACAGTTGTTTAATTTTAGAGCAGCATTGCATGCGTTATATAAATCCCATATTTACTATCAAAACGAAGAAGACGATCTAGAGCATTTAAAGGAACTACTAAAGAAAATACAGGATATGGACAAGTCGTGTGTTGGCGAAATAAAAAAGATAAAAATCAATTGGTTAATACAAGACTTAGAAAATTATATAAAAAAATTAACTCCAACGGATCAATAGCATTATTCTTAGTGCTATCCGCGATTGTTGAAATGTCAAGTGAATACAGATAGAAAACACTATAGAGGTTTGGTTGAAATGCTGATGATAATAGAGCCATAAAGCCAGGATTGTGTAGTTTGATCTTGACGTTTATTATCAGGTGCGTATTTTATAATGGATGACCTACTCACACAAACCCATTCAGACTTACACAGCTATAGGATTGTGGACTAATTTAGTCGGAAAAACAGTCTGTTATTAAATGCGATTGCTTTCTGGAACGCTGTATTTGCAATGGAAAGAGGTGATATAGGCAAGACCTCGACTCCCACCGTCTCCACCACATTTTTGGCTATGGTTATGTCAATCCAGATGTAGCCATAGTTTTATTTTGGCTGTTTATTTCTGAAGGCCCCGTGAATTATTATTCATCTTCCGGTCATAATCCTTTTCCGCTCATATGTTAGTATCTCTAAATATACTCAGGTCAGAGCTTGATATCTTTAAAGGAGGTACAGACGTATGGCAAGCAGAAAAAAGATAAGGAAGGTGATAAAGAGTCCTACGAGTGTGAATCCTGAAATATCACGACTTGCAGGAGAACTGAACAGAGCGCTGAAAGACGAGGAGATAATACCATCCATACAGAGCAGACTCAGACACAACATTCTTATCATGCCCAAAGAGATACGTGAGGCCAGTGGCATATTGATCTTCGGACGC
>JAFWGQ010000072.1 GCA_017512365.1 Mogibacterium sp.
CTCACGGTGTACGGCATCTGCCGTATGGTACGGCAATCAACGAAGTATAGTCTAACGAACTAATAGCAGAAATTGGAAAAGGTTTGAGAGCTGTCGAACTCACAGGATCGGCAGCTCCTCGGTAGGCTCATAGTTCTATATGAGAGTGTAACCGTAATAGTCGGTGTAGTAGTTGAGATTGTTCTTAGTCCATTCTCCCCATTCCGATTCAGTCATGATCTCGGAGTACGGTTCTGTCGCTGGTTTGACTAATGCTTTCATGATATCAACCCTAATTTCTTTAAGACACCGATTGTGACTACATCATTATCATAAGTTGTATTGCCACTGACTTGTGCGAGATTCGATATACGGTCGCTGACTGTCACATATTTAGAACCGTTGTCTGCGACTATGATCTGGATATCAGACCATTCAGCTACATTAGGTGCTTGACACCCTATTACGAATGCAGTAGATGTTGAAAAAGTCCTTGATTGCATTCTCATAATTCTTTTGCTTGTATCTAGATCTGTTATATCCTTTGTAACGACGAATACATTAGCATATTGTGCAAGCGATGCACCACCTGTCATCACTGTTGGATAAGCGGAATCTATGCATATCAATGAAGTGTGTGTTTTGATTCCGTTTATCGTTTCGTTTCCTGACTTATGCACAAGGTTGTTGACACCCTCGGTCGCATCATTGACGTATACCGAATTTATTGCGCTGGTCGGAGTGGGTGGTGCTGTGGGAACTTCGAGAGTTCCTGTCACGGTGGATGTGCCTGTCTTCTTGACGTTGTTCGAATCGGCAGTCTCAAGACTGACGATGCGAGCGACTGCGTTCTTTATCCTTGCCCATAGCGAACCAGTGGAGCTGGCGGAGTCGGTAGGCTCGCCGATCTCCCTCTCGTCTATCTGTTCTTTCGAATAGAAATTGACCTGTGTCATGCGCTCACTTCCAGTGTCCAATATGTCGTATTGTTCGTCAGTGTAGCGGATGAACCCTCGCTGACTGCCAATATGCAGAAGTCCTCTCCCAAGAAGAGGGTTATCATGTTCGTGATTATCGGAGTGGGTAGAGTTATCTTGCCCTCTCCGTCTGGTGTGTAGACGTTGCCAGCATAGGCTATCTTCGTGACCATGCTCTGACATCTCGCCCACAGCTCCTTGATTACTGATTTCCAGTCGGAGCAGCAACAGTCATTGCCTTTTATCTTTCCCATATTACCACCATATCCTCATGGAGATATAAATTTGAATCCTTGGATGAAGACCTTGTTGCACTCATCCCAATACATCCCGGTCTTGGTATCAGTGTCGCTCAATAGCTTCCCTTGATAGTATCCCTCAGTGATTGCAGTGGAGAACACGCCCTCGGTAGGATAGCCGTATTCCCCGATCCATGCGTTGTAGTATGCCGTTGTGAGATGCTTCGGAGTGGATACTGCCAGCATCAGCGGTCTCATCTCATTGAGTATGCAGTAGATGAAGCCGTATCCAGTGTTGTAGGCGGTCTGTGGCTGGTTCTGTGCCTGTTTCTGCGAGAGCTGGAAATTTGCATTGGCTTGCATCTTTGCGAGTTCCAATGCCCTTTGGCTCTCCCAATCTGATACCATCCAATCGAATGCTCCGAACGGTATACCAGCCAATGCTCCAGCTGGGTTGCCAGCCATGATGCCTGTCATGACACCAGACTGCGCTCCGCTGGAGATGGAGCTGACGATGCCGCTCTGCTTCTGTGTGTCGCGATTGTACTCAGCGAACCTTATGGTATTCTCCATCGACACCCTGTCAGTGTCCATCTGGTATGCCTTGTAGGTCGCCCATGTGTCGGAGTTGTAGGGCAGTCTGCCCTCTGGCAGAGATAACTGGATGTCTCCGCACCTTATTAGGGTGTAGATTCCAGAGATGTCGCACAGTGTCTGTATCGTCACGGAGACCGTATTGCTATCCGCCAGCTGGGTCGGTATCGACATGACGGTATTGCCATTCCAGTCGATGATTCCGATCTGCCCTGTAGACCTCTGTCTGGATGTAATCGTGAGGGTCTCCGTCTTGGAGATAGGTTTCAGATTGAGGTTGCTCAGTTTGTATGAGCAGAGGTTGTTCGAGCCGTTGACAGTCGGTGCAACGAAATTGTCGTTGGCATCCACGAAGCCAAACAACACCTCCCCTAACGAGCTGAGTGTCGTGGTTATCTCGAACGGCATCCTCTGTGAGATGGAGAAATCGAGTACGTTCTCTGGGAGGATTCCTATGCAGTCATCCATCGATTTGAATAGGTCTTCGAAATCTGGATAGGGATATGCGTAATTTCCTCCACCAGGATCCAGACCGGATACATGGCCAGTCTGCAATGTGTCCTTATCGAACGTCATGAGACCTCCGTATCTCAGAACGTTGCCTTGATGGTCGTATCCAGACACTTGCCAGAAATAGACGTAGATGGTCTTTCCGCCAGACTCGAAGAATATCACTCTCTCCCCGAGGTCATCGTTATAGCTCTCCACTGTCAGCACATCGTCCGTCACTGCATTCTTCAAATATGAAGTGGTGTTAAGTGGTATGCGATTCCACGCACCTTTGATACTTTGGGTCTTGCGAATCAAACTGGTAGGAGCGGCATAGTCCAAGACGTACTCCACCGATCCGCTTACAGTGGTGGATTCCTTGAACTCCGTTGCCCAATAGTAGGAGCCGTCCAGCTCCACGATGTTGACTCCCTCGTATCCTGTGAATATCGGTACTGTCAGTCTCGTCTGGAGACCCTTAGCGAATTTGACATCCGCGCTGGAGACCAAGAACGATGACAGGTCTTGATTCTGAGAGAATAAAGGGTACTCTCCAGAGGAGAGCGACCCTTTCATGCGGTAGAACCTCGCGGTAGCTACCGTCATAGATACCACCTGTCGATGAAGAACCCATCGAACTCGGAGACGAAGCCGAGGAGGACGTTAGGATAGTTGTTGAGCATCTCCGAGAAAGTGACTGCCGTTATGGTATCGTCAGCCCTGTAGGTCTCCCTGTCCTGTGTGTTGGGTTTGTACTTCTCGGTGTCCGTGGTGTCGTGAGTGAGTTTGTCCGTGGTTATCGCTGAGGGAGTCGTGGTCACGGTCTCCCTTGAATCGAGGTACTGCGTGCTTCCGCTCGCGGTCTGTGGCATCCTCTCGAACTCAGTCTTCTGGACGTTGTCGCCAGTGGCGGAGTTGACGTTGGTGTCATTGCCTGTGCGCTTGACCTCGCGCACATCTCCCTCAGTTCCCTCGATGGCGGTGCGCTGGAGCGTCCTCTCGTAGCTCCTGTCCGCAAGGCTCGTGAGGTCGGTGTCCTCTGCGTATGCCCTCGTGATTATGTCATCCCATTTTCCGCCTATGAGTCCGAGCCGATCCGCCATCGCACGCACCCACTTCGGAGTATCGCACGATGCTATCGCGAAGTCTCTCCATTTCCACCATAATGCCTGTTGCATAACGGCGGAGTTCTGGAAGGTCGTGCCGAGAAGGTCGAAGACGGTCTTGACGATGTCGGTGTCCTCAGCGTAGTAGTCGTTGCCCTCGTCCATTATCGTCTGGATGGTGTCGAGTTGGATACATCTCGGACAGCTCATATCAGCACCATCCCGCCTGTGACACCGAGCGATATGCTGACGATACCAGCGATGTAATACACCACTTGCATCAGCTTCCTCTGGTTCTTCTCAAGTGTGTCTATCCTGTCGTCCAGCTCTTGCACCTTCGGACAGGGTTTATCAGAATATGGGCATTCATATGTCATTGTCGTCCACCTCTTCTTCACGCTGCTCCGCATCCTGTGGGGATCCGGTGGAAGTCAGACTTCCGATTCCCATTCCAGCGGTCACAGTCAAGTCCATCTTGAACCTGTCGTTGACCTTGTCCGCCCATGCCTTCCTCTTCTCCAGTCCGATCTCGAACTGCTGGAGAACGGACTGCACACCGCTGACCGTCTCCATGGTGGAGATTCCAGACGACTTCTCGACACCGTTGGACGATGCCATTATCTCCAGTATCCTCGCATCGCACCAGTCGATGGTGCTGACGAGGTTCTGCGTATGGTCTGTCGCCTTCAAGTCCAGAACCTCTGGTGCGATACCATCGCGCCCGGTCACAGGGATGTAGGTCTGTCCGTCCATCAGCTCCGACTGGACTATGAGTCCTTTCAGCGGTGCGTTCGGCAGTCCGCTTATCATTATCGGCTGGGAGAGGGCGACTATGTTGGTGTTGAGAACCTTCATCGCGGTGGACATCATCTCCAGATACGGCTTTATGTTCAAGTATGTGGAGATGCCCAGCCACAGGGAAGGCTCGTTGGACGGTCTGAAGAATTCCGAATCGGAAGCTATGGGCATCATTCCGCGCAACGGCTCTGGAATCCACTCATACGGAGTTCCGTAGATGGTCAGATTCGCTGGTTTGATGGGTGCTATCACGTTGCCCATTCCACGGACTCTCTTGCATCCCACTCCGCCAGAATAGAAGAGCGCAGACGATTCGATGAAGTCCACCGGGCAACCTTCGGGCAGTCCATCCCAGCGATAGAGTCCGCCAGCCACCATGCGGTAGTGCTCCTCTATGTCCTGTGTCGACAGTATCTCCTGCTGGGAATTGCGCTCGCCCTTGCTCAATAGAAATGTAGGTCTTGCCATGTTCACACAACCTTATGGAAAGGTAAGAGGTTTAGGCGGAGTTCGTCACTCCGCGCTGGTGGTAACTGTCAAGGTCACATCAGCCTGTGGCATGACGAAGGATGCGGAATCGTCTGCGATGGCGATCTCGACACCGTTGACCATTACCTTGGTAAGGTCGTATCCAGATGCTCCAGATACTGTGACGGTCGTACCGGGTGCGATTGCATCTCCAGATGTGACTGCGGTCTCTCCTACTTCGACATCGAAGTTGCCAGATGTGAAAGTGACTGCACCAGCCTTGGGGAAGACCATCGCATAGGAGTCGACTCCGCGCCAGATGGAGAGGATGGATTCTCCTTGGAATGAATAGCCTACTAGACGCTTCGCACTGCATCTTTGCCCTTCCATATCACCCCACTTAACCACCTCGACAAAGGCATCTCTGTCCACCAGAACGAAGTGCAGAGCGTATCCAGCATATGTGACCTCTGCATCCACAGGGTCTGTGGGGAGATCGGCGAAGGTGTCGATCTCGACCAGCTCCGCGAACTGGCGGAGATAGTCGCGTGCGGAGACGGTGGGGAATCCAGCGTAACCGAAGTTGTTGCCGTTGCCTTTGGCATTGGCTTCTGCGAAGACGGTGTCCATCGCATCGAGGACTTTCTTCTCAGCGATGAGAAGGGGAGTACCTGTGGCGAAGGTGTCGATGCCGAGGACGTTGTACTCATCGGTCTCGAATGCGAAGTCGGATGCCCTCGCCTTGAGTTCGTTGCAGATGTCCAGTGCTTCGAGGGGAGTGAAGATGGATGACTTCTTTCCGACCTCGACCATGGGGATGACCTCAGTCCTCTTCTCGACCACACCAGCATATCCTTTGATTGTAGGGTTGTAGGTCACGGAAGCAGCTCCGCTCTTCGCATCCTGTCCGTTGAACGATGTCTTGCTGGAGATACTGCGAGTTCCATCGATGACATCGGACAGGAGCTGCACCCATGCCCTGTACTTGAGAGTTCCGATCGTCTTCAAGGGAGTCCTCATCTTCTCTGCGACATAGACAGACCTCTGTCCATCGTCCAGAACTGCCTTGTCAATCTCCCTGTCCTTGACATCGACATCCACGGAGTACGCGAAATTTATCATGTCGAGCTGGCTCGCCATGTCGGGAGTTCCCCTCGGCACGCAAGTTCCGTCATGCTTCTCGTTGTACGCTCCGACCATGAATCCAGCCTGCTCCAGTCCTGCTCCGTACCTCTCATCGTACCTGTTGATGTAAGGGTCGAGCGGGTTCTGGAAGACCCTTGTCTCGCGGATGAAGATGTCCTTTATCTTGGGCATCAGTCCGTTTATCTTGTTCAGATTCGCGTATGTGGTTGAATCCACCGCCTGCTCCAGAGCGACCAAGGGCATATTGGTGTCGATGCCCGAAGCGATGAGCTGACCGGCGAATCCTGTGAACCTTGTAGTCTGTTCGTTTGCCATTGTATCACTGTTCCTTTATTCCGAGTCTGTCAGCCAGCATCTTGTAATCCGCATCGGGATCGGATACAGGCTGGGTCTCGACTATGACAGGCTGCTCCTGTACCGGGTGGAGCTGCGCCCAAAGACCTTGGTTGGCGGAGCGCAGTTCCCTGTTCTCCGACTCCAAGGCATCGAGCCTTGCGTTAAGCTTCTCCATCGCCAAGTCCGTAGCGGTCTTGACGGTCTCAGTGGTCTGTCCTTCGTTCGATTCTGCCATGCTATCAAATCTCCCAGCCTACACATAACGGACAGGCAAAGCCTGTCCGAGCATCCGAGCGAGGATGCTCCCTCTGCAACCGAGGGGATTTCCCTGTGCATGGCTGACTGTTAGGATGCCGATTTAACGATGGTATCGTTCATATTTAAGGTATTACCTTTACTTCCTTAACACCCTTTTTAATACTGATTGATAGATGACATATCCGAGGTTATGACAATGTTCATCAATCTATTCAGAAAGAAGAACGGAGACTACTTCCGTTATTGGGCGAGCGTATCCACCAAAGGATACGACTACAAAAAGAAGAAGCAGACGGACGAGTACATCAATGCGACCATCCCGATCCGTCTGATACCAGATGTCGAGGATTCGCTGGATGGATGGACGAAGACCAAGAACAAGTCCATCCAGCGCATAAGACTCGAGAAGGTGGACGGATTCTTCGAAGCGGTCGAGCCGAGCGAGGGCGAGCCTTTCGTCCGCTACGTCATCATCGAGGGCGAGGAGACCTCGGACGAGGACGAGTGAAACCATTTCCGCCCGAGAGGGCGGTTCATTCTAAAGGTGCATAACATGGAACTGACTGACGAGCAGAATGCAAAGCTGATATGGTATCTGAAATCCCTCAATCCATCATTCGATGACATCACGGAGGAGGAGCGCAACGTACTTGCAGAGGAACTCTACGATGAGATATTCGCCCTCGGTCTGAGGGAGTTCATCGACCGCATCGACTTCATGAGCGACAAGGCAATCGTGATAGCCGATGCCAATAGGAGGGATGACTGATGGCAGATGATATCATCCACAAAGTCGGACAGGAAAGAGTCGTCAAATATGTTGCGCCCGATATAGAGATAATCCCGATACACAGTGTAGTTGCAATCCACAACAACACCATTAACAGGGTTCTCAGATTCATCTCGGATTGGGAGGACGAGGAGGGAGAACTGCCATCGACTGAGGTCATCGTCTCATACCTCAAGGGGCTGAAGATATGAGGATGCTTGAGCTATTCTCGGGAACTGAGGTCATGTCCGAGACTTTCCGCAGAGCCGGTCATGATGCCGTCTCCGTGGAGGTCGATGAGAGGTTCAATCCCACGATCCGCGCGAACATCCTCAACATCGACTGGAATCAGTTCGCTGATGACAATGGGAGATTCGATGTCCTGTGGGCATCGCCACCATGCACAACGTTCTCCGTTGCGAGCATCGGACACCACCGTAAGAAGAACAAAGAGACCGGCGAATGCGAAGCGGTGTCCGAGGATGCCAAGATAGGCGACGCTCTCCTCCGCCAGACCCTCAAAGCAATCGAAGTCCTCAGACCCAAGATATGGTTCATCGAGAACCCAAGGGCTGGCATGAGGACTATGCATTGCATGAGGAATCTGCCGAGATATACAGTGACCTACTGCCAGTACGGTATGCCCATCATGAAGCCCACTGACATCTGGACTAACCATCCCTCTCCGTCATTCCGTCCTCCTTGCAAGAACGGAGACCCATGCCACATGGCTGCTCCTCGCCACAACTGGAGGACAGGCTTGCAGTCGCTACCGAGAGGACCGGCTCGCTCAGCTCTCCCCCAGCAGTTATGCGATGAGATTCTGAGGATGTGCGAGGAAGTGATATGATGCCTTGTTATTATATCTGTTCTTGGTGCGATGTTATGACACCTTGCATATTAGAAGTATTAGAGGAAGATACTTCCAAACGTCCTAAAAGATGCCCTTATGATGGAAGACTTGTCAAATGGGAAGATTATACGAACGATCACGAGGAAGCGATACAATGATGAACTGCATGAACTGTTATTACGGCAATATCATCTATGACACTGACGGCTCAATCATCGGAGTCGACTGCGCCAAGGATAATATGCGCTTCGTCAACTTGGACATAGCACAGACGATGCATTGCGGAGCATGGAGCGAGAGGGATGAATGAGATGGAGTCACGGATCCTCGAGATAGTCAAGGCATCGCCCGGTCTCGGTCTCTTCGAGATAAGCACCATGATTTATACGGAGGATCATGATAAATGGCAGAGGAATACGATGCCTAAATTGGCTTGCCGTTCTGCCGTATACCATAAGCTGAAATCATTGACCGCCCACAGATGGCTGAGGACGGAGAATCCAGACGGCAAACGTAAGTTATACTATTACAGGGATGATTGAACATGGCATTGCAGATAGCACCCATCAAGGCATCGAGACGTAAGATTCTGCCCGGTCTCAACACCAGCAGACACGAGCAGAGCACGGATGCTCTCGGAAGAACGACTTACCATAAGAAAAGGAATCCGATAAAATCCGAGCGCAAGACCTCGGTCAATGTGGGCGGAAAGCAGAGGATATCGCTGGAGAACAAGGCTCTGGCGAAGCGCACCGCAAGGCAGAGACAGGGAGCAGCCATCCCCAAGGACAGGTTCAACGACTGGATAAACCGTCCGAGGACGGAGACCGGCAAGGCTCTCAAGAACGGCATCATAGGGATGGCTAAGAAGTCTGGTATCACGGACGAGGAGCTGTTCCGCAAACTCAATGCAATGGACGAGTCGAAACTCCAGATGATGTACGACCGTGATCAGCTGATATTCGATGTGGCATTCACTTACAACGAGGACGGCACATACGGAGACAAGGAGGGCGATCTGGCTTTCCTCGTCTCCGAGTACGAAAAGAAATTCAACGTGATACTATGAGGTTGCCGTCCATAAAATGGCAGAACGTCATGGGCTTCGACACCGAGACTGACAACGATGGGGAGACCGCATGGGTGTGTCAATGGTGCATCCATGATGGGAAGCAACCGTATATAGGCACTGAACTGCGCGACCTCAAGAACACCATCCTTGCGCTGGCATGGGAGAGACAGGCTATCGTCCTGTACGCGCACAATCTCAAGTACGACTTGGAGTTCATAAAGCCCATCATCCATGAGATGGAGTCCGAGGGCTGGGAGTCCAAGATAGTCATGAGGAAAGGCTCTCCGATAAAGGTAAGGCTGCTCAGCTCCGAGAGGATGGTTGAGTTCCGCGACTCGATGAAGAAGATGCCAGGTTCTCTGCGCCAGCTCGGAAAGATGATCGGACTGGAGAAACTGGAATCCCCGAGGGGATTCTACCAAGGCTGGAGCGAGGACATCGACTACTCCGCAACGTCTCCCGATTGGGATTACATTAAGAGGGATGCGGAGATAGTCGCAGTCTCCATGCAGAGACTCCACAAGGGCAACGATGACGGCATGAGGTTCGACCGTTGCACCCTGTCGGGCGATGCATGGAAGATTACCAAGGACATGATCGGCACATCGGACGGAAAGCACCATTCCGAAAAGGACAACTGGAGATGGGATACCTACTTCCCAAGGTTGCCGGTCTCACTCGACCAGAGGATACGCAAGGCATACTTCGGTGGCATCAACCTCAGCCCTAAGCACAACCACGGCATACTCGAATCGACTCCAGAGCGTCCTATAGTGCATGAGGACATCCATAACTCCTATGGAGCCGTCATGATGTGGAGACCACTGCCCATCGGACTGCCCACGATAACTCATGAGTTCCCAGCGGATGGCATACTCTACATAGCCGAAGTGAGGATAAAACTGCACTTGAAAGAAGAGTACAAGGGCAACGGCTGGTATCAGTTCAAGAACGGAGTGGACAACGTCATCGAGGGCTGGGAGCATGGAACTATTGTCGAGGACACCGCAGAATGGCATGAGCTGTCGCTGACCTCCATCGACCTCGACCTCTTGGAGGACTGGTACGATGTGGAGTACGATGAATGGTACAAGCCCACGTTCCTGTGCTTCAATGACAGGACAGGTCTGCTCCAGCCGTACATCGACTATTTCACGAGGATAAAGGAGAGCAGCCCGAAGAACGGACTCGAATACACCCATGCCAAGAGGATGATAAACTCGTTCTACGGCAGAACCGGTCTCGCGCCAGAGACCGCTGACACCACCCTCGTATGGGATGAGGAACTCGGCTGGTGGAATTGGAACACCGAGTACACCCTGTCCAAGGATCATGATGCCTACATACCGTATGCGACATTCTGCACCGCATGGGCGAGGAAGACCTTGCTCGACAACGTGAGAGCCTGTCTCGATGCAATGCCGAACTCGGTCATCCACTGCGACACCGACTCGGTAATCCACTACGGAGAGCCTGTCGAGAGCATCCCTCATGGGGAGCATCTCGGCACATGGGGAATCGAGAGCAGACCGCAGTACATCGTGGAATCTGGATTCAAGAGATATGTCGAAACAAGACATTATCCTCCGCAATCATCGGATGACTTCATAGGCATGGCTCTGGCTGGAGTTCCCCAGCCCAAGGACAAGGACGGAGTGCCTTATGGGATGCAGATAGAGATATTGGACGATCCGAGCATCATACTCCATGACGGATACATACTCGGCAACGAGCATTATCGCATCAAGTCTAAATGGCTACGTCAGCTCTATATTCAGCACAACCTCAACCCAGATGATGTCGATACGATGAAGCTGATTCCAAAGAAAGTAGTGGGCGGTGTCATACTCGAGAAACGTCAGCACAAGCTGAATGACAATCTGCAATGGAGACTGAGAAGATGAGCGATTAGGTCTATGACATCATCCAAGAGCTGGGAGACAACGACGGATGGTACAACGCTTTGAAACTGTCTCGGTTCTGGAATCGGTCTATATTGAAGTTCGTCATCGGTGGCAGAGGAATGGGAAAGACCGACTACTGGCTACAGGTGGCGATACGTCTCTACCAGCTCCATGGTTGCCAGACCGTCTGGATACGCAACAAGAAAGTGGAACTGTCAGAGGACGGCAACTACGATGCATTCCTCAACGATGCCAAATACTTCGGCTGGTGTCCAGAGGAATGGCAACCGAGACCGGACGGAGTCTATGAGAGCGATGACAAGGATGCCGACCAGATAATCAAGTTCGCCAGCATCTCCACGTTCTCCAACAAGCGCGGTGGCGGTCATCCGAGGGTCATGCTGATGGTGTTCGATGAGATGATCCCCGAGGACAGACGTTATCCGAAGATGTGCGCACAGGGTCTCCTGTCCTTAGCCAACTCCATGAGCCGTGGCAGATGCAAGATAATCGTCTGCTCCAACTTCGTATCGGCTGGTAATCCTTATTTCGCACTGTTCGAGGTCTACAACAATCCGAAGTATGACATAACACTGTTCGATGACAAGGCTATCTGCATAGAGCTGGCAAGAGGTTACAGGAAAGCAATCAAGGACGAGTCGGACTTCTCGAAACTCATGAGGGCTGGCAAGATGCCACAATATGAGGACGAAAATTCCGATCCGCTGATAGGGTTGGTATCTCCCATCCCGAAAGGCTCTCGTCCAGCTCCTTTCATATACCTCATAGACGGCAAATACTATCGCGAATGGGAGAAAGACGGACTGCGCTACTATGACCTATGGAATGGGGAGCTGCCCAACAACATAGTGGTCTACACTCCCAACGTGACCGAATGCACCGAGGGTGTGCAGATGCTACAGGCATTCCTCATCAAGCACATGAAAGAGACGATGGATGCGAACCTCATGAGGTTCAAGAATCCCAACGTCATGTTCAAGATACTGAACGTGATATACAATGCGGTGTGATAGCATGAACTACATGGATATGACAATGACGATACAGGAGCTGGCTCAACCGTACACCGATCCAGATGCAATCAAACTGTCTCATTACTTTCTGGATAACGGCAAGTTGCTGGGAGTATGCGAGTTCTACACAGAGGACGGTCTGCGCTACGCTACCATAAGGATAGCTGGCAAGGTCGCCAGAACCGAAGTGCTTATCAAGGGTGTCCTATGGCATGAGATATGTCATGCGATACCTTGGATAGAGAGCGGTCATACGGACGGACACAGCTCTGCATTCCAGCGCAGACTATGGTCTCGTCCGAGGTATGCGCTGCTCTCATTGTTTGCGGAATTCTGGTTCGGACTGCTCGATGCGTTCAATTAAAATAGAACAGACAAACTTACTTGATACCATGCCACAGGACAGCTCATATCTCCATAACCTTGCTGACCATCCGATGCCGATC
>JAFWGQ010000073.1 GCA_017512365.1 Mogibacterium sp.
CAACGGACGTAAGAATCCAGAGAGTGTATAGTCAGACCGATTGCCTTCTCATTCTAACAGCTTAAGCAACGAGATGGATAACATCCCAACTGGATGTTAGGAGTATTAACCACAAATACATTGTAGTAGAGTGTAAGACGCCGAGTCTTCGGACAGGGCGCAGTTCTCTGAGAAGCAGGAATCCCCCACTTCTAAGCATCAGCGTAAGTGGAGGGAGCGTTCAAGTGAACCGCTGCGGGTTCCGTATAGTTGAATACTATAACAGGTTTCATAAAGATCCCAGCGAACATGAGGAAACGGGCGAATGCATGCAGGACAGCATGGACGGGATGTTCAGATTTGAGAAGCGGATGAAGCAGTAATTTCGCAGGTACATATGACACATGAAGATGAGAAGCGGCTGCTGATACAGACAGCCGTTTTTTATATCCAGTTTTTTATAGCTATATTCTTTGATCCGCATTCTTGATTTTATTGTGGAAGAAATATAATATTAAGTCAAGTTAGAATTAACTAACTAAAGCCATATGGGTCAGACAGGAAAGCGGAACCATGTTTACTAATGAGATCATAGCGGGTTTATTGATCCCTTTTGCCGGGACCGCAGCGGGAAGCGCCTGTGTCTTCTTCATGAAAAAAGGCCTTGACATACGGCTGCAGAAAGCACTCTCGGGGTTTGCCGGAGGAGTGATGGTCGCTGCATCCGTGTGGAGCCTTATCATCCCTGCGATGGAGCAGTCGGCTGACATGGGCAGACTGGCATTCCTGCCTGCTTTTATCGGTTTCTGGCTCGGGATCCTGTTCCTGCTCATATTGGATAACACTATTCCGCACCTGCACCTCAATGCAGAAGAGGCAGAAGGACCGGGAAGTCATCTGGCAAGAACTACCATGATGGTCCTTGCTGTAGTGCTGCACAATATACCTGAAGGTATGGCGGTCGGAGTCGTATATGCAGGATATATTTCCGGTTCTGCAGATATAACAGCAGGAGGCGCTCTGGCGCTGTCGCTGGGGATTGCCATACAGAACTTTCCTGAAGGCGCGATCATATCCATGCCTTTATACGCAGCGGGAAAAAGCAAAGGCAGAGCATTCATGGACGGAGTGCTTTCAGGAGCTGTCGAGCCGCTCGCGGGTTTGCTGACGATACTGGCAGCAGCAGTGATAGTTCCTGCCATGCCGTATCTGCTGAGTTTTGCAGCAGGCGCAATGATATATGTTGTAGTGGAGGAACTGATCCCCGAAATGGCGGAAGGAGAACACTCGCACATAGGGGTGCTGCTTTTCGCGGTAGGATTCACAGTCATGATGGCGCTTGATGTAGCGCTAGGATAAGCAGAAGAAGGGAGAAATGAGAATAATGACTGCAAACCTGATAATCGTAACAGGAATACTGCTGATCGCATATGCTGTATATGCGACAGTGCAGAAGGCGAGGGGAAAGTCCGGATCAAGCTGCTGCGGCGGCCCGGAGGCAGTGCTGCCAAAGCCGGTAGCGGATACGGATGAATCGCACTATCCATACAAGTATTATGTATCGGTGGACGGCATGAAGTGCAGCAACTGTGCGGCGAATGTAGAGAACGCCATCAATGCGGCAGGCGACACATGGGCCAGTGTGAATCTGGGACGAAAGAGAGCAGAGGTCCTTTCAAAGACAGAGAAAAGCGAAGAGGATTTCGCAAAAGCCCTCAAAGGCACCGGCTACAAGGTGACAGACTGCGAGCAAATTAAAAAAATAAAGCGGGATGACAGTACATGAATTCGGAAAAGAACGATTAGCGCTGTTGACTTCAAATATGAAGTGATTTAAAATACATTGGGATAAATGATTCGCCGGCGCTTTCAGAGGCTGATGCGGGCGTGGCTGTCAATACCGGAGCCGCCATCGCAAGGGAAATCGCGGATATAACGATAGAGGCAGAGGATCTCGGAGAACTGCTGGTGCTGAGAGATATCTCCAAAGCACTGATGCGCAGGATAGACGCCGATTACCGGGTGATCATATCATTGAACTCGATGCTGATACTGCTCGGAGCATTCGGGATCATAGCACCTGCAGCTTCAGCAACGATGCATAATCTGTCGACGATAGGCATCAGTCTGTATAATATGACAGACCTGATCGAAGCATAGAGGACTCCGATAAAAGTCAGTCCTGAGATGAAAGCTGTCCAATGTTTTCTCTGATGAAGCTGATCACGGAGCGGGCGAGCGGGCCCGCTTCTTTTATTGACCTTATACCGATCCCGAGAGTTCTGTTGACCTGCGGGTCCAGCAGGCGGTATTCATAGTCTCCCGGAAACTGTTTCAGTATGAGCTCAGGCAGAACGGAAACTCCGACACCATGCTGCACCATGGAAAGTATTGCAATGCAGTCTTTTGAGTAGTGCTTTGCAACAGGTGTGATGCCGGCCTTTTCAAACACGGCATAGGTATCCTGATCGAACGACTCTATTATAAGAGGATAATCGTTGAGCTCCCTGATCGGAACGCGGTCATAGCGCGCGAGCTCATATTTGTCAGAGAATACAGCATACATAGGTTCTTCGGAAACAGGAATGAAATCTATCTCTTCTGTTCCCAGACTGCTCATCAGGGCAAGGTCCATGGTCCCGGCAGAGATGCCCTCGACCATCTGGCTTTGACTGCACTCCGTGATGTCGAAAACTATTTCCGGATAATTGTTCTGGTAATACTCCAGCACTCTCGGGAGCCAGTAGATAGATGTGCTGGCGAAAGTGCCTATCCGTACAGTACCCTTACGTATCCCGAGTATCTCATTGACCTCCTGGCCGAGCTTTTCCTCATCGCTGAGTATCTGCCGCATGGTCGGTATCAATAAGCCTGCTTCCATGGTAGGCTCTACACCATGGCGCGACTTTATCAGGAGAGGGAAACCTGTCTCGCTTTCCAGCGAGCGCATCATCTGCGTCATGGCCGGCTGGGTATAGCCCAGTTCATCTCCGGCAGCTGTGAGACTGCCGAGTTCTATAGCTGTAAGAAAAGCCCTGATCTTCTGGGTGTTCATGCATGACCTCCGGTTATTTATGAATGATGATCTTGCTGCGTATCCAATCTAATATTAACATAAGGCGATGTTATGTAAAATATAATAATCATTCATTTTACTTATCCATATGAAAAGACTATATTGTAATCAGAAAGAAGGACCGCAGAGGTCTTGGAGATAAAACAAGATAAGGAGGTACAAAATGGATATTCTCATCACAATGGCTTACACAGCGCTCATGACATTCATCATGGTAAAGGTCACCGAACATGTACCGACAGAACGCAAATAGCAGATCCAGGTATTCACCAACCAAGGGAAGGGCGGCGGCAGCAGAACTGCCGCCGCCTTTCTCACAGGGTATCCGGGATGAAGTACGCAAATGCGATCAGTGAGGTGAATGGTGATGAAAAAGGATCTGAGTAAAAAAGAATTGATGGTAATGGGCGGCGCGCTGTTTTCGATGCACTTCGGAGCGGCCTGCATGCTCTTTCCTGTTCAGTGGGGCAAAGACGCAGGTACAGCTCTGTGGCCGATGTTCATCGGCGTGGTCCTTTCCGGAGTCATACTTCCGTATTTCGGGTATCTGGCGCTGGTGAAAGGAAACGGTACGTTCCTTTCTCTCACGCAGAAGCTTGCGGGAAACTTCGGAACTTTCTTTGCGGCGCTGACAATAATCGTCATAGGACCGCTGTATATGGTGCCGCGCATGAGCGCTGCTGCATGGGCTGCCATAGTCCAGATCACAGGGCTTAAGACCGGCAGCGATCTGCCTGCAGTCATCTTTGCGGTCCTGTTCTATCTGATCACATACTGGTTCGTGGCAAGCCCGGGAAAAGTAATAGACAAAATAGGCAATATACTTTTCCCGGTACTTGTCGTAGTTGTCGCGGCAGTGATCATAAAGAGCATCGTTTCTCCGATATCCGCCGAATGGACAGCGCCGTCTTTCAAACAGAATCCTGTAGTGTATGGATTCCTTCAGGGTTATGCGACTGCAGATCTCCAGTGCGCCCTGCTTTTTGGCATTATCGTTGTACAGGGAATAAGGAATGCCGGCATAGCGGAAAAGGCTGTCAACCGAAATCTCATAAAGATAGGCATAATTGGACTCGGGCTGCTGATGATCACGATACTCGGTCACATGATAGCCGGCGCAAACACGGGCGGGACTATCGATCTTACACTTTCAGCACTGTACACGGAGATGGTCCTGCAGCTGTGGGGAAACGCAGGCGGCATACTGTTCAATATAGCGCTGATCGCCGCGGCGCTTACTACTGCAGTCGGAGCGGTCTCATCGACTTCAGAGATATGGGAAGAGATACTGCGTGAAAAGAATGAAAGGGTATTTACATACAGAAACTTCTGCATTGCATCATGCGTGATGTCGTGTGTGGTATCTTTTGCAGATCTGGATACGATCGTCAAGATAATCGGACCTGTGCTGGATGCATGCTATCCTGCAGCTATCGTGATAGCTATGTACTACTGTCTGTGCAGAAAGACCGATGCACCGGCAAACCTCAAAGCTGGAAAGTGGGCGGTGATAAGCGCATTCCTGATCAGCGTTATGCAGCTTGCTGTCAGGTACAGCGAGATGTTCGGACTTGGCTGGAATGTATTGAGTAAAGCATATTATTCGCTTCCTCTGGCAGAATACAGTCTGGCGTGGCTGCCTGTCTGCGTCATAGTGTTCTTTGTGCTGAGGTTATTCCTGCTGCTGAGACAGGAGAGATCCGGCAGTACCGGAGACACCGCAGTGAGATCATGAAAAAGAGCAATGTCTCTTCAACTCTGCTATAATTGTATAACCAGCGAAGGCAGATGCCTGACCGCACATGCAGGGTCGAAGAAGTAGGAAGCTGGGATCCGGACAACGAGATCTGCAGAACCTGCGGCTGGAGAGCATGGTAGGAACCGGACGTGTGCATAACCTGCACACGTTTTTATTGCTTCGAGAAAGACCGGGTCACCTGTGTCAGGAATCTTTCGGCGATAGGGGTTAGCACCTGATACCTGCCCCATATAAGATAGAAACTGGATTCCTTGACCGGATCAAGTGGCCTGAAAACCAGGCCGCTTCCTTCAGAACAGTCGACAAGATGCTCGAATGTCAGGAGTACCCCAAGTCCTTCGAGTGCAAACATTGAGCCGTTGTATGAAAGGCGGAATGATCCCTCAAGACGGAGATCCCTGAAATGATCTCCCGCCCACTCACTGATCTCACGATCCCAGCTCTGCTCCGAGGAGAATAACGGCACACCGGTAAGGTCATCAGCTGTGATGGCCTTTTTCTTTGCCAGCGGATGTGAGTCGGCCATTACAGCTCCCCAGATATCTGTATGAGGGAAGGTGATGTAATTATATTTGCGGGCGTCCGGGATCTCGCTGGTTATCACGGCGAAATCGAGCAGCCCCTTGTCGAGCTTCTCCGTGACCTGCTCGGTGTCCCCGCTGGTGATGTGGTAGTTCAGTCCCGGATATGCAGCCTTGAACCTGCCGATCTCCCTTGCGAGGTATCTGATCTGATAGGATTCCGCAAGTCCGAAGTACAGATCTCCTCCGGTGATGTCATCGAGCGACATGAATTCCTGCTCTATCTTGTCGGCCATTGCCACAAGGTCCTCAGCTCTGTCACGCAGAAGAATTCCTTCTTCAGTCAGCTGGATGCTGAAACTTCTGCGGATGAACAGCTTCTTGCCGAGTTCACCCTCCAGGGACTTGAGAGTCTTGGAAAGGGTGGGCTGGGTCACATGCAGCAGCTCTGCCGCCCTTGTCATGTTTTCTTCTCTTGCGACCGCGAGAAAGTATCTGAGACTGCGAATATCCATATATGATGCTCCTTGCTAAGATATGCATAATTCGAATATCACGATATTCATTATAACCATTAGCGAATAACAAAGCAAACGGCTAAGATATAGCCATGAAGAACACAGACATAGAAAAACTGCTGATCAGTATGGGAGATGCGGGCTGTCCGGATTCGGATATCGAGAGGGTGCGCAGCTTGCATGAGGCGGGCCTTGACGATGATATCGTCAGATGCCTTCGCAGGTGCAGGTGCGACCTGATGGAGGAACTGCACAGGAGCCAGCGCAGAGTGGACTGCATGGATCAGCTGATCAGAGCAGCAGAAAACGGACTTTGATCAATAAAGGGTCACTGAAAGGAGAACTGAAATGATAAAGAAAGAAGAACTCACGCTTGTACAGGACTGGGACAAGACTTTCGCGAAAAGCGGGAAGGTGGATCACAGCAAGGTCACATTTGTCAATCGTTACGGCATCACTCTTGCCGCGGACATGTATATGCCTAAGGAGACAGAGGGCAGGCTCCCGGCGATCGCGGTAAGCGGACCGTTCGGCGCAGTCAAGGAGCAGTGTTCCGGACTCTATGCGCAGACGATGGCTGAGAGAGGATTCCTCACTATAGCGTTCGATCCGTCCTTTACCGGCGAGAGCGGCGGTCTACCGAGGTACATGGCATCGCCTGACATCAATACAGAGGACTTCATGGCAGCTGTGGATTTTCTGTCACTCAATGACAAAGCTGACGCTGAGCGTATCGGCATCATCGGCATCTGCGGATGGGGCGGCATGGCAATAAACACAGCAGCTCTGGATACAAGGATAAAGGCGACTGTCGCTTCAACTATGTATGACATGACGAGAGTCAACGCAAACGGCTACTTTGATTCCGAGGACAGTGAAGAGCAGCGCTATGAGAAAAGAGCCGCGATGTGCGCGCAGAGACTGGCGGATCTCAGGGCGGGAGAGTATGCACGCGCAGGCGGAGTCATCGATCCGCTTCCGGAGGATGCTCCTTATTTCGTAAAGGATTATCACAGCTACTATAAGACTGACAGAGGTTATCATGAAAGATCGCTCAACTCGAACAGCGGCTGGAACGTGATCGGATGCGAGTCATTCATGAACCAGCCTATCCTGAAGTACTCAAACGAGATCAGAAGTGCGGTGATGGTCATGCACGGAGACAAGGCTCATTCATTCTATTTCGGCAGGGATGCTTATGATAACATGGTGAGTGGCAGCAAGTATGCAGACAACAAGGAACTGCTCGTTATCGAGGGAGCATCCCACACCGATCTTTACGATGGCGGTGAGAACGGAGCTATCCCGTTCGACAAACTGCAGGCTTTCTTCGAGAGATATCTGTAACAGGAGCACCGCATGAAAGTATTAGTGCTTAACGGAAGCCCGCGCCCGCAGGGCAATACCTCAAAAATGACTGCCGCCTTCAAAGAGGCGGCTGAGGCTGCAGGCCACGATGTCAGGGAGTTCAGGGCAGCCGGAATGAATATCAGGGGCTGTCTGGCCTGTGAATACTGTCACGGAAAAGGCGCAGGAGCATGTGCGCAGAAGGATGACATGCAAAAGATATACAGTGAGCTGAAGGACACAGAGATGATCGTCCTGGCTTCGCCGATCTACTATCACGGCATCAGCGGGCAGCTCAAATGCGTGATCGACAGATTCTACTCGGCGCTGTACCCGAAGGCTCCTGAGAGCCTGAAGTACATCTCGATGTTCCTGGCATCGGGGGACAAGGATCAGTACACCGGCGCGAGGTTCTCATTCGACGGGGACTTCCTCGGATATCTCGGACTTGAAGATAAGGGATTCTTCTCGTGTGCAGGTGAAATGAAGGACGAAGTGCTCGATGAGATAAGAGCCATGGCAAAAGGACTGTAATGAAGGGCAAACGGGCTATGAAGAAGATATTTATCATAATGCTGATAATGACATTGAGCTTGTTTTCGGCCGCGTGTGCTGATAAGAAAGAGACACAGAAGGCAGCTGCGTCTGAAGATACACTGCAGACTGAAAATACTGATAATGAAGAGGAGAGAGGAGCGGCCGGGATGAGACTGAAGATCAATGATGAAGAAGTCGATGTGAAATGGGAAGACAATGATGCGGTAAGAGCCCTGGCGGATCTTGCGTCAGAAGGACCGGTCACTGTCGATACATCCCTGTACGGCGGATTCGAGCAGGTGGGCAGTCTGGGTACTGATCTTCCGAACGATGATGTCGATACAACGACAGAACCCGGAGATATCGCATTATACTCCGGCAGCAGCATAGTGGTGTTCTTCGGGACGAATACCTGGGCATACACCAGGCTTGGTCATATAGAGGGCAAAAGCGTGGACGAACTGAGAAATATGCTTGGAGGCAATAACGCAGTTCTGACGATCACTTCAGAAGGGAACGGATGGGAAAATCAGCAATGAAAAGAATCGCAATAAGGGGAGTTGTCCTGCTGCTGGTCCTTTTCCTGACCGGATGCGGAGTAAAAGAAGCCGGACAGCAAAGCCCGGATACACAGAAGCAGGATGGAACAAAAGAAGCAGAAATGTTTGACTTTGAAAAGAAAACTGTGAAGCTGAACAGCGGGTATGAAATGCCCATCATTGGTTTAGGCACATGGACGCTTTCCGATGAGGAAGCAGAGGAGTCCGTATATCAGGCATTGAAAGTCGGCATGAGGCTGATAGATACAGCCAGATACTATGGAAATGAAGTGGGCGTTGGGCGGGGCCTTCAAAGAGCGATCGATGAAGGGATCGTGACAAGAGAAGAAGTTTTTATCACAAGCAAAATCTATGGCGGAGATCATGAAAGCGCAAAGGGGATCATAAATGATGCGCTTAAAGACCTTAATGTAGATTACATTGATCTTATGCTGATCCATCAGCCCGGTGCAGATGATGAGGGGGTCTACAAAGCCATGGAGGACGCGGTAAGCGATGGAAGACTTCATTCCATCGGCATATCCAACTACTACACACGGGAACAGGTAGACAAGGTCCTTTCCTTTGCGAATATCACTCCTGCCGTGATACAGAATGAGAATCACATATATTATCAGAACCGCGAGCTGCAGGATTATGTCCGGAAATACGGGATCGTGATCGAATCATGGTATCCGTTCGGAGGCAGAGGGCATACTTCGGAAAGCTTTGATAATGAGACGATATCTGAAATAGCCGACGACCATAATGTAACATCCGCGCAGGTGATCCTCAGGTGGCAGATACAGGACGGTTATATAGCGATCCCGGGCTCATCCAATGCAGAGCATATTGCAGAAAACTATGACATCTTCGGCTTTGGATTGTCTGACGAAGAAATGCAGGCGATAAGAGATATCGATGAACAAAAAAGATACGAGAACTGGTGAGGTAACACAAGTGTTACCTCTTCAGCTTCAACCCGTCTTTGAAAGCGTCGCCGACACGATCGGACACTTTGTAGTAGCCGTGTGTATATGGATCAAATGCTATTGCGTTGACAAGTGACATATCAGGTTTTCCGTTGACCAGAACATTTTCGTCGGCAGTGACATTTACGACTTTGCCGATCACACCGCATCCGTATTCGTTATCCTGATATTCAATGAACTCGCACTCAAGGCAGAGGGGGAATTCGTTGATCACCGGAGCATCTACCTTCGATGCTTTGCAGGCGGTGAGGCCGCTTCGCGCGAATTTATCAGGCACTCTGTTGCCGGATTCAACGCCGAAATAGTCGGCTTCGACCAGGTGGTCCGCATCCGCTATGCTTACCGTGAATGCGCCTTTCTCTTTGATGTTCTGCACCGTTTTGTGAGACTCCGTCAGATTGAGTGCAACGTGTCCTCTTTCCTGCATCGTTCCCCACGCAGCGTTCATTACGTTAACACTGCCGTCCTCGTTGTATGTTGCGACCATAAGCACAGGCATAGGGAAAATGCCTTCCGTGATATCAAGCTGTTTTCTCATTTTTTGACCTCTCCTCTGTATTTGGTTGACAGGGATAAACACCCTCAATAAAATTTTAACATCATAGGAATAAAAAGCAAGGACTGATACTAATTCTGAATGATAAAGCTTTTGATCAGGCGGCCGGATCACGGACTGAAAGTCAGTGCCGTACCGGGCGAGGACGTAAATGACGTAAACATGGAAAAGAAGTACTATAAATTTGAGATATACATTCCGGAATCACACTTTGATGAACTGAGAGAGGAGCCCGTGATCAATGTGATCGAGCTTTACAGAACAGGCTTGCAGGAGTGTTAACAGAAAGCAGGTGACAGGGATGATCCAGAAAACATACCACATAACAGAATATACTGAAGCTAAACTGTCTGCCGTGCTTGATGAAGTCGCTGCAATGACTGAATACGATGCTTCTGCACAGATCCTTGCAGTCATGCTCGAACAGGGATGGGACAGGGATGTCATCGAAAGCAAGACTACGATGATGATGAAAAGACTGCCAAAGGTGCAGATCGCGGGCGCTACGCATTTCGACGATCTGATGCTGCTGGACGGACCTGTACCGAACCACTGCATACTGAGCTTCATGTTCTTCGATAACAGGGCGTTTGAGATAGAACGCTTTGAACTGGGCGGAGCCTGTGAAGAGGAGGCGGGAAAAAGTCTTGGGCAGCTGATCGGACGGCACGATGATCCAAGGTGTCTGATGACACTGATCTCAGGTATGCCGATTGACATCGAAAAGCTGCTGACGGAAGCGGAGAGCGGGCGGGAAGACATCCCGGTGTTCGGCGCGACGGCCGGCCTTGATTCTCTGATCCTCGAGGACGGAGCGAGATCATTCGTGATCGACTGTGACGGAGCGCATGAAAGCTCTCTCGTCGCAGTGATCTTTTACGGAAAGGATCTTCACGTAAAAGCGTCGTACAATTTCGGCTGGACCGAAGTCGGCCGCACGATGACCATCACAGGCATGAGAGACCCGTATACTGTCACTGAGATAGACGGAATGCCTGCTGCTGACATATATCAGAAATACCTCGGCATACCATGGAGAAGTATCGACATGGTGACAGAGAACATCTGCGAATTCCCGCTTTCCGTCACGCGCACAGAATGCGGAGAAGGTGCAGAAGAACGCAAGATGGCGAGGATACCGTTTTCGTGGACTGACGACGGAAGCCTTCATTTTGCGATCGCGATGCACGAAGGTGAAGAGATACGGTTCACGTACGGGCTGCCTCAGCATATACTCGAACTGATCAGAGAAGATGCTGACGGCTTCATGAGCTTTGCACCTCAGGCCATGCTTATGGTGATATGCATGAACCGCCTTATTTTCCTGAGGGATGTCGAACATATCGAGACCGACTGCTTCAGGAATCTTGTTCCGGAAGCCGCGTTCATGCACGGCAATTCGGAGATCTTCAGATCAAAGGGAGCAGGCGGGGAGGTCCACAGCGCTCTTGTCGCGGTCGGATTCCGCGAAGGAAGCGATATGACGGGAGCGAGATCCCCTCTCAAGTGGCCGTTCGAGGAGGGGGATATAGACGGAAACACGGTGATACCTCTCGATCTGAGGCTGATGTCCTTCATGAGATCTGTGACTTACGATCTGGAGCAGGCAACAGATGAGCTGCTGCAGCTGAAGAACAATCTCGAGGATGAGGTCGAAAAGAAAACTAGAGAAAATGAAGGACTGTCGCTGCATGTGGTGCAGACGCTTGCCGATGCGATAGATGCCAAGGATACCTATACCAACGGCCATTCGGGACGCGTGGCAAATTACTCCAGAGAGATAGCAAGGCGCTGCGGATACAGCGAAAAGGAACAGAATGAGATATACATGATGGGTCTGCTCCACGATGTAGGAAAGATAGGAGTTCCGGATGCCGTGATCAACAAGCCGGGCAAACTTACTGACGAGGAGTTTGCGGCGATGAAGAACCATCCTGTGATGGGGGCTAAGATACTCGGAAATATCAAGGAGAGACCTGAACTTGTGACAGGCGCGAGATGGCACCATGAGCGCTGGGACGGCAGGGGATACCCTGACGGGATCGGGGGCACAGAGATCCCTGAACAGGCGCGCATCATAGCCGTGGCCGATGCATACGACGCGATGACAAGCAACAGAAGTTACCGCGGCGCGATGGAGCAGTCTAGGGTCCGCGCACAGATAGAGGGCGGCCGCGGCACGCAGTTCGACGAGCGCTTCGCTGACATCATGCTCCAGATGATAGATGAGGACACCGGATACGACATGCGTGAGAAGTAATATCGGGACATGGATCTCACATATAAAGGGGGGACCTGCGATGGAAAAGAATATGGATCAGAAGCAAAGGCTTGACTATCTTGTAGAGAGCTTCAAGGCTGAGTCACCTGAGTACAAAAGGGTAAAGATACCGGAAGATACCGAAGGCAAGCAGCGCCTTCTCAGATCACTTATGAATGTGAGGATGCCAAAGCCTGCGTCTGCAGCTGTTCTGGCAGTTCAGGACAGCTATCTGAAGGGCCGTGCGCTTGAAAAGGGAATAGTCAATATCTCAGAAATGCCGACAGTCAGGGAGAGCCTTGGAAGCACACATCCGCTCGCTGACAATATATCCATCTGGCAGGGAGATATAACCCGCATCGCAGCGGACGCCATAGTAAACGCGGCGAATTCCCAGATGCTCGGGTGCTTCATACCGATGCACACATGCATAGATAACTGCATCCATACGTATGCAGGAGTACAGCTCCGCGAAGACTGTGCCAGACGCATGAATTCTCTGAGACTTCAGTTCGGCGAGGGATATGAACAGCCGACAGCGGTCCCTATGCTGACAGATGCATATAATCTTCCGGCAAAAAAAGTCATACATATAGTCGGACCGGTCGTTCAGTACGGACTGACGCCGCAGCTTGAACAGGATCTGGCAGACTGCTACAGAAATATCTTGAACATGTGCAAAGATAACGGGCTCAGGAGCGTTGCATTCTGTTGCATTTCCACCGGGGTATTCCGCTTTCCGAATAAACGTGCCGCCGCGATCGCAGTGCAGACTGTGACTGAGTGGATGGCCGGGGATCCGGGCAGCCTGGACAGGGCGGTGTTCAATGTGTTCAAGGATGAGGACAAAAGATATTACGAGGAACTCTTCTGACATGCCGGGAGACGGTACTGTATCAATTGCGTTAAACATCTGAAGGCACAGCCGCTAACGGCTGTGTTTTTATATGTCAAAGGTTCAGAAAAAATAGTTGACATGGTGTCAATCGGGTGTTATCATTCAGATGTTGACACGGTGTCAACTACGTGAAAGGGGATAATCATGTTCAAGGGAACACCGGAGACAGTCGCACAGAGAAGAGATGAGATCGTCGCTGCGTGTGAGCAGCTCTATCAGACGATGAGCTTCAAAGACATCACGCTCAAGGAGATCAGCGGTGTCACATCTTTCTCGAGGCCGACGATATATAACTACTTCCAGACCAAAGAGGAGATCTTCCTTGCGCTGTTCGAAAGAGAGTATGACAGATGGAACGAAGACCTTGAGAAGATACTCAGCAGCGATAAGGCGTTCTCCCGCACGGAACTTGCAGGACAGATCGCAAAGTCACTTGAGAGAAGAACGCAGCTTCTCAGGCTCCTCTCGATGAACAACTATGACATGGAGGAGAACAGTCGCGAAGAGCTTCTCGCTTCATTCAAGAGGGCTTACGGAAAGTCGCTGATGATGTTTAGGGAGATTCTTCGGAAACACGTTTCCGGCATGAGTGATGCTGAAATCGAACAGATAATGTATGTGTTCTTCCCGTTCATGTTCGGCATCTATCCCTATGCTGAGGTGACGGCCAAGCAGAAGGATGCCATGAAGGAAGCGGAGATCGATTATAAATATCAGTCGATATATGAAATAACTTATAACTGCCTGATAAGGCTTTTGAAGAATTGAAGAAGGAGATGAAATAAATGAGCAAGACATTGGTAGCAGTATTCTCGGCAAGCGGAGTGACAAAGCGCGTCGGCGAGGAGATCGCAAGGGTAAGCGGAGGAGATTTTTACGAGATCGTTCCGAAGGAGAAGTACACTAGCGCTGACCTCAACTACATGAACAAAACAAGCCGCAGCAGCGTTGAGATGAACGATCCTTCCTCAAGACCTGAGATCGCAGGCAGCGTGGAAAACATGGATTCGTATGACACGGTGATCATCGGCTTCCCGATCTGGTGGGGCGTTGCGCCTCGCATAGTCGAGACCTTCCTCGAGAGTTATGACTTCTCCGGAAAGACGATCATCCCGTTCTGCACTTCCGGCGGCAGCGGTGTCGGCAGAAGCGACACTGCCCTGCACAAGAATGTAAGCGGCGATGTGAAATGGGCCAAGGGCGTCCAGATCAACCGTCCGGATGAGGCAGCGATCAAAATAATGCTGGAGAATGCACAGTAAGCAGAGGTAAAGACATGAGCATAACGGTGAATCTTTATTACAAGGGCAGCAACGGAAGTGCGAGAGCCTTTGCAGATGAAATGGAAGCGCGCGGGATCGCAGATGCCATCAGAGCAGAGGAGGGAAACGAAAGATACGAATACTTCATTCCTCTCAAGGATCCTGAGACTGTGCTGCTCATCGACAGCTGGAAGGATCAGGAGTCGCTCGACAGACATCACGCTTCTGCAATGATGAGTGAACTGGCTGAGCTGCGTGAGAAATATGATCTGCATATGAGCGTGGAAAGATATGTTTCAGATGAAGAGGGAGTGCCTGACAGGGATCAGACCTTCATCAGAAAGTAGGCAAGAGAGGAGATAAAAAATGAGTGAGAAAATCGTACAGACAGCAGGAAGAGATCAGCTGGGAGAGTTCGCCCCTATGTTTGCGCATCTCAATGACGACGTTCTCTTCGGCGAAGTATGGAACGAGGAAGCGATCGATGTGAAGACAAAGTGCATCATCACCGTCGTTTCGCTGATGGCATCCGGGATCACGGATTCATCCCTGACATATCACCTGCAGAACGCGAAGGCGCACGGCGTTACCAAAGACGAGATCGCTGCTATCATCACACATGCAACGATGTATGTCGGCTGGCCTAAGGGCTGGGCGGTGTTCCGTCTAGCAAAGGAAGTCTGGAATGACTAAAAGAGGAGGAGACTTATGAGAAAGTACATAAGGATCATAACTGCGCTGATGCTGATCATGTCTGTTCTGGTACTGACCGGATGCGGAGGAAATAATGACTCTTCGGAGAAGGTTGATGCATCTGAAGATGTCCAGACGGAGCAGGATGCAGCATCTGGTGCAGGCAGTGGCGATACGCTTGTTGTGTACTTCTCGGCAACTGGCATCACAAAAGGAGTAGCGGAGAAGATAGCGTCCATAACAGGCGCGGATACATACGAGATCAAGGCGGCTAAGGAATATACTGATGCGGATCTCGACTGGAACGATCCGGACAGCCGCACGACACATGAGCAGAATGACGCTTCCGTTCGCCCTGAGATCGGAAGCGATCCGGTATCGCTCGAAGGCTATAAGACCATCTACATCGGCTATCCTATCTGGTGGGGCGAAGAGCCGCGTATAATGGATACATTTGTGGAGAGCCATGACTTTGACGGCATCACCATGATACCGTTCTGCACATCGGGCAGCAGCGACATCGGCAAGAGTGCGAAAAACCTCGCAGATAAAGCCGGTAGCGGCAAATGGCTCGATGGAGAAAGATTCGACGGAGGAGTTTCGGAAGAAGAACTGAAGTCGTGGATCGAAGGGCTGAAGTAAGGAAAGCTTAAAATGAAAAGACAGAATCATTACGGAAAGAATGTATTTGTGACCGGTGCATCTTCAGGCATCGGGCAGGCATGTGCCCGGATGTTTGCAGAAAACGGCTGCAATGTCACGGGGGTATCACGGAATACTGAGGAGAAGACAGAAGTCTTCCCGGGAGGCGGCAGCCTTACGCTGAAGCGTCTCGATGTCACGGACGAAGCGGCGGTAAAAGAGTTCGTGGATGATCTTCCGGGTGTTGACATAGCGGTGCTGTGCGCCGGCATGGGAGTAGCGGGTCCTGCAGAGACTACCGCATCCGAACTGACACGCAGACAGATGGAGGTCAACTACTTCGGGACACTCAACGCAGCTCAGCCATGCCTCACCAGAATGCGGGAGCAGCACAGAGGCCTTCTGGTGGTGATCGGTTCCATTGCAGGCAGGGTATCCATACCTATGCAGAGCCAGTATTCGGCGAGCAAGTATGCCCTGGAGGCCTTTACGGATGCGGTCCGTATGGAGATGAAACAATATGGCGTCAGGGCCTGTATCATTGAACCGGGAGATACAAAGACAGGCTTTACAGCTGCCAGGATCATGCAGAACTCTGACAACAGATCTGATACTTACGGCATCAGATTGAAAAAGAGTGTGGCTAAAATGGCTGCGGATGAACAAGGCGGCAGATCGCCCGAAAGTGTTGCGAAGACCGCGCTGGCGCTGGCGGGCAGGAAGGACCCTCCGGCAAGAGTTCCGGTGGGAATAGAGTACAAAGCGCTGATGCAGCTGCTTCGCATCATGCCTGACCGGGGCAAAGAGTTCATATTGAGCAAACTATATCTGCCGAAATAGAGGTACCGATAAATGATCAGACAATACAGACAGGATGATATACCTGATATGATCCGCATATGGAATGAAGTGATTGAGGAGGGCAACGCTTTTCCGTGGGAGGAGTGCCTGGATACGGAAAGCGGCAAGGCCTTTTTCGCGGAACAAAGTTATACAGGGGTCGCCGAGACCGATGGGAAGATAGCGGGACTGTATATCCTTCATCCCAATAATCTGGGAAGATGCGGACACCTTTGCAATGCCAGCTATGCGGTTTCATCAGACATGCGGGGCCGGCATATAGGAGAACAGCTGGTGAAGGACAGCCTGAAGATCGGAAGAAGACTCGGCTTCCGTGTCCTGCAGTTCAACGCGGTAGTCGAGAGCAACATCCACGCCAGACATCTTTACGAACGCCTGGGTTTCATACAGCTTGGAGCGATACCCGGGGGATTCCGGATGAAGGACGGACATTACGAAAACATCTATCCGTACTACCGCGAACTGTAAAACGAAGTTTCACTTATCAGTACAATGCGCCTGTACGATGCGGATGAATTCTTTCATCACAGGATTGATCCAGCGGTCAGGGCTGCAGATGTACGATGCATATAATTCGACGGATATCTCATCCTTAAGCTTAAGGGCGGCCAGTTCGCCCTTTTTTATTTGCTCGCGGACTGTGAACTCGGGAAGGAAGGAGACGCCGTACCCGCTCAGCAGCATATTGATGATCGCTCCGACTGAGCCGATATCCATGACCGGACTGAATTCTATCCCCCGGGATACGAACTCCCGCTCAAGCTGTGCGCTGTAGCTTATATTCCTGCCGGAAACAATAAAGTCTGCCTGCGCAATATCTGAAAGAGTGAGGCTCCTCTTCTTAAGCAGCGGACTGCCCGGCCATGTGACGAAGACAAGATCTTCCCGTCTGCCGGCTGCAGTCAGCAGCTCGGGGTGAGGCATTTGTCTGTCGAGACGTACCAGAAAGTCGATCTCGCTCCGGTTCAACTTCTGCAGTGAGTCCTCTATGAAGTCGGAAGCGTTCAGGCTTATGCTGACGTGAGGATGCAGCTTCCTGAATTCCAGAAGGAGGGACGGCATAACGCTCATTGCATAGGAAGAAGGCGCGCATATTCGCAGTTCTCCCCACAGATTGTTCTGAGGACGCACGCTGTTTACGGCCTCTTCTTCAGCTTTCAGCATGTTCAGCGCATGCGGCAGAAATGTTTTGCCTTCCTGTGTGAGGTAGACTTTCCTGTTTATCCTGTCAAAAAGGGGAACCCCCAGCTCGCTTTCCATGGCTTTGATCTGAGCGGTAACGGCAGCCTGAGAATAGCCGAGATTCTCAGCCGCCCTGGTGAAGCTCCCGGATTCAACGATCTTTACAAATGTAGTGACGTTTCTGATCTCCATAATGATTCAAAAATATTTATCGATATAATAAAAACGATTAGTTTTACAGAATGATTATATCGTGTTATCTTTCAATTGCAAGAGATAAGAAAGCAGACGATCAAAGGAGAAAACGGGATGAGAGAGTTTCTGATACAGGCGGTGGGGTTTGCAGGAGTTGCGTTTTTCATAGCATCCTACCAGATGAGATCAAACCGCAGGCTGTTCCTGCTTCAGCTTATGGGCTGCCTGATATTCGTCGCACAGTTCTCTCTGCTCGGAGCATACACCGGGGCGCTCAGCCTGATGGTAAATGTGATACGTAACACGCTTCTGCTGAAAATCGATGAGTGGAAATGGGTGAAGAGCAGGATGACCATGGCGGCGATCACAGCACTGCTGGCTCTGGTGACAGCAGTGACATGGGCCGGTCCGCTGAGCCTGCTGCCGTTCATCTCGGTCGGAGTGACCACCGCAGGCTACTGGACCAATAACGCACAGAAGATAAGACTGTCGCAGATGATAGGATCCCCGTTCACCCTGGTGTATGACGTGCTGATACATTCGTGGGGAGGCGCTCTCAATGAGTCGATAGCACTGCTGTCGATCCTGATCTCGATCTTCCGCTTTGGCTGGCATGATCTGGCAGAATGCCGGGCAGAGGCATAAAAAACCGTTAAACCGGGCAATGCCCTTACTCATGGAAACTAATATATTCAGGAGGTACAAAATGAACATGAAGGTAGTAGTGATGTGCGGTGCAGCTGCAGTAGTATTTGACCTTATCGCATGCCTGGGAGACAGCAATGCGGTCGTATACAGCCTGTTCATGTGGCTTTGCATAGCATCGTTCTGTGCATATGTATACGGCCTGCTGCACATGGGTTACTCGAAGAATTATGAAAAAGCCGAAAGAAAAGATGCTGATCCGGCTGAATCAAAAGCAGCATAGGAAAGAACCATAACAAATACCATACAATACTTCACGGGGAGAGGGCAGCTTCGACAGCGGCCTTTTCTTCTGTATCCTCAATGACTATTGTCTGCTTCATATCAGAAGGAAGAAAGACTATTTGTGCTATACTTCGTGATATGGAGAAGAAGTACTATAAGCTTGAGATATACATTCCTGAATCACACTTTGACGTTCTGAAACAGGCGCTGATGAGTGCTGAAGTAGGGCATATCGGTAATTACGACTGCTGCCTGCATACGAGGGGGCCGTTTCCGCTTCATTCCGGAAGCAGAATTTAAAAACGGCGGACAGTGGATAGACAGCATGAGAGAAAAAGATGATCGGATTCGGTTTCGTGATAATAAAAAAAGAACATATTGAGGCAATCTATTTGTCATTGAATAATGCAGTTTATACACTTAATCTGATGGAATTATTGACAGTTTACAGAAAGATGAAGGAGGCATAAAAATGTCGATCGAACTGGAATACGCATTGGAACATAAAAACGACCCTGCAGTACTTTGCTGCAGGATGGAGCCGGGCGAGATCTCGCACCATAATCTCGAAGATCCGGCCATCTTCCCGGACCTCGTGGATACGGGACTTCTGAGTCTGGACGGAGCCCTGACCATAGGTCAGTGCCTCGGCGCTACGCTCAAGGAGGTACAGGACTCCCTGACACCGCTCACAGCAGATCTCGTGGACAATATCCAGGATCCTGACGCAGCGGGCGGAGACGCTCCTGCAGAGGAGGGCGGCGATGCTGAAGCTGCAGTACCTGCAGTGGCTGTACCTGCCGGCACACAGATGACGTTCGCAGGCGGAGTGGTAAAACTGTATATCGCAGAAGGAAAAGACATCGCTATCGAATTCCCGGTATAATACATAAGAGAAATCGCAGACTTTATGTATGAGCCTTTGGCAAAACTCCTGCCGAAGGCTCTGTTTTTTTGTCCCTGCGGACGGGGAGATATTGTATAATAAGCGAGGAGATGCATAGGATCAAAGCAAACAAAAAACATGAAGCATCTCTGTACCGGGAGATATAAATGTCATTGAAACAAAAGCGCGAAGAAGGTATTTCACTACGGACCACTCAGATATTGCTTGTGATCGGGGCAGTTATTATATCCTGCCTCATGCTCTTTTCCACATATCATCTGTCTGTCAGCTTCAGAAACCTGGCGGATACCTCCGAGGAACAGATAGAAATGAGAAAGGCGGCGCGCGAGCTGATGGATGCTTCGGATTATCTGACGGAAAACGTCCAGCGTTTCACTGTCAACGGTGACACGCGTTTTATGGATAAATACTTTACCGAGGCGTTTGAGTCGAACCGGAGGGAGGATGCTCTTTCGACAATGGCGAGAGACGCCGGCAAAACAGATGCGCTCAAACACCTTCAGACTGCGATGGATGACTCCGTAAAGCTGATGGAGACGGAATACTATGCAATGCGTCTGGTGATAGAGGCGAAGGGATATACAGACTATCCCGACGTCCTGAAGGATACAGTACTGTCAGACGAGGACAAGGCGCTCAGTCCCGGAAGGAAGATGCGCCGCGCGAACGAAATGGTCCTCAGCGACGAGTACTATGAACAGAAGGAACAGATAAGAGAAAACATGAGAGCCAGCCTGGATGATCTTGAGAGGATGGCTTACGACACGGATGAGGAGGCGCTTGATTCATTGCGCAGCGAAATGACTGCTGTCCGCGTGATAATAGTGATCCAGATAATCGGCATACTGATACTGGTGCTGCTGACATCACGTCTGGGGATCGATCCGGTCCTGAACGCGGTGGACCGCATCAAGGCAGACAGTCCTATCCCGGAAGTCGGCGCGAATGAATTCCGCTATCTGGCACGTACATACAACAAGATGTATGAGGCGTACAAGAGAAGTCTGGAACGCCTCAATTTCAAAGCTTCCCATGATGAACTGACAGGAGCATATAACCGCTCGGGGTACGAGCTCATGGTGTCGGGCCTTGACCTGAACAGCACCTTCATGATGCTTGTCGATGTAGACAATTTTAAAGATATCAACGACACGTACGGACACGAGACCGGGGACAAGGTCCTGATCAGACTGGTGGATGCGCTGAAAAACAACTTCCGCTCCGACGACTATATCTGCCGCATGGGCGGAGATGAATTCGCAGTGTTCATGGTGCATGTTCCGGAAACACAGCGACAGCAGATCGTTCAGAAGATCGAAGCGGTAAACAGGACGCTTGGGGAGTCGCAGGACGGACTTCCGCCTGCCTCCATCAGCGCCGGCATCGCGCACGGCTCGAGTGCTGCAGATATCGAAGACCTGTACGGGAAAGCGGACGAGGCCATGTACAGGGCGAAACACAGCGGCAAGCATACTTATGCGTTCTATGAGGACAAAGCCTGACAGAGCCGCGGGCCACACGCCTGTCCGCGGGGCTCCGTGCCCGGACTCAAGTCATGTCTTTTACTATAGACATGAGGGTGACAATAAAATAAAATTATAGCAATATGCAACAGTTCTGCAGACTGTATTTTTTTGAAAAGAGTAAAGGTAACTGTAAATGAAGAAAACGACCGAAGGAACAAAGAAGGAAAGCAAGACTTTTGTGGGCAAGCTGAGGGAGGAATTCCTGCATACTACGGAAACTCTCTGGAACAACGAGGTCCAGGCAAACCTCTTCGTTGCGAGGATCCTCCTCTATACGGCGGTGATCGCCTTCATCATCATCGTGCTGTCGGTGCTGCATGTTTTTTCGATCAGCAACGCCGTCATGATGCGTGCTCTCACGATCGCCATAATCGAGATGATGGCGGCCGCCCTGATCTGCTTCTATTTCAAAGGCGAGAAGCCATGGCTCAAGATACTGCTGATGACCGCGTATGTGGTAGTGCTTGCGCGGCTGCACATGGTGCTGGGGCATAACATAGTCCTCTGCCTGGTATTCCCTGTCGCGCTGTCGGTCAGGTATTATTCGCGTCCTCTGACTTCATATGTCTCGGGACTTACTGTAATAACGTACCTGCTTGCAAGCTGGTACGGCATCACCCACGCGATCACAAGGGTGGATCTCAACATGGTCGAGCTGCCGGGCGGCACGGTGCTGGAATTCCCGGAAGACACCCAGCTCAGAAATGTGATAGACCCGTCTCTTATCGACTATAACAAGCTGTTCATTCGTTTTCTGCAGCACAGCTTCCTGCCGAAATTCATACTGTTCATGATGATCGCCATAATCTGCGCGCTGATCGCGGAACGCGGCAGGCAGGCAATATACGCTCAGAAGGAAGAGACGGAAAAGACCGAGAGACTGGCGACAGAGCTGGATCTCGCGAGCAATATACAGACAAATGTGCTCCCTAACATATTCCCGGTATTCCCGGACCGCAAGGAGTTTTCACTGCATGCGTCGATGACTCCGGCAAAGGAGGTCGGCGGCGACTTCTATGACTTTTTCTTCGTGGACGATGACCACATTGCTCTTGTGATGGCTGATGTTTCGGGCAAGGGCATACCTGCGGCTCTGTTCATGATGGTAGCGCGTACGATCATCAAGAACAGGACAATGATGGGAGGTTCTCCTTCAGAGATCCTTCACGATGTGAACGACCAGCTCTGCGAGGGAAATGTAGCAGAACTCTTCGTTACTGTATGGCTCTGTATCCTCGAGATATCCACGGGCAAAGGCGTCGCCGCGAATGCCGGTCACGAGCACCCGGTCCTCCGCAGAAAAGGCGATGAGTACGCTCTTGTAGTCTACAAGCATTCACCTGCTGTTGCCGCGATCGAGGGTATGAGATTCAAGGATCACGGATTCGAGCTGAAACCGGGAGACAGCATTTTCGTTTATACCGACGGAGTCGCCGAAGCGACCAATTCATCGGATGAGCTTTTCGGCACGGACCGCATGCTCGATGCTCTCAACAGGGACCCTGACGCCATGCCTGAGCAGGTACTGAAAAATGTGCTGGACGGGGTCAACGAATTCGTCAGGGGAGCGGAGCAGTTCGATGACCTGACCATGCTGGGACTGAAGTACTTCGGTCCGGAGAGATAACAGATCGGGGTTTCTATGGATATTTCAAACATAAGAAGTCAGGAGAATAAGTTCCTGCTCAACGCGGAAGAGATCGACCGGATCACGGAAGAACTCATGGAAGTGCTGTCGAATGAACCGGTCGACCGTAAGGACGCCCTGCGGCTGAAGTTTATTCTGGAAGAGGCGCTGCTGAACTACAGAGATTCCTTCCCTGAAGGGACTCTCGCGTCCCTGCGTTTCTCCCGCGGCCTCGGGACGTTCAGGATCTCCCTGAAGGTCGAAGGGGAAAGCATGGATCCTTTCGCGGAGAATGATTCATCCGTTACTTCTGTCATGGGGTCGCTTCTCGCCAATTCAGACATGCTGAACAGGGCCTGGAAGTACCGGGGCGGTGCTAATCTGGTGACCTTCACCCTGATGAAAAAGCGCAAGCTCGGACAGATCGTCACTATCCTCATTGGAGTTCTGGGCGGTGCTGCGTGCGGAATTCTGCTCAAGGCGCTGGTACCGTCTCATGCCGGGGATATCGCGACGCGGATCATCATGCCGATCACGAATGCCTATGTAGGCCTTCTCTGCGTCATGGCGACTCTGATGTGCTTTGCGGCCATTGCCCTGGGCATCGTACGGCTCGGAGACATATCGACATTCAGTACCGTAGGAAAGAAGATGATCCGGAGTTTTCTCTGGGTCGCGTTTTTCCTGACACTGATCTGCACCATCTGCATGGTGCCGGGGATGCACTTCGGGCGTTCGGCTGAGATGTCGCTCGACTTCTTCGACTTTTTCGACATAATCATCAGCTTTGTCCCGAACAATATCCTGACGCCTATTCTGGAGTTCAACTCCGTCCATATAATCATCATAGGCATCATGTTCGGCGTGGCTATGCTGCACATGGGACAGAAGGCGGATCAGCTGACAGAGATCTTCGATGAGGTCAATATCGTGGCCATACTCTCGAATTCCTACCTGACCCGCTTCATCCCGGCTTATGTCGGGCTGATGGTCTGCGAACAGATCCTGTCCGGATCCTTCTCGGCTCTTTCGGGCTTCCTGAAGCTGTTCCTGATGGTGCTCGCGGCCGATTTCGTAACGCTTGCGGCCTACACCGCAGTCGTCTGCATCCGCCTCAGAGTCAGCGTGCGGACCTTTGTACACAAGATGCTGCCGTCCTTTATCATCGCTCTGACGAGCGCCAGTGTCGGTGCGGTATTCATGCCTGCGATCGATGTCCTGATAGGAGATCTCGGTGTGGACGGCGATTATGCGCCTCTGGCATATAATCTGGGCAGCATCCTGTTCAGGCCTGGCTACTGCATCGTCTTTATCGCATGCAGCCTTTTCACGGCAGGCATGTACGGTATCGAGGTCACCTGGTCGTGGGTAGCTGCGGCATTTTTCCTTTCCTTCATCCTTTCGGTGGCTACGCCGCCTGTGGTCGGAGGGACCACGGTATGTTTCTCGATACTGTTTTCCCAGCTGGGGCTTCAGTCGCAGGCTCTGGCCATGATAATATCGATCAATGCGTTCCTCGAGTTCATGACGGTCGCTGTCAATACATACAGCCTGCAGAGCCAGATCGTCCTGCTCGGGAATTCCATCGGTGAACTGGACATCGACAAACTCAGAAGCTGACAGGATGAGACAGAAACTGACGAACGACAACATCAACATAGCCTGCGGGGAGGCGGGGGAGTTCCTTAAGGGGCGCGGCTGCGCGTCAAAGGAAGTCCTCAGAGTCACCTTCAGCCTGGAAGAGGTGTTGCTGAACTATCAGAGAATGCTCGGGCCGGATGCGGAATTCATAATGGATACCGGCAGCGGGCTCGGCAGGAGCAGGATCCGGATCACGGTGCCGGGAGAAGAGACCGACCCGTACGCGGACATCGGATCTTTCTCTGATGAGGATACCTTCATAAGGAACGCGCTGAACCAGATGGGAAGGCTCCCCAGATGGAGCTACAGGCGCGGCGCAAATACAGTACTGTTCACTACGGACAGAAAAAAGATGCCGGAGTGGATGAAGCTCTGCATCGCGATAGCGGCGGCAGTGCTCTTCGGCTTAGCGATAAGACTGCTGCCCGCAGACATTGGGGCGCTGATCCGCGACGGGATCGTGGCTCCGCTGATCAGTACTTTCCTGGGCTTTCTCAACGCCGTAGCCGGACCGATGATATTCCTTGCCGTCGTGTGGGGCATATACAGCATAGGTGACGCGGCGACCTTCAGTGAGGTCGGAAAGCGTCTCAGCAGGAACGCGGCCGTACTTCTTGTGGCCATGACTTCCGCTGTCGCCCTCGTGACCATGCCGCTGTTCAGGCTGAACTACAGCGGCGGAAAGGCAGGCGGCGATTTCTCATCGCTTTATCAGATGGTGCTCGATATAATCCCGTCCAATCTGTTCACGCCGTTTTCTCGCGGCAATACGCTGCAGATACTGTTCGTAGCCGTGATCGTGGGCATAGCGATGCTTCTCATCGGCAAGAACACTCAGGCGGTGGCTGAACTGGCGGAGCAGCTGGGCTTCATAGTCAACGGCATCATGAACGTTATCAGCAGCCTTGTCCCTGCATTCGTATTCGGGAGCCTTTTCACCATAGTGGCTTCGAGCGATTTCAGCAGGCTTGCGTCCGGAGGCAAATTCTTCATCGTCTCCGCGGCAGGTTGCGCTCTGCTTCTCATCATGCACACGGCCTGTACCTGTCTGAGATGCAGGATCAGCCCGGCGATGCTGTGGAAGGCCGCGATGTCGACTTTCGTCATTGCGATCACCACTGCATCATCATCCGCGGCGTTCTCGGATAACCTGCACACCTGCACGGATAAACTCGGCATCAGCAGCAGGCTTGCCAATTTCGGAGTGCCGTTCGGCCAGATACTGTACAAACCCGGCGTAGCGGTGCTCTTCTGGTTCTCCGCCGTCAGTACCGCGGAGTCGGAACACATAGACGCTTCCCTGACATGGATAATCACGGCACTCTTCATGTGCATCGTGCTTTCGGCCGCGGCGCCGCCTGTCCCGGGAGGCATGAGCGCGAGCTTCACGATACTGTTTGCGCAGCTGGGCCTTCCGGCGGCAAGCATAGCCATTATCCTGTCGCTCACATCGATACTGGATTTTCTGGTCACGGGGACCAATATATTCTCCGGTCAGTGCCTTCTCAGGATGACATCAGAGTCGTACGGCGAGGGGAGACAATGATGAAAGAACGTAATTCTTTGTCAGAATATCAGAAAGAGTTTCTTGCAAGGATCATCGGCATCCCGTCAGTGGGAGGAGATCCTTCGGAAGGGGCTCCCTACGGGGAAAGAGCCAGGGAAGTCCTGCGGGCGTTCCTCGATGAAGCAGAGGCAAAAGGCTTCAGGACAGGAGTCACAGGCGACAGGGCCGGCTGGGCGGAGTTCGGCGAAGGAGACAGGCTCCTGGGCATCATATGCCATCTTGATGTAGTTCCTGTCGGAGACGGATGGAGATCAGATCCGTTCACGCTCGATATCAGGGAGGATGAAGCCGGCAGGGAGATCATGTACGCGCGGGGGATCGTCGATGATAAAGGTCCTGCCTGCGCCGCTTTTTTTGCCATGCTTGAGCTTGCGGATGAAAGACTGATCCCGGATGATCACAGGGTGAGACTGATACTGGGAACAGATGAGGAGCGGACCTGCTCATGCATACAGTATTACGCCGCCCATGAGGAGATACCGGACTTTTCCGTCACGCCTGATTCGATATTCCCTGTCGTATACTGCGAAAAGGGGATCCTGCACCTGAAGTTTTCCGGAGAGAACACGAATGGACTGGATGCTCACGGAGGCAGCGCTGTCAACATAGTGCCTGTATCAGCCCGCTGCGTTGCTGACGGCAGGACGATAACAGCAGAAGGAAAGGCCGCGCACGCTTCCAGGCCGGAGCTCGGGGTCAATGCCATAGAGTTGCTGGCAAAAGCCATGGAGGAACAGGGGCTGGATCTCAGCAGGCATCCCGTCATGAAGTTCGTAAGGGATTTCGACGCAGAAAGCTTTACCGGGTGTGATGCTTCAGGAGAATACGGGGAACTCAGCTGCAATTTCGGCGTGCTCAGCGCGGATAAAAACGGCTGTGAGCTTGAGCTCGATCTCAGGATACCAAGCGATGCGGATAACGGCAGAGTGACAGACAGTCTTGCAGGGAAAGCATCGGAATACGGACTTGAGACACAGGTGACACTCGATATGCCTCCTTTCCTTAAGGATAAGAATTCTCCGCAGGTCAGGGCTCTTACGGAAATATGGAAAAGGCATATGGACGGGTTTACCGGCTTTAAGGAAGAGTACAGGGATATCCACGCCGGGCCGAAGGTCGTAGGCGTAGGGACCTACTCGCGGCATATGCCGAATACGATAGCTTTCGGGATACAGGCGCCGTGGCATACAGATCAGTGCCATCAGGCCGATGAGCACGCGGCGGTCACCGATTTTCTGCAATGGATCCGGATGATCAAAGAATTCATCATGGAGGCGGAGAAGTACCTTTAAGTACTTCAGGCAGCGGACACATCGCAGGGAGCCGGATCGGAGCAGGGGAAAATGAAGAAGATAACAGCGGTCATTACAGCATTATTGATCATGGTGTTTGGTATGAGTTCATGCGCAGATACAAATCAATATACGATCGATTCATCGCATGAGGTGGACGGACGTCAGGGCATAGCCTGGGAGAACGGCCTGTACTATGTGAGCGGCAGCACGTCGCTTTCGGTCTATGACGCGGAATGGAACAGGATCAGTACTGCAACTGAGCCGTTCGCAGGATTCGATGCTGAAGTAAACCATATCGGCGATATCGATGTGTATCACGGGGAGATCTACGCCGGCGTGGAATACTTCATGGACGGCGAGGCATCCAATATCCAGATGGCGGTATACGACGCGGAGACGCTCAGACTGTCAAGGACATACATGTTCGATCCCGAAAGCGGACAGACGGAAGTCTCGGGCCTCGCAGTCGATCCCGACCACGGATACATGTGGATGTGCTCCTGGGCCGAAGACGACAGCGGAAGCTATCTGTACAGATACGATCTTGAAAGCGGCGCGTATCTGGGAAAAGTGCGGATGAAAGAGCCTCCGCAGCTCATACAGGGCATCGCGTACTATGAGGGATGCATATACATAACAGCGGATGACGGGTCTGCGGATGATGATGAGCCGGATCATGTGTATAAGTGCAGGGTCGACCCGGATGCTGAGGAGTTTGCCGTGACCACGGAAAAAACGCTTGACGATGTCACCCGTCAGGGAGAGATAGAGGGGATATCCTTCGATAAAGACAGGAAGCAGATGCTGATCAGCTATAACAGAGGCGCCATTATCGTGAAAGGAATGCCTAAAGGGTTCTATGAGGGATATGACTCGGAGATCCATGAGGTGTTTGTCTACAACATAACATAAAGAATCCACAGCGGATCTGTATGTTATAACAGACGCCGGATGTCCCCCGCCTCAATGTGCGCATAGGCGGCGGGTTCCATAGTCGATCGTCAGTGGCGGGTCGCAATCCCCGACTGACGATCTCAAAAGCTGAAGCTCCCGGCGTCTGTTGACGGCGTCGCTCGCTCCAACCAAGCGAGCTTGATGGAGCTTCGCTCCTGGTTGAAATAATCAGCAGCATGGAAAGAAAAAGAAATGCGAAAATGAAAAACCTTCAGGCTTGTTTTTCGGCATCGCTCTGATCATGATGCTTTCACTTGCCTCATGCAGCTGCCACGTGAGCTGCATGACGAAGAGCGGGGAAACATACGGTCAGGTCATGTTATACCGGAAGGACTTCACATATGGCCTGAAAGTACCCGCGGACTTCGATTACAATGTGACGCTGGTGACTGACATGGACAGTGACGGATACTTTAAAAGATATCCGGAAGCGATCAGATAAGAAAAAGGAAAACGGGGGATCGGGGAAATGAACAAAAGATACTTTTCGATCACTCAGTCCCCTTGAGGGCTTCGACCATGTCTATGCGGCGGTTCTTGCGTGCTATCAGGAATCCGACCAGGATGGATACGCCGAAGTTCAGCGCAGTGCTGATCAGTATCGATGACGGTCCGATCATGACATCCATTTCATACTCTCCGGCGAGCAGCTTCATCAGGAGCCTGAGGACCCAGATGCCGGCAGGGATGCCGAGTATCGTTCCGGCCGCGGATATCCACAGATTCTGCGATATCAGGAGCCTGCCTATGGCCTTGTCCCTGAAGCCGAGCACCTTGAGTGTCGCCATCTCGCGGTAGCGCTCCATGTAGCTCATAACTCCCAGGTTGTAGAGAACGATAAGGCAGAGCAGCACAGACGCGGCGACCAGGACAACTACGAAGAAGTTGAAGATCTCCATGAATGTGTCGAACGAGTCTATGATGTCCTGCTTGCTCTGGATGCTGGTGATGGTGCTGTCCGGACTTATCTGATCCTTAGGTGTCATCGTGTAGACACAATTGATCCTGTACGCTTCGCTGCCGGTCAGACCGAGTTTTTCGGCGTACTTCTCAGATACAGAGATGCTTTCAGTCAGGGATCTGTTGATCCCTGATATTTTTATTTCATAGCTTTCACTGGTCCCGTACGGCTCAATGGTGACAGTATCGCCCGGGCCGACTCCGAATCTGTCAGCGAGCCGTATGCATATCAGGCCGCCGTCATCCGGAAGACCAATGATATTGCTGTCCTCATCTATGAACTGGCATGTTCCGTGTCTGATGTCATATACATCCACAGAGATCGCCTTATCGCCGACCTTTGAGCTGACGGAAGCCGAAAGGTCCCCGTTCAGGGAATCCGCAAGCGCAACAGCGTCATCGTTCTCCGCGTCGGATGACATGAACACCTTCGAGGAATACAGGGTCGTTTTGTCATAGAAGGTATCGAGAAATCCCGCCATCGTCTCGTTCATCCCGAATGAAGCCACAAGAAGCAGCATGCAGCCGAAGGTCCCGATGAAGGACATGGCGCTCCTGGCTCTGTGGCGCGCGATGTCGCGCAGATTCCATCTGGTGCCGAACCTCATCCTGCTCCAAAGGGCTGTACGCTCCAGAGCTATGCGGCGTATGTGCCTCGGAGTATACGGACGAAGGGCCTCGGACGCGGTGCCTTTCAGCAGATCCCTGACCGACAGATAGCCTGTAAGTATCGTGAACAAGACCATCAGGACCGCGATGGCCCATATCCAGAAAGGAATATGGATCTTCCAGTCAGGCATCACAAAGTATGTGCCCATCATGCCGTCCTGACTCATGACCGCTTTGCAGAAATAGTAGCCCAGCACCATCCCGAGCGCGGCTCCGGTCACTGCGATGACTGCGGCGTATGAGGTATAGTGGCGGAGTATGCGACTGTCTCTGAAGCCCAGCGCCTTGAGAGTTCCGATCTGTGTCTTCTCGCTGATGGTGATCCTGTTCATGGTGGTGATCATCGTCAGTATGGCGATGGCGAGGAAGAGGATCGGAAGGAGTGATCCCATGGTCTTTCCCTCGTTCATCTCGCCCTTTGCTTCGGCATACGAGACGACCTCGTCTTTCGACAGTATGAGAAGGGTGCGTCCCAGCGTTTCGTCTATGGTTTTCTGGAATTCCTCCCTGTCCATGGATGAATTGACATTGATCTGAGGGAAGATCTCATCGTAGACTTCCTTGACCGCGATGCTTACCACATCATCATCTATATCAGGCTCTTCGTTGCGCACTCTCTGCTCTATGACGTTTCTGAGCATGGCGGGCGTGACGTATACATATCCGAAAGTGCTGAAATCCGGCATCACCTGAGACTCATCGCGCACGCAGACCAGGTATTCACCGGCTTCGATCAGACCTCTGACCCTGCCCGTGAATTCCATGTCCTCAAATGAAACAGTCAGCTCATCGCCGATGTGTATATCGTTCATCTCGGCATACTTGTCCATAAGCCACATGCCTTCAGCATCGGTTCGGTCATACTTTTCGCCTTCCATGAGGACAAATCCGGAGGTATGTTCGGATTCCGTGACTGTCAGGGCCAGCTGATCATCGCTGCCCCTGACATCAGCATTGACTGAAAGGAACCTGCTTACTCCGGCGACTCCCTCGATGTTGCGTATCAGGCGCGTGTCTTCGGACGAAAACCCGTCTTCATCTATGATCCTGTAGTCGGCGAATCCGCTGTCTGCAAAAAATGAAGAAGTATCTTCGCGTATCGTTACCCACTCGGCATTGAATCCTACGAAGACGCCGATGCCCAGAGCGATCATCAGTATCATGGAAATGAACTGGACCCTGTATACTATTGCTGTTCTCCAGAGCTTTCGTCTCAGCATCACCATTCCACCTCGTCAACTGCCAGCGGAGCAGGCTGTTCTTCTATCGAAGTGACCTTGCCGCTTCGTATGCGGATCACGACATCCGCCATTTTTGCGATGTTCTGATTATGAGTCACGATGATGATGGTCTTGCCGTAGTCCCTGGCCATTTTGAGGAGCAGCCTGAGAACGATGACTCCGGTCTCGGAATCCAGCGCTCCGGTAGGCTCGTCGCAGAGCAGGATCTTCGGATTCTTGGCAAGAGCGCGGCATATGGACACACGCTGCTGCTCGCCTCCGGAAAGCTCGTGAGGGAACTGATGGCTGTGATCAGACAGTCCGACTTCAGAGAGAAGCTCTTCGGGCTTCATGTGGTCCGGAGCGATCTCCTCGACAAGACTTACATTCTCAAAGACCGTAAGAGTAGGGATCAGATTGTATGACTGGAAAATGAAGCCTACTTTCGCGGCTCTGTAGTCTGCCAGCTCATCACCTGACAGCGTGGATATGTCTGTGCCGTCGACTATGATCTGACCGCCGGAAGGGTTGTCGAGCCCGCCAAGCAGATTCAGAAAGGTGCTCTTGCCGGCGCCGGAAGGGCCGAGTATGACGACGAACTTACCCTCGTCAAGCTCCAGATCCACATCAGATAACGCGTTCTGAACGTGATCTCCGGCCGTATATGTTTTGGTGACTTTCTTGAATTGGACTATCTTCATAGGATCAGTGCTCCTTGTCATAAGTTAGATAATTCTAACCAAATGATACCGAAATAAATATCTCATTTCAATACAAAGTTAGAAATATCTAACAGAGCAAAGACGTCCGCCTGTAATGTCAGTTTGTACTGTCCGTTCGCCCTGTTTGCGGCTGCCCCACGCCTTCATTTGTGTATTTTTTGAGCATTTTCTCCCGATCATACACAAATTTGCCGGTCTGTGACCTGCAGATAACTCATGATTCAGTTGACTTGTGTATTATTCAACTGAAATAAAAAACTCATAAGACGAATTTATTGGCCTGCGAGAATACCTGCAGGCTCTCTTTTTATGTCCGGATTTTTATAGTAAAATACGTCTTGCCGAGAGTAGTAAAAAATCGAGTAGTAATTACTACGATTCTTACTACTTTTCATGTCGAAGATGAACGACATTGTGCGAAGTTATGCGAAATAAGGCTGAAATTACAATGTTATCCTGATAGACAAACAAGTCGCATAATTCCGCATAAATACGCGTAAAGGAGCATAGAACTGACATGATCAAGATACTTTTCGTCTGCCATGGCAATATATGCAGAAGTCCGATGGCTGAATTCGTTCTCAAAGACATGGTGCGGAAAAGGGGTCTCGAGGATTTGTTTGAGATCGCTTCTGCCGCGACAAGCCGCGAGGAGATAGGGAATCCCGTCTATCCTCCGGCCAGGAGGAAGCTCGCAGAATACGGCATCGCGTGCAGCGGACACCATGCGCGGCAGATGGCAAAAGAGGACTACGACCGCTACGACATGATCATCTGCATGGATGACAACAATAAGCGGAACATCATGCGTATTACCGGGGGAGATCCGGACAGCAAGATCAGTCTTATGCTTGATTTCACGGAAAGAGCGGGTCAGCAGGTGGCGGACCCGTGGTATACGGGCAACTTTGACGCCACATGGAGTGATGTGAACGAGGGCTGCGAAGGCCTTATCATGGGGGTAATGGATGCGGATAATACACGCTGATATCGTTTATTCAAAAGACAGAGAGAATCTTGCCGTCCACCGCGGCAGTTTTATCGCAGTGGAAAACGGAAAGGTAAAATGCATCTGGACCGAGATCCCTGAGGAATACCGGGATGTCCCGGTGACAGATCACGGCAGTGATGTCCTCATACCTGCGTTTTCCGATCTTCATGTGCATGCTCCGCAATATCCGAACCGCGGATTCGGGATGGACATGCTTCTTGCTGACTGGCTCGAAAAGTTCACATTCCCGATGGAAGCCAGATACGCGGATCCGGAGTTCGCGAAGCTTGTCTACGATGCTTTTGTCGATAATCTGCTCGCCTGCGGGACCATGCATGCCTGCGTCTACGGCACAGTACATACGGAGGCGACATCCTATCTGATCGAACGCATGGACAAAAAAGGGATAAAGGGCTTTGTCGGGAAAATAGGCATGGACCGGAATGCCCGGGAGGATCTTCTCGAGGAGCCGGGAAAAGCGCTCCGTGAGACGGAGGCTTTCCTCGAAAAATACAGCGGAAACAAGAATACCCGGCCGATACTCACGCCGAGGTTCGCTCCCTCGTGTACGGGCGAGCTCATCAACGGACTCGGAAGGCTCGGAAAAAAATATAATACCGGCATGCAGACCCACCTCGTAGAATCGCGCTGGGAGGCCGAGCAGGCGAGGCTGCTCTTCCCTGAGTGCGCCTGCGATACGGAGATATATGAAAGAGCGGGTCTGATGGACAACGGCCCGGTAATCGGAGGGCACTTCATATTCCCTTCGGAGGATGACATACGTATACTGAAGAAATACGACTGCTATGCAGCGCACTGCCCGGATGCGACGGTGAGCGTCATCGCGGGGATAATGCCGGCGGGAGCTCTGCTCGACAGAGGAATCAGGATCGGTCTTGGGACCGACATCTCTGCTGGGCACCATACAGGCGTCTATACACAGGCGGGGCGCTCGGTCCAGCTGTCAAAGCTAAAGCATTTCTATGAACCTGACGGCAACCGCGCGATCACATTCCCCGAGGCTTTCTGGATGGCGACAAAACAGAGCGGTCAGCTCTTCGGCGGCACCGGCTCGCTGGAGCCGGGCTCGGTATTCGACGCGATCGTGATAAGAGACATGTCTGATGCTGCAGTGAAACTCACGCCGGAACAGACCGTTGAAAGATTCTGCTATGCCGGAACAAAGGAAGATATCAGAGAACGCTACATGAGCAGTATATAAATAGGAAGTTATCACACTGTCTGAGACGATATAAAGGGGGAAAAAGAATGGGATCCGGAAAATATGACTGCTATTTCAAACACGATCCAGCGGAGGTAAGCAAGTGCCTTCTGTGCTACGATCCTGAATGCTCCAGGGCATGTCCGCAGAGCGCGGATATCGGCGGGATAATCAGATCGCTGTACTTCAAGGACTACATGGCTGCGGCCAGAAAACTCAACTGTGACTGCACTTACTGCAACGCACCGTGCGAAAAAGCCTGTCTGCTCTGCAAAGAGAACCGGCCGGTTGCCATCAGGGAGCTCCTGACAAATGTAAAAATCGACAAGGATCTGCTTCCAAAGCACAGGATCGAAGCTGTCGATATGTCGACAGATATCTGCGGCGTAAAGCTGGAGAATCCGTTCCTGCTTTCATCGTCCGTCGTCGCCAGCTCATATGACATGTGCAGGCGTGCCTTCGAGGCCGGCTGGGCCGGAGCCGCGTTCAAGACGATATGCAGTTTCACGCAGCATGAGGCTTCTCCGAGGTTTTCCGCTCTCAAGAACCATGCCAATGCGTTCTGCGGTTTCAAGAACATAGAGCAGCTCTCAGTGCGGACCGTAGAGGAGGATCTGCAGATCATAGAGAAACTTCATAAAGAATTCCCGTCGAAAGTAATGATCGCCTCCATCATGGGACGGAACGAGAAGGAATGGACAGAGCTGGCCTCAAAATGCGAGAAGGCCGGAGCCTCTGTGATAGAATGCAACTTCTCCTGTCCAAACTTGGAGAACGCTGATCTCGGTGTCACCATAGGGTTATCGGAAGAACTGACGGAGAGGTTCACAAGAGCGGTCAGACACGGAACGGACCTGCCTGTGCTGGCCAAGCTCACGCCTAATATCACGGACATGGTCCCTGTAGCGCTCGCTGCAAAGAGGGGAGGAGCCGACGGTCTTGCCGCCATCAACACGATCAATTCGATCACCGGCGTGGATATAGATACGCTTGTCGCGGAGCCTTCCGTAAGAGGCAAGTCCATAGTCGGAGGATACTCGGGGGCCGCGGTAAAGCCGATCGCCCTGAGGTTCATCGCGGATCTTTGCAGAAGCAAAGAACTTGCCGGCATGCATATAAGCGGCATGGGAGGCATAGAGACCTGGATCGACGCGCTCGAATTCATGCTGCTCGGAGCGGGAAGCGTTCAGGTCACTACCGCGGTGATGCAGTACGGATACAGGATCATCGATGATCTGATCGAGGGCCTGAGTGAATATCTTAAGGGAAGGGGCATCGCCTCGGTCAGAGACCTGGTCGGAGGCGCGGCGGAAACGATAGTCGACCGCAACAGCATAGAAAGGGATACCATAGTCTTCCCGGTCTTCGACTATGAGCGCTGCAACGGCTGCGGAAGATGCTATATATCCTGCATGGACGGAGGACATCAGGCCATAAAATTCGATTCGGAAAGCAGAAGGCCTAAGCTTGATGGGAAAAAATGCGTCGGGTGTCATCTGTGCCGCCTGGTGTGTCCGGAAATGGCGGTCATGACGGCCGGAAAGGTCCTTGACGCAGAAGCCATCGGAAGATAGACTGCATCAGGGGAAATATCTGCCGCGACCTGAAGATTTGCGATGAAAGAAAAGATAAGAAGGATCGTAAATAATGTGGGCACACGGAGCGTAGCTGCTCTGGTGCTGGTATTTCTGCTTACCATCGCCGTTACGGGCCTTGGCTGCTATCAGCTGTACAGGTCCACTAAGGAGAGCATCCATCTGCAGGGCAGAGTGAACGCGGTGCAGTCGGCCAAGGATTTCGACAGCTACCTCATCGTAAGAAAGAATACCGTTACCCTCGCCGCGCATGTAGTGGACGGGATGATGACCGGGGGAGATACGAATGAGGATATCCTCGACTATATCACCGCTGAATCGGAGAGCATAAAAGTTTCCATAGACATGGACTACACCGGCATTTACGGCTGGATCAACGGGGAATACCTCGACGGCGTCGGATGGGTGCCTGACAAGGATTATGTCCCGACCGAGCGCCCGTGGTATACGGAGACCATCGCCGACGCTTCCGATGAAGCCGATCATATCACCTTCGTCAGTCCGTATCTTGATGAGCAGACAGGGACTGTCCTCACGACAATGGCAAAGGAATTATCCGACGGCGAGAGCGTGATCGCGCTCGATGTCACCCTGAGCCGTATTGAGGAAATAACGAAGGAAGTGGCTTACCGGACGCCGGGCAGCATGTGCCTCGTACTGGACAGCAGCGGCCAGGTGATCGCGCACTCGGAAAGCTCCGAACTGGGCAAGAATTATCTTCAAGAGGAGGATACCTTCGGAGCTGCGCTCGCCCGCAAACTGTATAAAGGCAGCGGCAGCGAATTCGAGCTGGAATACGGAAGAGACAAATATATCGTATTTACAGAACCGATAGAAGGCAACTGGAAATCGCTGTCTGTCATAGACACAAAGTACTTTTACAGGCCTCTCAAGATAATACTGCTGCTTTCGATACTCTTCACGCTCCTCGAGGCGATCGTATTCGCCGCGATACTCTATAATCAGAGTGAAAAGAATCTTGCGATCGCGTCCGCGGAGGAGGCTCAGAGCGCCAGTCTGGCAAAGACGCGCTTTCTGTCCAGGATGAGTCACGAGATCCGCACGCCTATCAACGCGATCGTCGGACTCGACAATCTCGCCCTCAGGGATGAGGCCATATCCGAGCGCACGCGCGAGGATCTGGAGAAGATCGGTTCGAGCGCCAGACATCTGCTCTCGATAGTCAATGACATCCTTGACATGAGCCGCATAGAGTCCGGACACATGGAGCTGAAGGAAGAGGTCTTCTCTTTCACGGAGCTGATAGAACAGATATGCATCATAGCGGACGGACAGTGCGAAGAAAAGGACCTCAGCTTTGTCTGCAACAGGCGCGGAGAACTGGACGAATACTATGTCGGAGACAACCTCAAATTGAAACAGGCGATCATCAACATACTCGGCAATTCAGTCAAGTTCACCGATCCGCCGGGAGAGATCACTTTAGGGATCGAGCAGACTGCATGCGATGACAGACATGCGACGCTCTGCTTCACGATGAAGGATACCGGCATAGGCATGGACGAGGATTTCATACCTAAGCTGTTCGAAGCATTCTCCCAGGAGGATACCGACAACACCAGCCGCTACGGCGGCAGCGGCCTGGGAATGGCCATCACAAAGAACTTCGTGGAGATGATGGGCGGAGATATCAGCGTCGAGAGCGAAAAGGGAGCCGGCACGACCTTCCGTGTCACCGTGACTCTCGGCAGGGCCGACGGCGACCTCATCCCTGCTGCCGAAGAAACTGATGAGTGTGAGGCAGCGGAGGTGCTTGAAGGAAAGCACGTACTGGTCGTGGAGGATCAGGGGATGAACGCCGAGATCCTGATAGATCTGCTCGAGCTCGAGGGCGTAAGCTCCGAGTGGGCGATAAACGGGCGGATCGCGCTGGCCATGTTCGAGGACAGTGAAGAAGGATATTTCGACGCCGTGCTCATGGACATGAGGATGCCTGTCATGGACGGCCTGACCGCGACCAGGGAGATCCGCAAGCTGGACAGAACTGATGCCGCGTCGATACCTATCATAGCCCTTACGGCAAACGCGTTCGAAGAGGATGTACGGGAATGTCTCGAGGCGGGGATGGACGCGCATCTGTCAAAGCCGGTAGACATCGAGCTGCTTAAAGAAACTCTCAGAAGGCTGATGAGCGGGAAACAGCAATAGCAGAATAAAATGATACTTACGACTGAAAGGCTGATACTGCGTCCGTGGGAAGAATCGGACGCGGAGCCGCTGTACGAATATGCAAAGGATGAAAGGGTCGGTCCCATGGCCGGATGGCCCGCACACGCCGACGTCAATGAAAGTCTGCAGGTCATCAGGACTGTGTTTGGGGCGCCCGAAACATATGCTGTCTGCCTCAAAGAGGACAAGAGAGCGATAGGCTGTGTCGGGCTGACTACAGGTGAGAAGAGCAACCTGGATCTTCCGGAAGGAGAAGGCGAGATCGGATACTGGATAGGCGTTCCGTTCTGGGGGCAGGGCCTTATCCCAGAGGCTGTAAGGGAAGTGGTCCGCAGGGCTTTTGAGGATCTGGGCTATGAAGTGCTGTGGTGCGGCTACATGGACGGCAACGACAGATCGAGGCGGGTCCAGGAAAAATGCGGATTCAGATACCATCACACGGATAAGGACATTCACTGGAAATTGATGGACGACATAAGGACAGAACACATCATGAGGCTGACCAAAGAAGAATGGCTTAGAAGCAGGTCATCTGAAAAAGAAAGGGAGTAGTAATGGACGAGAGATTTGATCTTCAGAAATACCTGACGGACGGTGTCGAACAGGTGATAAAGGATGCGCTCAAAGCTACGCTGAAGGATCCGCGCGAGAGTGCATTCCTGGCGAAGTTCGCGCTGGCGTGCAAGGCGGCCGATAAAAAGAGAGAGAGAAACGAGAAGCAGGGACTTCATGTGCCTTCGTACCTCATCGCGAGCATAACATCCGTATGCAATCTGCACTGCGAAGGCTGCTACTCGAGGGCGAACGACGCGACTACAGACTGCGAGCCGTCGATGCAGCTGACAGAAGAAGAGTGGCTCAGGATATTCAAAGAAGCCGAAGAGCTGGGCGTCAGTTTCATACTGCTCGCAGGCGGCGAGCCTATGCTCAGATGGGACGTGATCGAGACCGCGGGACAGATGAAGGATATCCTGTTCCCGGTATTCACCAACGGCACATTCATGAGCGATAAACACCTTGACCTGCTCGACAGATGCCGCAATATCGTGCCTGTCATAAGCATGGAGGGCGGCCGCGAAGTGACGGATGCCAGAAGAGGCGGGGGCGTATACGATACCGTCACGGAAAAGATGGTGAAGCTCCGCGAAAAGGGCATCATCTACGGAATATCCGTCACCGTCACAAAAGAGAACATGAAGGAAGTCCTTTCGGATGATTTCCTCGATACGATGAGAGAGCGCGGATGCAAGGCTGTGTTCTACATAGAATACGTTCCTGTTGACGATGAAGGGTCGCACCTCGCTCCGGACGACGCTGACCGCGAAGTCATGGCGGCGAGGATCGAAGAGCTCCGCAGCAGCAGGACCGAAATGATATACATATCGTTTCCGGGAGATGAGAAGAGCTCGGGAGGCTGCCTTGCTGCCGGACGCGGATTCTTCCATATCAATTCGCACGGAGGCGCTGAGCCTTGTCCGTTCTCTCCGTACTCGGACATAAATGTAAAGGACACATCGCTGAAAGAGGCTCTGCAGTCGGATCTGTTCACAGCCCTCAGGAGCGGAGACATCCTCTCGGGTGAGCACATAGGAGGCTGCGTCCTCCACGAAAAGAGGGACCAGGTCGAAGCGCTGCTGCAGCACTGAAAGGATAAACCATGACGCAAAAGAGCTGATGGTGTAAAAGGGTCATGCTGCAGAAGCTCTAAAGAGAAGCTGAAGAAGCTTCTTTTTTTGTCTTGACTTCAGGGACAAGAAATATTATATATGTTATATAACGAATGTTATATAAGTAATGAGGAGGAAGAATATGCCGCCGAAAGTGAAAGTGACAAAAGAGATGGTGCAGGATGCCGCTTTCGATATCGTGCGCTCGGACGGTCATGAGAACCTGAATGTCAGGACGATAGCCGGCCGCCTGGGGTGCTCGACGCAGCCTGTCCTATACAAATTCAGAACGATGGAAGATATACGCGATGCCGCCTATGAAAAGGCTGACGCGTTCCATACGGCATATATCATGCCGAAGGAAACGGACAAAGATCCGATGCTGGCACTCGGTCTGAATTATGTGAGGTTCGGGCACGAAGAGAGCAATCTCTTCCGCTTCCTGTTTCAGACGGACAAATTCAGGGGCATGGACATGGATGATCTGATGAGCGATCCGGATCTGTCCGGGGTGATAGGCATAATGGCTGCTGGACTGGGAGTGGATACCACCGCGGCAGAGGAGATGTTCAGGACATTCTTCTGTGCTGCACACGGTCTTGCGAGCCTGCTTGCAAACAACGCGATGGATTATAACGAGGAGGAGAGCAGGAACATGCTGACCTCCGTGTTCTATGGTATGGCGGCATCCAGGAAAGGCCGATGAAAGATATGTCAAAACTGAGGGAACTGTATGAGAAGAACGGAGTGATGTTCGCTGTACTGTGGATAATCCTGTACTGTGCCATAATGACGCCCGTAAAGGGGGATCATGGTGAGGACAGTCCTGTCATGATGCTGGCGCTGCTGGTCGTTGCCGGACTCATTTTCGCGTTCGTGAAAACGAACCGTCTGGAAGCGGAGACCGGACTTGACGGCTGGCCGAAGGACAGTCGGAGGTATCTGTATTTCATCCCGATGTGGATACTCGCGACCGGAAATCTGTGGGGAGGAATGAGCCTGAATTACAAAGGCATGGGCCAGGTGATCGCGATAATATCCATGATGCTCATAGGATTTATAGAAGAGATGATCTTCAGAGGATTCCTTTTCAGGTCGCTCCTGAAAACGAATAAGGTCTCATCTGCGGTCATCATCTCGGCAGCCACCTTCGGGATGGGACATCTGGTCAATCTGCTTTCAGGACAGGCGACTAAGGAAACTGTGATACAGGTCTTCTTTGCGATATCGCTCGGATTCGTCTTTACGATGGTCTATTACAAGAGCGGAAAGCTGCTTCCGTGCATCATAGCGCACAGTCTGATCGATGCTTTTTCGACGGTCGCGGCAGACAGTCATATGGGGGACATGATCTACGTATGGACGACTATAATAGTGTCGGCAGTTTACTGCATATACCTGTGGAAACTGCCGGGAAGCGGTTTTGAGGAGGACAGAAATGAGCAAAAGTGACTGTGTGATCCGTCCGGAAAGAAAAGAAGATGAAAGGGCGGTCGAAGAACTTATCAGGGAATCGTTCTGGAACGTATACCGCCCTGGCTGCAGCGAGCATTATGTGATGCATGTGCTCCGGGATGACCCGGACTTCGTGAAGGAACTCGACTTCGTGATGGAAAAGAACGGCCGTCTGATCGGTCAGAACATATTCATGAGGGCAATAATAAACGGCGATGACGGAAAGGACGTGCCCGTCCTTGCGATGGGTCCGATCTGTATCGCGAACGATCTGAAGCGCAAAGGCTGCGGCAAAAAACTGCTCGACTATTCGCTTGAGAAGGCGGCGGAGATGGGCTTCGGAGCCGTACTGTTCGAGGGCAATATCGATTTCTACGGCAAGAGCGGGTTCAGCTATGCAAGAAACTTCGGCATAAGATATCACGATCTGCCGGAAGGAGCCGATGACTCGTTTTTCCTTTGCAGGGAACTGAAGCCGGGATATCTTGATGATGTGACCGGGGTGTATCAGACGCCGAAGGGATATTATGTGGACGACAAGGACGTGGAAGAGTTCGACAGGGATTTCCCTCCGAAAGAAAAACTGAAGCTTCCGGGTCAGATGTTCTGATACGATATCCATGCAGGATCGCAGCAGAGGCTCGAAGATACCGCGGGCTGTGTGTAATGCCTGGTGTAAGTAATTGACGGACAGAGCCGTTTTCAGTGAAGCGGCTCTTTATTATTGGGGAAAAAAATGAGATAATAAACTTCGGTAAAATGCAGATGCGGGAAGGAATGAAGAAAGGCATGAGAAAAGGTCTTAAAAGCATATATGACGATTTCTACGGAACGGGAAACAGCGAGCTCGAGATGCACGCGGATACATCAGGCGCTCCGGCGCAGCCGTACAGAAGGAACGCCGTACCTGAAGTCGAGACAGAGGTCGTGACAGAGACTCAGCAGCCTGTGGCAACAGCGACGGCAGCATCTGAAAAAGAGCCCGAAAAGCCAAAGGAACCCGAGAAGTCCGGCATGGAAGAACTGAACGAACTCATCGGACTTAAGACGGTAAAGCACGACGTCGAAGAGATGATCAGCCTCGCCAAGGTCAGGAAGATGCGCGAAGAGAAGGGCATGAGGACGGCGCCTGTCTCGCTGCATCTGGTGTTCTCGGGGAATCCGGGAACGGGCAAGACGACGGTCGCGAGGATACTCGCAAAGCTATACAAGGAGATAGGCATACTGTCCGAAGGCCAGCTCGTAGAGACCGACCGCTCGGGACTCGTCGCCGGCTATGTCGGCCAGACCGCCATCAAAACAAAAAAGAAGATAGATGAGGCCATGGGCGGAGTGCTCTTCATTGATGAGGCATACATGCTGAATCAGGAAGGAGAGAACTACGGCCAGGAGGCCATAGACACCATACTCAAGGCCATGGAGGACCACCGCGACGAGTTCATAGTCATAGTCGCGGGGTATACCGATCTGATGAAGGAATTCATCGAGAGCAACCCGGGACTGAAGTCCAGATTCAACAAGTTTTTCGAATTCCCGGACTACACGGTGGATGAGCTGCAGCAGATATTCGACCTGCAGTGCAAAAAATACCAGTACAAGCTGGACGAGGACGCGGAGAAGGCCGTAAAGGAAGAGATAATAAAACTGGAAGCCGAAAAAGGGGAGAACTTCGCGAACGCCAGGGAAGTGCGCAACCTTTTCGAAAAGATCATCACAAACCAGGCTACAAGGGTAGCCGCCATAGAGGATGTGGATGAAGAGACGCTTTCGACCATCACCATGGAGGACCTCAGGGACCTCGACGAGCTCTCGGCGCCGGGAAAAACAAACAAGCCTAAGAGTGACGAGGAACTCGGAGAGATGATCGACGGCATTCTTAAGGATGTTCCGGAAGAGAAAAAGAAGAAAAGGGACATAATACCGAAAACGATAATCAGACGGTAGGGCAGCAGGGGCAGCATCGATTATGCTGCTCTTTCATTTGCACCAAAGGAGACATCGATGAAAGACTTCAGCTGGGAATGCAGGACGAAGGTGAGGTTCGGGCAGTGCTGCGTCAGGGAGTACCTTGCGGATCTCGTGAAGGAGTTCGCCCTGCCGGCAACGCTGAGAGAGCTCGGCTTCGGGGAGGAGGAGCACGCGCTCCTGCCGGAGATCGCGGAGTCGTGCTTCATCTCGGAAGGAGTGTTCAGGCAGCTGACAAACGAAGAGATACTTGAGATTTATGAGGAGTGCTGGTAATGGGGATCATTGCAGGATTCATGGTGCCGCATCCGCCGATGATAGTTCCGCGGGTCGGAAGGGGCAGCGAGGCACAGGTAGAGGATACAATAAAGGCATACGAGAGGGTCGCTGATGAGATCGCTTCTCTCAGGCCGGAAACGATAGTGATCACAAGTCCGCATTCGATAATGTATGCGGACTGGTTCCACATCTCGCCGGGCAGCGGGGCGAGGGGGAGCTTCGCTTCGTTCGGAGCGCCGGAGGTCAGCTTCGATGAGAGCTATGATGAGGAGCTCGTCGGAGAGATATGCAGACTTGCCGGGGAAGAGGATTTTCCTGCGGGCACGGAGGGCGAACGCAGCCCGGAACTCGATCACGGAACGATGGTGCCGCTGTGGTTCATCAGAAACAAATATGAGGAAGGCAGTATAGTCCGGATCGGGCTTTCGGGCCTGCCTCTCATCGACCACTACAGGCTCGGACAGCTCATACAGAAGGCTGCAGACAACACCGGCCGCAGAGTCGTGTTCGTCGGAAGCGGGGACCTCTCTCACAAGCTGCAGGACTACGGTCCTTACGGCTTTGCAAAGGAAGGTCCGGAATACGATGAGCGCATCATGGACGTGATGGGAAGGGCAGCCTTCGGAGAACTGTTCGACTTTGACGAGGGCTTCTGCGACAGGGCTGCGGAGTGCGGCCACAGATCATTTGTGATCATGGCGGGTGCGTTCGACGGGCTCGCGGTAAGGGCTGAGAAGCTCGTCCATCAGGATGTTACGGGAGTAGGATACGGAATCTGCACCTTCTATCCTGAAGGCAGCGACGATAGCAGGCGTTTTCCGGACGCGAGGCTCGGGAACCCGGAAGAGGAGATCGCCGATAAGCACGAAAACTCGGATGAATATGTAAGGCTCGCCTACGCGTCGGTCGAAGCGTATGTATCGAGGCGTGAGGCTATCCCTGTGCCGGAAGGCCTTCCTGAGGAGCTGACCGGCAGGAGGGCGGGCGCCTTCGTATCCATACACGAGCACGGAGCGCTGCGCGGCTGCATAGGCACGATCGCCCCGACGAGAGCTTCGCTTGCCGAGGAGATAATCGCCAACGCCATAAGCGCATCCACGAGGGATCCGAGGTTCACCCCGATAAAACCTGATGAGCTGCCGTGGCTCGAGATAAGCGTCGATGTGCTCGGCGAGCCTGAAGACATTGATTCGAAGGACATGCTCGATGTGAAGAGGTACGGCGTGATCGTCACGTCAGGCAGGAAGAGGGGCTTGCTTCTTCCTGATCTTGAAGGCGTGGATACGGTCGATCAGCAGATAGATATAGCCCGTCAGAAGGCAGGCATACACAGATACGAAAAGTACAGCCTGCAGAGATTCGAGGTCATAAGGCATTACTGATATGGCAAGGTGCGAGGTATGTTTCAGACACTGCGAGATACCCGAAGGCGGACTCGGCTTCTGCGGAGCCAGGACCTGCGAGGGAGGGACCGTTAAGGCTGCCGGTTACGGCAGGGTCACTTCGCTCGCTCTGGATCCGATAGAAAAAAAGCCTCTTTCGCGCTTTTACCCCGGATCCATGATAGTTTCGGCGGGCAGCTACGGCTGCAACCTGAGATGTCCGTTCTGCCAGAACAACAGCATTTCCTGGTCGGACGAGGCATTGTCTCTTGCCGGAAGAGTCCGGTACATGCCGCCTGAAGAGCTTGCATCGGCAGCATCGTCAGCCCGGATCAGGGGAAACATCGGGGTCGCGTTCACATACAACGAGCCGCTTGTGGGATGGGAATATGTGAGAGATACCGCGAGGCTCGTTCATGAGGCGGGGATGGTCAATGTGATGGTCACAAACGGCACGGCAGAGCTCAGTGTGCTCGGTGAGCTGGCGCCGTACATCGACGCCATGAATATAGACCTGAAGGGCTTCACGAATGCATATTACAGGGATCTTCTGGGAGGCGATCTTTCGATGGTGAAAAGCTTTATCAGAGAAGCTGCGAAGGTCTGCCACATAGAACTTACGACGCTCATAATCCCGGGAGAGAACGATTCCGATGAAGAGATGCGGGAGATGACTTCGTGGATAGCCGGTCTGAAAAACGGAAAAGGCGATGTCACGGGGACGGATATACCGCTTCACATATCGAGGTTCTTCCCGCAGTTCCGCATGACGGACAGGGATGCCACGGACGTGAGGCGGATATACAGGCTTGCTGACATCGCCCGCGAAAGACTCAGATACGTATACACAGGCAACTGCTAGAGGTGTGACATGGACAAAAGCACGATCGACTACTACAACAGAAACGCTGACATGTATTACTGGACCACTGTAGGACTGGACATGGACGCGCTGAGAAAGACATTCGCGTCATATCTGCCGAACGAAGCATCTGTCATAGACATGGGCTGCGGGAGCGGACGGGATGTCATGGCGTTCTCGGACATGGGGCACGACGCTCTCGGTCTTGACGCGGCAAAGGAGCTTCTGAAGCTCGCGGAGGAGAGGCTGGAGATCAGAACGACGGCCGCCGACATGTCTCAGTATAAAGCGGTATCGCCGTATGACGGCATCTGGTGCTGCGCATCCCTGATCCATCTGAACGACAGGGAGAAGAAGAGCTTTTTCGGAAATCTCGACCGGAACCTTAAGCCTGGCGGGGTCATATACATATCGGTAAAAGAGGGCATCGAGACAGGCACTGACAGTGAGGGCCTGTACATGAGCAACTGCACCGAAGCGGAGCTCGGGAAGTATCTTGAGGATGCCGGCTGCGAGATCCTCGAGACGAAGGAGACAGAGGATGCGCAGGGCAGAGGCGGCGTCAGATGGCTCAACGTATTTGCGAGGAAGAAATGAGGCCGGTCCCGATCATGAGTGACAGTATTGCGGAACTAAAGAAAATAATAGAGCGTTCGAGACGCATCGTCTTTTTCGGAGGCGCCGGCGTATCGACGGCAAGCGGGATCCCGGACTTCCGCTCGGAGGACGGGATCTGTTCTCTTGATACGGGAGGAGCATCTCCCGAGGAGATCCTGAGCGCGGTATATTTTACCCTGCATACCGCAGAGTTCTTTGATTTCTACCGCAGATACATGGTGCATCCGGAGGCTGAACCGAACGTGATACACCGGTATCTGTACAGGCTCGAAAAGGAGGACAGGCTGCGCGGGATAGTCACACAGAACATCGACGGCCTGCACAGGATGGCGGGAAACAAAAGGGTCTATGAGCTCCACGGCAGCATACATGAAAACTACTGTGTCGACTGCGAGAAGTCATATCCTCTCGAAAAGATCATGGAGAGCGGCGGGGTGCCGCGCTGCGACAAATGCGGCGGTATCGTCAGGCCGTGGGTCGTTCTCTACGGAGAGATGCCCGATAAATACACGGGGATAGGCGCGTGCAGAGAGATATCGGGCGCTGACTGCCTCATAGTCGCGGGGACATCGCTTCAGGTCGAGCCGGCGGCTTCATATATCGATTACTTCACGGGCAGGGATCTCGTGGTCATAAACAAAGAGCCCACGCCCGCAGACGAAAGGGCGAACCTCGTCATAAGGGGCGACGCAGCCGAAGTCTTTGCTCAGCTCACATGATATGCACATAAAAAGCCGGCATGCCCGAAAAGCTGTGCCGGCATCCGGAGGTAAAAATGGCGCTTCAGATAATACGCAACAACATAGTCGATGTCGAGGCCGACGCGATAGTCAATACCGCCAATCCGTCCGTTGCTGTCGGACCCGGTGTCGATGAAGCCGTTTATACGGCCGCGGGACGGGACAGGCTGCTCGAGGACAGACGGGCCATAGGACCTATGAAGCCGGGCGAGGTCGCGTGCACGCCCGCTCACGAACTCAGAGCGAAGTACATAATACACGCCATAGGACCCGCCTGGAGAGGCGGCGGACACGGCGAGAGGGAGACCGTAGCGAAGTGCTACAGCGGCGCTCTGGCCCTGGCTCTTGAGCTCGGCTGCGAATCGATCGCCTTCCCGCTGATAGCGACGGGGACCTACGGATTTCCGAAGGACGAGGCTCTAAGGATCGCGATCAGAGAGATAAGCGGCTTCCTTCTGGTAAACGAGATGGAGGTCATGCTCGTCGTTTATGACAGGGAGTCCTTCGAGGTGTCGGGCAAACTGTTCTCGGACATCCGCTCGTTCATCGAAGAGGATGAAGTAAAGGAGATGCCGCAGGGCAGGAGGGTGAGAAGGAGACGCGTTGTCAGAGACAGCGGCCCGGACTTATACGGGATTCATTCAGATGCTGACGTCTATGCCGGATCCGGAATGATGCCGGACGAGATGAAGTATTCGGTCCAGCCGGAATCACTTCAGCAAAAGATCCCGGCGGACGAGTCTCTGAGAAGCCGGCTGGCTCACATGGACAGGACTTTCCAGGAGCATCTTTTCTGGCTCATAGATCACAGGGGGATGACGGATCCGCAGGTATATAAAAAGGCCAATATAGACAGAAAGCACTTTTCCAAGATCAGGAGCGATATCAATTACTCTCCGTCAAAGAAGACCGCGCTGGCTCTTGCGGTCGCGCTCGAGCTGAACATGGATGAGACTGCAGATCTCCTGAAAAGGGCGGGGCTCGCGCTGTCGCCGGCGAGCAAGTCAGACAAGATAATCGGATACTGCATAGAACACGGGAATTATGACATCTACGAGATAAACAGCATACTGTTCGCATACGACCAGCCGACGCTGGGTGCGTAAGGGCGTCAGATCAGAGCAATACAAAACCGCTGCACGGTGATGGACGCTGCGCAGCGGTTTGCCGCTTTTTTGAGATCCGTCTGTCAGAAGATCATCAGGATTCGTTTACATATCCTCCGTTGTTTGCGGAGATCCAGCCGATCCAGGTCTTGCCCTTGTTGAGAGGCTGCGCCGCATAGGCTCTTGCCGCTGCGTCTTCCTCGGTCTCGTCTTCCTCCGGTTCAGGAGTGACTATGATGGCTGTGCTTTCCTTGTCCTTCTGCGCTTCCTCGATATCCACGCCCGGATCCTTGAGGACCAGCTTTCCGTGATCCCTTTCCCATTCTATCTCCTTTACGGTGCCTTTGCTGTAGAGCTTTGCCTTGCCGCCGCTGAAGAGGTAATCACAGTATGTTACGCTTCCGCCGGTCATCTCGTAATATTCCTTTGTTATGTATTCGGTGTTGTCCTCAAGCACCAGCAGGTTGTCTCTCGTGAAGTCATTGTCGAATGCAGAGGTATGATACAGACCGTCTTCTTCGTTGTAGGTCCATGTGACGACCTCATCCGCGACCTCGGAGAATCTTACATTGACAGTGGTTGCGCTGTCCTCGCTGACCGGACCCGGCTCATCGTTGAAGTAGAGCCTGGTATACTCCTCAGGTTCAGTTCTTATGCCTTCATTTTCGATGGTCTGAGGGACCTTGCTGCCGTTGATGATCCCGGTGTGCTCTACATTGACCGCTCTGGTATCGTCTCTTCCGTACATGCCTTCCTTGTCGTCGAGGTACATCTGGTCGATATGATCGATACCATACCACTCGAAGATCTTGTTTGCTCCGACGTAGTTTTCGCTCGAATGGCTCATTCCCCAGTGGATGAATATGGAATCGAAGAACCTTGAGAACTGGACGAACGGCGGACGCGCGCTTCTTGTCGGTCCCAGCACTTCAGGAAGCTTGTTGTAGTCAGCGTAGAACCACAGCATCCTTGTGATGCCGCCCTCGACCTCGCCCTGCAGGACCATGTCAGGTGAGTATTCCTGATCATCCATTCCCCACTGAGGCCTTGCGTCAGGCGCGTTCTCTATGACGATCGCAACAGTACGCCTTTCCAGAGCGTCCGTATCGAAACCGTCATCGGCATACTCTCCTGTGAAAGGATTGTGAGGAGGGACCTGCGGCTCGTCAGTTTTTTTTCCGCATGCTGACAGCACCAGAGTACCGACCATGGCGATGATCAGCAGCATGACGAGAGATATTCTGTACTTGTTCTTCTTCATTTTTTATCCTCCGCAATTCACGCATCGATTCTGATTCGGAGTAATAATACATTATTACAGCTGCGAATTGCCAAGTCTTAAAGAAAATTCAGTGTTTGACAACCTGAGAAAGTTGACAATTTCCCTGTTAAATTTCACAGGCAAAAGTGTTATTATAACGGGGGTAAGACATCCTGCATGCGCGGGATGTTCAGACAGGAGCTAAGGAGAAAAGGGAAATGAAAAGGATACTTACGGTACAGGACATATCATGCCTGGGCAAATGCTCGATAACGATCGCGCTTCCGGTCATATCCGCTCTGGGGACAGAGTGCGTGATACTGCCGACGGCAGTGCTTTCGAACCATACGCTCTTCAAAAGCTTTACGGTAAAGGATCTGTCCGACCAGATCGAGCCTATATGCGAAAAGTGGCTTGATGAGGATGTGAAGTTCGACGGCGTATATACCGGATATCTCGGTACTGTCGAGCAGATCGAGATGATGAAGAAGCTCTTCGATACTTTCGGAAAGGACGGCATCGTTTTCGTCGATCCGGTCATGGCCGACAACGGCAGGCTCTATCCGGCCTTCGACATGGAATACGCAAAAAAGAATACGGAGCTGTGCTCCCATGCTGACATCATCGTGCCTAACATCACAGAGGCATGCTTCATGACAGGCATGGACTACCGTGAGGAGTACGACGAGAGCTACATCAGGGAGCTGCTCGAAAGGCTCACGAAGCTCGGCGCCGGGATCACGGTGCTGACGGGAGTGTCGCTGTCCGAGGGCAAGACGGGCGTAATGGGATACGACAGAGAGCACGACGAATTCTACATCTACCAGAATGACAAGGTCGGAGCGATGTTCCACGGAACAGGCGACCTCTTCTCTAGTACGGTGATAGGAGAGATAATGAAGGGAAGAGACTGGAAAGACGCAATGAGGATCGCCGCCGACTACACGGCACACACCATACAGGTGACTCTGGATGACCCTAAGAAGCCGTGGTACGGGGTAGATTTCGAAGCTACTATCCCTTATCTGATAAACATGGAATGAGTCAAAAGGTGAGTCAAAAGGGACGGTTCTTTTTGACTCATTGTGAACCTTTTTTAACGAGGCACCGATGATAAAATTCTCTGAAATGAAATACGAAAGACCTGACATGGACGCAGTGAAGGCCTGGATCGCACGGCTTGTCACTGCGTTCAGAGCGTGCGGGTCCTATGAGGAGGCGAGAGAGCTTTTTATCGAAAAGGACAGGCTCGAAAGGCATGTCGATTCGATGGCGACTCTGTCGAATATCCGACACTCGATAGATACAAGAGACGAGTTCTACGACAGGGAGGCGGCATACTGGGACGACGCCATGCCGGAGCTTGAAGAGGCTTACCACAGCTGGACTCTGGCGCTGCTGGAGTCTCCATTCCGCGACAGGCTGGCGGAGGAGTTCGGCGATGTCATCTTCATAAACGCAGAACTCGAAAAAAAGAGCTTCGATCCTTCGATCGTGCCTCTCATGCAGGAGGAGAACTCCCTGACGACGGAATACAGCAAGCTGCTTGCGAGCGCTCAGATCCCTTTCCGCGGCAAGGTCTACACCATAGCTCAGCTCGGAAAGTTCAAGACGGACGCTGACGATGAACTCAGACTCGATGCATGGAAGGCTGAGGGCAGATGGTACAGGGACAATCATGCAAAGCTGGATGAAATATACGACAGGCTTGTAAAGCTTCGTCATGAGATGAGCTGCAGACTCGGCCTGAAGGACGCAGTCGAGCTCGGATACTGCCGCATGATGCGGAACTGCTACGACAGGGACGATGTCGAGAGGTTCCGCGATGCCGTGGTCAGATACCTCGTGCCGCTCGCGGATTCGGTCAAACGCGCCCAGGCGGAGCGTATAGGAGCGCCATATCCCATGAGCTTCGCCGACGCTGCGCTCAGCTTCAGATCCGGCAACCCGAGACCGGCGGGATCGGCGGATGACATACTCGAAGCAGGACGCAGGTTCTACGACTCGATGTCGCCTGAGACGAGCCGGTTCTTCAGGATGATGCTGGAAGGAGAACGCATGGACGTCCTGGCAAAGGAAGGCAAGGAGGGCGGCGGCTACTGCACGACGATATACGATTACGAGACGCCGTTCATCTTCGCCAACTTCAACGGAACGGCCGATGACGTCGAGACCGTGACGCACGAGGCGGGACACGCCTTTGCCGACTGGGCAAACAGAAAGCGCGTGCCGATGTCGACCGTATGGCCGACGCTCGAGGGCTGCGAGGTCCATTCGATGAGCATGGAGTTCTTCGCGTGGAAGAGCGCGGATGACTTCTTCGGAAAAGACAGGAGGAAGTTCCTCTACAGCCATCTCGCGGGAGCTCTCACCTTCATCCCTTACGGTACGATGGTTGACCACTTCCAGCACAGCGTGTACGAGCATCCGGAGATGACGCCTGCCGAAAGGCACGCTGAGTGGAAGCGTCTGCTCGGGATATACATGCCGTGGCTCAGGCTCGACGGAGAGATACCATTCTATTCTGAAGGCATGGGCTGGCAGAGACAGCATCACATATATGTGTCGCCTTTCTACTACATAGATTACTGCCTGGCGCAGACTGCAGCGCTTGAGTTCTGGAAGATGATACAGGAAGATCCTGACGCTGCATGGGAGAAGTACATGGCCTATACAGAACAGGGAGGCTCGGACGTATTCACCAGGCTGCTCGAAAAGGCGGAGCTCGGAAGCCCTTTCGATGAGGCTATGCTCCGGGGCGTATGCGAAAAGGCTGGAGAGTGGCTTGCGTCATATGACCTGAGTGGAATAGAATGACGCGCCTGTAATGAGGCATCAAAAAACAGCGGCAGCGCGCCTCTGTTTTTCAGTCGATATTGTGCTCATTCTTTATGAACAGGCATACCTGTCCCCAAATATACCAGAAAAGGGCGACAAGCATGAGCGCGAGGGCTCTTGCGGGCTTCCAGCCGAAATGCGCAGCGACCGCAGCGTAGGCGCGTGTCACGAGGAAATAGATCAGGACAAAGCCTATGAGGACTATGATCATGAATATGCCCCATCTTTTATCTCCGCCCTGTTTCTTCTCTTCCGTTTCCTCTGTATTGATTTTTTCAATTGCTTCTGCATTTTCAACAGGTTTGTTCTCTTTGTTCCCGTCCATCTGCGTGATCTCCTCTCTGTCCAGCATAGTATACCACAGATGTGTGATTTTTCGCTTTTTTCGGGATTTGTCATGTGACGGAGTGTATAATAACAATGATGACAAACAGAAACTGAACAGATGAGGAAGGAACGATGTCAAAGAAGAAAAAGAGACAGAGACAGGCTAAGATCAGGAAGCTTATGGCGGACAACAAGTGGGATCAGGTGCATCGGGAGCGCGACGGTCTCAAGGCCGACGGGATCAAAAATCTCGGAGCGCGCAGCAAGGTGGATGTCCTGATCGGAGGACTGTTTGCGTTTGCGGCATACAGCTCTCTTATCGATATGATAAAGATCATGAGCGCAAATGTGAAAGGAAAAGACGCCGGCCGGGCTTTCGGCGTCCATGATCTGATAAAAGGTATACAGACGAATGAGCTTGTCTGGATCGTGCTGTTTGCAATAGCAGCGATGGTGTTCTTTTTCCTCGCCATGAGCAAAAATGAGACTATCGACAAGCTGACTGCGGCAAGATACAGATGGATGCCAGACAAGGCTGAGACCGAATATATCGAAAAACGGTTCGACAACGATTTCGTCAGATCCATCCTTTCAAAAATATCAGCTGAGGATACGCATTCCATAAATGCAGGTCTTGAAGCTGTTACGGTCAATAACAATACCGGACCTGAAGTCTTCAATTTCAACAAATGCGGATTCAGCAGGCTTGCGAATTATGATACCAAGCAGCTGGCATACTACCTGGCTTCACATTCATTCCCGGAAGGCTTCGTAATCTATCAGATCAGGATCGCAGCTGCGGGATCGGAAAAATACATAGGCGGGACTACAGACTTTCCTGTTGATCCGCCGCCGGAAGAAGATGAAAAAAAGCACGCCATGAAAATGTACGCCAGACTGTATGAACAGCTGCGGGAGTTCGTCAGGATCAAGAATCCGTTCAAGACGTATCTCAGGGAGGCGGGCCCGAGCCCTGTCGATAACGGTCAGCTCGTTCTGAACAAGGGCTTCAGGGCTGACAGGGAAGGTTATGAAGAGCTCTGATAACCGCCGGATCTTAGAGCGGCCGGGATGTTGAACTGCGTAATCCTTTGATATATAATTAGCGGGAATTTGCGCAATTCGGGAAAAACCGGCAAAAAGGAGAGTTTTTTATCCTATGTGGCAAACTGATAATCAGGCCGAAAAACAGGCGGGCGGCGTTCCTGCGAACAGGATCGCGCTGCCGATAGTCATATTATTCATAATACTTCATCTGCTCGTGGTGTTCCTGTTCGTCTCGATCAGCAGAGAGAGCAGGGCCATGTCAGCCACGATGCAGAAGATGGGGGAATACACCACTGATGCTACAGATCTGCTGGCCGGATCAAGCAAGCTGTCTGAAACATCATCAGGCTTTATTCTGATGCCTGTGACCGAAAACGGAGAGATAAACTACACTCCTCTTATGGCCTATGCCGGAGAGCTCAAAGAAGACCGCCGCGGATCTGCAGTAGCTGCGCGTTTCGAGACATACGGGGTCAGCGATGAGGACCGTGCGTATATCGACGAAGCAGCGGGATCCGCGGACGCCATGTATGAAGCACAGCTCCACGCACTTGCTCTGATGAACAGCGTATATCCGTTCACCGATGTTCCGGCGCTGTCATCGATACCACTGCCGGAGCTCAGCGCGAAAGAGCAGGCGTATCCGGAGGAGCAAAAGATCAGCGCAGCGCGTCAGCTGGTGCTCGGGACGGAATACGCGCTTAACAAGCAGACGGTCTCAAATGATGTATCTGCCTGTGTGGCAAATCTCAAAAAGGAGAGCGCCGCGAAAGTCGCTGCCATGAATGTAAAGGTCACTCAGTACAGACGCGCACTCTGGGCTGCCATCATTGCAGTAGTGTCACTTCTGGTATTCACCTTCGCTGTGATATATCAGCAGATACTCGTGCCGATCAGCCGCATAACCCAGCAGATCGGCGAAGACAAGCCTCTCAGTACGATCAGGGGCATCCGTGAAGTCAGGGAGATGGCGGTCGCATACAATGGACTGCTGCACCGAAGAGATACGCTCGACAGCATACTGCGTTCGGCGGCGGAGACGGATACTCTCACAGGACTTCCGAACAGATACGCGTTCAGACAGTACCTGATAGAATCTCATGATGAAGGATATTCGCTGGGACTTCTGATGTTCGATGTGAATTACCTCAAGCAGACGAATGACACCCTGGGGCACAAGGCTGGAGATGAGCTCCTCAGAAATGCCGCGGAATGCATATCCAGGTGTTTCGGTACAGCCGGGGAGAGCAACTGCTTCCGCCTGGGAGGAGATGAGTTCGCCGCAGTGCTCAAGGATCCTACAACGGATCTTCTCAACAACGATATAAAGCTGTTCCTCATGGAACAGCAGAGCAAGCAGATAAGCATATCCTGGGGATACGCTCTGGCAAGTGAACTCATCGGAGCTTCGGTGGAAGAACTCATTGACGCTGCCGACAAGCGCATGTATGAGAAGAAGAAGGAGATGCATGCGACAGGCGCTGCGGACTGACAGGTCTGCTGAAGCAGGTGTCAGATAACAGCTGCAATAACTGCGATGACGATTGCAGGCAGCATATTTGACACCCTTATTTTTTTGTCCCGCACAAGATTCAGACCTATGCAGAAGATAAGGATCGATCCTACCAGTGAAATATAGTCCTGCACCTGTACAGTTATGAACGGCCGTATCAAAGCCGCGCAGGCAGTCATCGAACCCTCGAATACGAATACAGGTATTGCCGAGAACATACATCCCTTTCCGAGCGAGCAGGTCATTACAAGTATTATCACAAAATCAAGCACTGACTTGGCCGCAAGGATCGACCAGTCACCGCTGATCCCGTCCTGTATAGCGCCGACTATAGCCATAGCCCCGATCGAAACTGTGAGAGATGCCGTGACGAATCCGTCGACAAAGAGCTTATCCTTTGCGCTGCCGGTCTTTCTTTTCAGCCATTCGCCGAATCTCTCGAATGCGGCCTCTATATTCAGTATCTCTCCGATCAGAGAACCGAGAGCCATGCTTATCACTATCATCAGAGACTGTGTGCTTACCAGTCTGCCGTCGCTTATGCTGAGCATCTTCTCCATGGCGCCGCCTATCCCCAGAAACAGGATGCTGACTCCGCATGCCATGTTAAGCGTCTCCTGATACCGCTCCTTTATCACGTTGCCGGCCAGAAGTCCCACGACTCCGCCTGCGATTATCGCCCCGACATTTATAAGTGTGCCTATCCCGCTCATCTTACATTCTCCTTGTTTTGCTGAATGTATCCTATCCCGGGGTCCTGTGCGGCGTCAAAAAAAGAACGTTTTGATTTGAAGACCCCGTTTTTTGCCTTCGATCCAAAACGTTTTTCAGCAGCATCGGTAATATTGCCTGCTTACCATGAACCGAAAATATCAGTCATTCCGTATATATCCCGTTCAATCTGTTTCTGCGCTGTATCGCTGAACCCCATCCTGATCGCATTTATGACTGACTGATGGATCCTTACCGACAGCAGAATGACAGGCCTGAGAGTCTCCTGTCCGGTCTTCCGAAACATGTAGTAGCGGTAGTGAAGGACTCTTGGCGAGATCTGCCTGTATATGTCCGTTAATACAGGATTTTCTGAAGCGTCAACTATCAGCTGATGAAAGCTGTGGTCACTTTCTATGATCGCGTCAGGATCCCATAGATCACATGCGTTTCTGTACTCTTCGCTAAGCTCATCGAGTTTCCGGAGCTGATCATCCGTGATGCGTTCGGCGGCTCTCATCGCAGCCTGGCCCTCTACAGCAAGCCTTACTTCCATGAGGTGGCGGCACTCTTCTTCCTTAAGAGGGGCGACCCTGAACCCCTGACCGGAACTCTTGACGATCAGGCCGTCATCCTGCAATCGCATGAGCGCGTTATGGACCGGAGTCCTGCTGACATCAAGCTCTTTTGCCAGAGCGGTATCAGAGAGGAGATCATCATCGGGGATATCCATTCTTATTATGCTTTTATAGAGCAGCGAATAGACCGCATCACCGAGATGGGTGAACGGGTTCTCGCTCATTGTCCTGTCAAATTTGACTTTGAGACTTTTTTCCATACAATACTGCCTCCCGGACTGTATTTTAGCACAAAAAAGACTCATCGGAAGTCGGCGGGTTCCAGGGATTCTTTGCCTGAAGCCATAGTTCCTCCTGCGCTGAATAAGAGTATAACATAAATGATCCTGCCCGGAGGCCAGCCGGGCCTGTAGTGCTCCCGGCGGGACCGTGTAAGAGGAGTCCGGCACTCTGTAAATCCTTCTTGTAACAAGACTGTTTTATTGTTATATTTTGATGATAGGATCGATTTCCGATAAACAAATGATGTACGGAAACAGGAGATAAGTATGGAGTATATAAGTAAAAAACAAAAGAGACTGGCTGCAGTCACCGCGATCGTATATGTGTCGATGATCATTATATGCATTGCGGGACTGTATCTCAGAGGAGTCAACAACATGGTCCCGATCTATGTGTTCAATGTCGCCATGGAACTGGTCTCTATGGCTACGGGGTGCGTGCTTTTCCTCTGCTGTCTCATAGATGTGCAGAAATCCGGTTCGAATCTCAGATATTTCATATACATGCTGAATGTCGGCCTTTTCTCTCTGTTTACGGATGCCGGAGCGTGGATTATGGAAGGAGTCGCGTCGTTATGGCGTCTGAACTACATAGATAATTTCGTACTCTTCCTCTGCGGACCGTTATCTGCGTTCTGCTTCTGGAAGTATGCAAGCGATGTATTGGTCCTGAACAAACCGTTTGAGCATATACTGGACAAGGCGGTAACATACGGACTTGCCGTGCCTGTGATAATGAGGATCATCAACATATTCAACGGCATGTACTTTAAAGTCCTCACATTCGGATTCTACAGAAGGGGCCCGCTGTACCCTCTTTCAAACATGTATGTGGTGTTCGTGCTTATCGCCGTTACGGTTACGGTGATAGTAGAAAGAAAGCAGCTCGATACCTACCAGTTTGTTGCGGTCATGATGTACATATTCGCTCCGGTCGCGGCTATAATACTGACTACATTTGTGTACGGCCTTTCGGTGAGCAGCTCTGTTGTGATGCTGGTTCTGCTCCTCATGTACTGCATACTCAATGTATCTCAGGGCAGAGAAAAAGCAGCGGCTGACAGAGACCTTGCGATGGCATCGAACATACAGGAAACGATCCTTCCGAGGATATTCCCGTATCTGCCGGAGCGTGATGAATTCGATATCTACGCCAGCATGACTCCTGCGAAGGAAGTCGGCGGAGACTTCTATGATTTCTTCATGATAGACGATGACCATATCGCGATCGTCATTGCCGATGTATCCGGTAAAGGCATGCCTGCCGCACTGTTCATGATGGTTGCGCGCACACTTATCAAGAATCAGGCACAGAGCGCATCAAGCGACAAGGATCCGGGACACATTTTGTCAGAGGTCAACGACCAGCTCTGCGATGGAAACGAAATGGGACTGTTCGTTACGGCATGGCTTGGCATCATCACGCTTTCGACCGGGCACATGGTCTATTCAAGCGCGGGTCATGAATATCCGGCTCTGAGCGAAAACGGTAAGGAATATGTGCTCCGCGTCGAAAGGAACATGCCGCCTCTCGCGACCATGGAAGGGCTCAGGTTCAAAACCAGAGAAATCGACCTTAAACACGGGGATACTCTGTTCATATATACCGACGGTGTGGCAGAGGCTACGGATGTCGACGGAGAGCTGTTCGGAACAGACCGGATGCTCGATGCTCTCAACGCAGATCCTTCGGCTGACCTTGAAAAGCTCGATAAGTCTGTCAGAGACAGTATCGATGAGTTCGTGGCAGACGCTCCTCAGTTCGATGACATAACCATACTGACATTCAGATACACAGGTTAACAGATAATGCTGCGCAGCACTTGCAAACATTAGTGCGTTATCCACATAAAATCGGAGACGGCGCCTTCCATTAAGGATACCGCCGTCTTTTTCCATCCAACCAAAAGTCCAATCAAATGCCTTACCCCTAAGCACTTACGACTTAAACAGATCTGCATGTGATACTCTATTATATAGCACAAAGGAGACACACAACTGCATATGTCGCTAAACTGATAAAATACGAGGTGTACATTGGAAAGAAGGAAGGTATGGCAGGTATGATGCCCGCAAACTCTGGAGGAACATTTGCAGCAAGCGCAATCGGGATACAGCCCGACACGATAAGTGGATACACATACATCGGGACATCACTTGAAGCAAGTAAGCCAGGGTGTCTCGCGCATTATTGCAGCGACAACACTGTAACATGGCAAAATGTCACTCCAACAAATCAGAACGAAGTAAGAATACGCGCATTGCATTTATATCAGAAAAATGTTTAGAAAGGACAACAAATGAATATGAACATAATTGATGACTTTAGCATACCTGTCATAACGGCAGCATCTCTCTGTATAGGCTATGTCATGAAGAAATGGCTGCCGACAGATGACAAATGGATCCCGACGGTCCTTCTGGTTATCGGAGCCATTTCGGGGCTCATTTTATTTGGCCTGAATTACGAGGGGGTCGTGAAAGGCATGGTCAGCGGCCTTGCTGCAGTAGGACTGCATCAGGCATTCAAGCAGCATCTCAAGCTGCCGATGGGTGATGATGAGATCCACGCAATGGGCGCAGGCAAAATACCGGAAGACGAAGAAAACACCACCGATGAGGAGGGAGGCGAAAAGTAATGAGTAACAGCAGCCTTGTGACATATAAGAAGATTGTCAGCAATAAGGACCCGGGACGCGGAGGAAAGAAGATCGATAAAATCTTCGTGCATCACATGGCAGGCAACCTGACTGTACAGCAGTGCGGGAATGTCCTCTCCTCGAGGCAGGCATCCGCTCACTACGGGGTCAACGGGAAGAACATCGGCCAGTATGTTGATGAAGCAGACACGGCCTGGCACTGCGGCAATTACTCGTACAATCAGAGGTCCATCGGCATCGAACTCGCGAATGATGGCGGAGCTTCAAATAACTGGCATGTCGCTGATGCGACCATAAATACAGCCATCGAACTCATCGCAGATATCTGCATGAGGAACGGCATCAGCAAACTCAACTTCACAGGTGACCTGAAAGGCAATCTCTGCATGCACAGCTACTGTGCTGCGACCGCCTGCCCGGGAGGATACCTCAAAACGAAGTTCAAGTACATCGCTGATCAGGTCAACCAAAGGTTGTCATCGGAGACGCCAGGCAAACCTCCGAACAAAAACAAATGGCTGAATTATCAGCTGCCGTTCACAGTCAAGGTGACAGACAAGGATCTGTATATCAGATCAGGGCCCGGCACCAACTATAAGACAGTAAAGGTGTCCGGAAGTGCATTCATAAAACCCGGAGTCTATACGATCATACAGGTCAAGGAAGCCGGCGGATACACTTGGGGGAAACTCAAGAGCAGCACCGCGAAGTCACCAAGATGGATCGCGCTCGATTTTACAACTAAAAAGTAAAGGGAATCGAGGTGATTGATATGACTGAAAAGATATTATTGGCAATACTCGGAGGCGGCAACGCTATCTTGTTCATCAAGTTCCTTATCGAAAGGTATGATGCAAAGCACAGCATAGCCGATAAGCTCTGCAAACTGGAAAAGGATGTTCTGCGCACGCAGTTGCTTCTGCTCATACTGATGAAGCCCGACGAACAACAGGAGATCCTCACTATAGCGGAGCACTACTTTGCCGATTTGAAAGGGAAAACAAATTAAAAATACTACGTGGTTATCAGGTTAAAGCTATTAAAGCCGTGCAGAAATCGGCTAGTAATGGTAACAGCCGATTCTTGTTAGAAATGGCTACCGGTACTGGCAAGACTTTGACTTGTGCAGCAATCATAAAGCTATTCCTCAAAACTAGTAATGCGCAAAGAGTACTCTTTTTAGTAGACCGTATCGAACTAGAAAATCAAGCAAAGAAGTCGTTTAAGCAATCCATTGGAAAGGATTATGTAGTCAAAATTTGGAAGGAAGATAAAGACAACTGGAATACTGCTGATACCCATAATTATGTTAGTGTGATATAATTCCAACGTTAAGTACAGACAAAGGCTGAAGAACTGATGAGGTATGTAATGGAAAGAATGATGAAGCGAATATCTGTAATGATGCTGACTCTGATGGTCTGCATAAGCATGATGCCGTTTGAGGCGTTTGCCAATGGCAGTACCGAAGGCGGAAGCAGCGAAAACAGTTCTGCGGTCAATTATATCGACAGTGACGGCAGCCCAAAAAGCGTGACGAATTATGCCAGGGTAAAATCGGATAAAAATATGACCGACGGTACAGGTGAGAACGCTGGGTGGTATGTGCTGGATGAAAATCAGAACTTTACCAACAGGCTGAAGATCACAGGAAATGTACGGCTTATACTCTGCAACGGAAAGACTCTGACCGCAAGCATGGGTATATATGTCCCGGGCAACAGCAGCCTTGAGATATTTGCTCAGACTAAAGACGGCAATATGGGTAAGATCGTCGCGACTGCCGGCAGCAGAGAGGCGGGCATAGGCGGCAACGAGGACGAATCGAACGGACCTATAACCATAAACGGCGGAGATATCACCGCGACAGGCGGCAAGTACGCGACCGGTATTGGCGGCGGCGATGAAGGCCACGGCGGCGGAGTCACCATAAACGGCGGCAAAGTGAAGGCGACAGGCGGATACCAGGCGGCCGGCATAGGCGGCGGCGATAAGTGCAGCGCCGGAAGCATAAAGATCACAGGCGGTGAGGTAACTGCCACCGGAGGACAGAAGGCGGCCGGCATCGGCGGAGGACGCTACGGCAACGCGGGAAGTATAAGCATCACAGGCGGCAATGTTACAGCCGAGAGCTCTTACGGCGGAGCCGGTATCGGATCGGGCAGAGAAAACAGCGGATCGTCATATGCTGCTCAGGGAAAATACAAAGGCGGCGAAATAAGGATCGGCGGAGACAGCAGGATACACGCGTCTGCCGGAAAAGGAATATACGAGCTCAGACCGTCTGTAGCGAATGATCCCATACGTGTGGATGCCGATGACGGCGGAGCCGGGATAGGATCTGGGCGTGAGAGCTACGGGACCAATGTAGAGCTGAGCGGGAAAGCATACGTGACAGTAACGAATTCACCGGGTGATTTTTCATACTCCACAAAGAAATTCAGTGAAAACAGCGCATGCATAGGTACCGGATATGATCCTGAAACCGCAGGCAGAGTATATATAAACGGGAGTGATTCACAGAATCAGCCTAAGATAGATGCAATGATGGACTATGGCACCAATGAGCGGGATTCAGATTATGATGCACAGGCCATAGGCTATGGCGATGACGGCGATGCCGGATGTGAGGTGGCGTTTGACTATCAGAATGCCATGGTGTTCAGCGGAAACGCTGATTCCGCTTCGATCATGTATCTTGCAAAAATGAGCGAGCGATATGACCGCTTAAGGCAGCATCGCAGGGACATCTACGGGCACTACAGGACAGTGCGCATCGCGCCGTGCACACATCCGGGCGTGACATTTGAAAAGGGAGAGACGTATCACAGCTTCGTCTGCGAATACTGCGGCAACAGCTGGAACGCTCCGCATGAATTCGTTTACGAGCACGACAGCACAGATCACTGGCAGAAGTGCACTGTATGCGGCTATAAGACAGAAAAGAGCAAGCACAGCGCGGAAAGTGATTCGTCGAATAAATGCGTCTGCGGCATCGAAGGGAAAAGGATAAGATTCAATGCGGGAGGAGGCAGCGGCAGCATGGAATCCGTATGGTTTGTGGACAGGATAAAGTTTACATATCCTGAGTGCGGATTTACTCCTCCTGCAGGGCAGAGCTTTATAGGATGGAGCACAGACGGGACGACCGAATCGCTGCACACGCCGGGGACCTACGATTATATCTCGGATAATCGTACGCTGAAGGCTCTCTACAGCGCTTCTTGGAGCGACCTTCAGAAGCAGATAAATGTTGCATCAGACGGAGATACCATTACTATCGGGTCTCACTATTACGGCAGTGAGAATGACAAACCGCTCACTATAACGAAGAAGATAACGATCGATCTTAATGGCTTCGAGCTTGACAAGCGCTCAGGCTACAGCAACCAGAGCGAGGCGATAAGAGTAAAGTCCGGCGCCGAGCTCACAATAAAGGACTCATCGACCGGGCAGAAGGGTAAGGTCACAGGCGGAGCCAGCATGGAAAGCGGCGGAGGCATCGTAGTTGAGAGCGGTGCGAAGCTTACCCTCCAAAGCGGCTCGATATACAATAATTCAGCGACAAAAGGTGCCGGCGTGTATGTTGACGGCGGCGAGTTCACCATGAGCGGCGGCAGCATTACCGGAAATCTGGCGCAGGAATCCGGAAGTGCCGTTCACGTCGGAAGCGGCAGCTTCATCATGACGGGCGGCTCTATATCCGGAAACACAGGGCTCAAGAAAACTGCCGGCGCTGTAACCGTAGATCAGGGCAGCTTTAAGGTGTCGGGCTCGCCTGTAATCGGCGGCAATAACTGTTTCGAGACCGCTGCCGAAAACAATGTATATCTGGATAAGGCGGGGATCATTGGATTTGATGATGACCCCGGTGCTCTTGACGCAGACGCCAGGATATCCGTTACTCCGGCAGAGGCGCTCTCGGGCAAAGAGACGCTTGCTGTGACATCGGGCTTCAGCAGGAAAACCGTCGGAGGTGAAAACTATCGCGGCGCTCTTTCAAACTTTGTAAGCAGCAACGGCGACTATGTATTCGGCCTTAATGACTCGGGTGAAGTAATCATGGGCAGTGACAAGGTGACCGTCAGCTTTGCTGCGGGCGAGGGAGCAACGGGAAGCATGAGCGATATCACGGCCCTCAATAACGCAGGCATCATCCTGCCGGCATGCGGCTTCACAGCGCCTGCAGACGAAGGGCAGAATACGATATTCGAAGGATGGCTTAAGGGTGACGATACCGAAATTGTTCACGAGGCTCTCAGCCGTGTTATGATCAGCGGTGATACAAAATTTACTGCTAAGTGGATCAACAAAGCCGATCAGACATTCAGAATTACTGTCAGCGCAGGCGAAGGCGGGAGAGCTTATGCCGCCAGGACCGCAGCTAAGTCTGGCGAAGTAGTAGGTATTTTTGCAGAGCCTCAAGAGGGCTACACATTCAAGAAGTGGACTGCCACAGATGCGACTGTCGATAAAGAGACATCTGCTTCGGCTCAGCTGACTATGGGAAGCGCTGCGGCTTCTGTCAGTGCAGAATTTGAAGAAATTAAAGTCACCGGCATATCTCTCGATAAGACGGAGCTTGAAATGACAGTCGGCAGGACTGAAAAGCTGACTGCTTCGATAGTTCCGTATAATGCAAAAAACAAGTCTGTTACATGGTCTGTGGTACCTGGTGGCAGCGATGTTGTCGAAGTCAATGACGGAAATGTTACTGCAAAAAATCCGGGCTCGGCGACTGTGAGAGTCATGACCGCAGATGGATCATATACTGCCGACTGCAGGGTCGTGGTCGCTCCGCAGTACACTGTGACTTTCACCGATGGCGGCACAGAAGTAAAGAGCGTGATCCTTAATGAGGGAGAAAAGCTTGCGAAGCCTGAAGACCCGACCAAAGAAAACTATAAGTTCCTTGGCTGGAAGCTTGTGACAGGTGAGACAGTATCTTCCGATTACTATGACTTCAGCAGGACTGTAAGCAGCGATCTGACTTTGAAGGCTGAATGGGAGCATGTGCATAACAGCAGCACGCTCACAAAGTACGAAGCAGTGGCGCCGAAATGTGAGGCGGGCGGTCACAGCGAGTACTGGGAATGCGATGTATGCAATAAGTACTATGCAGATGATAACGGCAAAGATGAGATCTCTGCGGATACGTGGGTGATCCCTGCACTCGGACACAAATGGGGCGAATGGAAAGAGGATGGCGCAGAGAATCACAAGAGGACCTGCATGTACGATCCTGGTCATACAGAAACTGCTGCTCACAGATGGAATAACGGAGAAATAACAAAAGCACCTACATATGGTGAAGCTGGTGAGAAAACGTATACCTGCATAGATTGCGGACGTACTTATACAGAGCCTATAGACAGACTCGAAGAAAATGATATAGGTATTTCAGTCAGCAAGATAGGCGGAGGATTTGTTTATGCATCAGCATCGAAAGGTAAATATCTAGACCAGATAAGTATAAGTGCTGAAGCTGCAGAGGGTTACAGATTCAGCAAATGGGAACAATCAGGTGCCAAAGCAACAATAGCCAATACTGAGTCTCCTAATACAACGCTGACCATTGATGCAACACAAGACCAACACGGTGTTCCTGTCACAATCAAAGCGATCTTTGATATCGACATCTCTAAAGGGGAGGCTGAGCTGTCTGAAACAGAATTTGTATTCAGCGGAAAGACCCAGAGACCTAAAGTGATATCGGTCGGTGAAGGTGATACAGAACGAGCCTTCAGCGAGGATGTATTCGACCTCGAATGGTCTGACCCTGACTCTAAGGATGCCGGCAATTACTATGTGACCATTAAGGGCAAGGGCAACGGCACCAACGGTCTGCCTGTCGGTAAAGTGAGGGCCAATTACAGGATAGCCAGAAGCGGAGTCGAGATCCCTTCAGGCAGGACCCTGACATACAACGGGTGGCCACAGAACGGAGTCGCAGGCAGCGATATGTATACCGTGAAGGACGGTGTCAGGACAGACGCCGGCTCGTATACTGCGACTGTTTCGCTGAACGATAAAAAGAACAGCGTGTGGAGCGATGGCACCACTGAAGACAAGAAGCTGTCGTACGTGATCAGAAAAGCGGATAATCCGCTGAGTGTCAGCGCAAAGACCGCTAAGGTCAAATACAAAAAGCTGAAGAAAAAGAACCAGAAACTGGCGGCCGGCAAGGTCATCAAATTCACCCGGAAGGGCCAGGGCAGGATGACATATAAGAAGGTCAGCGGCAGCAAGAAGATCACCATCGCCAAGACCACCGGTAAGGTCACCGTAAAGAAAGGCCTGAAGAAGGGAACCTACAAGGTGAAGGTAAAGGTCAAAGCAGCTGGCAATGGCAACTACAAAGCCTCGGCATGGAAGACCGTGACATTCAGAGTAAGAGTTAAATAATACGGAAAACATAGAACAGGAGAAAGGCGCATTCACGGCGATGCGTCTTTTTTCGGGTAATCAAAATATTTGAGGGAATCTCCAAATAATCTTGGGGACGAATCTGAGGGAATGAAAAAAATCTGACTTTCAGAGAAGACTCTCAAAAAATGTCAGATTGCCAAGGCAAAAAAACAAAATGGGGCTGTCGCACTAAAATAGTGAGGCAGCCCCCAGTGAATAGCTTATTCAATTTCTGATACTGTAAGCAGTAGTTGTTCGATCTGCTTTACGGCTTCACGATACTTTTGCCTCTTTTCTGCTTCCTCTGTCGCAAATGCGTGGTCCAGATAATCATCGATTTTGTTAATCAGAATTTCCTTACCATGCTCTTAACAATGTAATTGTCCATTAAAGAGGTCTGTTAGGATCATAATGTCGCATCGCTGGTCATATGTGTAAAGGTTTTGTGTAAAGGAAAAAACTACAAAAATGAGGCAATAAGAGCCATACTAATTTTATTTAATCAGCTCCAAAAACTAAAAAAACCCCTGTAAATAGGGGTTTTTGTGATCGTAGATGACACTCCACGGTCGGTGTATTAATGGTGGAGCGTAGGGGGATCGAATCGCGACGCTCAGCCTGCAAGCCTTGAAAAGAGAGGAGGTCGCACGCCCAATGTCATTAAGTTAATGGCAGAATAATTGAACTGGGAAATACAGATAATGTGGATCCCAGTTTTTCTTTGTGTGTGAAACCTGCCATTAGCATATATATTGATATTCGGGATATGAAGAATATACGGGGGATTTTTTCGGCGCGCTCTAAGCCCGCCCATCCTGAACCCGCCCCAGGATGCGCGCCTTGCCTTTCTTACAGTTTTGTTAATGAGCAAGTTATGCTATTCTATAAATGAAATTGATTGCTGAATCTTTCCCGCGCTTAGACATGGAACGTTCATATTTCCGATTTGGACGGATTGGAAATATATATTTAGCAATCAATGCTTCAACATCCGGCGGATGCATTTTTTCAGACAGCATTTTCCTGCAGATATGGACAGCTGCAGTGAAATTGACCCTGTATGCATGCTTGCAATCTGGCTTCTGAATGATTACCTGGGCAGTGATCCATTCAGTCAGGTTGTATATGACGAGCGATGCAAACACTTCCTGAAAAATGCATTCTGCTTTTTTTGAGTGAAAATGAAGCATTCCTACAGTGTATTTCAGGCTCCTGAAAGAAGTCTCTATTCCCCAGCGGAGCGCGTAAAGCTCTTTCAGTTTATCTGGAGGGTATTGTTCTGCAGGCAGATTTGTGACAAGCGTTTCAAGCAACTCACCGTTTATCCGAACACGAACGATTCTGTAATTCAGATTGTAGAATACTGGTTTAGTGCCGTAAGTACCTCTCAGTAATGGGAGATAATCGAAGTTCATATTTTGAGGAATATATCTGTAGTGATTCTTATCTTTACAGAGTTCCTTGACTTCGTTCGTAATGCTGCGGGTGAGATTCATGGATATCTCAAGATCGAATTCATCAGTACTCGGAACATCCAGGCCGCTCACAATACCAGTTTTTCCGTCTTTTATCCGAATAAGATAAAACCATCCTCTTTTCTGGAGATGAGCCAGATTGTTATACGACTCATATCCTCTGTCTGCTATGACAAGGGCGTTATCTATTGGAGAAGCCTCAGCCATCTTGATCAATGCCTTGTGCTCATTCCAATTCAGCCTCTTTTGAATAATTGCATCGAGATAAATCTGCTGTTTCAAGTCATACAGAGCATTCATGTGAAGCAGATTGTAGGGCTTTTGTCCATTCGTGCCGGGGAAGAATGACTCCTCGTCGTTCGTATTAACAGGTATCTGAATATCTGAGCCATCAACGGCAAGAATGCGCAGTCCATTCTCCGTTCTCGGAGTTGAAACTTCCTCCATTTGCTTGTTGAATCCCAGCAACAGATCTCTGAATGCTTCTGCTTTTAGCTTGTCTCTCATCTGTACGACAGCGGATGTTGAGACGCTGATTCCCTTCTCAAGAAAGAAATCTATTATCTCGTGTGTCATCGATCCACCATGC
>JAFWGQ010000074.1 GCA_017512365.1 Mogibacterium sp.
TATGCGAAGCTGATCACAAAGTACAGATGCAACTTCATCGCAGGAGTGCCTACGCTGTTTGAGGCACTGCTGAGACTGCCTTCGATGGACGGCAAGGATCTCTCGTCGCTCAAGGGAGTATTCTCGGGCGGTGATTCGCTGTCGATCGAGCTGAAGAAGAAGTTCGACAAATTCCTCTATGATCACAATTCGAAGATACAGGTGCGTGAGGGATACGGCACAACGGAGAGCGTAACGGCTGCCTGCCTGACTCCTCCGCAGATGCACAAGGAAGGCAGCATCGGCATACCGTTCCCTGACATGTACTACAAGATCGTAAAGCCGGGAACGGCGGAAGAAGTGCCATACGGCGAGGAGGGCGAGATACTGATGTCCGGACCTACCGTCATGGCCGGCTACCTCGACATGCCAGCTGAGACGGCAGAAACTATCAGGGAGCATGAGGACGGCCTGAAGTGGCTGTACACGGGCGACCTCGGTACTATGGATGACGAGGGATTCATCTACTTCCGCGGCAGAGCCAAGAGGATGATCATATCGTCGGGCTACAATATCTATCCGGCTCAGCTCGAGAATGTTTTCGATGCGCATGAGAAGGTGCAGATGAGCTGCGCCATCGGAGTTCCTGACAGCTATAAGATGCAGAAGGTCAAGATGTTCGTTATGCCGAAGAACGGCGTAGCCGCAGACGACGCGCTTAAAGAAGAACTCATGGCATACGCCAGAAAGCACATTGCGAAATACGCGATGCCGTACGATATAGAATTCCGCAAGGAACTGCCGAAGACTCTCGTCGGCAAGGTAGCGTACCGCGTGCTCGAGGAGGAAGAGGAAGAAAAGCGCAAGGCAGAGCAGGAAGCCGATAAAGCAGCAGAGAATAAATAGAAAGCAGGCTGAAAATGGAAAGACAGGACAAAGGTCTGGCCTGGATGCTTCAGTATGAAAATATCGCCTGGTACGAGGACGGCGTTGTCAGCATACTGGACCGGCGCATCTACCCGATCGATATAAAAAAGGTGGAGTGCAGGACCCATCAGGAAGTTGCTGATGCCATACGCGACATGGTGACACAGAGCGCCGGTCCGTACACGGCGGCGGCCATGGGCATGGCACTGGCTGCCTACGAGTGCAGGGGCAGGAGCGAGGCTGAGCAGACAGAATATCTTGAGGCCGCCGCCTACACGATCTCGCATGCGAGACCGACAACGACCTGGCGCATGGAGCGCATCACAGCTAAGTGCATCGAAGCTGCAAGGGAAGCGCTTGCGGGCGGGGCTTCGGACGTGTCTGAAGCCATAAAGGAATGCGCTGTCAATCAGAATAACGAGAGATATGCCGGCATCAATAAAGTCGGAAAGTACATGGCTCAGCTTTTCCCGGAGGACGGCTCGGTCATGACATACTGCTTCGCCGAGACCATAGTCGGGATGATGCTCAAGGAAGCGAGGATACAGGGAAAAGACATAAGGCTGTTTTGCCCGGAGACCAGACCGTACTTTCAGGGAGCGCGCCTTACAGCAAGCGTTGCGCATGACATGGGATTTGACGTTACGGTCATAACCGATGGCATGCCGGCAAGCGTGATGAAGAACGAGGGGATCGACATCTTCACGACCGCCGCAGATGTAATCTGCTGTGACGGACACGTGGTCAACAAGGTGGGCACATACAATACGGCGATAGCCGCTAAGCATCACGGCGTGCCTTATTACGTAAGCGGAACTCCTGATCAGGGGCATCCGACTGTAGACACGGTGAAGATCGAGATGAGAGATCCGGATTTAGTGCTGGAGGCTATGGGAACTCCTACAGCGAACCGGAATGTGAAAGGCTATTACCCGGCATTCGACATTACACCGCCTGAGCTGGTGACCGGCGTGGTCACAGACCAGGGAGTGTTCTCCCCGTTCAGCCTTGCTGATTACGGAGCGACCAGGGATCAGTTCTTAGTCTGACGTTTGCGGGCAGCCCGGTCTTCGATCCAGGCCGGAGCCAGAATCGATACAAGTATGAGGAATGACCCCAGAAGCATTGACGGGGTCATTTTTTCGTGCAGAAAAACCACGCCCAGGACAGCAGCTGTGAGCGGATTGAAAACAGCAAGAACGCCGGCGCGTTCCGGCGTAATGTACTTCTGCCCGAACGGCTGGATGGTAAAGCCTACGCAGCTGCAGATTATTGCGAGAGCAAGAATGGCGCCCCATTCGCTTCCGCTCTGAGGCATACGGAGGTCTTCGAAGATGAAAGCTCCAATGAACGCGAAGATCGCGATGAAAAGGAGCTGGTATATGGAGACTACCCTGAGGTCATCATTCTTTGCGGCAGTATCGGTGACAATAACTGAAAGTGAATACCAGAACGTGCCGAGCAGCACAAGGAGCTCGCCGCTCGTAAATCCGAGCCTGTCGCCTTTGAGTGTCAGGAAGGCGACACCGATGATGCATATTATCGAGGAAATGACCGTGATCTTATCGGGGAAGTGCCTGTGGAGTATGCACGCCATGGCCGGAACCAGAACTACGACCATCCCTTCAAGGAATGCTGTCACTGATGAAGGGGTAGTCTGCAGCCCCATCATCTCCGTGAGCATGGCAAGAAAAAAGGTGATGCCTATAAGAGCGCAGTGAAAAAGCGTCTTCGCATCCACCCTGGTAAGATATTTGCGGAAGATTATCGCTATAATGACGAAAGCGATCGTGAAGCGGAACCCTATGGTCAGAAAAGGCCCCATGGTGCGCATGGCGATCTTTCCGAACAGCAGTGAACTGGACCGCAGCGCAAGCGCTATCGCCACCAGGATCTCTCCCTTTCTTTCATTCATCTGGATCTCTATTCCCGGTTTTTTCATGATCTGTTTATACCCCTTGCGGCGGACGCCGTAACAAATAGTAGAACAATTCTATCGGAGGAAGCCTGCCTGTTCAAGCCTGCAAGCGTCTTAAAAATTTGTAAAGTAGTACTTTGCAAAACAAGGCGGATGTTATAATCTTACTCGTAAAAATGGCGGATAATGTCCAAAAGAAAGGCAGAACAAATGGCAAAAGTAGATATTTTTTCCGGATTCCTAGGAGCGGGCAAGACCACACTTATCAAGAAGCTCATATCCGAAGGCTATGACACAAAAAACATAGTTCTTATCGAGAACGAATTCGGAGAGATAGGAGTCGATACAGGCTTCCTCAGAGAATCAGGCATAAAGATCAATGAGATGGTTGCAGGCTGCATATGCTGCACGCTTGTCGGAGATTTCGGAAAAGCGCTCAATGAAGTAGTTGAGCAGTATGATCCCGACAGGATACTCATCGAGCCGTCCGGCGTGGGCAAGCTTTCAGATGTGATCATCGCAGTCCAGGATCTTGATAATGACAAGATCGAACTCAACGGCTTCACTACAGTAGTTGACGCCAAGAGATATAAGATGTACATGGAGAACTTCGGAGAGTTCTTTGCGAATCAGGTAGAGCACGCAAGCTCCATCTTCCTTTCGCATCAGCAGGGAATGTCCTCGGCGGAGCTCGATGAGGTCGTTAAGGATATAAGAACGCTGAACCAGACCGCCCAGGTCGTCACCACGGACTGGGATCAGCTCAGCGGGGCAAAGATGCTCGAAGTCATGGAGTCCGACAAGACCCTGAATGCTGAGCTCGACAAGCTGAGAGCCGAGGCATACGAAGAACTCAAGGCGCATGAGCATGAACATGATGATGATGACGGGCATCACCATCACCACCATCACCATCACGACCACGATGACGACGATGACGAGCACGAACATCATCACCACCACCATGACGATCACGACGATGATGACGACGATGACGAGCACGAGCATCATCACCACCATCATGACGATCACGACGATGATGACGACGATGACGAGCACGAGCATCATCATCACCACGATCACGACGATGATGACGACGATGACGAGCACGAGCATCACCACCATCATCACCATGACGACGATGACGAGGAGTGCGACGATCCCGAATGCGAATGTCATCACCACCATCACGACGATGATGATGAGGACGAGCA
>JAFWGQ010000010.1 GCA_017512365.1 Mogibacterium sp.
AAAAAAAAAAGAAAAAAGAAAGCTTATTAAAAAAGGCGTTTAAGGTTGGATCAGATGGTTATCGCTATGCCCGTTACATGGATCTTGATGTTGACGACGGCGGCGATTATGGCGGAGGAGACGGAGGCGGAGACGATTAGCTTATTGCGTGTTGGTATGCTGTAGCAGTAGTTATAATAGAAGGTAGAATACGATGAAAGCATGCTCTATGACCACATGGCGAAGCGCTGCGGAAGAGGCTAAGAAGGATAAGATATGACCATCGACCTGACAGAGGAACAGACACACGCGCTCCTGGATCTCGTAGAGCAAATGTATGATGATGATGGGCTGATCGAGCAGGCAGCCGACTTGCTATGCGGACCGGACGAAGAGGTGCGTGCAATCACCAGCATGTCAAAAAAGGATGTCTTGATGTTCCTGCTACAGGAGTTGGCAGACACCAAGCATGCATATATGAGAGATGGCGTTGATTACGAGGTTATATAATTCAAACCAGCAGAAATGATAAAGAGTCGCTAGGAGGACAAAGATAAATGGAGGCTAAAGAAAGATCTTTTGTTTTCATGAGAACTGCTAGTTATTATGATATCCCATACAATACCTAAAGATCCGAATATTCTATACAGCTATATGAACATGATGCTCAGGGACAGATATTCTTCTCTTGAGGAATTCTGCACAGTGAATGACGCAGATGCTGATGGAATAAAGGATATACTTGAAGAAGCGGGCTATACTTACGACCCGGAGCTAAACCAGTTCAGATAAATGTACGCAGTCCTTATACCATTGGTCAAAACTGAATCAGGTGATGCACTGCTTCTGGAGGTCAGATCTGAAAAGGTCAGACAGCCCGGGGAAGTGTGCTTCCCGGGAGGCAGGTCGGAGTGCGGAGAGACCGTGACGGAGACTGCGGTAAGGGAGACCTGCGAGGAACTTGGGCTAAGGCCTGAGGATATTGAGATCATATCTGAACGAGCTTCTCTCATAATGGGAGACGGCAGAGAGATACATCCCGTAGAGGCAAGACTGTATATCGATGGGACAAACCAGCTGAGGCTGTCGGAGGACGAAGTGACTGAGGCCTTTCTGCTTCCTCTTGAATGGCTGAAGGAGAATCCGCCAGTGCATTACGATCTCTCCGCCATGGCAGACGATGAACTGCCGGACAAGCTTCTGGGATATCTGTCACATTATGGCAGCTACCGTGAAAACGGCGAGACGGACTGGCTGGAATACGAAGGTCATGGCATATGGGGGCTTACAGCGAGGATGCTGATGAACTATGCGATCAGAAAAAATGACTGAAAAAGAAAAGATGCTTGCGGGTCAGCTGTATGACCCGACAGATGGTGAGATAATGTGTGAACAGGCTGTCTGGCAGGCAAAGCTGTGGGAACTGAACCGGCTGCGCCCTGATCAGACGGACGAGATAGATGCATACATGCGTGAGGTGTTTGCCGAGTGCGGCGACAACAACTATATCCAGCTGCCATTCCATGCGAACTGGGGCGGACATCACGTCCACTTCGGATCCCACATATATGCTAACTTCAATCTGACCTGTGTTGATGACGGACATATCTATGTAGGAGACTGGACGAAGTTCGGACCAAACGTGACGATAGCCACTGCAGGCCATCCGCTGGAGCCTGAACTGAGAAAAGAGCCGTGCCTGCAGTATAACAAGGATGTGCATATCGGATCGAATGTATGGATCGGAGCCGGCGTTGTCATAGTGCCGGGAGTAAGTATAGGAGATAATACAGTGATCGGCGCAGGCAGTGTCGTTACGAAGGACATTCCTGCCAACGTAGTCGCGTACGGCAACCCGTGCAGAGCTGCAAAAGAACAGTCCTGTATTTCGAAATGAAAGAGTATGATTTTGCAGAAAAAGGATATATACATGCTATTTACTGTACATCAATGAATTGAGAGGCAAGCCGTTGAGATGAGAATACAGAAACAGATGATGATACCGGAAACAGACGGGTTTTACGGAGCGTATTATCCGAACGGCAAACCCTCAGACAAAGCAATGATCCTTATGCTGGGGGACAGCTCAGATGACCGGCTTGCCGTAAGCGGAGCAAAATGGATACATGATCTGGGATGCCACGCTCTTGCCATGTCTCCGGGCAAGAAAGACTATGGACATCATAACTATCCGCTGGAGAGGTTCGGAGCTGCTATCGTATTTCTGAAAAACCGCGGTATAAAGAAGATCGGTATCGCTGGGGCATCGACAACGGGTATGCTGGCTCTTGTGGCAGCAGCTTATTATCCTGATATCACTCTGACCATAGCGATGTCGCCCTGTGACTTCGTCATGGAAGGCTTCTACCAGGATGGCAAGGATGGCATGCGCGAAAGACCGGGAGATAATGAATCGACTGTGACATGGCAGGACAAGCCGCTGCCATATCTGCCGTTCGCATACAGGCATCCTGAATACTGGCAGAAGATACAGGAGGAATCCAAAGCCGGCAGGGATATGATCGCGTCAAGAAAGATGTTTGACGAATCAGAGCGGATACATCCGCTTCAGGAAAATGAAAAGATCAAAGTCGAGAACATCAGGGGGCAGATAGTGTTTGTCGGAGCAGAAGATGACGTGCTGTGGGATACATGTAAATATATCCGCAGGATGGAGGATCGCCTGAAAGAGAAGCCTCATGAATGCACTTATCTGTCACTGATATATGAGCATGGCACACACTTCGTTTTCCCGGAGTCCCTTCTCAGGATCATGTTTCCTGCAGGAGGAGATCTGATGCCGCTGGTGTTCAAAGCCGGAAGATCTTATCCGAAAGAGTGCAGAGCGGTCAGAGAAGACATTGACAGGAACCTTAAAGAGATCATTACGAAGTGGTGATCTCATGGCTAACAGAGACTATCATGTCACATATTATGGCGAGATCGTTGCTGCATACATAGCCGGGTAACGGATAAAGTAAAAGGACAACAATAAACTATGCTTGACTGGATTCTTCATACAATTTATCATAACTGCAAAGAGAGTTAGTTTTTCATCTAAGATGGAGATGCCGCAAGCATTATCATATTACGATACGAAAAAAGCTTCGTTTTTTCGTACGTAATTGGATTCCTGAAGTAACTCTCTTTTTTGGTTGGTAAAGGAGCACGATATGGCAAAAATGATACCTTCGCGAATTCCATCGGATACTAAAAGCAGTGCAGAGAAAAAGCTGTTCTATAAATTGCAGGACATGGAGGATACTGATGACTGGACGGTATTGCATTCCGTCGGCATAGCAAATCATCCTACGCAGTCACAAGGGGAAGCGGATTTTGTTGTAGTTATTCCTAATGGCGGAATATTTGTCCTTGAGGTAAAAGGCGGACGCATTTTGTATCACCACGGCAAATGGGAAAGCAAGGATCGCAACGGTGATATACATCCGGTCAAAGATCCTGTTAATGAAGCAAATGAAGCCATGCATGCATTTGCTGATTATATCCAGAAAAAGATTCCCCCAATTGAATCAGCGTCTCATGCATTATTCGGATTCGGAACAGCATTTCCGGATTCGGAAATGCATGGGGCTTTTTCTATTCCGGATCTTGACGATGCTCAAATTGCTGACTGCAATGATCTGCATGATATGAAACACTATCTGTTAGGACTTGCTAAGTTCTGGAAAAGTCGAAAGGCGTCTGTTGTTGAAATACCTGATGCGTCTGACTGCAGGAAAATAGTGCAGCTGCTGCGACCGGAATTTGATGCCAGAGTATCACTCCGGCATCAGATCAAATCCGTGGAACGTCAGTCAATAACACTTACTGAAAACCAGCAGGATATTTTTGAGGGGCTCAGGGATAATGAAAGATGCCTGGTTCGCGGAGGAGCGGGAACGGGGAAGACACTTATAGCGATCAATCTTGCGCGCGAACTGGCAGCCGACGGCAAAAAAGTAGCATTCTTCTGCTATAACAGACAGCTTGCGAGTTATCTGGAAAAGAACACGACAGAGGACGGACTGTGCTGCTGCGGAAGCCTGACTGATTATATGTTTGAAACGCTTCAAAAGAATGCGAGTGCTGATATCGGAGCTATAGAGAACAAGGATCAGTTTTGCAGGGAGATTTTGCCGAACCGGTTTGAGGAATGTTTCATTGAAAATGAACTGGAACAGTTTGACTGTCTGATCATAGATGAAGCTCAGGATCTTATGACAGATCCATATCTCGAGGTCCTTGATCTGATCCTGAAGGATGGACTTGCTGAAGGAAGCTGGTACTTTTTCATGGATGCCGAACGCCAGAACATTTTCCATTCAGGACTGTCGTATGAGGTCATAAAGCAGATGCTGAAGGACAGAAAAGTATTCTATGCCAGATTCGAACTGAAAGATAACTGCAGAAACTCTGTTTCGATAATAAGAGAGCTCGATGATCTGTTTGGAACGAATACTAGATATCCTGATGTCGAGGAGAAAGGCGCTCCTGTCGTAAAGAAACTATATAAAAAGGATAAAGATCAGGCAGAAAAACTGACTGCAATAATCAGAGAATTGCTTGAAGACGGAATAAAGCCTGAAATGATCACGATTATATCCCCACACAGATACGAAAACTCTGTTGTGTCACAGCTTTCTCCTGAAATACCTCTTTCAGTGGACCATGATCCGGGAAAGATATTTTTCAGTTCAATAGATTCCTTTAAAGGACTCGAAAACTCGATCATTATCATCGTGGACATATTTGATTTCCGTGCTGAGAGAGATATTGCTCGTCTTTACATAGGAATGACAAGGGCAAGGAGCGCTTTGTATATTTTGCTGTCAGAAACGGCTAATCGCAACCTCGGAAAACTGAAAGGACTGCAAGCATGAGGGGTAAATATTCAAAAAGCTGGTCAATAGATACGATGTATACTGATGCTCGTTCGACCGTGGAGCAATATAACGAAGATCCGGAAAAGTACGTAAGATCATTTACAGTCCGGATCAACGGAAAGAAGAGAAATATCATCACATATACACCAGATCGGAACGGTGCAGCTTTAAGAAACATTCATAGCCGGTTTGCCTTTACTATCTCACATTGCTATCAAAGCATGCCTGATTCTTTTGCGTACAAGAAAGGGAGCGGTATCCTTACATGCCTGAGTCAGCATCTTCAATCAGATACATTTTTTAAAACTGACATACATGATTATTTTAACTCAATAAAATTTGAAACACTTCTGAGTATGTTTCAAGAGGATAAAACCTGCAAAAGAAGAATGAAAAAAATCAAGGCTTTACTCAGTTTGTGTTTTTACAATGACCATATGCCGATCGGTTTTATAACTTCTCCAGTGTTATCAGATTTGTACTTGCATAAAGTTGATGAGTCATTTTTGGGCAGATATGATGTCATATATACCAGATATGCTGACGATTTTATCATTTCAGGGAAAAATAATATGAGTTCTCTGGAAAAAGCTAAAAATGAGCTGGAGGAATCTCTGTCAGAATATGGTTTATCCTTGAATGCGAAGAAGACATACTTCAGAACACTGCACAGACCGGGAGATGCAATTCATGTTCTGGGAGTAAACCTGGTCAATAATGATCCGGATCCAAATCGAATCACTGTCAGTGACAGATATATAAGGGAAACAAGCAAAGATATCTGTAGATTCTTATCTGAGTATCAGGATCAAACAAAAGAAGAAAATGAAATCGCTTTAAGCAGTGCGATTGGAAAGATAGAGTTTATTCGCTTTGTCAGTCCTTCCAGTTACAGTAAGCTTGAAAAAATGGTACGTATAAAGCATGGGGAAGCAGTTGATCTTTCAAGAGCCATGCTTGAAGGGCTGATAAAGAAGAACAATTCGTAGAATTCCGGGGATATCTTATATAGGTCAGGGAAGGCATTCTTATTATGGGATTATATTTATCCAAATCACGTTTCTGCTCAGCCGTCCAGTGTCCTAAGATGCTATGGCTGAAGCAGAATAAGCCGGAAGAATTTGATGATGAAGTCATGGACCAGAATGTCCTGAACAGAGGCTCCATGGTCGGGGATCTCGCAATGGGTCTGTTCGGGCCATATGTTGAGGTGCCGTTCGGGGATCTGAAGGAAATGCTGCGGGAGACTGACCGCCTGCTTGAAGCCGGCACGCCGATCATAGCTGAGGCATCATTTTCTGTCGATAGCAACTTCTGCAGCGTGGACATTCTGAAGAACCACGGCAACGGAAGAGTGGAAATCTATGAAGTGAAGAGCTCTACTTCGATCAGTGATATCTATCTGTATGATGCCGGGTATCAGTACTATGTCCTGGATAGGTGCGGATACACTGTCGAGAAGGTGTGCCTGGTAACGATAGACAATACTTATGTCAGGCATGGGGATCTCGAACTGAGCAAGCTGTTTGCAGTTACGGATGTGACCTCTGAAATACTGGAAAAACAGGTCGAGATAAGTGAATACATAGACATGCTTCGTGAATACATGGAGCAGACTGATGAGCCGCAGCGGGATATAGGAGCGCATTGCTTTGCGCCGTATAGCTGCGGCTTTTTTGCATACTGCACACGCGACTGGCCTCATCCGAACATCTTCGATATCGCCTCCCTTCAGAACAGATCCAGATTCAAGCTGATGGATAAGGGGATCAGATCATTCGAGGAAGTTGAGATAAGTAACGCTGTCAATGACAAATGCATGCTTCAGGTACAGCATGAACTCCACGATCTGCCGGATCAGATAAACGAGGAAGGCATCCGGGCATTCATGGATACTCTGTCATACCCGTTGTACTTCCTGGATTTCGAATCGTTCCAGCCGGCAGTCCCGCTGTATGACAACTCTTCGCCGTACGAGCAGATCGTGTTCCAGTATTCACTTCATTACATTCCGGAGGAAGGCGGTGAACTGTACCATAGGGAGTTCCTTGCGTATCCGGGAGAGGATCCAAGGCGAGCGGTCGCGGAGCATCTTTGCATGGATATCCCTCGGAATGTATGCGTTCTGGCATACAACATGGGATTCGAAAAAGGCCGCATAGCAGCGCTTGCAAGGCTTTATCCTGATCTTGAGGAGCATCTGATGAATATACACGGGAACATCAAAGATCTGATGGTGCCGTTCAGGAGCAAAGACTACTACAACAGAGCTATGCAAGGGTCATATTCGATCAAGTACGTGCTGCCGGCATTGTTCCCGGATGATCCTACTCTTGATTATCATAATCTTGAAGGAGTCCACAACGGAGCCGAAGCCTCTGCAGTATTCGAGGCAATGATGGAGATGGAACCCTCACAACTCGAAGAGTATAGAGGTCATTTGCTCAGATATTGCGAACTGGACACATATGCAATGGTTAAAGTTTGGGAATCATTGATGAATATAGGATAGTTGTAGAGGGAAACCGACATATATCTGTACGAAGGGGGGGTTGTTATGATTGGAAGACAGGTGATCAAATCGGGACGGAAATGGGAAAGCAAGGAAGAGCTTCTCGAATTCATGGAAGAGCACTGGAACAAAGAAGAATACGGAGACTTCTTCTTCGGGAAGCCTACGCTTGGTTCAGTTGCGGAGTATATCTGTCTGCCGGCGACCAGGAGATTCATGGTCATCGTGTATCCCAAGAAGGAAAAGGTCGTTCTTACTGTATGCGATGCGCCTGAAGGACTGCAGAGCAGGCTTGTTCAGTCGATCCCTCACCAGGGCAGGATAATAACATCTGCGATAACTCTTGCAGAGCTCGGCTCATACGAAAAGGAACGCAAGGGACCGGCGGAAGAAGTTCTGCAGGGATATACAGCGTATATGAAAGAGCTGCTCGGAGTAAAATAACAGGAGTATGGGATTATTCACCAGAAAGAAAAAAGAATACCCTGAGATGCCTCCGGGCGATTTCGACCCTGTGATCAGATGCAGCATATGCACCGGAGAACAGGTGATATGCGCAAAGGACAGAAAGACAGGCGAGATGCACGAGCTGATGCTTGTCAGGACACCTTCGGACATCGAAGGCTTTTGCGCGGCAAACGATATAGATGTAACAGAAGTGCAGAAAGAATACTGATAGACCCGCGCAGAGTTTCAAAAGAACCAGAATGTTAGTGATGTATTGGAGTATATATAAATGAGAATTAAGAGATGGAGGCTCGAAAATGGCAACAATTCTACCGGTACCAGAATCTGAACAGCGAGTATTGGACAACCTTCTTCGGGATCTTAACGAAGCTTATCCTGACAAAGTGATCGTCGGACTGCAGAAAGATCATAAAAAATGGTCAGAAAAGGTTGGCCGTCTGTATAAGAGCATAGGCTATGCTTCAAGAGAAGATTTTCTTGCTGCATATGGCTTTACGGTAGAAAAACAATCAGGAAGCGGAAAGACCGGCCGCCCATCGATCGATTTGAATGCGATAGTCGAAGAGCTTATCAGCAGGTATGAGGGCGACAGATGTGTGACGTCTATTGATCAGCTGAAAGAAGAAAACCCCGACCTTGCGCCTAAGTTCAAGAGCATACAGAACAAGTCGAAAGAACTGTTTGGCATGACCTTCAATAACTATCTCAAAGAAAAGGGCGTTTATCAAAGCAATAAACCGGCAGCCGAAGACAAGAAAAAAGAAAACCAGAGAGAGGCCCGGCTGGTTGCAGCAACAGAAAAGAAAGAAGAAAAGAAGGCTGCCCGCCAGAAGAAACTGACAGCAGAGGAAATGCTTGAAGTCCTGAAGAAGCGGTATGATGGCAGGCTGCAGAAACCGATCAATTCAGATGATCTTGCCGCAGACAATATGGATCTGTCAATAGGCACGTTCTACAAAAGACTGAAAGAAGACAAAAGCGAGGCCTATCTTTATCTGCTTGACGCCGGTATCTTCACTCTGTTCCGATTCAGAAACGGGATGACGCGGTATATGACTCCGAACCTCAACAGAGACCATGGTATAAGCCGTATTGAGATACCGCATGGCACGGTGGGTATACTGCAAAGGACATTCTTTGAAGGCGAAGGGATCACAGAGATCGTAATGCCGGACACCGTGAAATACATAGGCTCATACGCCTTCGGTTCTTATGGACTCAAGTCGATCAAAACATTAAGGCTTGGCAATGGAGTAAAGGAGATCGGCTGCGATATGTGCGGGCCGGGAATGTATAATCTTAAGGAGATCATTATTCCTGAAGGGGTAGAGCGCATCAACGGGAAGCTGTTTGCAGAGCATTCATTTGAAGGACCGAACGGATGTCACGCCTTGGAAATGATTCATATAGAAGGAAGGGTCAAAGCTTTTGCGGCAGATATTTTCGAAGGCATTCCGGACAGAGTCGAGATAGACTGCCCGGAAGAAATGAAAAATGCTGTTTCCGGTGCGAACTGTATTTTGCCGGAAAGCATCTTTGAATGGAATGACGCAAAGAATGAATATGAATGTAAAGAAAGAGGCCCTTTCTCGGAAGATGAAATGATCGCGAAATACGGGATCGACAACGATGATCCGTTTGAAGATGTGGAACTCTTTGATGATGCTGATGATGTGGAGATCGAAGATCGTGACTTTTGCTTCTCAGGGGTTTTTAATCAGGGTAATACGGAAGGGGTCCAGGTATACCTTGAATACATTGTAAACAGCAATGGGGGACGGGTAAAACAACACATTAACTCGAAGACAGATTATCTGATCGCAGACAGGACCAATGTTTCAGACAGAATGAGGTATAACGCTGTCAGATACAGAGCGGCCTTTGGTAAGCTTAAAATACTCGAGGTCATGAGATTTAAAGAAATCGCAAAAAAGCATGAGCCGCTCCATGACGATGATAAAACAGCAGATATTAATACAGAAACGATCAACAAGGCTGTCGCGTTATATAAAAAATGCATCAAAGATCTTGATAACATTGGAGCAGATAACCGGCCGATCGTTGAAAACGTTGACAACAGCATGGCTTTAACACTTCGGGCCAGGAGCTATGAAGAGAAAGTTCTGATCAAAAGGTTCATGACGGAGATAGGATTGGAAGAACAATCGCAAGAGAAGATCTCCATAGGAATAGGAACTGCAGGAACGGAACTCCCGGTCGCAGTACTGGTTGCACAGCATGTTATATGCGGTCATCCGTCAAAAGGAGAAATCACGTTTGCGAGAGACAAATGGGAATTCAGAGGAGATTACAGTTCTTCAACAAGACCTGCATTCAGATGGACAGAAGATGAGAGTGAGTGGAAGGCCTTCCTGAAGAAGGGCTACAAGAAGTTCAGTAATATGTAGGTCGTGGTCTGCGGAGATATAGGGATCCTGGTAATGGGCCATAATACAACGAGGAATCATGCATATACAAGAAGGAACGACAACTATAGGAAATCACAGTCATGCAGGTGACGCGGACATAAGGACTCTTACGCTTCCGGACAGCGTCCGTGAGATCGGCGTAGGAGCCTTTGCCGGATGCGGGGAGCTTGAGAAGGTCACGCTGAACGAAGGCCTGATCCGCCTGAGGAAGGAAGTCTTCTCGGGCTGCGTCAGTCTCAGGGAGATAAATATCCCCGGCACGCTTGAGAGCATAGGAGAGTGGGCATTCAGGGACTGCAGGAGCCTGAAAGTGCTGGAGCTTCCGCCGGGCGTCACCGAGATATGCGAGGAAGCATTCCTCTCGTGTCCGCAGCTGACGATCCGCGCAGAAAAGGGGACATATGCTGCTGACTTTGCTGCAAGGCACGGGATACGGCTGCAGCCGGAGGAGTAATGACCGACAGGAACGAAGGACATCAAAAGCTATGAAAGACTATATCGTAAGGGCGACAGCCGCGGGCGAAACCGTAAGAGCGTTCGCCATAAGATCAACGAAGCTGACAGCTGAAGCAAGGGAGCTGCACCATACATTCCCGGTAGTGACAGCGGCGCTTGGCCGTCTGCTCAGCGCAGGGGCAATGATGGGCTCCATGATGAAGGGCGAGAACGACAAACTGACTATCCAGGTAAAGGGCGACGGCCCTATAGGACAGATGACTGTCACGGTAGACAGCCATGGGAATGTCAAAGGATTCCCGGCTGATCCGTCGGTGGACATCCCGCTCAAAAGAGCCGGCAAGCTCGATGTAGGCGCTGCGGTCGGAAGGGGCACCCTGACAGTCAGCATGGATCTCGGCCTCAAAGAACCGTATAACGGACAGGTGGAGATACAGACCGGAGAGATCGGCGATGATCTGGCGTATTACTATACTGTCTCTGAACAGACGCCGTCCGCAGTAGGCCTCGGAGTCATGGTGGATAAGGACAGCTCCGTAAAACATGCCGGAGGCTTCATCATTCAGATAATGCCGGATGCAGCCGAAGAAACGATCTCTGCCCTTGAGGCAAAGATAGCAGAGGCCGGACCGGTGACTGAAATGATGGAAGAAGGCATGAGCCCTGAAGATATACTGGCATACTATCTTGGCGATCTTGATCTGAAGATAACGGAAAAGCTGCCGGTCAGATATTACTGCGGCTGTTCAAAAGAGAAAGTGGCCGGTGCCCTTGCCACTATAAGCACTGAAGACCTCGAAGAGCTGATAAACGATGGTGAAGAGATCGAAGTCAAATGCTATTTCTGCAACTCGGCATACAAGTTCAGTACTGACGAACTGAAGGAAATAGCGGACTCCAGATAAAGGCGACTTTGAAACAGGAGGGTTCGATCGCAACACAGCGCTGATACATTTAGTATAGGATGGACCAAAAACAGATCATCATTCATGTGGATATGGATGCTTTCTACGCGTCTGTCGAGATCAGAGACGATCCGTCACTGGCCGGCAAGCCCCTTATCATAGGGTCGCTTCCGACAGAGCGGGGCGTAGTCGCGACCTGCAGCTATGAAGCGAGGAAGTACGGGATACATTCCGCCATGAATATCAAGGATGCATACAGACTCTGCCCGCATGGGATATACATGCATCCGAACTTCGAAAAATACAGAAAAGTCTCGGAGCAGCTCCGCGGCATATGGAACGACTATGCTGTAAGAATGGAACCCGTGGCTCTTGATGAAGCATATCTGGATGTGACCTACAGTGCAGGGAACTTCGAGCGTGCCGGCGAGATGGCAAGGGAGATCAAGTCAAGGACGCGCAGCGAGCTCGGGCTGACGTGCTCGGTCGGCGTCGCGTACTCCAAGACCGCCGCCAAGACAGCGAGCGAGGAGAAGAAGCCCGACGGCTACTTCGAGATCATCACTCGGCAGGACTTCGTGGACCTGATGATCGACCGCGATGTGAAGGCGCTTTACACCGTAGGTGCAAAGACTGCGGAAAAGCTCAACAGGATAGGCATCTTTACCGTCCGTGACATACAGGAGCGAAGTGAAGAGATCGCTGAGCGTTTCGGCAGGCACGGGCAGCTGATCACCGAGCTGGCGTTCGGCATAGATGACCGCAGAGTGGTCGCATATAAGCCTGAGGATGCGAAGTCCATAAGCCGCGAGGTCACTTTTCAGGAGGATGTCGATAACTTCGACCTTCTGAAGGACGTACTCGTGCTGCTGGCACTGTCAGTTGAGGACAGGGCGGGGAGGCATGGCCTTCATGGAAAGGGCGTCAACCTCAAGCTGACATATTTCGACATGCAGAGCATCACCCGATCAAGAGCAGTGACATCTGCAGACAGCGCCGGGACCATATACACCGAGACCGTCAGGATGCTCGATCAGGTGGAGAAGCGTCCGGTGCGGCTTGTTGGAGCCGGCATATACAAACTGTCCGGCGATGAGGGCCGGCAGATGACTCTTGACGATTACATGGAAGAGCCTGCTGCGAAGCAGCAGCATATCATAGAGGTCAGGCTCCGCGAGCTTCAGGACAGATACGGACTGGACTTTGCCGGACATCTTGAAGATATATATCACGGCACAGTACTGCATAAGACGATAGAATACATGAGAAAGCACTATCCGACACGCAAAAATACTGACTGAAGGAGCCTGAAATATGAGTTTCAGAGATTTCAATGAAGACGGTCCCGGCACAGTCGAATGGGATATCGTGATGGGACAGAATACGACCGGTATGTTCTCCGACGAGACACATTATGTGCTCGAAGGAGATCAGCTTACTGAGGTGACGTTTTCCCATACCGGCGGCGGTGCTTTGGAGCCGTCGATTTACGGTCTGACGTATACAGTAGAAAACATCAGTCCGGTTCATAAAGGCATATCAAAGGACTGGTTCACCTTTGAGCAGGACGGCTGCAGATTCAAAGCCACACTCAATAAGAGATATAAACAGAGCAAAGACTGCTATGTAGTGGACATAGAGGAAGTAACGGGATAAGAAGAGGGGCGGAAATGCTTGTAAGACTTGCGGGAATCGAAGATATGGAGGGCGTGAAGGCTCTTCTGAGAAAGTATCACCGCGATACGATCTCGGATGAGGACCGTCCGGACGGTTTCGTGACGACGGCAATAACGGATGAGCAGCTTAAGGAGCTGATTGAGAAGGAGCACGGAGTGACCATCATTGCCGAGCCTGCTGAGGAAGGGCCGGACAAAGTGCTTGGCTTCTGCTTTGCCGCGCCGTGGGAGTTCTGGGAGACATGGCCGCTGTTCAGGCACATGATCGACATAATCCCGGACTATGAATTCGAGGGCAGGAAGCTTGTCGTCAGCGATACATATCAGTATGGCCCGATGTGCGTGGACAGGACGATCCGGGGAACAGGTGCATTTGAGGAGCTGTTCTTCGCCAGCCTCGATCAGTTCCGTGACAGGTTCCCGATTATGCTGACCTTCGTCAATCAGATCAACAAAAGATCTGAGAACGCCCACAACAACAAAGCGCACATGGAGACCATAGGGACATTCGACTTTGGCGGCAACCGGTATTTTCTTATGGGCATCCGCACTGATGCGGCCGATAAGCTGCGTGGTACTATATGACATGAAGGGAGGAAGAACAGGAATGGGATTGATATCCAGTTTGTTCAGAGGCAAAGATATAAACAGCCGACTGCAGGAGCTGCGCGGCGTCGAACGCGCGGTGCTGCTTGATGTGAGGAATGCTGATGAGTTCGGGCAGGGCCACATCCCCGGAGCGATCAACATACCGGCAGACAGCATCGACAGTATCGGCAGGAAAGTGAAGGAAAAAGATACGCCGATATACTCATATTGCCTCAGCGGTGCAAGAAGCGGCAGAGCTGCAGCGGCGCTTAAGGCGCTGGGATATACGAATGTTACAAATATCGGAGGGATAAACAGCTATAAGGGAAGACTTGAGAAATGAAAAGAACCGGATCCATCGATTGGCATGACAGTGAAAAATAGTGAAAAAATAGTGTAATTTTTGAGCATATTTACTTAGCGAGTTTGCAAAGAAGAATGAGAGGGAACTGTGATCGAATATACAGAAAGAAAAGGGACAGGATGCATCAAGTGGGATGCTCTGGAGGAGACTTTCGGGACTGACGGGCTGCTCCCGCTCTGGGTGGCAGACATGGATTTCAGAGTCGACAGGCATATCACTGACGCGGTAGAGGGATATCTGAAGCGCGGCGTTTTCGGATATGAAGGAGCCCCTGACAGTTACTATGATGCGTTCATAGAATGGGAGAAGGCTGAGCATGGTCTCAGTATCGACCGGGAGTGGATCAGGTACTCGCCGGGAGTAGTGAGCGGCTTCAACTTTGCCCTGCAGATCTTGAGCGAACCCGGCGATGCAGTGATAGTGACAACTCCCGTATACTATCCGTTCCTCCGCGCTGCGGAAAACAACGGGCGCAGACTGATCTGCTCTGAACTGATGAACCGCGGCAGCCGCTATTATGTGGATTTTGAAGACTTCGAGCAGAAGATCATCAGCAGCGATGCGAGAGTGTTCATCCTGTGCTCGCCGCACAATCCGGTCAGCCGCGTATGGTCGGCCGAAGAGCTGACTGAGCTCCTTGCCATCTGCAGGAAGCACAGGGTCGCCGTGATAGCCGACGAGATACATCACGACCTCACTTTCGGCAATGCCGTTCACGTTCCGACGCTCAGTGCTGCGGCAGAAGGTGACCGCGTGATCATGCTCACAGCGGCATCCAAGACGTTCAACATAGCTGCGTTCAAAAACTCGTTTGTGATCATAAAAGATCCGGAGATAAGGGAGGAATGGGACAGGTTCACGGCAGGCCTGAGTCTCAGTTCCGGGGATCCTGTCGGATATATCGCGACCGAAGCAGCATACAGATACGGAAAGGAATGGCTTTCTGAGGTCAGGGATGTGATATACGGGAACTACACTTATCTGAGAGACTGTTTTGCAGAGCATCTTCCCGGGGTGCGCCTGACTCCGCTCGAGGGCACTTACCTCGCATGGGCAGATTTCAGCGCATATCTCAAGCCGGAAGAGCTTCAGCCGTTCATGCAGGACAGATGCAGACTCGCATTCGATTACGGCTCATGGTTCGGCGGAGACAGGAGCGGCTCTTTCATAAGGATCAATCTTGCGACTTCGCGGGAAAATATCGAGGATATGGCCGGCAGGATGATCCGCGAACCGGATTAAAGTTCACTGATTATCGCAGTCTCTGTTTCTGTGATGATTTGTATATGATATAGACTAATACAAAGGAGGAAAACGAACATGGCAAAAGATCTGAAAGCATTCCTTATAAGAATAAATGAAGATCCTGCATTCGCAGAGGAAGTCAGAGCAAAAGACGCAAGTATCGCCGAGACTGAAAACATTTCCGATGAAAGAGAACTTACCGTCAGAGTAGGAAAGGAAATGGGATATGAGTTCACTTCAGACGATATAAAAAAGGCGGAATCAAAGCTTGCAAAGGTTGCTGCCGGGACAGAAGAACTGTCGGGTGATCGGACCAGACTTGACATGGACAATCTCGAATCCATAGCAGGCGGGGTCCTGCCGATAGATGGCTGCTGTTTCGGAGGGAACCACGACTGGAAGTTAGTCGGCAAGGAAAAAGGTTTTGCCTGGGGAAATAATCTGCATTATCAATGCAGGATATGTTTCGACAAAGCTTCGGAGTGGGAGAAATATCCATGGGAGGACTTCATTGACTGGATTACTGAGTAGTTCTTTCTGCTGAAAAGGAGAATCATGGCGTTGTTTGAACTGAGTAAAGAGGACCGGTACAGAGAGGCATGGTGCGAGGCCGTGTTCGGCAAGAAGGCACGCTTCCCGCGTGAATTCACGGACGCGCAGCTCCGCCGGCTCACTACGGACCTGCTGATGCAGCACGACCGGATCATCAGGGAGAGTGCGGAGATCATCAGGGACACCGAAGATGAAGATACAATACGCAGCCGCACCGAACTGATGCGGATGAATTATTATGAAGGCATGCTCAGGCTCAGGCCCTTCTGCAGCGGCGAGCAGCTGGTCGTCATTGAAAAGGCGGAAGAGACAGTAAAAAGCCTGGAGTTCTGATGATCTGATGAATGGAGCAGCTGAGGGGGTTCCATTTTGGAACCCCTCTTGAAATGATGATAAAAGGAAGGTTTAATTAAAATGATACAGTAAATAAAGAGAGGAAACGAAAATGAAGATCACAAGCTTTAATCCATTGATAGTCACAGAGGATGCAGAACCTGTCGTTAAGCTGTTTGAGGATCTGGGATTTGAAAGACGGCATTCAAAAGACGGGATCGGCATCAATAATGTCACAGATATCCGGATGAAAGACGCCAACGGATTTCATGTCGATATCACACAGGGCAGCGGCGAATGGACTATGATCCGGATGAATGTGGATGACCTGGAAGAAGCGCTGGAGATCCTTGAAGGGCGCGGATTCCATAAGGCGAGACATGCAGCTGCGAATGATACGATCGATACGGGATCTTCAAGGATCAACATCATGGTATCGCCTTCCGGGTATATCTTTGCCGTATCGCAGCACAGCAAAGATCAGGACCTGTAAGACATGCGTGTGTTGAAGAAAAGGTGAGGACAGAAAGTGGAAAGCGAAACGATACTTAAAGAAAACCAGGCGATATTAAAAGAAAACGAAAAGAATGCGAACCGCATGATGACGATGATCCTAAATATCACCATCATCATCGTGGCCATAACGTGGTTTCTTTTTGAAACAGGGTTCTTTTATATCCGCATCCATTTCCGTGAGCTCATGATATTCAATATCCTTCTCATGGCAGCGGTCAGCTGGCTGAGCAGGAGATACGATCATGAAAAAGACTGGATCAAGTATGCGCTCATGGGCGCTTTTACGGTAGTCTACGCCGTGACCACATCAGCTCTTACGTACAATGTGGCTCTGCTGATCGTAGTGCCTATCGTTCTGTCGGTCAGGTATTTTGACAAGAAGTACACAAGGTTCATCGGACTGCTGACGATCATAGTGTTTTTCATAGCCTATGTTTACGGAGCCAATCATGGAATGCTCGACATGAACTTTGTACAGTATGCACCGGGAACGACCATCGTCACAAACGAAAAGATGTGGCTTGATGATGCCGTCAAGGGAATACCGTACGACAGCATGCTCATGATCAAAAACACCCTGATATCCAACTACTTTGTAAAGATGCTGCAGTATGTCATCGTCGCTGCGGTATCGATAAGGCTGGTGGATCACTGCCAGGAGATCATGGACAAACAGAGGACCCTGACGGAGAGCACGGCAAGGATCGGAACAGAGCTGAATCTGGCCAAGAGGATACAGGCGGACATGCTTCCTAATCTGTTCCCGGCCTTTCCGGAGAGAGATGAGTTCGATCTTTATGCATCAATGGACCCTGCGAAGGAGGTCGGCGGAGATTTCTATGATTTCTTCATGATCGACGATGACCATCTCGGCATGGTGATTGCTGATGTTTCGGGGAAGGGAATACCGGCGGCGATGTTCATGATGTTCAGCAAGAATATCATCGCCAACAACGCGATGCTCGGAAAACTGCCGGCCAAAGCTCTTGAGGATGCAAACAATTCCATCTGCAAAAACAACAGCGAAGAGATGTTCGTGACAGTATGGCTGGGAATACTTGAAATCTCCACGGGCCATGTAATCGCAGCAAACGCGGGACACGAGTACCCTGCGATCAAGAGCGCTGACGGCGGATTCGAGCTGTTCAAGGACAAGCACGGCCTTGTTGTAGGAGGCATGGAAGGCTTAAGGTACAGGGAATACGAACTGCAGCTCGAACCGGGATCAAAGATATTCGTGTACACCGACGGAGTGCCTGAAGCTACCAATGCCGATGAGGAAATGTTCGGGACCGACAGGATGATCGGGGCGCTGAACACCGACCCGGGTGCGGAGCCGAAGCAGATACTGAAGAACGTGCGCGGTGCAGTCGATGATTTTGTAAAGGATGCAGAGCAGTTTGATGATCTGACGATGCTCTGCCTTGAGTACAGAGGCAAGTGAGGAGAAGATACGATGAAGATAACCACTTTTGATCCGCATGTGATCACAGAGGATGCTGAGTCTGCGATCGGGCTTTTTGAAGCTCTGGGCTTTGAGCGGCGTCATAAAAAGGATGTCGATGATTACGATACATCGGACGTACGCATGAAGGATGCGAACGGTTTTCATGTCGACATCTCGCAGACAGGCTTCCTTGCAGACGGCGACAGGATAGCCATACGCATGAATGTTGATGATTTCGACGAGGCTTATCAGCTGCTGACTGACAGGGGATTCAGAAATCTCTATGGCAAACAGCCTCTCAGCACAGAGACGTCCAGATCGGCAATGATGGTCTCGCCATACGGATTTACGATCAATCTGGTGCATCATATAAAAAAAGAGGTGTAGGGACTATGGAAGAACAAAAGGCATCCTGTGCGAGGCAGCAGAGGATCATCCGGCCGGCAGACTATACGTTCAGCGAACTGCTCAGGTCTGCATGCGCCCTGTTCGGAGAAGATCACACGGCCTTTGTTTCGGGCGGGGACAGGCTCACATACGGTGAGATGAGGGATCTCACGGACAGACTTGCCGTGAGCCTGATCAGAGAGCATTCTCTGACACCCGGAGATAAAGTGAGCATCATCGGAGCCAACAGCAATGACTGGCTCGCGTATTTCTTTGCGATAATCAGGGCGGGCTGCGTGGCTGTAGTGGAGAATCCGGCCCTTCATGCCGAAGAGATCATAAAACATCTGGGCAGGATCGATTGCAGCCTCATTCTGACAGGTCTGGTAAGCGAACAGATGACCGGCGCTCTGAAAGAAAGATTCGGAGAGAAGGCGCTCAGCTTCAGCGATATCGTACCGGCAGAGATAACAGCTGATGATGTGAAGATGCTTGATGAACATGAGAGGAGCCTTCATGAGCGAAGAGACGCTATAAGCTATTTCACATCCGGCTCGACTGCAGAGCCTAAGGTGGTGCTGCTTCCGCAGGAGTCAGTCGTCCATGATGCGTATCAGACGGTAATGAGACTCAGAGAGACGAACGAATTCTACATCGTCTGTGTGCCTCTTTCACATGTCCTGGGCCTCGCGCTGGCGCTCAGATACTTCATCACCGGCGGGACCGTCATACTTTGCGACAACCATCCGGCAAAGATAATCGATGTGCTGAGAGACTATCCGGTCAGAGAGCTTCTCGATGTCCCTACAGTCCTGAAAATGATGATGGATCATCCGGACTTTGAAGCTGTCGCAAGACCGCGCATCGATTATCTGATCAGCGGGACAACGACTGTCACACCTGAAGAGAGGGCTGAATTCGAAGAAAGGTACGGATGCAGGCTCATAGTGTGCTACGGAATGACAGAAGCTTCTTGTGCCATAAGCATCCCTGAGTTCGATGCGCCGCTCGAAAAACGTTACGAAACTGTCGGCAGAGCTCTTGACGGGATCGAAGTCAGGATAGGGACTCTTTCATCGGATCCTGCGGCAGATCCGTTCTGCCGGACAGGAGAGACCGGAGAAGTGCTTGTCGGAGGGCCTACCGTGATGAACGGCTATGCGCTTGCCAATGATTCCGACGAAATGATCGATGAAAGAGGATACCTGCACACAGGAGACCTTGGGTATCTTGACGAAGACGGATACCTCCATCTGAGCGGCAGGAAAAAGAACATCATCATAAAAGGCGGAGAAAACATCCTGCCGGGAGAGATAGAAAATGCGATCTCTGAGATCGAAGCCGTGGACAGCGTAGCCGTGATTGGAGTGCCTGATGAAAAATACGGTGAAGAGATCGCAGCACTGGTGATCCCGAAAGACGGGTGCACGGTGACGATAGATGAAATAAGGGATTCAGTGGCAAAGGACTACACGAGATTCAAGCAGCCGAAGTACCTTCTTCTGTACGATGCTTTTCCGATGTCGATATTGGGCAAGCCGGACAGCAAAGCGCTTAAGGAGGATGCACTGAACAGGCTCAAAGATCAGGAAGAACTGAGGGGTCTCTTCTGAACGATGGAAAGAAAGAAAAATAAAAGAAGAACGTTGCTGGAGGTGCTTGCGGTAATGAGGAAATATAATATTTCTTCTACCGCAAATGTCCACAACATAAGAATGGCGCTGGAGGAGCTCGGACCTACATTCGTCAAGATGGGGCAGCTCATCGCGACTCAGTCGGATCTCTTTCCTCCTGAGCTCGTGGATGAGCTCAGAGGCCTGAGAGACGAGGTCGCTCCGATGACACCGGAGGAGGTCGACCAGGTCCTTTTTGAGGCGTACGGAAAGAATAAAGAGGAAGTCTTTGAATACTTCGATGAGGAGGCGCACGGCTCAGCCTCCGTCTCGCAGGTGCACCATGCAAGACTTCACACGGGTGAGGATGTAGCTGTCAAGATACAGCGCATCGGCGCTCCCGAAAACATGGAGAAGGACCTCGTTTTCATGAGGAACCTGGTAAGAAAGATACCATTCCTCAGAAATAACCCTTACATCGAACTCCAGGAAATGGTCGACGAGCTTACAAGGATCACACATCAGGAGCTTGACTTCACGCATGAAGCAGCGAACCTGCAGCGGTTCCATGAGCTCAATGAGGGCGTGGCCTATACTACATGTCCGGCGGTATATCCGGAATACACGACCAAAAAGGTGCTGGTCATGGAGTATATCAAAGGCATACATCCTACTGACAGAGACGCCCTGATCAGGGAAGGCTATGACCTCAAAGAGATCGCAAAGAAGTATGTGCACAGCTTCTTCAAGCAGATATTTGAAGACGGCTTCTTCCAGGCTGATCCGCACCCGGGAAATATCCTGATAAGCGGAGGGAAAATCGTCTGGTACGATCTCGGGATGATGGGAGAATTCTCAGATCGCGACAGGGTCAGCTTCATCGATACGCTGGAAAGTTTTGTTACCGGAGATGTTGCAAAGTGCTACGACGGCTTCATCAGGATGTGCAGATTCAGCCGCAAGGTAGACAAGGAAGGACTCTACCGGGATCTTGAAGATATCGTTGGTTCGATCAGCAATGCAGGTCTTGAGAACATAGATATCAACAAGGAGATGCAGGGTTTCCTGCGCCTTGCCAAAAAACACGGCGCCCGTATCGACCCGGCGCATACCATGATGTCAAGGGGGATAGCCACTGTCCAGGGGACTGTTACGGAGATATGCCCGGAGGTGGACTTCTATTCGGAGATCAAGGACTATGCCATAAGGCTGAGATTATCTGAAATCACCAAAAAGAAGGACAGGGATATCGAGCGTCTTAAGAAATACCTGATGCTCAAAAAGCTCAAGGCTATGCCTGAGAACATCGCAAATACGATCGAGGAATACAGCAAAGGTCTTGCCCCGATAAAAATGGAGATGGGCATAACCGAAAGGAGCCAGCCGTTCGTCAAGGATATCGTCAGGATGCTGGTCGACGGCTTTGTCATCGTCGCGCTCCTGGTAAGCTCGAGCATCATAATCCTGAGCGGTGTCAGGCCGCTGGTGTACGGGATCCCTCTGCTGGGGCTGATAGGTTATCTGCTCGCAGGGCTCAGGGTCGCCATAAGTATCATAAAACAGTTATGGAAGAACAGACGGAACAGACGGAGGCGATGATCGATGAAAGACAGAAAAAGGACAGACCTTCAGAATATTGCCATGCTGGATAAAGTCATGCTCTATACACTGTACACGGGCAATACCACCCGCGTTCAGGTGCGCATGGAGATGGCCGACACTGTCGACGGAGAACTGCTCAGGAAGGCTGTCAGGAGCAATCTTAAAATCTACACCAACTTCGCCAGCAAAGTGGTGATATATAATAATGAATTTTACTATGCAGAGAATCATAATGAGATGCCGGTCTTTACGGAGGACGGTAAAGCAAGGCGGCTCTGCTCGGCAGACACAAATCAGTATGCGTTCTATATCACCTATGAGGAGAACCGGCTGAAGTGGGTGTTCACTCACGTTGAAGCGGACGGGACCGGCATGTATATGTTCCTCGATTCTGTCATCAGGACATATCTGAGGGACAGATATCCCGGCGAATATGAATTTGACGAGGCGGCTCATTTCGCGGCTTCGCCGTTCGAAGACATCCCGGAGCCTCTCGATCATTTCGAGGAAGTACATCAGAAACAGAAAAAGAATAATGCATATTACTTCAGACCCTGCAGACCCGGCGAAAATGATGTCAGATGCTATGTGAAGATGCCTGAAGAAAAGGTAGTGGAGCTGAGCCGATCTCTCGGCATAACACCGGTGGGCCTGTTCGCGGCAGTGTTCACAAGAGCTGCCAGGAATGTATACGGGATCGAAGACAGCAGGATCATTGCTGATGTGATCGTCGATCTGCGAAGAAGATCGGGCATATACCCGCTGAGGAATTTCACCGGAGTGTCGTACATAGATATGAGCACAGACGAGCTCATGCCTGAACTTGCGGATGACTGCCGGACTGCCGGACGCAAACTTGCTGAGGCTCTTGATTCCGGCTACTATCATCTGGATCTGTTCGATTCACTGCTCGGAATGTACAGAAAGATACCGGGGAGCCTTAAGACAAAGTTTGCTGTTGCAAAAAGGCTCATCGGCGATGCCGGGAAGGGGTATGTTTCATATCATGTGTCGTATATGAACCAGCCTCAGCAGACAGAGTGGTATCTGTCAAAGGTGAAGGATCTGATATTCTCGGTGTATCCTTCATCGATCGACGCACCTTATATAGTGATCCTTTCTCAGAACGGAGTGATGACATGGGATATAAACGGGCTGCCTGACAGAGATGTGATCCTGCCTGAGGTTGCCAGGCTGCTGGGCCTGCTCGGGATCAGCTGTGAGATAACGGAGATGCGCGAGACCTGCGACGACTATTTCGACCTTGACGCCATAGAAACATTATGACCCTTGTAAAGGGGGATGAGAACCGAAAGTGAATAACAGACAAAAGCATAATGGAAATAATCAGGGTATAATGCTGGATGATTACCTTTTTTCAGAATTGTTCCGCAAGCTGTGTGAAACAGCAGGAGAAGACAGCACAGCCCTGATCGACGCTGATGGAAAGATGACATGCGGTGAGATCCGGGACGCTGTCGACAGTCTTGCTGTCTGCCTTATCGAAGGGCATGGTTTGAGAGAAGGCGACTGCGTGGGCCTTGCAGGTCAGAATTCAATAAGCTGGATGCTGCATTTTTGGGCAATAATCAGAGCAGGCGGTATTGCGGTGGTGGAAAACGATCTCCTGAAAGGCAGTGAGATCATGAAGCACTATGAGTATCAGGAACTCAGATTTATGCTCGCAGGAGATGTCAGTGATCAGCTTCTTGCAGATCTGAAGGCTCTTCTCGGGGATAAACTGAAAAGATTCGTCGAAATGCCGTTACAGCCGCCTTCTTCAGAGCAGAGAGCGATGCTCGACGACAGGGAGGACTCCCTGCCTGTGAGGCATGACGCAATAGGAATGTTCTCTTCAGGGACCATGTCAAGGCCAAAAATGATCCGGCTCTCGCAGGAGGCCCTGCTCTATGATGCGGAAAAAGCCGGGATGAGGATGCTGCTGCCTTTCGAGTATCACGCGATCTTTGTCCCGTTTTCGCATATTCTCGGACTGGTGAGACTTGCAAGCTATATGCGCCTTTGTGATCCCGTTATCATCGCATCAAAAAACAGCCCGCAGAGCATTGCGGATATCTGCAGGCGATATCATATCAACGAGATCACAAATGTCCCTACTGTAGTGAAGATGCTGGCTGAGCATCCGGACTTTGAGACGATCATCAAACCTCAGATAGACTATCTGTGCATCGGCGGTACACGTATATCAGCAGAAGAGGCCGGGGAACTGGAGGATCTGTATGATGCAAAACTCAACATCGGATACGGGATGACTGAGGCATCGGGGGTCGTATCTCTTGCTGATTATTCGAAGCCTCAGAGCAAACGCTACAGTACTGTCGGAAATCCGCTGGATGACATAGAGGTGAGAATCGCGATGCCTGACCCGGACGGAAAAGGCAACATGTTTTGCCCTGCCGGAAAAAGCGGGGAGGTGATTGTCAGAGGGAATAACATCATGAACGGGTTCTTCGAGGACGGACAGTACAGACAGGCTGCTGACGGTGAGGGGTATTTCCACACAGGAGACCTCGGCTATCTGGATGAGGAGGGCTTTCTGCACATAAACGGCAGGATCAAGAACATAATCATAAAGGGCGGCGAGAACATAATGCCGGGCGAGATAGAGGAGTGCATCAGGACTCTTCCGGATATAGAGGAGGTCATCGTTATCGGTGTACCCGATAAAAAATACGGTGAAGAGATCGCGGCACTGGTGATCCCGAAAGCCGGATGCACGGTGACGATAGATGAAGTAAGAGAAGCAGTGGCAAAGAATTACACGAGATTCAAGCAGCCGGGATACCTGCTTTTATATGATGAATTCCCGATGACAAGACTCGGAAAGCCGGATATAATATCGCTGAAAGATGATGCTTTGTCCAGAATCAGTAATACGTAGCACTTGGAGGATATAGATGAGCAGAATGAAATGGGTAGACCTGCTGACAACGATCAGGGTGACATGGGTCTCATTCATAGCACTGATATTGTTCGTTGGTTTGAGCGTAGGTACCCTGCTGGGAACAGGCTGGACCGGACCTGCTTCGGCGATAACGGCCAACAGGTATTATGACAAACAGGCGGTGATGGATCTCAAGGCGGTATCTGCTGACGGTTTCGATGAAGCGATGATCGACCGCATACGCGCTATAGATGATGTGTCCGCCGCCGAGGGCATATATACAGCGGATGCATTCATGCGCATAAACGGAGAGAGAGAACTCTTTTCCGTGATCTCCGTCACGGATGATATCGACAGGCTCGAGATAATAGATGGTACTCTGCCTCAGGCGCCTGATGAGATAGCGATCGACCGTAAAATGGCTGAAGACAGGTATTACAGCCTCGGTGATGTCATATCGCTGGACAGCTCGCTCGAAGAGCTTACGGGCTATCCGGTAAGCAGCCTGGGATCGTCGAGATTCAGGATTACAGCGATAGTTCAGCACCCTGAATTCATTTCCTCGGCCGAAGGTTCGGCCAAAGGGTATTCGGCTGCATACAGACGCAATTTCCGTTATTACGCTATGGTCGATGAGAGTGCGTTCAACGATGATGTATATTCCGGCAAATACAATGCCGTTCTCATGCGCATAAAGAGCCTTGAGGGAGTCGACAGATTTGCTGCCGGCTACAGCAGCAAGGTCCTGGATGCAGAGGACCGCATCACCGGCGCGCTGGGTGATGAGGACAGCATCAGCCTTACTGATATCACATCTACTTTCGGATACTATTCGGTAAAAATGGCGGGGGATACAGGCGGCAAAGTCGCATCGGTCTTCTCATCGTTCTTCTTTATCGTAGGGCTGCTGGTATGTTATTCCACGATACTCCGTATAGTAGAAGAGGAAAAACGCCTTATAGGCACCAAGATGGCAAATGGTTTTTCAAGAGGTGCTGTCACATCTAAATATCTGATGTTCGTGACATGCGCGGTGACTCTTGGCGTGATTCTGGGCATTTCCATTGCATTTATGATATCCAGGATGTCACAGCAGACGCTGCATTCAACGCTGACATTCGCAGACACATACGATTATTATGACATGCAGCAGATCCTGATAGTTGTTGCGGTAGAGTACGCTTTCATGCTCCTTATCGCCTGGTTTGCTTCCGCAAAACAGCTGAGGATGAAGATAGCCAGCCTTCTGAACAACAGCAAGGAAAACAGCAGACTCTTTCAGGCGATCGGAAAAAGTGCTCTTGTAAGAAAGGCATCTGTGAGCATACAGTCCTTTGTATACAATATATCCATGGACAGCTCCAGAGTCATAGCGACCATCGTCGGAATAGCATGCAGCATGGCGCTCCTGATCGCACCGACATCGCTGATCTTCAACATGATAGCTACTCCGGAGCTCCAGTATGATGAACTGTTCCACTTCGATCATACGGTGCAGTATTCCGATGATGAAAGCGAAGAAAAGGTAATAAGCATTCTCGATGAAGCAGGAGCGAAGTATGCAAAGGTATATTCCGAAGATGCGCTGCTGTCAAGAAGCGGGAAGGAGACAGGAAGCGTGAGGCTCATCGTGACGGATGACCCGGAGAGTTTCAAAACGATGGTAAACTTTCAGGATCCGGACACACATGATGAGATCGAGCTGAGCGATAAAGGAGTCATGGTCTGGCAGGCCGAGGGCAAAGACTATGGTGCTGCTGCCGGCGATGTCATGAAAATAACATCATACAACGGGGACAACTACAGGTTTGAAGTCGACGGGCTGTACAGGTGCTATGATTCAGGGTCCTACCGTTTATTCATGACTTCGGACGTCTATGAGCGCGTGACAGGGAAGGAATATAAACCAAATGCTTTCCTTACTGCGATATCGGATGATACTGCGAATGAGCTTACGGATATCGACGGAGTACTCAGCTGCACTGACGATCATAAGGCCTGTGTGGATTTCTACAACAACCTCAAAGTGATATACGCCGGCGTTCTCGGGCTGGTACTGATGCTTTCGGCGATAATAGCATTCCTGATACTCCTCAATCTGAACATCCAGTTTGTCAAGGAGAAGAAAATGGAGCTTATCGTCATGAGGATAAACGGATTCTCTGTGGGAGCGGCAAGGATGTATATCCTCAGGGATAACATCTTCCTGACCATTATATCCACGATCATCGGAGTGATCGCAGGCATAATCCTCGGCGGCACGCTCAACTCCGCTCTGCAGCTGGAAGGCCAGTGCATGATCAGTACTCCAAGCCTCCCGGGATGCATGTTCGGAGTGGCAGTCACATTGATCTATGTGGTGATAACAAATATTATAGCGGTCTGGCCGATCGGAAAACTCGATCTGACGGACATAAGCAAGGCATAGAGAGATAAAAGGTGGGAACAATGACAGATTCTAAGATCAGCTATCTGAAAGCAATGAAGCGGCTGAACGCCGCAATACCGGAAGCGAAGGATCTACAGGAAGGCCTTCAGACAGGTCTTGACATAATCCTTGAGGACTTCGGGTTTGAATATGCAGTCGTCTGGTACCCGGACAAGAGCGGAGACATGGAAGTGCTTCGCCCTGCGTACTGGGTGGGCGATTTCAACCTGACTACAGCCGAATGCCCGCTCGAAGGCAATATCGTCGGCCGGGTCTTCACGGGCAGGAGTTCCGAGATGCACAATAACTGTGACAGCTCAGTGACTGAAGGCCTCGACTTCCTGTCGGGCATAGAGGTCAGAAACCTTGAGTGCATACCGGTAGCGGCCGGCTATGACGCGGTCGGATGCATACTGCTCATCAACAGGGCAGGCGGTGCGGATATCACCGAGGATGAGCATAATGTCATGGACATGTTCGGCATACTGCTTTCGATGTATTTTGACGACAATGACGCCATCTATGAGTCGATGCACAGACGCAGCGTCCTGGCGACGATGAGAGACATCCGCAAGGACTACAGGAATGGCGATATCGTGACTCATGTTCTCAAGGGCGTGGATGTGGATATACATGAAGGGGAGTTCATGGTCCTGCTGGGAGAATCCGGCTGCGGCAAGTCCACTCTGCTGAACATAATCGGAGGCATCGACACGGCCACATCCGGGACCTTCACGTTCAAGGGAGAAGACTACAGCAACCCGGGCGAAAAGGTCCTTACAAAATACAGAAAAGAGAATATAGGGTTCATATTCCAGTCGTATAACCTGATGCCTAACATGACGGCGATACAGAACCTCAAATACATCGCGGAGCTCAACAAGGACAGCCTTGATCCCGAAGATGCTCTGAACCTTGTGAAGCTCGACGGGAAGGGAGACAATTATCCGTCCCAGATGAGCGGCGGACAGCAGCAGAGGGTCTCGATCGCAAGAGCTCTGGTAAAGCAGCCGCAGATGATACTGGCGGATGAGCCTACGGCGGCGCTGGACTATGAGACGAGCATAGAAGTGCTGCAGGCTCTTGAGGAGCGGGTGGCAGCCGGCATGACGCTGGTCATGGTCACGCATAACGAGGAGATCGCCAGGATGGCGAACAGGGTGATCCGGATGAAGTCGGGAGTCATTTCCTCGATCAAGATCAATCCGCATCCTGCAAAAGCAGCCGATTTGTCGTGGTAATGCTGACGATCCCTGTCAGATTTATCATAATAAGACCGTTATCACTTACATATACAGCACAGAGGAAGAAAGGACAGAAAAATGGATGAACTCAAGAAAATGATCGAAGACTCGTTCTATACGACAGTAGGAGCTACAGCTAAGTTCGTGGAGCATATTACAGACAACCTCGATGAATATCGCGAAAAAGGCAAAGAGATAGCCGAGAAGGGCAAGGACTTCAATGAGGAGCTCAAACACAAGGCCGAGGACTTCAGAGATGAACTCAAAGGCGGCAAAAAGGATGTAAAGAGCATGCTCGAAGACATGACAGATGAGGAAAAGGAAGAACTTAAAGAGGCTCTCCTGAACGATGGGAAGAAAGCAAAATAGAAGAAGAACCCTGCTGGATGTGCTTGCGGTGATGAAGAAATACGAGATCTCTTCTACCGCAAATGTCCACAACATAAGAATGGCGCTGGAGGAACTCGGACCTACATTCGTCAAGATGGGGCAGCTCATCGCGACTCAGTCGGATCTGTTTCCTCCGGAGCTGGTGGATGAGCTCAGGGGCCTGAGAGACGAGGTCGCTCCGATGACACCGGAGGAAGTCGATCAGGTCCTCTTTGAGGTGTACGGAAAGAAAAAAGAAGAAGTCTTTGAATACTTCGATGAGGAGGCGCACGGCTCAGCCTCCATCTCGCAGGTGCACCATGCAAGACTTCACACAGGTGAGGATGTAGCTGTCAAGATACAGCGCATCGGCGCTGCCGAAAACATGGAGAAGGATCTGAACTTTATGAAGACCCTCGTAAGAAAGATCCCGTTCCTGAGAAAGAACCCGTACATCGAGCTCGAGGGGATGGTCGACGAGCTTGCGAGAGTCACCCATCAGGAGCTTGACTTCATGCACGAAGCGGCGAACCTGCAGAGGTTCCATGAGCTCAATGAGGGCGTGGCTTATACTACATGTCCGGCGGTATATCCGGAATACACGACTTCAAGAGTTCTGGTCATGGAGTATATCAAAGGCATACATCCTACTGACAGAGACGCCCTGATCAGAGAAGGCTATGATCCTAAAGAGATCGCAAAGAAGTATGTGCACAGTTTCCTGAAGCAGGTCTTTGAGGACGGCTTCTTCCAGGCTGATCCGCACGCAGGCAATATCAGGATAAGCGGCGGCCGGATCGTCTGGTACGATCTGGGGATGATGGGAGAGATGGCTGAGCGCGACAGGATAAGCGCCATGGATACGGCCGAAAGCCTTGTTACCGGAGATGTTGCAAAGTGCTACGACGGTTTCGTCAGGATGTGCAGATTCAGCCATAAATATGACAAGGAAGAACTGTACAAAGATGTGAGCGACTTCGCTGAATCTGTCTCTGCCGCGGGCCTTGAGAACATCGATGTCAACCTTGAACTGCGTAAGCTCATGAGGATAGCAAAAGTGCACGGCGCTCACATGGATCCTGCACACACCATGATGTCAAGGGGGATAGCCACTGTCCAGGGGACCGTTACGGAGATCTGCCCAGAGGTGGATTTCTATTCGGAGATCAAGGACTATGCCATAAGGCTGAGATTATCTGAGATCACCAAAAAGAAGGACAGGGATATTGAACGTCTGAAGAAGTACATGATGCTCAAAAAGCTCAAGGCTATGCCTGAGAACATCGCAAATACGATCGAGGAATACAGCAAAGGTCTCGCTCCGGTAAAAATGGAGATGGGCATAGCTGAAAGGAGCCAGCCGTTCGTCAAGGATATCGTCAGGATGCTGGTCGATGGCTTTGTCACCGTCGCGCTCCTGGTAAGCTCGAGCATCATAATCCTGAGCGGTGTCAGGCCGCTGGTGCACGGGATCCCGTTGCTGGGACTGATAGGTTATCTGCTGGCAGGGCTCAGGGTCGCCATAAGTATCATAAAACAGTTATGGAAGAACAGACGGAACAGACGGAGGCGATGATCAATGAGCAGTAATAGAAGAACAGATCTTCAGAAGATGGCTGTGCTTGACAAGCTTTATCTTGCGGTAATGTATACGGGCAATACGACCTTCGGGCAGGCGGTCATGGAGCTGAATGACTGTATCGATGAAACGATACTTAAAAAAGCAGTTGAAACCAATCTGAAGACCTTCGCCGGTTCCAACTTCAGCAAGAAGCTCGTTATCCACAAAAATGATTATTTCCTCATGGACAATCATAATGAAGCACCTGTCTTCAGGATGGACGATGCACCAAAGAGGGTATGCTCTGAAGATACCAATCAGTATCCGTTTTATGTTGCGTACGAAGATAATAAACTGAAGTTCGTTTTTGCGCATTTCGTATCGGACGGCACCGGGATGTACATGTTCATGGATTATGTTGTAAAGACATACCTGAGGGACAGATATCCGGGGGACGTTAAATTTGACGGGGCCGCCATGCTTGAGGATTCTCCGTTCGAAACCATCGCTGAACCGCTTGATCTGCTGGAGGAGCAAAAGAAGAAAAAAGCAAAGAATAAGAAAGTCTTTTATAAAGCGTGCGATCCGGATGGTGCAGGCGTCAGATCTTACATAAAAATACCTGAAGAAAAAGTCCTGGAACTGGCCAAGGCCTGGGGCATAACACCTGTAGGGCTGATCATTGGTGTGTTTTCAAGAGCCTTAAGGAATGTATATGAGCCGGAAGATGCTTCCGTAGTTACTAATGTCATGGTCGATCTGCGCAGGAGGACAGGTATATATCCGCTGGGGAATTTTTCCGGTGCAGTACATGTTGCCATCGATACAGATGAATTTGCGCCTGATCTTGAAGCTGACTGCAAAAATGCCGGGAGCAAACTGGAGAAGGAGCTCGGGTGCTCATATTATAATCTGGATATGAATAAGGCTTTTGTAGGGTTATATAAATTAATCCCCGGCAAGCTTAAAACAAAAATAGCTATAGCGAGGAAGCTCATCGGTGATGCCGGAAAAGGCTTTATGACATATGTTGTTTCATATATGAAGTTGCCTGAGCAGCCGGACTGGTATATGTCCAGGGTGAAGGATATGGTCTTTTCGGTCCACACGGGAGCTATCGATTCTGCAACTGTAGCGGTCATTTCACAGAATGGGGTGATGACATGGCAGCTGACCGAACTCGCTGACAGAAAAAAGATACTGTCAGAAGTATCAAGGATGATGGGTGAGTATGGTATCGACTGTGAAATAACAGAGTCGAGAGACAGCTTCAGAGACTATTTAGACATTGACGCCATAGAACAGATGAAAAGATGATCAGACTTACCGATGACATCCTCAAAGCCGGAGCTGCCGCAGGTAAGAAGGGAATATTCTCCAGACCTAATCTGGTCCATCAGGCTACTCAGAAGATACTCAACAACTGCGGCTTCGTACCGTGCGCGGCTGTATATATCTTCGACACGGAATCAGAGCATGTTCTTTGCGGACACAGGGCTGTAATGGTGAGCCGGTCCGGCACGATCAATATGGGAGGATAAAGAATAAAAATGAAAGAAACACGTAAGCTTTCGGGCGGAACCGGCGCGGACCTTGTGGTCTGCGGCAAGATCTTTACTTCAGAGAACGATCAGCTTGCGGAAGCATTTGCCGTAAAGGACGGCAGGTACGTCTATGTCGGCGACAGGAAAGGAGCCGAAGCGTATATTGAAGAGGGAAGGACAGAGGTCGTTGATTATACCGGCAAGGGGCTTGTGATGCCGTCCTGCGGCAACGGTCACGCGCATTATTTTACCGGGCATGCCATGCCGATGGTCGGAGCGGTCGTCGACGGGCAGGATGACGTGGATAAGTTTCTGAAGGAGATCGTTCCCGCCGCAGTGGAGAAGGCAAAGGCCAATGGGATCAATACTGTGTTCGGCTTCGGCTGGAAATACCATATCTTTTCAGAAAATATGCCCACCCGTCAGCAGCTGGACGCCGTAAGCGCCGATATTCCGATCTACTTTGCGGATGAGGAAGGCCACAAGGGTCTGGTAAATACTATTGCCCTGGTTAATGCAGGGATCATGAAGGAAGACGGCACCGTGCTCAGGACAGAGATCCGCGGCGGCGAGATCGATATCGGTTCCGACGGCACACCCACCGGTTTCCTCAAGGAGCAGGCCGGAACCTATGTGCGTTCCTTCCTGGACAATGACAGGCTCTTCTCCGTTGATACGGCAAAAGCAACGATCAAAACGATCGAGGAACAGCTGTTGTCAGAGGGCTACACGATGTATATGGATGGATGGTCTTCCTATTTTTACAACGACCATTTCTATCAGGCTGCGAGGCTGGTGGACGACGCCGGCGACATGCACTTTGTTCTGGGTCTGGGCTACGAGATCGAGAGCTGGATGGACGTGGATGCGGCCCTTGTCGAAGCCGATGACGTCAGGAAATACGCTGCCGGACATGTATTGCCGAACTGGGTCAAGCTCTTTATGGATGGCACCGTGGAGGGCGGCACCGGATTTGTGGATCCCTTATATCCCGACGGGCACCAGGGCCTCGTCAACTGGACTGAAGAGGAGACCGCGGACATTACGTGCAGGGCCAATGAAAAGGGGCTGTCCATGCACATCCACACGATGGGCAATAAGGCCGTGAATCAATGCGTCAACGCATTCGTCAGCGGCGGAAAAGATGAAATGCGCAATACGGTCGTACATGTGCGCAACGTCGCTCCGTCCGACTGGCAGCTCATGGCAGATCATAATATCTGCGCGACTGCGGGCATGCTCTGGCATAATATGCCGACCGGGACGCTTGAGACGCTGAAAACAATGGTTCCGGCGGGCATGGAGGACAAGTCGTATCCCATGAAGACCTATTTTGATCACGGTATCAATGTGTCCTCACACACGGATTTCCCGGCGCTCAGCGGCTGCCCCGACGACCCGTTCGGCATTATGGAGATCGCGGTCACAGGCGTGCATCCTGAGATAAAGGGAGATCCCTGGTGGCCCGATGAGCTTTTGACCCGCGAGCAGGCCATTGCTGCGCTGACCATCAACTGTGCAAGACAGATGTTCCTTGAAGAGGACAGAGGCAGCGTCAGCGAGGGCAAATATGCGGATTTCCTCCTCGTTGACAGGGATGTGCTTTCATGCCCGGCGGATGAGATACATTCCGCTAAGGCTCAGGCGACTTATTTCGAAGGGAAGAAAGTTTTCCCGCTTGTCTCAATCATTCAGAATAAGGAGTGAATAAGATGTTAAAGAAGATAACAGGAAGCATAATGACGATAATGCTCATGACCACCATGTTCCTTTATCCTTGAGTGCTATGGCTGGTTCATGAATTATTTAAGATCCTGATCTGATGTTCTGCTGCCTCTGCAAAGTATTTCCAATGCTTAAGGGGTAAAAAACAGATGCGCAGATTATGTCAGGTCTCGGCGAACCCATAGGGTGCTCACCCTGCGGAACTTACGCATAGCAAAACGGACGCGCTTCGGCGTCCGTTTTACTATGGTGCGCCCGTAGGGATTCGAACCCTAGACCTTCTGATTCGTAGTCAGACACTCTATCCAGCTGAGCTACGAGCGCATATCGCTTATGCGACTTTGCTATGATACATCCTATCGGGTAAAAAGTCAATGAGAACGTCCCAAAAAGAAGTATAAGAAAGAGCCGGCGTGCGCCGGCCCGATCCTTTGGTGTTATGTGATCTCTTAGATCGCGAAGCCCTTTCTCAGGTGGTCCTGTCTGTCCATGAACCATTTAGCCTCGCCGCAGAGGTATGCAGCGCCTGTTACCTGAGGGATGATCGCGTCGAAATCGCCTACCTTTGCAGTGTCGGCGATGCGTCCTGTGAATCTTGTTCCGATGAAGGACTCATATACGAAGCTTTCGCCTACGCCCAGCTCGCCCTTCTTGTAGAGCCAGGACATCTTGGCCGATGTACCTGTGCCGCATGGGGATCTGTCGAGCTGCGGATCATGAGGCTCGCCGAAGATAACGAGGTTCCTGAGAGCGAACTTCGCATCCGGGCATGTCTCCTTGTAGTCGATGTCTGTCGTGCAGTAGTTCTCGATGAGGTCTACTGTTGTGATGTCGAGCTCAGGATGCTGGATCTCGTACTTCTTGTTGATCTCTTCGAGAGCGAAGCTCGAGAAATCCTTGAGGAACCTGGCTGTGTCCTTGCCGACCTTGATGCCGAAGTTCTTCTCTGTGTCTACCAGAGCGAAGAATGAACCGCCGAAGCAGATGTCGAATACGACCTTCTTGCCCTGATACTCGATCTCACAGTCTTCCTTGTAAACGAATGCTGGAACGTTTGTGAGAGTAACGCCTGTTACCTTGCCTCTCTTGCATGTAGCTACTGTTCTGATGAGGCCGGCAGGAGCTTCGAGCACTACCTCTGTCTCAGGCTCCTTCATTTCCTTGAGTCCGCCTTCGAGGATGGCTGTGACCGCGCCGATGGTGCAGTGTCCGCACATGTTGAGATATCCGCCGCCGTCCATGAAGAAGATACCGAAATCCGCTTCCGGATTTACAGGCTCGTCATAGAGGAACGCACCGAACATGTCATGATGGCCGCGAGGCTCGAACATGAGCATCGTTCTGAGGTGGTCGAAATGTCTTTCGAGATAGTGTTTTTTACCTATCATTGTGCCGCCCGGGAGTTCAGGGCAGTCGAGAGCGACTCTGCAGTATTCACCCTCTGTATGCGCTTCAATCGTTCTGATGACCTCCTGGTCATACTTGCTGTAATCGATCTTGGCGTCAAAATGAACTTCTAACATGAAATATACCTCCTAAGTATGTTTACACGTGTAAAAAAGTGTATAGAGAATCCTTTTGTCTCCGTCAGTAATAATATCTCATTATCTGAAAACAAGTCAACGGGAAAGAGCCCTGCGGAGGGACAGTTTTACTTAACAAACACTTAAGGAGCGGTTAACAATCGCGCCCTGCATATTAAGTGATACTTAACCCATCATTCAAGAAGATTTATGCGCTCAGGCTATAGAAAAAATCAGGACGCAGGAAACGGATTATTTATAGACAAATGCGGGGTTTTGTCCTTGCTGTACATATAAAAAAATGATACTATTTACACGGAATAAAAGGCGTTTTTTGTGTGCAAAATTAAGCAAAAGACATTTCAAATCCAAGCGTTATTTCAAAAGGAGAGCAAGTATTATGGAAAACATTCAGATGCTACTTAAGCAGGGCGCTGTAGGCAAGCCGTGTGAAGCGATCGTCAAGAAGGGCGACAAGGTCAAGAGAGGCCAGCTCATCGCTACACCGACAGGACTCGGCGCTAATGTTCACTCCAGCGTATCCGGTGAAGTCATCGATGTCACCGAAGACAGGATCATCATCAAGCCTAACGCAAAGCAGCCTAAGACTTTCGAGAAGATCAAAAAAGGATCGAACCTCGAGATGATCAAGGAGGCCGGCATCATCGGCCAGGGCGGCGCGGGCTTCCCGACATTCATCAAGATCTATAACGGCAAGGACGACAAGCCTGTGCTCGATCACGGATATATTCTCGTGAACGCGTCCGAGTGCGAGCCTGGACTGGCCCACAACATCGCTCAGATCGATGAGGATCCTGCAGCTCTGCTCAGAGGTATCCACTACCTCATGGAGATCGCGGGAGCCGACAAGGGCATCATCGCCATCAAGAAGAAACACAGAGAGACCATCGAAAAGCTCGACGCTCTTCTCAAGGACGATCCTGCTATCGAAAGACATCTCCTTCCGGACATCTATCCGATGGGCGAGGAGCGTGCGGTAGTAAGAGAGTGCCTCGGCATCGAGCTCGAGCCGGACAAGCTTCCGTCGGCGGCCAATGCTGTAGTCATCAACTCCGAGACAGTATACAGCTGCGTAAAGGCCATCGAGGATCAGAAGCCTCTTATCGACAAGAACATCACAGTCAGAGGAATGATCAAGGGCGGCAGCGAGGCTCACGTATTCATGGACGTTCCTGTAGGCAGAAGCGTACAGGCTCTGATCGACGAAGCGGGCGGCTTCGATGAGAGAGGCTACGGCGAAGTCATCATGGGCGGATCCTTCACAGGCAAGGCCTGCGAGCTCAGCGATCCGATCACCAAGGCTACAGGCGCCATCCTCGTGACACGTCCGTTCAGAGATCTGAAGGGCGCCAAAGTAGGTATCCTAGTGTGCGCATGCGGCGGAAACCTCGAGAGAATGGAAGACCTCGTAAAGAAGTACAACGGTACTGTAGGCCACGTCTGCTACTGCAAGCAGGCTATAGAGATGCCTAACGGCACCAGAAAGTGCGAGCGCCCGGGCAACTGCCCTGGACAGGTCAAGAACAACCTCGAGTTCAAGAAGGCGGGCTGCGAGTACATCATCATCGGCAACTGCTCTGACTGCTCCAACACGGTCATGGCTTCCGGCCCGAAGATGGGACTCAAGGTAATGCACATGACAGACCTCGCTATGATGGCTGTCGGACATCCGCTCTACAGAACACTCAAGGTGTCCAAGAAGGTCGATCAGGATCTCAACGTAGTAGACAACGTAGAGGACAACGAGACTGTCGAATAATTTTCGAAAAAGTGTCGACTTTATAAGTTATAACCGGTATAAACCTTTGGACGGATGACCCCATTCGATCCGTCCGGAGGAATATATAAACACAAGCAGCCGTGTAAAACGGCAAGTAAGTAATTTTTAGGAGGAAGATCGATATGTCAATCACAGCTGAAACAGCTAAACAGCATGCGAACGATCCAGCGGTACTCTGCTGCAGAGCAGAGGCAGGCACTGAACTGACACCTGCAAACTTCGAGGACCCTGCAATTTTCCCGGATCTCGTAGATTCCGGACTGCTGAGCCTCGACGGAGCACTGACCATCGGCCAGGTTCTGAACGGATCCAAGCTCACTAAGACAGTAGATTCTCTCACTCCTGTTACAGCTGACATCGTCGACAAGTACGACGAGGCACAGGGCGGCGCTGAGGAAGCACCTGCAGCTGAGGCTGCACCAGAGGCTCCTGCAGCAGCTCCTGCAGCTGCAGTCGCAGCTCCTGCTGCAGGCGGAATGATCAGCCTGCACATCGGAGAGGGTAAGGATATCAACATCCAGATCCCTGCCGGCATCGGCGGCGGCGCAGTAGCAGCTCCAGTCGCAGCGGGCGCAGCTCCTGCAGCAGCAGGCGCAGCTCCTGCAGCAGCAGCTGAAGAGGGCGAAGCTGTAGTAGTTAGAGAGATGACACGTAAGCACTACAAGATCGATAAGGTAGTTCTTGGCGACGAGACCAAGATCGAGGGAACGACACTGTACGTCCGCAAGGCGGCAGCTACAGAGGGCGCTGAAGCACAGGCTCTCGTACACAGCCTTGAGCTCGACGTGATCACACCGGACAACTACCACGTATACTCCGAGACAGTAATGGATATCCAGCCGATCGCTACAAAGGAAGACGACGCTGAGCTGGGTGAGGGCGTTACAAGAGTTCTCGACGGAGTAGTAATGGTCGTTACAGGTATCACCGAAGAGGGAGTACAGGTCGGAGAATTCGGTTCTTCGGAAGGTTACATCGATGAGAACATGATGTGGGGACGTCCTGGCGCAGTAGACAAGGGCGAGATCATGATCAGAGCCCACGCTGTCATCGACAACAAGAAGAACATGGAGAGACCGGGCCCTATCGCTATCCACACTGCAGTTGACCACGTCACTCAGGAGATCAGAAACGCCATGAAGAAGGATCTCACAGACGAGCAGATCGTGGACACTCAGACGATGAAGCAGGTAAGAAGACCTGGTAAGAAGAAAATCGTTATCGTTAAGGAGATCATGGGCCAGGGCGCTATGCACGACAACTTCCTGTTCCCGACAGAGCCGGTAGGCGTACTCGGAGCTAAGCCGAACGTAGACCTCGGTAACGTTCCTGTAGCTGCCAACCCTCTCGAGGTAATGGACGGCTGCATCCACGCTCTTACATGCATCGGACCTGCTTCCAAGGAGATGTCCAGACACTACTGGAGAGAGCCTCTGGTATACGAAGCACTGCATGACGACGACGTAGACGTTGTAGGCGTTATCTTCGTAGGTTCGCCGCAGGCCAACACAGACAAGTTCTATGTATCCAGAAGACTTGGTCAGATGGTTGAGTCCATGAACGTTGACGGAGCATTCGTTACAACAGAAGGATTCGGAAACAACCACGTAGACTTCACTTCCCATATCGAGCAGATCGGTAAGAGAGGCGTTCCGGTTGTAGGATTCTCGTTCTGCGCTGTACAGGGAGCTCTCGTTACAGGAAACAAGTACTGCGACGCCATGATCGACAACAACAAGTCGATGTCCGGCATCGAGAACGAAGTACTCGCCTGCAACACTCTCTGCCACGAGGATGCTATCAGAGGTCTGGCTATGCTGAAGGCCAAGATGGCAGGTGAATCGATCAAGGCACCTGAGAGACAGTACACACACAGCGTAAAGGAGAACAACGTAGAGCTGATCGAAAAGGCTTACGGCACAAAGATGGAACTCGTAGACAACGAGCAGTCGCTGCCGATGAGCGAGAAGAGAAAGGCTAAATACGACTAATCTGAAGAAGGAGATCGCTTAAGAGATGAAATACGGAGATAAGATAATAAGGATGGAAGGCGTCATCGTGGAGGTCCACGACGGAAGCGTAGCCATCGACTTCAAGGGCAGACTGGGACATCTCAGGATCCCGAAGAGGATGATCATTTCCGATTACGATCTGGCGGTTGGTCAGGAGGTCGCCTGGAACATGAGCTTCATCGAACAGGAGAGCGCCGAGATCAACCCGAGATATCTCGAGACGATCAGACATTCAGAGGAACTCCAGAACGAAATGCAAACCAAAACTAATCAGGAGGATCAATAAAAAATGAGTATGACAGTTGTAAAAGGATTACAATCTGAGATTTTCGTACCTATCACTCCTAAGTCGGTATGGGCTCCTGTAACAAAGCCGCTCAGCGAAATGACAGTTGCTCTCGCAACAGCTGCCGGCGTACACAGAGTGGATCAGGAGAGATTCAACCTCGCAGGTGACTTCACATGGAGGAAGATCCCTAACGAATCGACAGAGGAAGAGCTGATGGTAACACACGGCGGTTACGACAACTCGGACGTAAACAAGGACATCAACTGCATGTTCCCTATCACAAGACTCAAGGAACTCGCAGCTGAGGGCTTCATCAAGGCTTGCGCACCGTACCATGCCGGATTCATGGGCGGCGGCGGAAACATCGAGAAGTTCACGAACGAAACAGGACCGCAGGTTGCTGAGATGCTCAAAGAAGAAGGAGTTGACGCCTGCCTCCTGACCGCGGGATGAGGAACATGCCACCGCTCTGCAACAATCGTGCAGAGAGCAATCGAGTCTGTAGGCATCCCTACAGTCATCATCGCAGCCCTCCCACCGGTCGTAAGACAGGCTGGTACACCTAGAGCAGCTGCTCCTATGGTACCTATGGGCGCTAACGCCGGCGCACCTCACGACGTTGAGATGCAGACGGCCATCGTAAAGGCTTCACTCGAACTGCTCGAGACCATCGAGACTCCGGGCAAGATCGTACAGCTGCCTTTCGAGTATCACGCTGTTATCTAGTTTATCCGGAACTGGAACAACTTGATAGGACATCAGCATAATGCTGAAGATGGGGCTGAGAAATCAGCCCCATCTTTTCAAAGAAGAACTGCCGGATCAGTACCGGCGCTTATCTGACAGACGAGAGGTAAGAAAAACAATGGCTGACATTGAACTCAGAAGACTTGTCATCAAGGCCTTCCACATGACAGACGTGGAATTCGGCGATGAGAACAAGATAACCACAGACGGCAAGATGACTCTCAACAATGACTGTCTCGCCGCGCTTCAGGAAAAATACAGTGAAGTAATAGACAAGATCGACATCCAGATCATCAAACCGGGTGATCACGACAGATATACAAATACCATCATGGACATCATCCCTATATCCGTGAAGGTTCTCGGCAAGTGCGGAGAGGGCATTACCCACACCATCACAGGAGTGTATGTGATGCCTACCGGCGTTGATACAGAGGGAAAGCAGGCCCATGAGTTCGGCTCTTCAGAGGGCAACCTCAAGGACATGCTCTACCTGAACAGGGCAGGCACACCTGCTGATGACGACTACATCATCTCCTTCGACATCACCTTCAGGAAGGGGATGGGCCAGGAGAGACACGCCATCATAGACGCATATAAAATGGTAGAAGAGTGGATGGGCACGTTCAGAGAGCAGCTCAAGAAGTTCGAGGGAACGAAGTGCACAGAGAGGCACGAGTACTACGACAGGATCCGCCAGGGACAGAAGAAGGTCCTCGTCATCAAGGAGATGATCTCTCACGGGGCCATGCTCGACACATGGATCTTCCCTGACCAGCCAAGCGGCGTCGAGGGCGGCAAATCACTTATTGACTACGGCGGCACTCCGATAATGCTGACTCCTAACGAGTTCAGAGACGGTGCCATCAAGGCGATGAATTAAGGAGGTGCGACATGGGAGTAGGTCCTTCTACCAAAGAAACAAGTCTTCATCACTTCAGAGATCCTCTGATCAGGGTGCTCGGCGAGGACCCGGGGATCGACCTGATGGGAGTACTCGTTTACGGCTCGATGGAGGGCAACGAAGAGAAGATCAGAAATTCAAGGACCGCGGCAGTGATCGCGGAGTGCGCGAGGCCTGACGGCGTCATCGTGGAGACAGACGGATGGGGCAACCTGGACGTCGACTACGTCAACTGCGTCAACGAGGTCGGCGAGCGCGGGATCCCTGTGGCCGGGCTCAACTGGAGCGGCACAGCGGGCACATTCGTTGTCGAGAGCCCGTATCTCGACAACGTGGTGGACTTCAACAAGAACCCTGAGGGCATCGAGTCCAATATAGTAGGCGAGAACAACTACACCGAGGACGATGTAAGGGAATGCCTCAAGAGGCTCAAGATCGCGATGCTCAAAAAAGAGCGCGGCATGAAATGATCTGCATCGTGTAAAAAGGACGGATCGACAGAGGACAGCTGCAGGGCTGCCCTCTTTTATGTGTATCGGCGAGTTTTTGTAGCCCGGGATTATGGATTAAGCACCTTGTTTGGTGGTATACTATACAGGTATATTTTTGCGGAAACGGATGTAATATGTACAAAGAAGTCAAAGCTTTACTTCAGGAAGAGGAAGTCAATACAGGAAGACAATGGGAGATGGATATCGCCAGAGCGATCCCGGTCCTGTGCCTCCCGATAATACACTGCATAATAGAATGCTGCACGGACGAGATGCTGGAGTCCGGAATACCTTATCTGTTCGATACGGTCATCGGCGGACCGTTCAGCGCGCCGATGTATCTGTTCGCGATGGGCATGAGCAACGAATACACGAGGCGGAGGACGCCTGAGCTGATGGCCCTCAGAGGCCTGGATCTGATCATCATATCCTATGTGCTCAACATATGCAGGTTCCTCATACCTTACACGATCGGCTATGCGATAAGCGGAGACAGAGAGCAGTTCATCGAGCCTCTGATCTACAGAGTGCTCGGGAACGACGTGCTGCTCTTCGCAGGCATCGCCTACCTCGTGATAGCGCTTTTCAAAAAGCTGAAGCTTTCCTGCGCAAAGATGATGCTCATCGCGGCGGCCGCATCTGTTGTCGGCATGCTTACGACAGGGGTCGATACGGGAGTCCCGATCCTCAATATCCTGCTTGGATCCTTCATCGGTACCGAGGATGAGACCGGACTTCTCATATCCGACTTCCCGCTGCTCATATGGCTCATCGTACCGGTGTCCGGCATATGCTTCGGCAGGCTGCTGAGACATATAAAAAAGGAAGACAAAGGGAAATTCTATCTCACCGTTTCCGTGCCGGCGATAACAGTCGCCGCCATCTACATGTGCTTCGGTATAGAGAATACCGCCGGCATGTTCGGAGAGGGCCAGAACTGCTACTATCACATGATGCCGTGGGACATGCTGGAGTGCATAATCCTTGTCATCGGGATGCTGGGCATATGGTACTTCGTTTCCGAATGCATAAGCGCCCGCACCATGGCGTTCTTTACCGATGTCAGCAGCAAGATCACATCGTTCTACTGCATACACTGGGTGTTCGTGAGGACGATTACCAATGTGATCCTGTATATCAAAAACGGCACTCAGGTGCTGCCTGTATGGAAGACTCTGGTGCTGTCGGTCTGCATAATACTGGTCACGCTGTTGCTCGCGGATGTCTGGCGTAACATAAGGATCAGGATGACAGCGGTAAGATCTAAAAAGAAGGAAGAGGTTACGAACTGATGGAAGGAAAACCAAGGAACAGTCTCGGACGCAAAACTCTCACAGGCATAATAATCTTTGCTCTGGTACTGATCATAGCTGTCTGCGTGACTGTAGGCGTAGGGACTTACTATCAGAGGGTCAACGAATACAACAGGCAGGCTTATAACTACACCAGGGCCGCGGCCGACTTCATCAACGGCGATACTATCCACAGATATGTAGAGACCGAAAAAAAGGATGACTACTATTATCTCGTGCAGAACTACCTGAATTCCGCCCAGAGAGAGACAGCAATCAAGTACTTCTATGTCTATGTTCCTTACGAGGACGATCTTGTCTATGTCTGGGACGCCAATACCGAAGAGGGATACTGCGATCTCGGAGAGCACGAGAAGTACATGGAAGGCGGCAAGGAAGCCACAGAGGAGGTGTTCAGACACGATCCTCCGGAAAAGGTCAAGCTGACAAAAGACGACAAATACGGCTACATCGCTTCGGCCTTCACTCCGATATTCAACGCTGCCGGCGATCCGGTGGCTGTCGCGGCGGTGGATCTTTCCGTGCCGGACATCAAGCTGGCCATAATCCAGTCCATGACGGCGATATTCCTGATCATAGCGGCTGTATCCGCTCTCATGATGGGGATATCGTACGTTGTGATAAAGAGGAAGGTACTGGAGCCTATAGGCATACTGAACGACAAGGCGGGCGAGATCATAGATAATCTCGAAGAAGACGAGACGATAGCCATAGATATCCATACGAATGACGAGCTTGAGACTCTGGCCGAATCCTTCGTCAAGATGGATGACGAGCTCAGGACATACATCAGGGAGCTCGGCGCTGTGACGGCCGAAAAGGAGAGGATAGGAGCGGAGCTCAATATCGCCACAAAGATACAGGCGAGCATGCTGCCGAGGATCTTCCCTCCGTTCCCTGAAAGGGAGGAGTTCGAGATCTTCGCGAGCATGAACCCTGCCAAGGAAGTCGGAGGAGACTTCTACGATTTCTTCCTCGTGGATGAGGATCACCTGGCTCTCGTCATCGCCGATGTTTCAGGCAAGGGAGTGCCTGCCGCGCTCTTCATGGTGATCACGAAGGTGCTCATCAAGAATTTCGCGCTGCAGGGCCTCAGTCCTTCAAATGTGCTCAGAAGCGTGAACGAGAGACTCTGCGAGAGCAACGATACAGGCCTATTCGTCACGGTCTGGCTGGCCGTATTCGAGATCTCCACCGGCAACGGACTTGCATCTAATGCCGGCCACGAGCATCCTGCGCTCTGGAGACAGAAGGACAGGAGCTTCGAGCTTGTCAAATACAGACACTCGCCGGCTGTTGCCGTAATGGAAGGAATGAAGTTCGAGGAGCATGAGTTCCATCTCGATCCGGGAGACATGCTGTATGTGTACACCGATGGTGTAACAGAGGCGGCCAACAGGGAAAACGAGCTCTTCGGTGAGGAGCGGCTGTCCGACACGCTCAATAAATGCGGCGGCGATGCGCCGGGAGAGGTGCTCGGAGCAGTCAGAGACGATATCAGCGTCTTTGTCGACGGCGCCGATCAGTTCGACGACATCACTATGCTCGCGATGAAGTACGAGGGGCCGAAGAGCAAATAGGATCTGCCCGGAAGACAAGGGTGAACAATGAGCTTTGTCCATCTTCACACACATACCGAATACAGCCTGCTCGACGGAATGAGCAGGATATCCGAACTCCCTCAGTATGTGAAGGATCTCGGAATGGAGGCGCTGGCGATCACTGATCACGGCGCCATGTTCGGCGTTGTGGATTTTTACAAGTCCTGCAAAAAAGCCGGGATCAAGCCGGTCATAGGCTGCGAGGTGTATACGGCGGCAAGGACCATGTACGACAAAGACGTCGACAGGGACAGGAACTCCGGCCACCTCATACTCCTGGCGGAGGACCGGCAGGGATACAGCAATCTCGTAAAGATCGTATCGAAAAGCTATGTGGACGGGTTCTACTTCAAGCCGAGGGTCGACAAGGCTCTTCTGAGGCAGTATGCGGACGGCATCATATGCCTGTCGGGCTGCCTTGCGGGCAATGTGCAGAGATATCTACTCAACGGAGATTACGACGGAGCAAGGAAGGAAGCTCTTGAGCTCCGCGATATATTCGGGGAGGACGACTTCTTCCTGGAGATACAGAACCATCATCTCGAAGAGGACAAGCGCGTGATCGAGGGCCTGAAAAGGCTCAGCGCGGACACAGGGATACCGATGGTCGCGACGAACGACGCGCATTACATAAGGCGCAAAGACGCGACGGCCCAGGATGTCCTGATGTGCATCCAGACACAGTCGAAGGTAAGCGACGCCGACCGCATGAGGTTCGAAAACGACGAGTTCTATGTCAAGTCCGAGGCTGAGATGAGGGAGCTCTTCCCTGACATGCCGGATGTCATCGACAGGACCAGGGAGATAGCCGACAGGTGCAATGTCGAATTCGAGTTCGGCAATTACCACCTGCCTGAATACATACCGCCGGACGGAAAGACGACAGACGAATACCTGAGGGAGCTGTGTTATGAGGGCCTCATGAAACGCTACGGCGCGGACGCGATGGAGCCGGGCAGCATCTACAGGGAGAGGCTCGAGACAGAGCTTTCGGTCATCGAGGGCATGGGCTATGTCGAATACTTCCTCATAGTCTGGGACTTCATAGATTACGCGAAGAGAAACGGGATCGCGGTCGGACCGGGCAGGGGCTCAGCCGCAGGCAGCATAGTGGCCTACAGCCTCGCCATCACCGAGATCGATCCTATAAAATACAGCCTCATCTTCGAGAGGTTCCTCAATCCGGAGCGTGTGAGCATGCCGGATATAGATATAGACTTCTGCATCGAAAGGCGCCAGGAGGTCATCGACTACGTCACCGGGAAGTACGGCAGGGACAAGGTGTCGCAGATCATCACCTTCGGTACGCTCAAGGCAAAGGCCGCGGTCAGGGACATCGCGAGGGCGCTCGATGTGACATACGCGGAAGGCGATGAGATAGCAAAGGCAATACCGAACGAACTCGGCATCACCATCGCAAAGGCGCTCGAGGTCAATCCCGACCTGAGGCAGAGGTACGAGAACGAGCCGCTTGTAAAGCAGGTGCTCGATCTTTCGATGGCGCTCGAGGGCCTGCCGAGGCACGCCTCGACGCACGCCGCCGGCATAGTGATCTCGAAGATGCCTCTCGATGACTACGTGCCGCTGTATTCGTCAGACAAGGGCGTGGCGACGCAGTTCAACATGACGACCATAGAGGAGCTGGGGCTTCTCAAGATGGACTTCCTGGGGCTCCGGAACCTCACGGTGATAAGAGACGCCCTGCGCATGATAAAAGAGAACCACGGGGTGGACGTCGACTGGGCTGAGCTCGGCTTCGATGACCCGGATGTGTATAAGCTCATAGCTGACGGAAATACGAAGGGCGTCTTCCAGCTCGAGAGCGGCGGCATGACCGATTTCATGAAGAACCTCAGGCCGACCTGCTTCGAGGACATAGTCGCCGGCATCGCTCTGTACAGACCGGGGCCGATGGACTCGATCCCGAGATACATAGAGAACAAAAAGCACCCGGACAATATAAAATATGTCGATCCGCACCTTGAGCCGATACTCGGCGTCACCTACGGCTGCCTGATCTACCAGGAGCAGGTCATGCAGATCGTAAGGGACCTGGGAGGTTACTCCTTCGGACGCTCCGATCTTGTGAGACGTGCCATGAGCAAGAAAAAGATGGACGTCATGCTCAAGGAAAAGGAGTACTTCATAAACGGAAAGAAGGGCGATGACGGCAGCACGGAGATAGCGGGCTGCGTCGCGAACGGCGTGCCTGCGAAGGCGGCGGAGGTAATATTCGAGGACATGGTATCCTTTGCTTCATACGCCTTCAACAAGTCGCACGCGGCCGCGTACGCGGTCATCTCGTACGAGACGGCATATCTCAAATGCCACTATCCGGTCGAGTTCATGGCGGCGCTCATGACGAGCATGGCGGGCGATGCGAAGCACACTGCCGACTATGTCAGAAACTGCCGCGAGATGAAGATCGCTCTCGATCCGCCGTCGGTACTCAAAAGCGGCAAGTACTATACCGCGGAGGACGGGCGCATCAGGTTCGGCCTGCTTTCCGTAAAGAACGTGGGCGAGGGCATAATAGACGCGATAATAAGAGCCAGGCAGGACGAGGCGGCGACGAAGGACATATACAGCTTTATCGCTGCGATCGATGCCCGCGAACTGAACCGCAAGGCGATAGAATCGCTGATCAGGGCGGGAGCCTTCGATGACATCAATGACAACCGCGCGGTGCTGATGACGGTATGCGATGACGCCGTAAAGAGGGCCCAGAGGATAGCGAAGACCGCGGGCAGGGACCAGATAAGCCTGCTCCAGCTCGAAGAATTCGAGGACGAGGAGATCGGCGTGCCTGATCTGCCGAAGGTCGCCGATTTCAGCAAGGACATCAAGCTGAGCATGGAAAAAGAGATGCTCGGCGTATACCTTTCGGGCCATCCGCTCGACGAGTATGCCGCGCTTATCAGGGACAACACCACTGCCGGCACATCCGAGCTCACCGGAGGCGGAGAGGAATTCACCTCGGGCGGGGATGACGCCGACAGCATGGTCATCAATACCTCGAGATTCAGGGACGGAGACAGGGTCATCATGGCCGGGATGGTAAGCGGAGTGCGCACGATGATAACCCGGAAGTCGCAGGAGATGGCCAGGATGACGCTCGAGGACTTCGACGGCGTGATCGATGTGATCGTGTTCCCGAAGGTATACGAGAGGAAGAGGAACCTCGTCGCGAACGACATGATAGTCGGCGTATCCGGACGCGTCAGTTTCAAGGACGAAAGCGACGCCGAGATACTCGCTGAGGACATAGTGCCGATAGAAAACATCAGAGCGCTCGCGCGCGGCCAGGGGGACAGACCCCCTGGCCACCGGGACCGGGGTCCGTCATCCGGCCAGGGGGTCTGTCCCCCTGGCCAGCCGCTGAACGATCCGGTGAAGCTGCGCATACCGCAGGAGGTGCTTGACGCCCACGGGGAGACCCGCAAGCTGCTCTTCCATCTCACGGACATGTTCAGCATATATCCGGGAAGCCGCGATGTGCTCGTATATCTGCCGGGAAAGAAGGCGATGCGCTGCAGCGCGGAGAACCGCGTGACGCTGACAAATGAACTGAAGGAAAAACTCGTGAGGCTCCTCGGAGCGGAGAACGTGAAAGGGTAATGGACAGGAGCATAGTCATATACACTTCAAAGAGAGGATCCACAAGGCAGTATGCGGAGTGGATAGCGGAGGATCTCGGCTGCAGGGCCGTGCCGCTTGATGATGCCCTGAAAGAAGGCGTCGATCTTCATGACTATGACTGCGTCATATACGGGGGCTGGATCAGGGGCTCGGGCATAGTGGACTTCGATAAGTTCGCAAAGCTCCTGGACGGGGGCATCATGAAGCGCCTCATAGTCTACGGGACCGGCTTTGCCGACGAGACTGCGGAGAACTACGCTCAGGTCTGGGGATACAGCATAGGAAAGATCGATCCGAAGAATGAGAACGGAGCGATCATGTATATCCTGGGCGGAAGGTATGTTCCGGAGGAGGTGACCGGCATGGACAGATTCCTCATGAAGATCATGAGGAGGGTCCTGCTTTCCGGAAGCACTCCGGACGCAAAGATGCAGGCGGACAGGATAAGAGAAAGGATAGACAACGGCGTCGACATGGTCAGCAGGGACAATATCGCCTCGCTTGTAAAAGACGCGCGAAAGAAGATCGGAGACAAATGAAGCCGGGCAGCAGCAAAGCCCGTAAAACAGCAGATGTTGCACCGAAAAACAAGCAAAAAAACCTTGAACTGACGCGCTCGATTACATATAATATACGAGCGCGTTTCGAGACTTATGCGCACATCAACTATTTGTCACACTGCAGAAAGCCGCGGTGCCCCTGAAAACAAGGGGGTTGAAGGCACACAGGATGCAGTGGAAGTAAACTAACCGGAGGTTAAAAAATGTCAGTAGTATCAATGAAACAGCTGCTTGAAGCAGGCGTCCACTTCGGACATCAGACAAGAAGATGGAACCCTAAGATGGCTCCTTACATCTTTGCGGAGAGAAACGGTATCTATATCATCGATCTGCAGCAGACACTGGGACTCATTGACGAGGCTTACGACTTCATGAGAAAAGTCGGCGAGAGCGAGAAGCCGGTACTCTTCGTAGGAACAAAGAAGCAGGCTCAGGCCGCCATCAGGGATGAGGCAGAGAGATGCGGAATGTACTTCGTGAACGAGAGATGGCTGGGCGGAATGCTCACTAACCACAAGACCATCAGCAAGAGGATCGACAGACTCGAAGAGATCAGAGAGATGCAGGCGGACGGCACCATCAACAAGTACGCCAAGAAGGAAGCACTCAAGATGATGGCTGAGGCCGACAAGCTCGAGAAGTATCTCGGCGGCATCAAGGACATGAAGGGAATGCCGGGCGCTATCTTTGTGGTAGACCCTAAGAAGGAAAGGATCGCTGTCAAGGAAGCAAGGATCCTCGGTATCCCTGTAGTAGGTATCGTAGACACCAACTGCGACCCTGACGATGTCGATTACATCATCCCTGCAAACGACGACGCCATCAGAGCGGTCAAGCTGATCACAAGCTGCATGGCAGACGCTATCATCGAGGCCAAGCAGGGCGAGAGCTTCCAGGAGGCTCCTGAAGAAGCTCCGGCTGAGGCCGAAGAGGCTGAGGCAGCCGCAGAAGCTGTAGAGGCAGAAGCAGCAGAGACAGAAGCTGCAGAGGAGGAGTAATCATGGCAGAAGTCACAGCAAAACTGGTAAAAGAACTGCGTGAAATGACAGGCGCAGGCATGATGGACTGCAAGAAGGCTCTGGTCGAGGTCGAAGGCGATCTGGACAAGGCAGTGGAAGTCCTGAGAGAAAAGGGACTTTCGAAGGCAGCCAAGAAGGCCGGCAGGATCGCTGCCATGGGCCTTGTCAGGACTGCAGTCTCGGAAGACGGCAAAACAGCTGCTATCGTGGAAGTAAACTCGGAAACAGACTTCGTTGCCAAGAACGATGAGTTCATCGGCTTCGTTGAAGGGCTGGCAAAGCTGGCTCTGGAAGCAGACAGCAATGATATCGAAGCATTCAAGGCAATGCCTTTCGAGGGCGCAACAGCCGGAGAAGCTCTGACCGCCAAGATCGCAAAGATCGGTGAGAACATGTCGATCAGAAGGATCGACAAAGCTTCCGGACAGATCCTGTCCACATACCTCCACGGCGGCGGAAACATCGGCGTTATCGTTGCAGCTGACGGAGCTGATAGCGATGCCAACAGGGAAGCTCTGAAGAACGTCGCTATGCAGGTCGCTGCGATGAACCCGCAGTATGTAAGCAGGGACGAGATCTCGGATGACGAGCTTTCGAGTCTGAGAAAGATCACTCTGGAAAGCGCTCTGAACGATCCGTTCACACTTCCTAAGCCGATCCTCAACGGACTGCTCGACAAGGTCGGGGAAGTATGGGACAAAGCAGATATCGACATCCTTGATGAGAAGAGAGCTGACAAGGGCTTCAACTTCAACTATCTGCCGAACTTCCTCTCGGATGAGGCAAAGACACGTCTTGCAGGTCTTGCGATCGCTGCCAAGATGGAAATCACCGAGAACAAGATCTTCACAGGTCTTGTTGACGGACGTATCAAAAAGCAGCTCAAGGAGATGTGCCTGCTCGATCAGACTTATGTAAGAGCAGAGGACGGCAAGCAGACTGTTGCGGAGTACCTGAAGTCGGTAGATGATGGTCTGAAGCTGACGAAGGTCATCAGATTCGAAGTAGGCGAGGGAATCGAAAAGAAGGAAGAGAACTTCGCTGAAGAGGTCGCTGCACAGCTCAAGTAGGCAGGACATCCAGGACATCAATGAAACAAAGCATCGCTCAGGCGGTGCTTTTTCGTGCGGCAGAAAGGATCCTGCTCAGGGTAACGATAGTTAACATTTATATCCCTCACGGGAGCATATTATGATAGAATACTGAAAGGAGCCGGACGGTTTCCGAAACCGTCCTGACATGTGTGTGAGAGAGGTAAAAGAATATGGTACCTGAAAGATTCAAAGACTATTTCTTCAATGACTGGGATTATCTGCCTGAGACATATCCGATGTCGGATGAGGAGCGCGCGGAGCTCATAAGACAGCTCGCCGCGATGATCACTGATGATCTGGGCATGTCCGGTCATCCTGAGAAGATCGCAAACGATGAGCCTGACTTCTGGCTGCTCGACAAGCTGCTTACTACCGATGAAGTCAGATTCATGCTCAGCTTCAAAAAGAAAAGAACGGTCAAGCTGACGGTAGAGCAGATGGCCAAGAGGAACGACATGACTCCTGCGCAGGCCGAAAAGACGGCGCTCGGCATCTGCGAGAAAGGCCTCCTGGAATTCGACCGCGAGACAAAGAACGGCGAGAGGCAGTTCTTCGTCCCGAAGTGGGTGGTAGGTTCCGGAGAGTACATGCTGATGACCGGAAATCTCATGGAAGAGCATCCGGAGATCGCAACATTCTTCCACTATGCGTCCATGGTGCCTGTAGGCAAGGTCGCCCACATGGTGCCTGAAGGCGGCGGAGGACTCGGTATGCATGTCATCCCGGTCGAAAAGGCCATAGAGGGCGAGAGCACGGCCATTTCATATGAGAAGCTCTCGTACTGGCTCAATAAATACGACAAGTACTGCCTCGATGTTTGCTCCTGCAGGAGACAGCAGAGGATCAGAGGCGAAGGCGGCGGCGAGATCGAGGACTACTGGTGCATCGCGGTAGGCGACATGGCAGAGTATCTCGTAGAGACCAAGAAGGATGCACGCTACGCCACATACGAGGAGATCATGGAGGTGCTCGAGAAGGCTGAAAAGGCCGGCTACGTACACCAGATCACGAACCTCGACGGAGAGGACAAGATCGTAGGCATCTGCAACTGCCACAACACGGTCTGCAACGCCCTCAAGACTTCGCAGCTCTTCAATACGCCTAACATGTCCGCATCGGCTTACAGGGCGCATGTGGATCACAACAAGTGCGTGGCCTGCGGCAAGTGCGTCGAGATCTGCCCGGTGGGAGCTGCCAAGCTCGGACAGAAGCTGTGCAGAAAGAACGGCAGCGCTGTAGAATATCCGCTCACAGAGCTTCCTAACGAGACCAAGTGGGGACCTGAGAAGTGGAACAAGAACTACAGGGAAGACGCCAAGATCAACTGCTACGACACAGGCACATCGCCGTGCAAGGCGGCGTGCCCGGCCAACCTGTCGGTACAGGGCTATATCAACATGGCCGACCAGGGCAGGTACAGAGAGGCGCTCGAGCTGATCAAGCAGGACAATCCTCTGCCTGCAGTCTGCGGTGCGGTCTGCAACAGAAGATGCGAGGACCGCTGCACCAGAGGCACCATCGATGAGCCTGTGGCCATAGACGAGATCAAGAAATTCATCGCCGCTCAGGAGCTCAAGGCAGAGCACAGATTCGTGCCTGAGTGCGGCAGAGAGATCGGCGGATTCTGGGGCGACGAATACAAGATGGCCATCATCGGAGCCGGTCCTGCGGGACTCTCCGCGGCATACTACCTCAGAAAGCGCGGATATCCTGTGACGGTATTCGAGAAGCAGAAAGCCCTCGGCGGCATGCTCAGATACGGCATCCCTTCGTTCAGGCTTGAGAAGGACGTCGTCGACGCTGAGATCGATGTCATGAAGGAGATGGGAGTCGAGTTCAGGACAGGATGCGAAGTAGGCAAGGACGTAACTATACAGCAGCTGAGAGACGAAGGCTACGCTGCGTTCTACCTGGCTGTCGGCCTGCAGAGCGGCGGCAGCCTCGATGTACCGGGTGCTGACGCAAATGGCGTCATGAGCGGTATCGATTTCATGAGGATCATCAACGAGGACGAGGTCGCGCTCATGCAGGGCAAGCTGCCTGAGGCAGGCAGGCTCAGCGGCAATGTCGTGGTCATCGGCGGCGGCAACATCGGAGCTGACGTAGCGAGGACAGCGCTGAGATCCGGAGCGGACAAGGTATACATGTACGCGCTTGAAGCCTACGACGAGCTCCCTATGGGCGTCGAGGACAGGACGGAGTGCGAGGAGGAAGGCATCAGCGTGAACGGCGGCTGGGGCCCGGCCGAGATACTTTCGAAGGGCGGCAAGGTCACAGGCATAAAATTCAAAAAGTGCACTTCCGTAAAGAATGTAGAGGGCAGATTCGACCCTCAGTATGACGAGAAGGATACGCAGGAGCTCGAGTGCACGACAGTACTCTTCTGCACAGGCCAGAAGCCTGATCTCGGAAAGATGCTCGAGGGCACGAAGGTGGAGATCTCGCCGAGAGGACTCGCCGTAGCAGATCCTGTCACCCTCCAGACCGCTGAAGAGGACATCTTTGCGGGCGGAGATATCGTGACCGGACAGAAGTTCGCCATCGACGCCATCGGTGCCGGCAGAGTTATAGCGGACTCCCTGCACAGATACGTCCATAAGGATCAGGGCCCGAACAGGCTGACTGTGGGCCGCGACCTCAGAGAGATCATCGAGCTCGACAGGGACGATATCTCCGTAGAGAGATATGACAACATGCCTAGACAGAAGCCTGGCCACAGGGACGGCGACCCGACCAAGACATGGCACGACCTCAGAGAGCCGCTCAGCGAGATCCAGATCAGAGCCGAGGCCAACAGATGCCTCAAGTGCGGCGCTACGACAGTCGACGTCAACCGCTGCATCGGCTGCGGACTGTGCACGACCAAGTGCGAGTTCGATGCCATAGAGCTGCACAGGGATCATCCGCTCGCTTCGAGGATGTTCTCGGCCGAGAACGGCAAGCTCATGGCTATACTGCCTTACGCTCTGCCGAGAGAGGTAAAGATCAGATTCAAGGCCACGAAGCTGGGAAAGAAGCTGGCGGGAAGGTAGCAGGCAGCGTGAAGAAAACAGAAATGAGCAGACAGGCACTCCGGTGCCTGTTTGTTTTCACAGAGCAAAATGAGTACAATATCAGGTATGAAAAGACATAATATAGCATTACTCAATGATTCCTTCCCGCCGATCATAGACGGGGTGGCCAATGTGGTCGTAAACTATGCCCGCATTATCGAGAAGTCATACGGACACGCGGTGGTGCTGACTCCTCAGATGCCTGACAACGATGACAGCAGACTTCCTTTTAAGGTAGTAAGATATCCCAGCATAGACACGCGAAAGCTGTTCGGCTATGTCACAGGCTATCCTTTCTCGCCCGTGGCGGCCAGCACGATCGAAAGTGAAGGGATAGAGCTTCTGCATACGCACTGCCCGGTCACTTCGGCACTGCTGGCGAGAAGCCTTGCGGAGGCTTCCGATCTTCCTCTGGTGCTGACATGGCACACGAAATACGACATAGACATAGCCAACGCGATAAAAAGCAGGCTGCTGAGAGAAGGGGCGCTGCAGGCACTCATCACGAACGTGAACGCGTGCGATGAGGTGTGGACGGTCAGCAGGGGCGCCGGAGAGAACCTCAGATCGCTGGGCTACGAAGGGACTTACACAGTCATGCCGAACGGAGTCGACCTGCCTCATGAAAAGGTCTCGGACAGTCTTGTGCAGGAGGTAACCGGCGGGTACGATCTGCCGGAAGGCGTGCCGTGCTTCCTGTTCATCGGCAGGCTCATGTGGTACAAGGGGCTTCGCATCATTCTGGACGCCCTGGACAGACTCGACATGGAGGACGATGACTTCAGGATGGTCATCGTGGGCGGAGGAGGCGACGAGCTCGGAGTCAGGAAATACGCGCACGAGCTCGGGCTTGACGGCAAGGTCATCTTTACAGGTCCGGTAAGGGAGCGGGAGAAGCTCAGAGCCTGGTACAGCCGCGCCGATCTCTTTCTGTTCCCGTCTACCTTCGATACGAACGGGCTCGTGGTAAGAGAGGCCGCCGCAAGCGATACGGCATCTGTCATCATTGAAGGGAGCTGCGCGTCGGAGGGCGTGACGGACGGCAGAAACGGCTTTACGATAGAGGAGAACGCCGAGTCTCTTGCGGAGAAGCTCAGGGAGCTGATCAGACATCCTGAGGCGATGAAGAGGGTCGGAAAGGGAGCCGGAGACGAGCTCTACATATCCTGGGAGGATGCGATAGCAAAGGCGTATGACAGGTACGGAGCCGTGATAGATAATTACAGAAGCGGCGTCTACGGCAGGCACGATCCGCTGAAGGGCTCATGGATGCAGTCCCAGGGCGAGCTCATGCAGATATTGGGGAATATTGAGACTGCAAGAAGGGGTCTCATAAAAAACGCCGAAGAGCTGGCGGAGGACATAGACATGTCGATGCGCTCTGTACGAAACAAAGCGTTGACCGGCATGATAACAGCAGGTTACGAAGCAGGAAAGAGCATAAGGAAAAGGGGGAGAGAAGCTGTAAGCGATCTGGAGTCGTTCCTTGACGAACTGAGCGAGAGCTTCTGGGATAAAAATGAATGAATACATGCAGAGAGAAAAGATCATAGTCCGGACCAGCATAGTCGGCATCATAGCCAATGTGCTGCTGGCCGCTTTCAAGGCGGCGGTCGGACTGCTGTCGAATTCCATCGCCGTGGTGCTTGACGCGGTCAACAATCTGTCGGACGCGATGTCATCGATCATAACGATAATCGGAGCAAAGATAGCGGGCAAAAGACCTGACAAGGACCACCCTCTCGGACACGGAAGGGTGGAATACATCAGCGCGCTGATAGTAGCCGGACTCGTGCTCTACGCCGGGATAACATCCCTGGTCGAATCGGTCAGGAAGATAATACATCCGGTACAGGCGAACTACTCGACCCTGTCGCTTGTGATCATAGCGGTCGCTGTCGTCGCCAAGATACTGCTCGGACGCTATGTGAAGGCGAAGGGCGAGCAGACGGGCTCGGGCGCCCTGATCGCATCGGGCACTGATGCGCTTTCCGACGCCGCGCTTTCGGGAGCCGTGCTCGTGACGGCGCTTATATATACATTCAAGGGCATATCACTTGAGGCGTACATGGGCGTCATCATATCCGGATTCATCATCAAGGCAGGAGTCGAGATGATAAGCGATACCGTGAGCGACATACTGGGACGCCGCGCCGATGTGGAGATGTCGAAGAAGATAAAGGCGATAGTCGTCAGCGAGCCGGACGTGCTCGGAGCGTATGATCTTTTCATACACAATTACGGGCCAGGCAGAGAGTACGCGTCTGTTCATGTCGAACTGCCGGACAGCATGACGGTAGATCAGGTGGATGTTCTCACCCGTAAGCTTACGGACAGGGTATACAGAGAAACGGGAGTCATACTTACGGGAGTCGGCGTGTATTCGCGCAACACTGATGACAGGATCGCAGAGATCCGGGAGGATATAGAAAAGATCGTTCTCGCGCACGAGTGGGCTCTTCAGATGCACGGATTCTATCTCGATGAAGAGAAGAAGGTGATACGCTTCGATGTGGTCATGAGCTTCGACATCCCCCACAGCGAGGGCATAAAGATAATCAGTGAAGAGATAAAAGAGAAGTACCCTGACTACGAACCTTTCGTAGTTCCGGACATCGACATCTCGGACTAAAGCCGTTCCATTATTATGATACGATGCAAATAAAACAGAACAATCAAGGAGACAGGTGTGAATAAGAGCGTTGATAAAGAGAAGATCATTGAGAAAATCGTAGTTGTATTCATGCTGGCATATGGCATCCATTATTTCGGATATTTCATAAGGATCAGGTATTTCAACCTGATCGGAGCCATGGCTCTGGACGAAGGCCTCGCCCACGCCCTCAAGTATCTCGGTCATTTATTCTTCTTCGGAGCGATGATGATATATGCCTGGGCGGTAAAAAAAGACAGACACTACTTCTTCTCATTCTGCAAAGAACGCTCAGCAGATATACTGAAATACGGTGTGCTCGGTCTTTTGTTCGGCGCATTCATCATGGGGTCATGCGTCTTTGCCGCAAGTATGCATGGTGATATCGAGATCAAAGGCTCATCCGGAGGAAATCTCGCGGTCCTTCTCTTTGCTGCGGTCTGCGTGTTCATTCAGTCGACCGTAGAAGAGATCCAGGACAGGAGTTTCGTTTTCGGCAAAATGTATGGCGAAGGAGTTCCGTTCATACCGGCCCTGATCGTGAGCTCACTGTTCTTCTCATATCTTCATGCTGCTAATCCGGGGTTCGGCATTGTGCCGTTCATCAACCTGCTCACCTCCGGGGCGATGTATGTACTGAGTTACCGTTATTTCGGCAGCCTCTGGTTCGCGATGACGGCTCACACTGCATGGAACTATATGCAGGATTTCATATTCGGCCTTCCTGACAGCGGCAAGCCTGCCGCTGTATCGTTCATGGAGACAACAGTTCATGGCTCAAGCTTTTTCTATGACAAAGACTTTGGCATAGAGGGAAGCTGGATGTCTATCACGATTCACATCCTTGCGTGCCTGTTCATCTTAATGATAGGACGAAATATGAGCAAAAAAGCGTGCACCTCATAATTTTGTCAGAATTATCCCCTTTGCACCATTGGGAAGACGTAAAAATCTGTACAAAGTAAACGGGAAGTTCGGAGACATCTGGACTGCCCGCAAGCTCCTTGAAGATAAGCTTAAATAGACTCCGGGAACGCTGCGGGTGCACGGCAGAGAACTGACAGATAAGATCAAAAAAACGCAGATCTCAGAGATGCTTTGAGATCTGCGTTTGTGATATCTTTTTTTGCCTCAGCTATTAACATTTATAAAATATAAAAGCAATTATCAACACTGTCATGATCAGCATCGCTCAGTAATAAAGAATGCTTATATTCCGGCTAAAAGTTCGTCGACGGAGTGATCTTCCACATCATCAGGAATATAGGCTATCACATCCGAGACCTGGCAGTTAAGATAACTGCAGAGCCTGTTAACAAAGGCCAGTCTGAAATTATGATCTGCCCTGATCCGAGTAGCTTCTGTAGGCGTGATAACACCGGCTTTGATCAACTGGTACGTTGAAATATTGTTCTCTTTCATATATCTGAGAAGCGGTTTAAATGTGATCTGACCCCCTGCGACTTCTTCTAATTCGTCCAGGGTCAGTTCTGTCCTGCTCTGCGCTTCTTTTCTTACGTCTTCGTTCATGTTTCTTTCCTCCTTTTCATAAGGTTCCATATCCTATACAAGTTTATCACAGATACAGAGACAACGAACATCAATACCAAATCAATGAAATCAATGAAACTATGTTAAAATCCAACTATATGTATGCGATCAATGGGGATAGTCAATGTCAGAATATTATGAACCATACGATGCATCTTCCGGTATATTCACGCCTGATTTTCGGTGTCTCTGTATCTGTGTTAACCTTGTATAAGATTCAGAAGATAAATTGTAACTAAGCTAAGAGGCCGGCAGGACACAAAGGAAAGAAGCTATGTCAAAGAGGACACAAAGATTTATGAATCAGAGGCATTCAAACTTACGTCTGAGCAGCTGCATGGTCTTTCCGGCGGTACGGTAAGCGAAGAAGATTATGCAGTGACTAAAGACAAGGTATGCCCGTACTGCAGCAGCACACAGATATATAGAGGAAAAATGATGAAAAATATCGGATTTACAGAGAGTATACGTGCCGTAAGTGCGGAAACAGCTTCTGGCATGAGGAAAACTGCTGAACAGAATTGAGTCAGGAATACCGGAAAGAGGGAATCTCCGGGAATAAAAAGGAGGCGATCGAAATGGAAGAAAGGAAATATACGGAAATGGATGAACTTAAGAATTATGAAAACGAGCAGCTTGATGCGGAACAGCTTGAAGGCGTTTCGGGAGGCTACGCCGGTGAACTGAGTTACGACAGCAAAATGCTCAGCCAGCATGGTCTTTGCAACGCATACGACGCGAAAACTATTGAGAAAGATGAGGCTGCATTCCAGGAGGTCGTCGATGCCTGGGGGAAGGTCGGTGTCAAAGTTATTGCCCGCAGGAAATCTCAAAATCTGTACAAGGTAAACGGGAGGTACGCAGACATCTGGGCTGCCCGCAAGCATCTAGAAAAGATGAAATAGAAAAGCTGCCTCATAAGGGAGACTGGCCGGACGGCTTGTTTATGAACATCGAATAGACAGGCTGGCTGTGATTGCTGTGGATACTGACGGTAGACAGAACGACTTTGTCATATTCCGCCTCAAAATAATCCGGCCAGACGCTCTCTGCGGCTCTTACGTCAAGATCCGGCCGGCTGACACAGCTGTACCATGTTTCCGGCGTGCGGAATATATGGTCATTATCCTCGTCGATCTTCAGGAAATCCTCCAGACCGGCCATAAGATACAGGCGGCGCTCATTGCCGCTGCACTTCATCAGCATACCGAAATAGATCGGGCTTATCTGGAAGCCGTGTTTTCTGGCGTCTTCAGCAAGTTTAAGATAATTTGCCTTTCTGTCAAAAGTATTGATGTCGCCATCGAACGGAGTCAGCCATAATGCGATCGAGCCGTAACAGTCGCGGCTGCCGGTACCACCGGAAGCATCGTTGAATGAGACTTCCTGCTTCATGAAATCAAGATATACGGTTCTTCTTCTGAGCAGGTCCATTGCCTGTTCCACCCTGGCTGACGCTTCTTTCAGAAGGCTCATGTAATCAATGACACCGTTCTGCATATAGGATTCAAGATTGTTCAGGGCGATGCCGCTGTCCAGGCATGTTCTGACCGCAAGGATATTCTGCAGCTGGTCAAAGCTGTAATACCTGTAGCCTGTGTTTTCATCAGTATATGACGGCGTAAAAACGCCTATGCGGTCATAGTATCTGAGAGACTTGATGTGTACGCCGGTGATCCTGGATACTTCACCTATCGAGAACAGATCAGCTTTTTTCATAATCAATACCCCCGTCAAAAGCCTGTGTTTTGATACTTATTCTACACTATCCCATGATGGGAGACTCTATCTGCATGAAAAAACACGGTTGCCTGACATGACGGGCAGCCGCATTTTTTCATCTCAATTATCAACACTATCCATATGGAAAGGTCTTGATGAGATGTTAATGTATTCCACTATGGGACAGTCAAATCTCTGGCTTTGACAAATAAAATAAAAAAACCTTAAAGCAATTCTTAAAACAGCCTTTATGAATCATTGACTCTCCCATTTTGGGACAGTGTAGTCTGAAACATGTATGAAGCCGCAGTGCTTCATAGGGTATTATCTTATATTCAAGGAGGTTTAATCTTTATGGGAATGTGGATTCTTAAAGGCATTTCGCTTTTTGGCGTCGTATTTATCATTATCCTGATGCTCAGAAAGCAGAAACAGATGGCAGCCAGCACTGAAAAAGATCCGGTCACAGGTCTGACTTTCAAGGAAACATGGGACAGAGGCATGCAGCCGAGGAACCTTATCGCTACGATCATCATCGGTGTAGTAGCCAACTTCTTCGACACGCTCGGAATCGGATCGTTCGCCCCGTCTACGACTGCGTTCAAAATGACCAAGTCCGTAGACGACGTACTGATCCCCGGTACACTGAATGTAGGAGACACGGTCCCGGTCTGTATCGAGGCCTTCCTGTTCTTCGACTTTGTTCCTGACATGGATCTTCTCACACTCGTATCCATGATCGTTGCTTCCATCGCAGGTGCTTACCTCGCGGCCGGCGTTGTATCCAAGTTCAACCGCAGAAAGGTAAGATATGCAATGGGCGTAGCTATGCTTATACTTGCTACTGTGATGTTCATGAGATGGGCAGGAGTTGGTCCTTTCGGAGAACTCGGAACAGCTACAGGACTGCGCGGGATCAAACTGATCATCGCGATCGTAGTAAACTTCATCCTCGGCGGACTCATGTCCATAGGCGTCGGACTCTACGCACCGTGCATGGCTCTCTGCGTTATCCTCGGTCTCGACACAGGCTGCGCTTTCCCGGCTATGATGGGATCCTGCGCTTATCTGATGGCGTTCGGCAACTCCCCTAAGTTCATCCAGGAAGGCCGTTATGACCCGGTTGCATGCTGGACACAGGCTATCGGCGGAGCAGTAGGCGTATTCCTCGCGTTCTTCATCGTAAAGAGCCTGAGCCTGCGCACACTGACACTCGTAGTTGTAGTCGTATGCTACCTCACATCGTTCCTCTTCTTCTACGATGCGGTCAAGAAGGGCGAAGCTGCTTAGTCAGTGCATCTGAACAAAAGGAAAAACACGAAAAAAGGAACTCATCGCTGATCTGCGGTGAGCTTCTTTTAAAGTTCCGGGACAAGCATACGAAAATCTCTGAAAGGGCTTGACAGGAAACTAAAAGTGTATTATTGTATTAATTGGTTAATACAATAATACACTTTTAGTTTGCAAACTATACCTGAGATCATAAAAAGGGACACGGATATGGAATGGAATTTTAAAAACGGCATCCCGATCTACTCTCAGATAATAGACGAGATGACCATGCGCATCGCATCAGGTGAATATGCGCCGGGCGACAAGCTTCCTTCGGTGCGCGACCTGGCGCTGGATGCGGGTGTCAATCCCAACACGATGCAGAGGGCTCTTGCCGAGCTCGAGCGCAGGGGACTGGTCTATTCGGAGCGTACAAGCGGACGATTTGTCACTGAAGATGAGTCCGTGCTGGAGAGTCTCCATGAGGAGCTTGCGGCCGGATACTTCAGTGAGCTGACCGAAAAGCTTCGCAAGATCGGCATGGACGATGATCAGATCAAAGCAGCCGTCAGAAAGTGGACGGCCGCGTTATAGCAGGAGGTAAGAGACATGGCAATAATAGAGATTAACGGTCTCACCAAAAACTTCGGCAGCCTGACAGCCCTGAATGATATAAGCATATCGCTTGAGCCGGGCCGCATAGTGGGACTGCTCGGACCTAACGGATCCGGCAAGACCACTCTTATAAAGATACTCAACGGACTCCTTCAGCCGACATCCGGCAGCGTGAGGATCAAAGGCAATGCGCCGGGCATCGAGACAAAAAAGATCGTCGCGTATCTGCCGGACAGGAACGCGCTTCCTGACTACATGAATGCAAAGCAGCTGATGGAGCTGTATGCGGATTTCTTTGAGGACTTCGACAGGGCCGGAGCCGCTGCCATGATAGAGGATCTCGGCATAGACATGGAACAGACCATGAAGAAGATGTCCAAGGGGACCAGAGAGAAGCTCCAGCTCTGCCTGGTGATGGCGAGAAAGGCTGAAGTCTATCTGCTCGATGAGCCTATCGGAGGCGTGGATCCTGCGACCCGCGACTACATCCTCAGGACCATCATTTCAAACTACAACGAGAACGCTGTCGTCGTCATATCCACTCATCTTATATCCGACATAGAGTCCGTGCTCGATGAGGTGATATTCATCAGAGAGGGCAGGATAGTGATGAGCGGCGTCGCTGACGAGATCAGAGAAGAGAAGGGCGAGAGCATCGATGAACTGTTCAGGGAGGTATTCAGATGTTAGGTAAATTGCTTAAATACGAGATCCCTTCGATGGGGCGCAAACTGCTGCCTCTTTATGCAGCATGGGCGGCCACAGCGATCGTCCTCGGGTTTTCTGCACAGTCTGCAGGCAGCAGATCATCATTCGTCGTAGTCATGTCCGGCCTTCTCTACGTGGGAGTCGCGATAGCGATCATGGTCATGGCGGTGATCCTTATAGTCCAGAGATACAGCCGCAGCCTTTTGGGCGATGAGGCTTATTTCAATCAGGTGCTGCCGGTGAGCGTTGCAGCACATATCGGCAACAAGCTGATGTCGGCAGTCATATGGATGTTCATCACAGTGCTGGTCGCACTGCTGACAGGTCTCATCATAGGAGTCTGCGCGATGATAGCCGGAGGCCTGAACTCTCAGGATATGATCCAGCTCGGTGATATAGACCTCCCGAAGAATTCCGTGATCTACACGCTGGAATTCCTGATCCTGCTGATCGCCGGATCAGTCAAGACGGTGATGCAGATCTACACTGCAATCACCATCGGACACCAGGCCCGGAACCATACTACGCTTGCTTCGATCGGAGCATACATCGGAGTACTGTTCTTTGAGGGCACGGCAGGAAGAGCGATCGCATCAGTATACGCTCTTGCGGACCCGAAGTTCAATGCGGTCCTGAACGGATCGGAGGGTGCTTACGGACCTGACGGATACCTGAACTTCCATGTGATATTCATTGCAGGAATAGTTATGGCTGCTGCATTCTCGGCGGTATACTTCTTCGTCTGCAGGTACCTGATGGAGAAGCATCTCAATCTTGCCTGAAAGCAGAGCGGATATGCTCATACAGACCGGTGCTGCCCGCGCCGGTTTTTTCGATTGAGGAAGAATGCCGGGAGAGGATATATTATACATTACGAGGAGGCAGACGGATGAGTATGAGGATTACCTTGAGCGCTGTGATGAGCTCAATCTGAGACTGCTCGAGCACGACTCGGTGGATGTATTCAACAGAAAGGCGGACAGCGGATATAAAGTCTGCTTCAATTTCTGAATGGCGTCTGACCGTATCAGCAAAAACCGTCGAGTTAAACAGGCATTTTTGATACAGAACAAAGCCGAATGACATGGCAGATATGGTATTATATTAACGTAGTTTTACAGCACAGGTAACAGAGGAACTCATGACTTATTCATTTGCAGGCCTGCTGGCCCTGATAATCACTCTGATAATCAATCATGATGTGCTCAGAAAGAGAGAGGGTGAAAGCATCATCCCGGCTCAGAAGTCTTACCGCGCCTTTCTGATCTGCACATGTCTGTATTTCGTTTCTGACATTATCTGGGGCATATTTTACGACCGGCATCTTCTGGCTCTGACATATGCCGACACTGTTTTCTACTTTGTCATCATGGGACTGGTCATACTGTACTGGACCCGTTTCGTTGTGGATTATCTCGAAGAGAACAGCCGACTCGACAGGATGCTGATGATCATGGGGAACTTCATCTTTCTGTTCCAGCTGATATCGATACTTGTCAACTTCGTGCGTCCTGTCTTTTTCTCCTTTGATGCCGACGGAGTTTATCATCCGGAGATCATAAGATATGTCACGCTTGCAGCTCAGCTGGTCATGTTCGCACTGACGGCGGTCTACGCTCTGTCAGTAGCAGCGAAAAGCACAGACTCTGTAAAGCGCAGACACCGTACGATAGGGATGTTCAGCGTGATCATGACGGTCTTCGATGTCCTTCAGGTGAGATACTCGCTCCTGCCGTTGTTCTCCATAGGATGTCTCCTGGGCATTTGCCTGCTCCACAGCTATTTTCTTGAGAATATCAGGGAGGAGTACCGCAGCGACCTTGAAGTCCAGCTGCGTGACAGCATAGAAAAAGGCAACTATTTCGATCTTTTGACCGGACTTCCGAGCATGACGTATTTCTTTGAGCTCAGCGAAGCCGCAAAGAAGGAGATAATCAGCAGCGGAGGGATCCCGTACATGCTGTACATTGACTTCAGCGGAATGAAGTTTTTCAATGTAAAATACGGGTTCTCTGAGGGAGACAGGCTCCTGCAGGAATTCGCCCGGATACTGATCAGCCTGTTCGGGAGCGACAGGTGCTGCCGCATGGCCGGCGACCACTTCGCTGTCGTCACTCAGATGAACGGGATGGAGGAGAGGATCGAAAAGCTGTTCAGCGAATTCAGCAAGGTCAATGACGGAAAGTCTCTGCCGGTACATGTCGGTCTTTACTCTGACCTCAGGGGAGATGTAGAGGCCAGCACTGCCTGCGACAGAGCCAAGCTTGCGTGCAGCGAGCTGAGCGGTACATACGCATCGGGCTTCAGATATTACAGACGTGAGCTCAGCGACGATGTCGAAAAGAAACGCTACATCACAGAGAACATCGACAGAGCTGTAAGCGAGGGCTGGATCAGGGTCTATCTCCAGCCGATAGTGAGGACAGTCAACGAGAGAGTCTGCGACGTGGAAGCACTGGCAAGATGGATCGATCCGGAGAGGGGGTTCATGTCCCCGGCCGATTTTATTCCGGCGCTTGAAGAATCCGGACAGATATATAAGCTCGATCTGTTCATGGTCGACCAGATCCTCGGACTGATGAAAGAGCATAAAGAGAAGGGCCTCAGTATCATCCCTCATTCGATCAATCTGTCACGCTCAGACTTCGATACATGCGACATCGTAGAGGAGATCAGAAGCAGAGTGGATGCTGCCGGAGTCGGCAGGGACAGGATAACCATCGAAATAACCGAGAGCATGATCGGAAGCGATTTCGAATTCATAAAAAAGCAGGTGGAGAGATTCCGCAGCCTCGGGTTCCCTGTGTGGATGGATGACTTCGGAAGCGGCTATTCCTCGCTGGATGTCCTGCAGAGCATAAGGTTCGACCTGCTCAAGTTCGACATGAGCTTCATGCGGAAGCTCGATGAAGGCGAGGAGGGAAAGATCATCCTGACAGAGCTCATGAGGATGGCGACCTCCCTCGGCGTGGACACGGTCTGCGAAGGCGTTGAGACTGAAGAGCAGGTGAGGTTCCTCCGCGATATAGGCTGTGCCAAGCTTCAGGGATACTACTACAGCAAGCCGCTGCCATTTGAAGATGTGGCCGAGCTGCGCAAAAACGGCCTGATCATCAAAACTGAGGATCCGGAGGAGTCAGGATACTATGAAAGCATAGGAAAGGTGAATCTGTTCGATCTCGGAGTCGTTGCCGAAGAGGGCAATGATCCGCTCCATAATACGTTCGATACCGTACCGATCGCCGTCATAGAGGTGAAAGACGGAAAAGCCAGATATATCCGCAGCAACCGCTCTTACCGTGAATTCGTGAAGCGCTGTTTCGGAGATGAACTGTACACCGGAGTGATAGATTTCAACGATCCGGCCATCCATTACGGCCCGGTGTTTCCGGCGGTCATAAAACAGTGCTGCGAGAACGGGAACCGGTCGTTCTACGAAGACAAGATGCCTGACGGTTCTGTCGTCCATTCATTCGCATACAGGGTCTGCATCAATCCTGTCACGGGAAGCACAGCGGTCGCGGTCGCCGTGCTCTCGGTCACGGAGCCTGATGACAGCACCACATTCGCGGACATAGCTAGGGCGCTTGCAGCTGACTATTACAATATATTCGTGATAGACCTCGATACGAATGACTACATTGAATACTCCTCGCGTGTCGGCGGCGAAGAGCTCTCGATCGAGAGGCACGGCAGGGAATTCTTCGAGTCGGCAAGGCGCGATACGATGACGCGTATCTATGAAGATGACAGGGAAGCTTTCCTGAAACTGTTTACTAAGGAAAACGTCCTGCGCGAGCTGGACGCCCAGGGAGTTTTCACAACTACATACCGCCTGATCGATACCGGAAAGCCGATGTATGTCAACATGAAGATTACCAGGATGCAGGGCGGAAACCGCATCATACTGGGAATCAGCATCGTTGATGCACAGATGAAGCAGATAGAGGAAGAGAAGAGGCTGAGACAGGAAAGATCGTCGCTCAGCAGAATAGCTTCGCTGGCTCCCGACTTTATCGTGCTTTATACTGTCGATCCGGAGACGGGGCACTATGTCCAGTACAATCCGTCCAGCGAGTACGAGAGCTTCGGTCTGGCTGTGCAGGGCGAAGACTTCTTCGACGATGTGGTACGTGATGCCCCTAAAGCGATAGACCCGAAAGACATGGAAAGACATCTCCGCGTTTTCACCAAAGAAAATGTGATGGAAGAGATAGAGAAAAACGGCGTCTTCATCCACAATTACGGTTTGCTGATCGACGGAAGATCAGTGCCGGCCAGTCTCAGAGCCACGCTGGCCCATGAAGAAGACGGCGAAAAGATAATTCTCGGAGTGTCCATAGACGATAAAGAGAACTGACAGCATCAAAACCGGGCAGTCATCGAACGGAAAAGGGAATACGGCCGGAGAGCCCTGTTCATCATCGTTCTGATGGAGCTCGCAGTCGCTGTGCTCAATACAGCGCTTCCAATGGCTTCCATCACCGGGGATATACAGACTATCGATATCCCGATGAATTACATGGCGCTGTACATGAGGCCGGTCATATTCTCATCACTCGCTCTGATATACCGCATATGGCTTGACCTGAAAAATGCTGAAAAAGCCGGGCCGCTTGCAGGGTCTCCGTCTGATAAGTAAAAATCGCATATAACAGACAAAGTAGTTTCCATGACATTCAAGGAATGATACTGCGTTGCGGAGGAAAGCAGGAACGCAGAGGAAATACCGGCATGTCAGAGAGGATCGGGTAAACATGAAGAAATCGACAGACCGTATCAACGAAAACAAAAGAAAACTGATCGCTGTCATGGCCGTTGTCCTGATGATGGTCATGTGCGCATGCGCCGGATCCGGCAGCAGCGAAGCGAAAGAAGAGCCTGAAGAGGCGCAGTCCCTGATCACGCACTACGACCCGGACTACATGGTGCTGGTAAATTTTGAGAACCCGCTCCCTGAGGACTGGCTCGACAGAGTGATCCTCAGGACCACCATCAACTCCATAGGCGATAATGTGTTTGCTGAGGCGGGAGCCTACGAGGCATATCTCAGGATGAAGGATGAGCTGGAGAAGGAAGGCATACATACAGAGCTTGACTCGGCTTACCGCAGCACGGCTGAACAGCAGAAGATAGTAGACGACTTTACCGAAAAGTACGGCGCGAACTATGAGCCGTGGCATATCCGCTATGTCGGCTCTCCTGAGATCGCGCACGAGATAACGGACAAGGGGATCACCTTCGAGGAATACCTCGCCGGGACGAACACGGAGGACGCCGAAGCCGATGAAGCTGCATAAAGGAAGACCGGAGAATGAAGAGGGGAGGCCCGAAAAGGAGATCAGGGTATACGATCTGCTGGACAGCCTCGGAGTGGAGTATTACAGGATAGATCATGCGCCCGCGACGGGTGATGATCCTGATCTGATGGAGGAGATAGAGAGGGTCCTCGACGCGAGGATATGCAACAACCTTTTCCTGGCAAACAGACAGAGGACCGGATTCTGCATGATGATGATACCATCTTACAAGAGGTTCAGGAGCAGCGACATCTCAAAGCAGGCCGGAAGATCGAGACTGCACTTTGCAGAGCCTGAGTACATGGAGGAGCTGATAGACTGCACCCCGGGTTCGGCCAGCGTGATGGGACTCATGAACGACCCGGAAAAGAGGGTGCAGCTTCTGGTGGATGATGACGTGCTTAGATCGGAGTATGTCGGCTGCCATCCGTGCATAAACACCTCGAGCCTGAGGCTGCGGACAGAGGATCTCTTCGGAGTGATACTTCCTGCTATTGAACATGACTATATACAGGTGCATGCAGAATAGATTAAAAAAACAGCGAAAGCTGTTTTTTTATTGACTTTGCATCTGTACATGGTTAATATATTAACGGTATTGTGGAAACTGGATTTGTTGTATCAGTTTCCTTTTATTGTGAAATCACAGGAGGTTTCAATATGTTATTTCAGCTTTACAGTGCACATGCGGGAATGCAGCTTTTCGGCTGGCTTCTCGTATTCTGCGGACTTATCCTCATGAACGAGCTCGGCCGCAGGACGAAGACCGGCGGAATGATCATCTTTGTGATCATCCCTGCCATCCTTACGGTCTATTTCATCCTTGCTCATCTGGGCATGTTCGGAGGCGAAAACAACCCGACAGTAGCTATCATGGACGGATGGTTCCACTACTTCAAACTCTATGCCGCTGACATCGGCTGCGTAGGTTTCATGATGATCAAGTACAAGTGGGGCCTCGGAAAGAAGGAATGGTTCAAATGGTGGCCATGGGTCATCGTTGCAGCCAACATCATGATCGCGAACGTATCCGACATGGAATCCTTCCTCGCCGCTTACTCCATCACAGGAGACGTCAGCGGTGCATGGTGGGCATCCAATGAGGGCGTGTTCATCTACGGCGGATGGTGGAACCTGATCAACGCTATCGCGGGACTGATCAACATCTTCTGCATGACAGGATGCACATACCTGCTCACTTCGAAGGACAGGAACCAGTCTGACATGATCTGGCCGGATATGACCATCTGGTTCATCATCGCATACGATGTATGGAACTTCGAGTACACTTACCTCAATCTTCCTACGCATTCGTGGTACTGCGGTGTCGCTCTGCTCCTCGCTCCTACATTCGCGAACGCGCTGTGGAACAAGGGCGGATGGATCCAGAACCGCGCCAACACACTTGCTATCTGGTGCATGTGGGCACAGGTCGTTCCTGCGTTCCAGCTCTCCAGCAGATTCGCTGCAGCTCTTCCGTCGGTATACGGCGGAGCTGCACAGGCGGGCATCACTGCTTACGACCTGTATAAGCCGGCTATCGAGCTCTACAAGGCTGGCCAGGGCAAGACTGCTCAGGCAGGACAGATCATCGCTGACATGGGCATCACCGCCGACCCGAGAGCACAGGGCGTCATCGCCATACTGGCACTCGTTATCAATGTCGTGGTAATGGCGTTCATCATCCAGCGCTCCATAAAGATGGGCAGGAACCCTTACAGCAACTGCGTCTGGGAAGGAACAAAGGACTTCGAGGAAGCTATGGAAAGAGCCGAGCAGCCAGCATAGGTACATTCCATACGAAAGCGGCCGGGGGGACAGACCCCCTGACCAACAAACGATCAAAAATCCGGCCAGGGGGTCTGTCCCCCTGGCCGGTTCCCGTCTGGCAGATTTTGGCCGGTGCGTTTATTCGCCGGCGGCGTCGTCGTTCAGATACTGCTCGTATGCTTTTGCGACAGGGATGTCCTTGATGGCCCTTACAGAAAGGAAGCTGAGCATCAGGGCCATGGAGCCCATGACGACGCCGGCGATGAACAACACCGGTGAGAAGCCGTCCGAGGTGGACAGCCACAATATCAGTATCGCGCCGGCCCAGCATGAGACGGCGATGATGCCGTACGCGACCGCCTGACCGCAGACGTTTTTAAGCGTCGGGCATACGAGCCGGCGAAGAGCCAGTATGTCTTCGGGATAGTTATCGGGAATGTCGAAATCCGGATCATCTATGGCGGCGCGTATCTTTTCGGCGGCCTCTCCGACCTGTTTTGCATCCTCCTGATAAAACAGCTTCGCCGCCCAGAATCCCAGGCTCCACATGCCTATGAAAAGACACTTGAAAAAGGGCTTGCCGAAGATGATCCCCAGAAGGCACAGCGCGACGCACGCGACCGCGCAGCCTATGTATACCTTCGAGACCTTTGCCTCCATGTCTCCGTATTTTCTGACCTGTTCGAAAACGAATTCCTCGTATCTGTGATCTCTGGCTTCTCTTTCCCTGCTGTCCATTTTGCCGCCTCTGTAAATCATAAAATGCTTCGCATAAACTTGTCTCACCTGTAATTGACCACATATCGCTGAAAAATACAAGAAAGAAAAAGACGCGCCGCCGTATGAGGCAGCGCGCCGAAGAGCCTTTCAGGCCGGATATCTGCATGCCTATTCCGTAAAGAGAGGAGTGGAGTAGTATCTGTCTCCGCTGTCAGGAAGGAGAGCCACTATGGTCTTTCCTTTGTTCTCAGGCTTCTTTGCGTATTCGATCGCCGCGTGGAGGGCCGCTCCGGATGAGATGCCTACGGATATGCCTTCTTTCCTTGCGAGATACTTCGCCGCCCTGAAGGCATCGTCTCCGTCAGCCTTGTAGACCTCGTCGTATACTGATGTGTTGAGAACATCAGGCACGAAGCCCGCGCCTATGCCCTGGATCTTGTGAGATCCGGCCTTGCCCTCAGAGAGGACAGGAGAGTCCGCAGGCTCAAGAGCGACTATCTTCACATCAGGCTTCTGCTTCCTGAGATATGTTCCGGTCCCCGTAAGAGTGCCGCCTGTGCCGACTCCCGCGATGAAGATGTCGACCTCGCCGTCCGTATCCTTCCAGATCTCAGGACCGGTGGTCGCCTCGTGGACCGCAGGGTTTGCCGGATTGACGAACTGTCCCGGTATGAATCCGCCCGGGATCTCCTTTGCCAGCTCTTCGGCCTTTTCGATCGCACCCTTCATGCCCTTTGCGCCTTCGGTGAGCACGATCTCCGCTCCGTACGCCTTGAGGATGTTCCTTCTTTCGACGCTCATGGTCTCAGGCATGGTCAGGATGGCTCTGTAGCCCTTGGCGGCGGCTATGGCCGCGAGTCCGATGCCGGTGTTGCCCGATGTAGGCTCGATGATCACAGAGCCCTCTTTCAGGATACCCTTTGACTCGGCGTCCTCTATCATAGCCTTAGCGATCCTGTCCTTGACGCTGCCTGCAGGGTTGAAGTATTCGAGCTTGACGAGCAGCCTCGCCTCGAGCCCCAGATCCTTTTCGATATTGGTCACCTCTACGAGAGGAGTGTTTCCTATCAGTCCAAGAGTTCCTTTATAGATGTTTCCCATCGTTATACCTCCCTTTTTCACAGTTCTGATTGTTTTATTTGTGATGGCATCATAATAATACTATTCACCCACCGTGTCAATAGGTTAAATCAGATTCTTGATAAAAACATTCACCCTATAGTAAAATAGGTAAAAAGAAGCAGTATACTGCGTAGATGCGGAGGAAGATCATGTTTTCTACAAAGGGACGATACGCATTGCGCGTGATGATCGATCTGGCGCAGCATGAAGGCGAGGGGAACATACCTCTCAAGAGCATAGCGGAACGCCAGGGCATTTCAAAAAAATATCTCGAGATAATAGTCAAGGAGCTCGTAAAGGGAGGGCTTGTGAACGGCGTGAGCGGCAAGGGCGGCGGATACAGCCTGAGCAGAAAGGCCGAGGACTATACGGCGGGAGAGATCCTCGAGCTTATGGAAGGCACTCTTGCGCCGGTCGCCTGTCTTGAGGACGACGCGGGGACATGTCCGCGTGCCGAAGACTGTCTTACTCTGCCGATGTGGAAGGAGTACTATGAGATGTCGAGGGCGTTTTTCTACGGAAAGAAACTGAGCGACATGCTCGGATCACGCGATCCTGTGTATTATATATAGACTGCAGGGACTGCACGAAAGGAAGGAGACTGTATGTTCAGAAAGATGAGAAGGAGCCCTCAGGCTCTCAGCCGTGAAGAGATTACAGAACTGCTGAATACGGAGACGAGAGGAGTCATGTCCGTCCAGGGCGATGACGGATATCCGTACGGGGTGCCGATCAACCATCTGTATGATGAGGAGACGAACAGGCTGTACTTCCACGGCGCGACTTTCGGCCACAGGGTCGACGCTGTAAAGAAGGACCCGAAGGTCTCGTACTGCGTGTTCGGCGGGGAGTATCAGGAGGAAGGAGACTGGGCCAGGTACGTAAAGAGCGTCATCATATTCGGCAAAGCCGTGCTGATAGACGATCCGGATGAGGTCGTGAAGTGGAGCAGGGCTCTGTGCGGAAAGTTCCCGTGCCCGCAGGAGTACGTCGACAGCGAGATAGAAAAGGACGCGGCGAGGACGCTTGTGATCGCGATAGACATCGAGGACATGAACGGCAAGCTCGTACATGAAGCGTAGAAGGCGGGAACGATGCGGAACAGTGCAAGATGCGTCATAATCGGCGGAGCCGGCATTGCGGACTACGGACTTATCCGCGGCTATATCAGAGAGGATGACTATGTGATCTACTGCGACAGCGGGCTGAGGCACATGGAGGGACTCGGCGCCGCACCTTCTCTCATAGTCGGAGACTTCGACTCGCATGAGGACCCCCGCATGGATGTCGAGACCATCACTCTGCCTGTCGCAAAGGACGACACGGATACGGTCTACGCCGCAAAGGAGGGAATTGAGAGGGGATATACGGAATTCCTAATTCTGGGAGCGATCGGCGAGAGGTTCGACCATTCGCTGGTAAACGCGTACATGCTGGTCATGCTCGCGGACCGCGGCTGCAGGGGAACTGTCATAGACGACTATTCCGAGATGGAGCTCATACGCGAAGGGCAGACCGCATGCGTCTCAGACAGCTTCCCGTTCTTTTCGCTGCTGGCGCTCGAAGGCCCGGCAAAAGGCGTGACCATAAAGGGCGCGAAGTTCTGCATCGAAGACGCGGAGATAGCTCCGGCGTATCAGTACGCGACGAGCAATGAGGTCGTTCCGGGAACGGAAGCGAGGATAACGGTAAAGGAGGGCAGCCTGCTGCTCATAAAGGACAGATAGATATGGATCAGAATATAGTTTTCAGCCCCTCGATCGACATAAAGCTGCTGCAGGAAGCGGGCATAGGCCTCTCATCGCAGCATACCATCATGCCCGGGTTCTGCGATGTGCACGTGCACTTCAGGGAGCCGGGCTTCGCATACAAGGAAACGATCGCGACAGGCAGTCTGGCCGCCGCGCACGGAGGCTACACTGCGGTCTGCACCATGCCGAATCTCGACCCGGTGTCAGATTCGCCGGAGCATCTGAGGCTGCAGCAGGACATAATAGACCGCGACGCCTGCATACACGTATACCCGTATGCAGCGATAACTGTCGGCCAGATGGGCGGGATGATCGCCGATCTTGAGGGCATGGCGGACGGATGCATCGCTTTTTCGGATGACGGGCACGGAGTCCAGTCAGAAGACATGATGAGAGAAGCCATGGCAAGAGCCAGGGCCCTCGGAAAGATCATAACGGCCCACTGCGAGGACAACAGCCTCCTCAGGGGAGGATACATACATGACGGCAGATACGCGTCAGACCACGGTCACAGGGGCATATGCTCGGAGTCGGAGTGGCGGCAGATCGAGCGCGATCTCAGGCTGGCGGATGAAACGGGCTGCGCGTATCACGTGTGCCATATCTCGACGAAGGAGAGCGTCAGCATAATCAGGGACGCGAAGAAGAGCGGGGTGGACGTGAGCTGCGAGACAGCTCCGCATTATCTGCTGCTTGATGACAGCATGCTCGCTGAGGACGGCAGATGGAAGATGAACCCGCCTCTCCGCGACGCGTCGGACAGGGAGGCTCTGCTGGAGGGCCTTGAGGACGGCACGATAGACTGCATCGCGACGGATCACGCGCCTCACTCCGCCGAAGAGAAATCGCGGGGCCTCGAGAAGTCGGCCTTCGGCATCGTGGGGATAGAGACGGCTTTTCCTCTGATCTATACCTACCTCGTGATGCCGGGCATAATAACTATGGAAAGGCTTGAGCAGCTGCTGGTGTACAATCCGCGCAGGAGGTTCGGCATACCGCTGGGCAACGACTATTCGGTATGGGACCTCACGGAAGAGTGGAACATCACCGGAGATGAGATGCTCTCGAAGGGAAAAGCCACGCCGTTCGCGGGCTGGCATGTGATGGGCAGGAACTGCCTGACAGTAGTCGACGGAAAACCGGTTTACAGGATGAAGATATAAGGACGGGGAACGATGAAACAGTGCATGATGACGATAGTGGAGAACATCCCGCTGATCCGCGACACATACAGGATGAAGCTCGAGGGAGATGTGTCCGCGTTCGATGCTCCGGGACAGTTCCTGGACATACAGCTGGACGGACACTTCCTTCGCCGCCCGATCAGCCTGTGCGATCTGGACTATACTGACCGTTACTGCAGAGAGGGCATACTGACGATCATCTACAAGGTGCTCGGAGAGGGGACCGGTGAGATGACGCGTATGGAAAACGGCAGGGAGCTCGATGTGCTCACCGGTCTCGGCAACGGCTACGATCTCGGATGCGCGGGCGAAAGGCCCCTGCTGATCGGGGGCGGCGTCGGGATACCGCCGCTCTATCTGGCGGCAAAAAAACTGAGAGAAAACGACGTCGATGTGACGGTACTGCTCGGATACAACAGCGCGGGCGACATTTTCTATGACGATGAGTTCGGATCGCTCGGATGCGATGTGCTGATCTCTACGGCTGACGGAAGCGCCGGGACAAAGGGCTTTGTCACGGACGCCTTCAGGGAGCTGAAGACTGAGTTTACATACTTCTATACCTGCGGACCCGAGCCGATGCTCAGAGCGGTATTCGAAGAGGTATACAAAGGAGCCGGTCTGAGCGGGCAGATGAGCTTTGAGGAACGCATGGGCTGCGGCTTCGGAGCCTGCATGGGGTGCAGCATCGAAACGAAAAACGGAAGCAGGAGAGTCTGCAAGGACGGTCCTGTGTTCAGGACGGAGGAAATAGCATGGCAGATACCAGAGTAGAACTCTGCGGAATCACTCTTGACAATCCGGTCATACCGGCGTCTGGGACATTCGGATACGGCCGTGAATTCGCGGAACTGTACGACATCAACTGCCTCGGGACGTTTTCGTTCAAAGGCACGACGCTCGAGCCGAGATTCGGGAACGAGACGCCGAGGATAGCCGAATGCCCATCGGGCATGCTCAACTCAGTGGGACTTCAGAACCCCGGAGTCGACGCCGTGATAAGCGAAGAGCTGCCTGAACTGCGAAAGCTGTTCAGCAAACCGGTCATGGCCAACGTAAGCGGCTTTTCGGCGGACGAGTACTGCGAGGTCACGCGCAGGCTCGCGGAGTCGGATGTATCGGAAATGATAGGATGGTACGAGATCAACATCAGCTGTCCGAACGTGCACGGAGGCGGCATGAGCTTCGGCACGGATCCGTGCATGGCGGGCGAAGTGGTAAGAGCGGTAAGGAAGGTGACGGACAAACCGCTGATCATAAAGCTTTCTCCGAATGTCACGGACATCGCGGGCATTGCGAAGGCCTGCGAGGCGGAGGGCGCTGACGGAGTGAGCCTCATCAACACACTGATGGGCATGCGCTTCGATCTCAGGACAAAGAAGCCGATCCTGGCCAATGTGACGGGAGGGCTCTCGGGACCTGCCGTGCTGCCGGTCGCGCTTCGCATGGTATATCAGACGGCGTGCGCGGTGGACATACCTGTAGTCGGTATGGGAGGAGTGAGCTCGGCCGAAGACGTGCTCGAAATGATGATGGCCGGAGCGGCTGCCGTAGAGGTCGGAGCGGCCAATCTGAGAGATCCGTTCGCCTCGAAGAAGATAATCGACGCTCTTACTGCCGCGATGGAAAAATACGGAATAGACAAACTGAGTGAGATTTAGCTGTAAATAATGTAGAATTAGTAAAAAGGGGAAGTCAAGCGAGGTGCATCATGGGTAAAGACGTAATAATCGCATGTGATTTCAAGAATACTGACGAGACCGTCAAGTTCCTTGACAGGCTGACAAGGATCAGGGACGAGGTGGTCAGGTGCGACGACATCACTGTAGGAGCGGGCAGGCCTTATGTAAAGATAGGCATGGAGCTGTTCTATGCAGAGGGACCTGTCATCGTGAAGAAGCTCAAAGAGAGAGGACATAAGGTCTTTCTCGATCTCAAGCTGCACGACATACCGAATACGGTCAAAAAGGCGATGACGGTGCTCGGAGAATACGGCGTGGACATGGTGAATGTGCACGCGGCGGGAGGCATCGAGATGATGAAGGCGGCAAAGGAGGGGCTGATGCTCGGAGCCGCGAGATACGCCGACAAGCCGAAGCTGATCGCGGTCACACAGCTGACCTCGACGGACGAGGCGACACTGCGCGGCCAGCTGCTCATAGACAGGCCTATGGCAGAGGTGGTCAGGCAGTACGCTCTGAACGCGAAGGAGGCCGGTCTTGACGGAGTCGTGTGCTCGGCGTTCGAGGCGGCCGATATCCACGAGGCCTGCGGAGAAGACTTCCTGACTGTGACGCCGGGCATCAGATTCGATACGAGCTCCGCGGACGATCAGAAGAGAGTTATGACGCCGGCCCAGGCGAAGGAGGCAGGTTCAGACTACATAGTGGTGGGCAGACCCGTGACCGCCGCCGAAAAACCGATAGACGCGTATTCAAGGTGCAGGGAGGATTTCCTTGGCAGATGAGTCATTCAGGAGAATCAGGTATGGACAAAGAAAAGATAAGAAAGCTTATAGCTGAGGACCTCCTCAGGATCAGAGCCGTGTTCCTGAGACCGGAGGAGCCTTTCACCTGGGCGAGCGGGATCAAAAGCCCGATCTACTGCGACAACAGGCTGACCCTTACGGCTCCTGATGTCAGAAACGATGTCGAGGAGTCACTCGCCGCTGTCATAAAGGCGGAGTACCCGGATGCCGGGGTGCTGATGGGCACGGCTACGGCGGGAATTGCGCACGCTGCCATCACGGCCCACCTCATGGGGCTTCCGATGGGGTATGTAAGGTCCGGAGCAAAAGACCACGGCAGAGGCAATCAGATCGAGGGGAGGCTCGAGGCCGGACAGAAGGTCGTAGTGGTAGAGGATCTCATATCGACCGGCGGCAGCTGCATTGAGACCGTGAACGTGCTGAGAGACGCCGGGGCCGATGTGCTCGGAGTGATATCGATCATGACATACGGGATGAAAAAGGGCATAGACCGTTTCGCTGATGCCGGTGTAAAATGGGTCTCGCTCACGGATTTTGACGCCGTTATCGAGACAGCGGCCGAACAGGGATATATAAATGCGGACGATATCGAGAGGCTGAGGGCCTTCCGCGATGATCCGTCCGATGAGAGCTGGATAAAACAATAAAATGATATTCATGTACCTGCTGGGAATAATCGCAGGCATAGCCTCGACTGCTCAGGTCAGCATCAACGGAAGGGTGAGGGAGGTCATAAGATCTCCTTACCACGCGGCTGTCCTGAGCTTTATCGTTGCAGGCGCGATAATGTCGGTCATCATAGCGGTCACGGAAGGAGACCTGTACATACCTTTGCGCAGTATAGCGTCACAGCCGCCGTGGATATGGCTCGGCGGCTGCTGCGGCACGGCCATAATAATACTCAATGTAGTGTGCCTGCCGAAACTGGGGAGCGCCAGGAATGTCATGATAGTCTGCTTCGGACAGGTGATGTCCGGTCTCGTTATCGACCAGTTCGGCCTCTTCGGGTCGCCTGTCGCGGAGATGACTTTCGTCCGGACCTTTGGAGCGCTGACCGTGCTGCTCGGGGTAGCTCTGGTCAACGGGATAAAGGTCCCGGGAAGGAGCGACGGCACCGTGGATCTGGACGAACCTGTTTCTTCCGTCTCGCTGTATCTCGTGCTGGCTCTTCTCGACGGCTTCGCCTGCGCGGCTCAGATAGCGATAAACGGAACGCTCAGCAGGTATGCCGGATCGGCCTCGAAGGCGACGCTCGTCTCGATGACAGTGGGCCTTATCACGACTCTGGCTGTGATAGGACTCATCAGCGCGGTCCGGGGCAGGAGCGGGGTCTTCGACGGAGGCGAGCAGGTACGGTGGATATCGAAGCTCAGACCATGGATGGTATTCGGCGGCATAATGAGCATAATAGTCGTTGGCGGCAACGCCGTGGTCGCTCCGGCGTCCGGTGCCGGCGTAGTGACTGTGCTCAATCTGATAGGAATGATGGGCATGGCGCTTTTCGTGGACGCCACGGGCTTCCTCGGCATAGATAAAAAACCCGTTACCGTTTCGAAGATCGCGGGAATGATCCTCATGACAGCGGGGACCGCGGTCATTTCACTGGTGTAGGAGATGTGCAGGATAAAGATAGCGAGCCTTCAGCTGAAGGTGCTCGAAGACAAGTACGACAATATAGAAAAGCTCGCGGAGATGATCGCATACGGCGCAGCGGAAGATGCGGACATCATCAGCCTGCCCGAGATGTGGAACTGTCCTTATGAGACGAAGAGGTTCCCAGGATACGCCGAGCCTGAAAAAGGCGATTCCTGGCTCGCTCTCTCGACGATCGCCAGAAAGAATGCGAAATATATCGTCGGCGGAAGCATCCCCGAACTTGGGGATGATGGCAGGGTGTACAACACCTGCTATGTGTTCGGCAGGGACGGCAGTCAGATCGGAAAGCACCGCAAGGTCCACCTCTTCGATATCTACGCTCACGGAGAGCAGGTCTTCAAAGAGTCGGATACCCTTACGGGCGGCGCTTCCTTCGACACCTTCGAGACCGAATGGTGCCGCATGGCGGTCAATATCTGCTTCGACATAAGGTTCCCTGAAAGCTCGAGGATACCGGCGCTGAAGGGCGCAAAGGTCATATTCAATCCGGCGTCCTTCAACATGACGACCGGCCCCGCACACTGGGAGCTCGCATTCAGGCAGAGGGCGGTCGAAAACCAGGTGTTCATGGTCGGGACCGCGGCGGCAAGAGACCCGGACGCCTCGTACACGGGCTACGGCCACTCTATAATAACCGATCCGTGGGGCAGGGTGCTGATGCAGATGGACGAAAAGGAAGGCGTGTGCATCACGGAGATCGACCCTGCGTACGCCGATGAAGTAAGGGAAAAGCTGCCGCTCATACCGGCGCGCAGGACAGACGTGTACGATCTGTGCTATAATTGTCATACTGATCAGGAGGTATAGACATGGCAAGCAACAAGACAGGCATGAGAAAAGCAAAAGCAAGCTCCGGTCAGGGACTCGGCAGCGCGCTTCTCAGCATAGTAGCGGTCGGATTCACACTCGGAGCCGCGCTTATCGGAGCCGCTGTGGCTCTCGGAGAAGCGATCGAAGGCATACAGGCCGATGAACGCGAAAAGCTCGAGGAGAGAAGAGCGGCTGACAGAGAGGAAGTCAGACGCATATCTGCCGCAGAGTCAGGAACGGACTACGATATCGGCGAATAGTATCAAATAAGAAGGGGGAACAACAATGGACAACTTTTTAGCTTATGCACAGGAGAACAGCACAGGAAGCTCGTCGCTGTCGTTCATTTGGTCGATAGCGGCGGTAGTCGGATTGTGGATGATGTTCCAGAAGATGAACGAGCAGGGATGGAAGGCGATCATCCCGTTCTACAACCAGTACACGCTCTGCGACAAGACCATGAACAATCCATGGTACTGGGTGAGGCTTTTTGTGGTCATCATACCTTTCGTCGGCTGGATCGCGTATTTCTACTTCAAATATCAGATCGGAAAGGCTGTGGCGAGATCCTTCGGACAGGCAGAAAGCTGGGCGTGGGGATATACATTCCTCGAGCCTGTATTCTACTGCATCACCGGATTCGGCCAGTACAGCTACTACGGACCTATGGGGGTCGGCGACACCAGGACGGGTGAGGCCCGTGCGGCAAGGACCGTCGACTTCGACGTCACGAAGACCGAAGCACCTGCAGCTCCGGCCGAGCCTGTCGTTACAGCGGCTCCTGCTGAGACTGCAGCTCCGGCAGAACCGAAGGATGTTGAGTTCGAATTCACTCCGTCGGATGATGCAAGCGAGTGATCGCCTTCACCGCTCAGAGCAGACAAAAAACAAAAGGATCGCCTTCATCTTCGATCTGAGGCGATCCTTTTATTTGCGCAGATTTTCGAGCACGGCTTCGAATACTTCCGGAAGAGGCGAGTGGAATTCCATGTAGTCTCCGGTCGACGGATGGATGAATCCCAGAGTGCCCGCGTGCAGCAGCTGGCCTCTCACCTCTACGCCCCCGGTCCTGCGGGACTGCCTGCGCGGGCCGTAGAGCTCGTCGCCGGCAAGAGGGTGATGGATGTATGCCATGTGCACCCTTATCTGATGCGTCCTGCCCGTTTCGAGCACTGCCTTGACCAGCGTGTACTTCCCGTACCTCTCGAGGACCTTTATATGCGTCACGGCGTTCCTCGCGGCTGCTCCGTTCACGGCGTTACGCATGCGGTTCTTCGGATCGCGGCCGATCGGAGCGTCTATGGTAAGCTCGTCCTCCCTTATGTTGTCATGCGCCAGAGCCGTATACTCGCGCGTGACTGAATGTTCTTTGAGCTGGGCCGCCAGAGATTCATGGGCCCTGTCGTTCTTGGCGATCATCAGCAGGCCGCTGGTGTCCTTGTCTATCCTGTGGACTATGCCCGGCCTGATGACTCCGTTGATGGAAGAGAGAGAATCCCCCATGTGATACATTATGGCGTTGACCAGAGTTCCGTTCATGTTGCCCGGCCCCGGATGGACGACCATGCCGCGCGGCTTGTCTATGACGACAACGTCATCGTCCTCGTATACTATGTTCAGCGGGATGTCCTCGGCCCCGACCTCGAGTATCTCAGGCTCGGGAACGTCGATCGAGACGACATCGCCTTCGTTCAGAGGCTGCTTCTTTGAAGCGGCGGGACTTCCGTTGACGCTCACAAGACCCTTCTCGATGAGCTTTACGGCGTAGCTCCTGGAGAGCTCGTCAGTATTCCATCCTATGAAGGCGTCGAGCCTTGCGCCCGCGTCTTCGGGAGAGACGGTGACGGTGATCCTTGTATCTTCCATCTAAGCCTCCTCCTCCCTGTAGAACAGGAGCAGGGCCAGCATCGTCAGGATGCATCCGCATGTGACTGCTATGTCAGCCACGTTGAACACTGCGAAGCTGCCGCACGATATCATGTCGGTGACATATCCGAGCATGAAGCGGTCCGCCAGATTGGAGATGCCCCCCGCCGCGACGAGGGTAAGAAGGACAGGGACCGGAGTGCGCCCGGCCCTCGCTTCCGTTATTATGACGGCCAGGCAGACGATTATGAGCACCGAGGTAAGCAGTATGGTGACATATCTGTTGCCCTCGAACATGCTGAACGCCGTTCCGGTATTTCTTACGTAATACAAACTCAGCCAGTCTCCGATGAGCGGTATACGCTCGCCGGGCTGCATGTTTGCCCTCACAAGGTATTTCGTTATCTGATCGGCGGCGATCACAAGCAGCGCGATCAGCGGGTACATGAACTTTTTCATCGTGCCTAGTATAGCATTAATCCGGACAGAAAGCATTAATTCGGTAATCAGGTATACGAATCGGGCAGGGATGATGGTATACTGATAAAAATGAAAAGTGAAAGTAGCGGACTGAGACGAAAACTGGTAACGAGCATGGCGTTTTTTGCACTCGCGCTCATCCTCCTTGTCGGAGGAGTCGTGTGCGGGCGGTATTATACTGCCCGTATGAACGGGTTCAACGAAAGCGCGTATGAGTATACGCGCACACTGGCAGATCTCGTTGACGGAGACAAGGTGGCGGGGTATGTGCAGACGTTTGAAAGAGACGACCACTACGGCGACATATTGCTGTACATCAATTCCGTTCAGAAGGAGACGTCCGTCAAGTATTACTATGTGGTGATACCGAAAGAAGACTACATGGTATATGTCTGGGACGCCGGCCCGCTGGATGACGCCTATACTCTCGGATTCCGCGAAAAGTATCCGAGCGAAGAGGAAAAAGAGGCGATGTTTGCCGAGATGTCGGATGATCCGCCTGAGGAGCTCTTCCTGACTGATGATGATATTTACGGCTTCATCGCATCGGCATACACGCCGATATACGACAGCAACGGAGAAGTCGCGGCTCTCGCGTGCGCGGATCTTCCGATGCCGGGATTGGTCAATGGCATGATCATCTATCTCGCGATGCTGATCCTCAGTGTGGCCATATCTACTATCATCGCGACGATAATGCTGTACGCAAGTATCGACAAGGGTGTTGTCGGTCCGATAACGATACTGAAGAAGAGCGCGGATGAGATGGTCGACAACCTCGAAAGCGACGAGACCATAGACATCGATATCAAGACCGGTGATGAGATCGAAGATCTGGCGAACGCGTTCACAAAGATGGATACCGATCTGAGAGAATACATAAAAGATCTCTCTGTCATAACAGCCGAAAAGGAGCGCATGGGAGCCGAACTCAATGTAGCGGCAGACATACAGAAGAGCATGCTTCCTCTTATCTTCCCGGCATTTCCGGAGCTGTCCGAATTCGATCTTTACGCCACGATGGACCCTGCCAGAGAAGTCGGAGGGGATTTCTACGACTTCTTTATGGTGGACCGGGATCATATCGCTCTCGTGATGGCCGACGTATCGGGCAAGGGCATACCGGCATCGCTGTTCATGATGGTGTCCAAGATATTCATCAAGAATAACGTGCAGTCCGGAATGAGTCCTTCCGAAGCGCTGCGCAAGGCTAACGAGCAGCTGATCGAAAACAACAAGGCCGAGATGTTCGTCACGGTATGGCTTGCCGTGCTGAACATAAGGACAGGAAAGGGCATCGCTGCCAACGCAGGGCACGAGCACCCTGCTCTCAGAAGGTGCGGCGGAGCATTTGAGATGGTCAAATACAAGCATCCGCCTGCAGTCGGCATGATCGAGGACCTGCAGTTCAGGGAGCACGAGTTCGAACTCGAAGCCGGGGACACGCTGTTCGTATATACCGACGGAGTGACGGAAGCCACGAATGCGGACGAAGAGTTCTTCGGAGAAGAACGACTGCTGAAGGCGCTGAACGATCATCCTGACGCGGATCCGCAGGACATACTCCCTCATGTAAAGAAGTGCATAGACGATTTCGTCGGAGAAGCGCCTCAGTTCGACGACATCACCATGCTGGCTTTCAGATATTACGGGGAAAAAGGCTCTGATCAGTAGGACTGGAAGCCGGGGACACAGGGATGCAGGCCATGTCTCCATTCTGCATGTACAATGTATATAGAATGGGAAACGGAAGAAACTTACCGTAATAAGGAGGAAACAATAATGGAAGACAAGAGAGAAAAACTCTATGCGGATCTGAATGGTGTACAGAAGCTGGATCTCGGCGACCTTGATAATGTCTCCGGCGGCAGAGCGATCCGTCAGAGCGAGCTGGATGACTATAATGCAGTTCGTAACAGATACGTGTCGATGATGAGGAACTACTGCAGGGCAGGTACAGATCTCGCGGACCGCAAGGCAGACCGGCTGAGCGCTCAGTATCATCGCTGGAAATCGAAGTGGGAAAAGGCCATAAAAAACTCGCCTGAGGATGGCCCGGATGTTCTTCTCAGCTCGATGATGGAGCCGTATTGGGACGTCGTCAAGAATCCTGTGTGGACACAGGGCTAGAATAAAAGATCATCCATAACAAAAGCCGATTTTAAAGGAACTGAAAAGATATGCAGCCGCAAACGGTCCTGCATATCTTTTCCTTTCTGTGTAAGCGTACGGGTTTTGTAGTATACTGTTAAAAAGTACATATCGGACGGACAGGGAATATGGCAGAAAAGATCAGAAAAGAATTCATACTTGACGCTGCCGCGTGCGATGAGATATCCGAACTGGTTTTCGACCGGTGTATCAGCAACGGCACAGAGAGAAAAGAGGCGCTGAGATACAGACTCTCCGCAGAGGAGTGCCTGCTGTACTGGCTCAGAAACGGGTGCGGGGGAAAGCGCGTCGTTGTTTCGATGGGAAGGTTCATGCTTACGCCGTATATCACCATAGAGGCGGAAGGCAGCTCTCTTGATCCGTATTCCGAAGACGACGCCGATTTCGGCTCGTTCTGCGACAGCATACTCGTCAGCATGCGTCTGAGTCCCGAATACAGCTATAATAACGGATACAACTGCATAAAATTCAGGCTCAGGAGGAAATCTCCGGGACAGATAGTGACTCTCTGTCTCGTTATCCTTTCTGCTGCGCTGGCGGGCATGCTCGGCCATGTGATCCTGCCGGGTCATGTGCGTGAAGTGCTGCTGACCTCTGTGGTAGATCCTGTATACAATACATTCTTCAATATACTCGGATGCATAGCCGGACCCATGATATTCCTTTCAGTGTCGTGGGGAGTATACGGCATAGGAGACGTCAGCACACTCGGGCGAATAGGCAGGAAGATGATGCTGCGCTTTGTGGGCACTGTCATGATCGCCGCAGCCTGCAGCACCGTATTCTTTCCTGCTCTGGGTCCGGGCCTTTCTTCCGGCTCCGAGGCCGGAGGGCAGTTCGCCTCAGTGTCCGAGCTCATACTCGGCATATTCCCGTCCACGATAGTTGAGCCGTTCGCAACAGGAAACACTCTTCAGATCATTTTCCTGGCCATAGTGATCGGTATCGCGCTGCTTTATCTCGGCAAACAGACCAGCTCTGTCGCGAGGGCAATAGAGCAGGTGAACCTGCTGGTGCAGTTCCTCATGGAGATCATCAGCAGAATGGTCCCGTATGTGATATTCCTCGTGATAATAAACATGATATGGTCGGGCAGCATCGACGTGCTGATCTCGTCATGGAAGCTGGTGCTTGTACTTGTGGTCGCATGCGTCGCTGCCGCTGCGGTATTCCTCATCCTGACATCGGTGAGCCGCAAAGTCAGCGTGCCTGTTCTGATCAGGAAGAGCACGCCGACATTCCTCGTCGCGCTGACGACGGCTTCTTCAGCGGCCGCGTTCAGCAGCAATGTGACCGCATGCGAGAAGAGATTCGGCATCGATGAGTCGCTCATAAGATTCGGCATACCTCTCGGCATGGTCATGCACAAGCCGATCTCCGCCATATATAATCTTCTCATACTGTTCTTCTTTGCCGCGAAGTACGATATCGGCTGCTCGATCGGCTGGATATGCGTGGCAGTATTCATATCTGCTGTCATAGCGATAGCGACACCTCCTATCCCGGGAGGCGGAGCCGTTGCGTATTCCATATTGTTCGCGCAGATGGGCATACCTTCAGATGCTCTGGCCGTCGCTCTTGCGCTGGACCTGATAACCGACTTTCTTATTACCGCATTCGAGATGCTGGTGCTGCCGCTCTCGCTCATCAGCGTGTCGGCCGGCCTCGGCATGATAAACGAGGATGTGCTGCGGAGCGAGGATGCATGAAGCAGAGTCCGAAGGTTTCTGAACGCGAAATAGACGAATTCAGAGAGCAGTTCGGGAAGCGCTACATTCTGAAAAAGAGAGTAAATGCGCTTCTGTGTTTTTTCATTGCTCTGTGCGGTACGACAGCGGTGCTGTACTCCAGGTTCGTTTTTCACAACTCCCTGTTCGACAGGCTGCGGTACATGACTTTCTGGGGAACGATATTCACATCAGCCGTTTCGTTCATATTCGGGATCGTGTGCATCATGGAAGCTGCCAGGGAAACCGAGGTCACCTACAGACCGGTGTACTTCCTCCGGCTGTCCTCAGCAACGACCGAATCAGTCATATTCGCCGTAGTGATGTTCGGACTGTCGCCGCTTGTACCGGATGTGCCGGATCTGAGTTCATATCCGGGGTTCATGATGCACCTTGTGGTACCGGTCACGACGGTAATGAGCTTTCTTCTGAATGATCCGCCGATCGGGAAACCGAAGCCGGCAGACCCTTTGAAGGGAACACTGATCATCGCCGTATATGCTGCTGTAATGACGCTGCTTTTCGGAACGGGAACGCTTTCGAGCGAGAAAGCGCCGTATTCCTTCCTTGACTTCGATAATACTTCCATGCTTTTCAAACTGGTGTGTCTTGCGGCGATCTTTGCGGTGGGATACGCCGTATCATGGCTGCTGATGCGGCTGAACATGAAGCTGTCGTGGGTCTGGTTCTACGATAAAAACAGGTCGAAAAAGAAAGGATAGGTCATGTTTACCTGGAGACATCTGCTGTGGCTTGTGATATGCGCGGGCCTGATATGGGCGGCTGTGCATGCCTTCGACAAGAAGCGTCCGGGACTGGACCGGGTGCTTACGACTGCGCTCATCGCCGCGGTGATCTCAGAGATCGTAAAGATGGCCGGAGTTATAGAGCTGGTACCGTCGCAAAACGGGGAACTGCTTTTGCCGTATCTTCCGATGAACCACCTTCCGCTGCATTTCTGCTCTTTACAGATCATACTGATCGCTGCAGCAAAGTTCATGAAAAATGAAAAGAGGCGGGAGACGCTGCTGGCCTTCATGGCGCCTACCTGCGTTCTCGGCGGTATTCTGGCGCTTCTCATGCCTTCGATCTTTACGACCACGATACCGGTGGAGAAGGCATTCACAAGCCCGGTATCCTACCAGTTCTTCTTTTTTCATTCCATGATAATCGCCCTGGGACTGATCATAGTGCGTTCAGGCCGGATAGACTGGAGCATGAAGAATTTCAGAGATACGACGCTTCTCGTATATCTGCTTGGATTCATATCGATATATCTGAATTCTGTGCTTGCAAGCCCTTCATATGCGGACGGCAGGCTTGTGAGCGTCGATTTCTGGACGAACTTTTTCTTTACGTATCAGAATCCTCTGGGCATCAGGATAACGCAGCTGTGGCAGTGGTACCTGTATCTGCTGATCATTGCACTGCTGGCGGCACTGCTGCTGTACCTGTTCCACCTGCCGCTGATCAGGAGAAAAAACAGATGACCTTCGTAATATAACAATTCATTTTGCAGATCCCGATAGCGGTGAAATGCAGATCCTGTCAGTTCTGCATTTCTTAACGCAATTTTTCTGAAGTGTACCCAAATGTTGACAAAAAATATCCTGGCTACTACAATAAATATAGGATATATTTATGGTATGATTTTATTGGAGAATTAATATGCTCATCAACACAGAAACAATATTCTCAATGACTCAGGCAAATCAGAATTTTTCTGTTGTTGCACGTGCTGCCGATCGTAATGGCGAAGCTGTTGTCTTCAAGAACAACCGGCCAAAGTATCTGGTCGTCAATATGGAAAACAGCGATTATTTGCTTGACCTTACAGAAGATGAAAAAATAGATATCGTTGCAAAAAGGGTATTGAATAAATACATTGGCGCTTTTAAGGAACTGGCGAAATGACAAAGATCAACAGCGAGAAAATCAAACTGCTCCATCAGTTAATGGCCGAGGCTACCGGCGGAAGTATAGGAGTGAGAGATGAGGGCCTGCTGGAATCTGCGGTTGAAAGCGCATACGCAACCTTTGATGGGGCAGAATTATATCCATCTAAAGAAGAGAAGGCTGCTAAGCTGGGGCATTCACTTATCTCGAATCATGCATTTGTTGACGGCAACAAGCGGATAGGTGTTTATGTGATGATCAGCTTTCTGGAACTCAACGGGATCCATATTGAGTCAGGCGATGAAGATGTCATAGCACTGGGGCTTGGCGTAGCCGATGGCAGCATGAGTCAGGAAGATGTGCTGGGATGGATCGAAAAACACAAATAAATGAATCCACAAAAGGATCTCAACGAGTCTGCGGGTTTGATGTCCCGCAGACTCGATTTTTAAAACTCTTCTGTCAGAAGACTTTTCCGGCTTTTGCGAACATTTCGACCGCATCCTTAAGAATATTACGGACAAGCCTGATACACTCCGGGTTCAGATTGGTATAGGTATCATTGACGTTATGATAATAATCCTGAGGGGTGAAGGCGACTCCGCAGATCGCAGCTGCTTTTACCCCGATGGCCGAAAACGCCTCGGAATCGTTGGCACCGGGATAAAACTCCGCCATGGGTAAATCAAGTCCGTTTTTTATCGAAGAGAAATACAGAAGGTTGCAGACCTCCTCGCTGTTTGATTCGGTATAGTTGATACCACGTGAGAAGATCCTCAGCTCTTTGACCGAGTGGATCGTGTCAGGGGCGATCACTATGGTGTTGAGTGAAAGCAGCTCCTCTACATTTTCTTCTGCGAAAGCAAGCGCCCCGCGCAGACCGCATTCCTCGGCGTCTGTTATCAGGCAGCAGACTTCAGTGTCGTCATAACGCATATCATTATCTGCCATTTCCTTCAGGAGGCTCATAGCAAGGTAGCAGCCTGTCAGGTTGTCATTTGCTCCGTCCACGACCGTCCGCCAATCTACAAAGAAGAGCAGCGGCGCATACAGAATCGAGTCCACGATCTCGATTCCCGCAAATACATGCAATGTCTTAGCCGAAAGAAAGTTCGCCAGGGCCAGATTGCAGAAAAGGAAATTGATGATCCAGAACAGTAGACCGGATATGATGCAGGTAAGGATCAAAACGAGTGGAAAATGCTTAAGAAGCGGCATTTCCCAGGCGGCATCCGAATGGCCGCACAGGATGATACGCCGCTTGGGAGTGTTTTTAGCCCGACGGATCATATAGAGGTTCTGCCCTGTCCGTTTTGGATACAGCCTGTCAGTAAAAGGTCTGAACAGTATATATTCCACGACGATTATTACCATCGCGGTTACAGTAACGGCCAGTGATACGATATATGGCCATAGTTCTCCGGAATATACACCGCTGAGGAACAAAGCGCACGCTGCAAGGCTGAGAAAAGCATAGAGCGGTATCGATCCTATGAATGCGTGCGGATGAACTTCAAACTGCTGAGTTCTCATCTCATCAACGCAGTCCTTCATGGCCTCGGACATTTCCGCCTGAGCTGTTTTTACCGATTCGCATCCTGCGGAGCGCCGTTTGTGATTTTTGCAAATAGATTCTATTCCGTCAGTTATATATTTAATGTAGTCCATATTCTGCCATCCTATTCTCTCGTATTCTGGAACTGCCGGTACTGTTCCAGGATGTTTTTGCGAAAGCTGTGGGTAATGATACACGCCACGACTGCAACGATGATCACAAATGATATTGCCGGCAAAAAAACGGCCAGCAGTTCATTGACTTTTGTACCGGCTGCGTCGATGATCTCCGGTCTGAGAGCCTCTTCCAGTGTCGTATCGATTTTAACAACAGATCCGGGAGTCACTCTGATGACATTCAGGTCATAATATGTGAGAAATGAAGTCAGCAGCAGAGGGACAAATGAACCCATGACTGTAATGACAGATAAAAACACCGAATAGAACAGTGAACAGTATTGTACGCTGAGCAGAATGGGTAAAATAAAGAGAATGCTCCCGCTGACACCCATTGTGGACGTGGTGGCAATGGCGGATACGACGAAACTTATCCCAAGCACCCATTTGAGCATATCATCGGAGCCGTCTTTTTCTTTGACGACTGCCAGTTCCACTATGGAAACGATCAGCATCACCCCGGAAAAGATCAAAAAGGTTTTTGTCGCACGGAGTTCGGGTACTTTGAAATACAGGAGCACAGATAACGCTGTCAAAAACACTTCAAGACAGACGAACAGGTATGCGCTTACATAGTTTGATGAACGATCAATGGCACCAAACAAGCCGAACTTACCTTTATGCATCATTGAAGTTGAAATCAAAACAATGATCCCCCTTTCATATTACATCATTAGAATCATTGAAATTCTAATACCTGCGTTCAGCAACTGTCAATTGTTTCTATGCCCGTATTTCAATAGGTTTGCGGGATCATATACTCAAATGGATCATTCTGACAGAGTGAAAAAAAGACATGCAGATCATGTCGATCCTGCATATCTGACGGCTCGTGCGCATCTGCTCTGACGGCGCTGTCGCTTGTCACTCGCAGGCGCACTGCATAAAGGAACTCCCGGCACCTCTGACTTCGTTTTCACTCATCGATCGGCGGGGGAGTTCCTCTGTGGTGGTCTGTGCGAGGCTCGAACTCACGACATCATGGTTGTGACCCATGCGCTCTCCCAACTGAGCTAACAGACCTTATATGTGCGCTTCTTAACGCGCACGACTATTGTAACGCTTTTTGCATCAAAAATATATAGTAAATTTAAAAATCTGTGCAAGGCTCGAACTCCCGGCATCATGGTCGTGAGGGGAGCTTCGGGGTGACGTAGACTGTGCGGTTGTGCGTGAATATCACCATGCCCGGCTTTGAACCGTTCGGCTTCTTTACATATCTTACAGGCACGTAGTCAACGGGAACATTGTCGCTGCCGCCCGCTTTGCTGTGATACGCCGCGATGGACGCCGCCTCGTATATCAGATCCGCGGACAGATCATCCACATTGCGGCCGTCCCCGAGCCTCACGATGACATGCGATCCCGGGATGTCCTTCGTATGCATCCATACATCGGTCTTGGACGCGAACTTCATAGTGAGCCAGTCGTTTTCAAGGTTGTTCCTTCCGACAAGGACCTCTGTGCCGTCGCTGAGGACATATCTGTACGGCTCGGGCTTCGCTGCCCTGCGCTTCCTCTGCGATGCCTTCTGGCGCCTCCTGACATATCCGGTCTGCTCGAGCTCGTCCCTGATCGATTCGAGAAGGGGAACGCTGTCCGCCGATTCTAAGTTCTGCACGACGGACTCGAGGTACTCTATGTCCCTGTCGTTGTCTTCGAGCTGGGCCTGCTTCTCGTGTATCGCAGTCCTGGCTTTAGAATACTTCTTGAAATACCTCTGGGCGTTGGCCGAGGCGTTGGTCTTCTCATCGAGCGGGATGGTGATGAGACTGCCGTCATAGTAATTCGTGACGGTCACGCTCTTGGCGCCCGGTTCTACCATGTGGATGTTCGCTGTAAGAAGTTCTCCGTAGAGCCTGTATTTATCCGAATTCTCCGCGTTCAGAAGATCCTCGGAGAGCTTCTTTTTCTTGAGCATGGCCTTGTCGAGAGCTGCCTGAGCCGACTTCAGAAGCGGCATCGACTTCTGGCGAACGAGGTTCGATGACTCGCGATTCGAGTAATAGTAGTCGATGCATCCGGATACCGTGTCGAAAAAGACCGTGTCGAGATCCTCGTACTCCTCAAGATCGCAGATGTGGAACTCACGCGGAGTCCCTTCGCTGTCGATATATACTCGGGGCCTGCATGTGCCGTCGCCGACCGATCCGACTATCTCGATGAGCCGCTTTGCCGGAGCTCCCGAGATGAGAGATGCGTCTTCGCCTTTGCAATAGCGCAGCATCTCGCGGCTGACGGCAGGGGATATCCCGCTGACCCTGGCCATGATGGCGCGGTCGCCGCACGGCAGTCCGGTGAGAGGTCCGACCTCTCTGAACGGTATCTTGTCCTGGGCCGGAGGGTACTGATAGATGACGCCCGGCAGAAGCTGGCGGTATCTGTTGACGTCTATGGATATGCGCTTGATCGAGTCTATGATCTTGCCCGTCTCGAGGTCGACCAGCACGATATTGCTGTGCTTTGACATGATCTCGATTATGAGCCGTCTGCAGACAGAAAAGCCCATCTCGTTCTGGGCCTCGATATCTATCTCGATGATGCGCTCGGAATCCCTCTGCCTTACCTCCGTGATGCGGCCTCCCTGCAGATGCTTTCTGAGCAGCATGCAGAAGGTAGGCGGCTGATCCGGATTGGTATAACTGCCTTCAGTGAGGCAGACTCTCGCAGACTGGCTGCCTGCCGACATGAAAAGGCGCACATTGCCTCGTTGAGTGTGGATGTGCACCAGAAGATCATCGGGACCCGGCTGATAGATCTTTTCGATCTTGCCGGGAACGATCCTTTCATTCAGTTCTTTTGCTTCCGCATAGGTGATTATGCCGTCGTAAGCCATCTTGCCCCGCTATTCTTTTGAGTGACCGTGACTTCCCTTGATGCTGTTTATCGGAGTCAGTCTGAGATACTCGGAGAGAGGTGCGTCGTTCAGGCACAGCTCGATTATCTCTCTGCCCAGCGGATCGAGCTCAGGCACGAGGAACTGCTGAAGCTCCTGCTTGAAGAAGTCCGTGAGTATCTTTGCGCAGACATCGTAGCCTTCTTCACCCATCCTGACCTGCAGCTCAGGCCTCAGGAAGTTGATCCTGATGTACTGGCCGTCTATCTTCATCTCGTCAAGAGAGTATCCGAAGAGAGGGCAGCGCGCCTCCACGAGGTGCTTTGCCATGACAGTACAGCTGCGGCGCGCGAGGTATTCGCGGGTGATCCACTCGGCCTTGAAGCCAACCTTGTACGCTCCGATGTACTGGTTCGGAATGAGTATGTTGAGAGTGTTCGGCGTGTCCACGATCTGATGCAGGAGCATGTTGGCCTGCGTGACCTTCTCGCCTGTAGCGAACGGCCAGTATGAGCCGACACCCTCGGCCGCAAGACCGCTTCCGGCATTGCTGTCCGCTATCGAAGGGTTTTTGAAGCCGCGGGGCGAAACGAGTCTCCACAGCCAGGCCAGGGCAGGAGGGACTATCTGTACGAAGCCCATTATGCCGTAGTCAGGCTCTTCTGCGGTGCTCGGAGGCATCCTCACGCCGAATGAACGCACGTCGACCTCGAGCGGCTCGTCTGCCGGGATGATGTTGTCGATCATTCCGCGCGGGATGATGACGCGCGGATTGGTGCACGGCTTGCCGCTGGATTCCATCGTGTGCTCCCAGATGAGGCAGGTCGCGCCCGGTGTGCCGTCGATATTGAAGAATTCGAGCGGCTCGTCCGGATGTATGCTGATCCTCTCGTAGAGAGGGATGTTGCCGTAGTACTTGTCTCCGTCGACCCTGAGGAACCAGCCGCTCTCGGCATCGGCTATGACCAGCCTGCCGGAGCTGTTCTGCATGTCCCTGTGGGCCATCACCATGTCGTCGGCGATAGGGAATATGTCGCAGGTGTCGCCTATGTTGAGGTGGAATTCCTCGCCTGTGAACTTGTCTTTGGCCACCAGCACGCGGTTGTCGGCTTCGCGTCTGATCTCCTCGAGCATCTCGCTCTTGCCGCCGCCGGACGCGCCCTCGTGCATGAAGACGAATTCGTTCTCATACGGGGTCTGCAGCATCGCAGCCGAAGCGTGGTTGGTGATCCAGCCTTCGCGCTCTCCGATATCCAGAAGTATGGAGAAGACTCCCTTTTTGGCGCTCGGTCCCGGATAGAGATTGTACGAGAACACCTCATGCAGCTCCTCGCTGCGGCAGTGGACGACGGCCTGCTTTCCGCCGAAGTGCGTGTGCCTGAAAGGAGGCGCCACATATATGATCGAGCGCGGGGTGTATCCGTCTTCGATCTCCTGTATGCTTTCAAATTCCTGTATGTTCGAAAGAGCGTATGCGAAAAATGCGGCATTCGCAGGGCATACGACGAGGCATGAGTACGAATGCGCCTTGCCGCCTATGCCTGCCGGCATGACGATGAGGCTCTGTTCGGAAAACCAGCTCATGGTGGCGGCTCTCAGGTCGCCGAACTCCATGCCCCAGGAATCCCTGAAGCGCGGTTTGTCGGTAGGAAGCTCGTCCCCGATGTACATGCAGTGAGGGTCGCGTCTTCTCATATATTCGTCAGAGAAATTCACGGAGGCACCGTTCTTGCAGCGCACTACCTCAGCTTCCTGTACGTAGCCGAGCCCCGGTATGGTATAGCCTACGATCTGAACGCTCCCCCCAGATGTGCCGAAGCAGAGCTCGTACAGCTCCTGCTTGGTCTCGGGGAACCAGATGTTTGGGCAGGCCGAAAGGGCAGCCTTCAGATCTTCGGGAAGATTCATTTTGTTCAACATTTCAGAGTTCATTTATCGTATCCTTTTCGTTGATTTTAATTAGCGGGGCCATCGGCCCCGCATTCCGTATATTCTACTATTTTATGCAGTATAATGCAAACCTATTCCGGCATGAAGCTCCCCGCGACTCCGTTCGCATCCAGCGCGTAGATCCAGTCTTCGATGAATACGCTCCTGAAGAGCTGCGTGGCTTCGATCTCGTGCTGATCCACCATGTCTATGCTGTCACCTGCCCTGAATACCAGGACTCCCGCCTGGTGAGGGTTATCGGCAGACGAGGTCTCAGTGCCGTATTCTTCACCGGATGTCTCCGGCTCTTCGGCATCCTCGATGACAACGATGTCGTCAGAAGAGTTTTCGTAGCTGTAGATGTCATATGGTATCGCATACCATCCCTTTTCGGCATTGACGGTCAGCGCCTTGTGGTCGCTCTGGGCAAAGCTAGACATGTTTTCGAACTCTTTGCTGTCGAGGACCTTTGGCTCGGACGGATCGGAGATGTCGAAGAGGGCCAGCTTGAGCCCGCTGTCGTATTCTCCGCCGTAGCCGTTGTCGCCGGTGGCGTGGCCTATGCCGAGCAGCCTGCCTTCGCCGGCAGGTACAAGGAGGGTGGAGAAGCCGTCTATCTTGACTTCGCCCTCGATGCGCGGTCCTGCAGGGTCGGCGAGATCGATCACGAAGAGCGGATCGATCGCTTCATAGGTTATGACATATGCCTTGCTTCCCATGAAGCGCACGGACTTTATGCTCTCGTTCCTGGCGAAGCCCGTGAGCTTGCCGGTCTCACGGAGCTCTTTGTCGAGCACGTACAGGTTGTTGACATCCATGCCGTTCCTGTCCGAGGTGGTGGCGATGCGGAAGTAGCCGTCCTGCTCGTCCATGGAGAACTGATTCACTATCGAGCCGCGGACCCTTGCGGTGTTGTCGAATCTTATGTCGAGCCCGTCAAAGCGCGTCCTTGCGATCCTCGTGTATACGGCGCCCGTATCTTTGTCCCACTCGGAAGACGCTGAGTAAAGGGCGTGGTCGTTGCAGTAGATGTCGCTGCTCGCTCCGAACACGGCCTTTGTGGCCGTCTTTCCCTGACCGCCTGATGCGATGTCGACCGCGCTGAGCACTATGTACGAGGCGGACGAAGGCTCAGGCATGCAGCGGATGTCCGAAAGAGCGAGCTCTTCGCAGGCGTCGTACGGGCCGCACAGAGGCACGACACGTCCGCCTTTCCTGACGTAGTCGCTGGTAACAAGGTATACACAGTCACCGACCATGCGGCTCGACACTATGTCGCCGCTCTGGCGGAAGTCATACAGCATCTCAGGCCTGCTCCTGTCGCTGATGTCGTATACGACCACTCCGGAGCTGCCGCTGTCCTCATCGTCACTGTAGATCCTGCCTACGGTCACGAGCCTGTCGCCGCTGAGGAAGATGTCCTCGATGTAGTTCTCTACGCCGTTGTTGCCTATGGCCGCGAGCTTTTTCGTACTGCCGTCCTCTGCCTCGAGTATAACTACCTCGCGGGCGGCATTGACATAGTAGATGTATCTGCCGTCGGTCTTGACTATATCCGCTTCATCGACGCCGCCGACCTGAAGATACGTCTCGGAGTGTGATGCGTTCGACACGCTCTTTCCCGGCGCGGCGGCTTCGGAAGAGCTGTCGGCTGCAGCGGGCGCCTCGTTCATGACCACATCCGGAGCAGAGCCCGTCGTGTAGTCCTCGACCAAATCGTTTTTTCCGGCGAACAGCCTGTCGGACGGCGTTTCGTCGAGACTCCTGATCAGGTTCATTATCTCTCTTGTATTTCTGAATTCATACAGTTCGCCGCCGGACGCCGATGTGTCAGGCTCTCTGTCGATGAGCGGGCTCAGGGCAGCGATGCCGAATATGGCTATCATGGCAGCCGCGGCGACCGCGAGCACCTTCCTGTTCTCAGGGCGTATCCATGCGCGTTTTTCCGGCGCGGCCTTTCTGAAGTCCTTCTCCTCGGTCTCTTTCTTTTCAGGGGATGATCCGTCAGCCGCTTCAAGCATCCTGAGGATATTGTCCTCAGAGAGGCTCTCAGGCGCCCTGACACCGTCATTATCGAATTTTTCTTTTATGTAATCTCTGTTGTCCATCTGGTCTCTCCTCAGGATAAGAACTCCCGCATCTTTGCCAGGCTGCGCGACAGCTTTGATCTGACCGTTCCCGCCGGGAGGCCTGTCTGATCTGCTATCTCGCTGCTGTTCATACCGGCTATGACAGAAAGCAGCACGATCTCGCGCTCCTGATCGCTCAGTTTTGCCAGCGCCTCGTTCAGCTCGACCGCGAGGGAAGGGGATGAGCCTTCCGGCGTGAAGCCGCCTTCTCTTATGACCTGCCCGATGTTCTCGCGTGAACTGATCGCGTCCTTTATGCGCGACGCGCAGCAGTTCGACAGTATGCGGAATATCCACGAGCCGAACGCCCTGCTGCTTCTGAGGCTTCCGATGCTCTTCCAGGCCGCGAGAACGCATTCGCTCACGGCGTCTTCGGCTTCCTCCGGGCTGCCCAGTCTGTACAGGGCGTATCGGTAGAGCCTGTCCTTATATGAGCCGTACAGCTCTGCGAAGGCTTCTCTGCTGCCTGCTATTGCTTCATTGATAAGTCTTTCGTCCATGTCATGTCCTCAAACCGTTGAGAGTGATCACACTCTGTTCTTGAGAGCTCCTGTATATATAGTAGCCGAAAGCGGGCGAAGTGTTGCATCATAATTTCATTTTTCATTTTTTTCAGAAAGACGGACACGGATGTGTTAGTATGGATGCATGCAGATAAACGATGAAGGCAAAGAGGCCTGCAAAACGCAATAAGCAATAAATAAGGAAACAGGAGCAGAACGAAAATGAGTGAAAGAGCGGAAAAGGCTGTAGCAAAATACAGGAACGGATATAACTGCTGTCAGGCTGTGGCATGCGTGTTCGCTGATGAGACCGGCATGGACGAGGCCGTGCTGTATAAGCTCGGCGAGGGCTTCGGCGGCGGAATGGGAACAGCGCAGGGAGTCTGCGGCGCCATAAGCGGAGCCGCGATGATCGCCGGACTTGTCCACAGCGACGGCGACATCGAACACGCCGGACAGACGAAGGCGAAGACCACGAGATCTTCAGGAACGATGCAGAAAAAATTCGTCGAAAGGGCAAAGCGTCTCATATGCCGCGACATAAAGACGGGCAACGACGGAAAGGCTTTCACATCGTGTCCTGACTGCATCAGGATCGCAGTCGGTCTGGTCGAAGAAGAGCTCGGGCTGTAAGGGGAGGATAAAGAAAAGCCGATTGGGAAATGATCTGGATAAAAAAACAAGAGAGCCGATGAGCGACTACAAGACCGGTCTGCTCTGCGTCATAGGCTGCCAGCTGTTCTGGGGCGTATGTCCGATATACTGGCAGGCGCTGATGCCCATACCGTCGTGGATCATCATCCTCTACAGGATAGTCACCATGTTCGTGTTCTCGTATATCGCGGCGCGTTTCAGGTTCAGCAGGGAAGAGGTATGGGGTCCCCTCAGGGACAGGGCTGTAAGGAGGAAGTACTTCACGGCCGGCCTCATCCTCACCGCCAACTGGAGCACGTACATCTGGGCCATGACATCCGGCAGGGTGATACAGGCATCCATAGGCTACTACATCGAACCTATAGTCATATGCGCAGTGGGCATCATCGTATTCAGGGAAAAGCTCACGAAGTACAACCTGACCGCGATGATCTTCGCGGCGGCGGCCATAGTCATCATACTCGTGCACTACCGTCAGCTGCCGGGCGTGGCACTCGGGCTCGCCTTCACATGGGCGGCGTACTCTGCGATCAAGAAGACGTCCGAGATGCCGGTGCTGCTGACCATGGTCTACGAGACCATGATCTACGCTGTGATATGCTTCTTCGCGATCATATATATCGAAACAAGAGGCATTGGAGCGCTCAGCCTCGGAGTCCCGGGCAAGTACGCCCTGATGTATCTGAGCGGGCTCATCACGCTGATCCCGGTGGGGCTCTTCAGCGTGTCCGCGAAGAAGGTATCGCTGCTCGTCATCGGCCTGTGCCAGTACATAAGCCCTACGATGTCGCTTCTTCTCGGCATATTCCTTTTCAAAGAGCCTTTCGACAAGGTGCAGGCGGCAGCGCTTGTCATCATATGGACCGGACTCGCGGTATTCACATACGGCGAGTTCGTCTCTGCAAAAAAAACGGCCAGGGGGACCCCGGCCAGCTGATTTTTTGAGTCTTTTCAGTTTTCGTCTTCGGACAGATGCGATGTGTCGAAGCCCAGAAGGTTTCTCGCCTTGAGTTCGACGGCTTCGGCTATGGCGAAGACCACATCCAGCGACGGACCGTAGAACACTCCGCCGTGATGAGGGATTATGCACGCATGGGTCTTCTTCAGAGTGGAAACCACAGTTGCAGCGAGCTCTGCCGTCCCCGGCGGGGCGTACGCTGTCACCAGTATGTCTCCGATCAGATCCTGCAGTTCTCCTCCGCCCAGCCTGAATCCCGCCTCGCAGGCGGCGAATACGCTCAGCGCATTCGAACGGGTATGCATTATGGCCCCGCAGTCAGGCAGCTGCCTGTAGGCAAGAGCGTGCATCCTGGATTCGGTGCTCGGGATGCGCTGGCTGCCGTATTCCAGAGTGTTTATGTTTACCTTTACTATGTCTTCGACTTTTATGTCGAAATAATCCATTGAGGAAGGGGTTATGAGCATCTCTTCGTCGTTGAGCCTTACGGAGAGATTGCCCCATGAACCGTACGAGAGATCCTGCTTCACAAGCTCCATCCCGAAATCCACCAGCTGCGCTCTGGCAGCGAACTCATCCTCGTCAAATCCGATGAATTCCACATGAGGCTCTTCATTGCGCCGGGTGTAGTCGGAAATGAAATTCGCTCTGTATTTTTCGGCGAGCTCCTCCGGTATGGCAACGGTGCCTCCTATGAGACTGCCGTGCACTTCGGCCTCGCAGGCCTTCTCCACGATCTGGATGGCGGCGACTGCTTTTCTTGCGTTGCTGCACGCGGCGATCGCTCCTGTGCCTTTTACCAGACAGACGTCCGAATCTTTCAGCCCCGCAAGGATACTGGCGGGGGACGCGTCATCGATCACCCTGAGATACGGACCTGTCAGTCTCGCGAGATCTTCGAGTGTCACAGCTACGGCGTCCCTGTCCTGCGACGCCTTTACGGTATCGGCAGAGCAGCCGAAAATGATGGCGTTCACATCGGGCCTGTTCCTGAATATCTCGCCCTGCCATCCTTCCTGCAGATCGCAGACCTCGAATTCCTCAGGAAGGATGCCTGCGAGCATCTTGTTGCCTCCCGTACTGAGGCAGACCCTTTTGTCGACACGGATGCAGATCTGACCGTACATGATCTTGAATCTGCCGTGGAAGCCCTTTATCGCGTTAGTCAGCAGCTCAGCCGCTTTGTCCATATCCATGATGACCTCCTCCGTATCTTCAGCGCCGGTAATATAATAAGCGAAGCATACAATACTTCGCTTATCGTGATACTAACACAATACAATGCCATATTTATGATGGATGTATAAACTTAAAGGAAAAAACCGGTCAGGCTTTCCGCAACGTGATCCCATGTGATCGAAGAGGTGTCCGGAAGGGGCCCCGGAGCCTCGCCCGAAACGATATCCAGGACCGCTTTTTTCAGTACGCCGGCGAGATCCGAGGTGAACTGCGAACGCGCTTCATCGACGGGCTCGTCTATGCTTTTCATCGCAGGCGCAGGGACGAACCTTGCGTTCGGGCGGCCCACATTGGCATCTATCCAGTCCCTGACTCCCGGCAGGTCCGTGCTGACCGGCAGCGCTCCCGAAGCCATGGCTTCTATGAGCACAAGCGGCAGTCCCTCGAAATACGAAGGGAGGACGAATATGTCGCTGCTTTTCATCAGCTCGGCAAGCATGTCCTGAGGGATCTGGCCGAGATAGCTTATGTATGGAGGCAGAGCGCCGATCCTGCCGGCGAGGGCCTCGTCCTGACAGCCTCCGGCCATGGCGAGCCTGAACTCCGGCACATCCGGATCGGCGTCGAGAAGCTCAAGAGCCTCGAGCAGCTCAGGGACTCCCTTCGGGCGGCTCACCTTGCCCGCGTAGCAAAGACGCACCGGGGCGTTCTTTTCGTAAGGCTCTCTGCCTTCCGTATTGAACAGCCTGTCGTTGTAGCCGCTGCCGAGGACCCTGACATGAGCCGGATCCATGTCAAAGATATCCTTTATGCGCTCAGCCATATCGGAATGAAGCGCGAACGCCATGTCGAGCCTTGCGATCTCAGGCCTGACCTTATCCGCGAGTGCGGGGCAGTTCACCATCTGGCGAAGGTCCGTGCCGTGGGATATCCCGCAGACACGCCTGTCCGGGAAACGCTTCCTCACGAGCGCCGTCAGCAGGAAGAGGTGATGGCACACTATAAGATCCGGATCGAGCTGATCCATGGCCCTTCCGACCGCGTCCATGAAGGCATACGAGAACTCATCGATCATCTCCGGAGTGAGGTCGCGGTATCTGGTCGATTCGTACGGCATGATGTCGGACATGCCGGTTATCGGAAATGATATGCCGCCGGATGCATCCCCGGCACTGAAGTACACGGGATAGCAATAGACTCCCTCGGGAAACGATATTTTGTCGTCAGGATAAACGCCGCAGACGACAGCCTGTTCGTGGCCCGCTCTGCAGAATGACTTCACCAGTTCGGTCAGGTATGTGCCGCTCCCCGTGGAATGCGGCTTCTGCGCTGTGATGCTTAATATCTTCATACATCTATGATAACAGAAATGAGTCAAAAAGAACCGTCCCTTTTGACTCAAAAAGAACCGTCCCTTTTGACTCACTAACATTTCACTTGAGTTTTTTGCGCAGATAAGGTATAAAAAGAGAGTCGGAGGCGCTGGAATACGATGCCCCCGGCGAGTCAGAACATACCCGCGGATAATATCGAAGAACCGGCTCCGAATGGCAAGGGGACGGCATTTTTTATAAATGGGACTATTTTACGAAGCTGAAAAAACATTCGAAGAACTGATGGACGAAAAGAAGAATTTCGTCTTTATCGGCGAGGCGGGCAGCGGCAAAAGCGAGCTCGTGCTCAACGTCGCTCTCAAACTGGCTGAGCGGACCGGAAAGCCCGTCGATCTCTTCGACCTCGACCAGACAAAGCCGCTTTACAGATCGCGCGACATGAAGGAAGAGTTCGCGAAAAAGGGAGTGAACATCATCTATCAGGACCAGTATCTTGACGCGCCTGTCATGGTTGGAGGCGTCAGGGTATCCCTGGTCTCGGACAACTACACCCTGCTCGACATCGGCGGAGGCCATCAGGCGGCAAAGTTCGCGGGCGCGTACGCCGACCTTCTTTCAAAGGACGATTCCGTTCCCGTATACATCATAAATCCGTACAGGCCGTGGACCAGGGACGTCGATTCCATCGACGGGACCATGCGCCACATACTCGGATCGATGAGACTCGACCACATATATATCCTCGGCAATCCGAACCTGGGATATTCAACTACCGTTAATGAATTCATGGACGGTCTTGAAAAGATCGACGAGCTGCTCGACGGCTTCACCGCCGTCAACAGCGCATGCGTCAGGAGAGATATCTTCGAGGAGGCGCAGGCAAAAACAGATAAGGCCCTTGTGCCGATCGATCTCTTCCTGACCTACTCATGGGTTGATTAGTATAAACAGATATTGTCAGGAGAAGGAGGACTTATTAATGGCAAGAATCGAAATAACGAGCGAAGCCTGCAAATCATGCTCCTACTGCGTCATCTCGTGCCCTAAGAAGTGCATCGGGATAGGCGAAAAAGTTAACTCCAAGGGATATCTCTACGCGACTTCCGTAAGGCCCGAGGACTGCATCGGATGCGCCATGTGCGCCCAGATCTGTCCTGAGTCGGCGATAGAGGTCTGGAGATAGGAAAGGAGACTGATATGGCAGAAAGAGTATTCATGAAAGGAACAGAAGCGATCGCAGAGGCTGCGGTAAGAGCAGGCTGCCGTTTCTTTGCAGGCTATCCTATCACTCCGCAGAACGAGATCCCTGAGTACATGGCAAGAAGGCTTCCTGAGGTGGGAGGCACGTTCGTACAGGGCGAGAGCGAGGTCGCTTCCGTAAACATGCTGTACGGAGCCGCGTCGACAGGCATCAGGGCGATGAGCTCGTCAAGTTCGTGCGGTATCTCGCTGTACAGCGAAGGCGTCAGCTACTGCGCGTCCGCGCGTATCCCTATGGTATACGTAAACGTTCAGAGAGGAGGCCCGGGCATCGGAGCCATCCAGCCGGCACAGCAGGACTACATGCAGGCCACAAAGGCTTCCGGCAACGGAGGATTCAGGATGATCGTGCTCGCACCGGATTCGGTGCAGGAGTGCGTGGACATGGTCTACGAGGCGTTCGACCTTGCGGAAAGAGACCAGAACCCGGTCCTCGTCCTCACAGACGGAGTCATGGGCACCATGATGGAACCTGTGGTACTCCCTCCGATGAAGACAGATGAAGAACTCGCGAAGTGCAGAGAGAAGTTCCTGCCGAGAGCTATCATAGGACACCCACTCGGACAGCAGGCCTTCTGCAGACCGGGCTCGGTAGGTGACGGCCAGGAGCAGGAGAACATCAAGGCTGCTGCTATGTACGAGACATGGGACAAGGACATCAGAGTCGAAGAGTACATGATGGACGATGCTGAGATCGTGTTCGCCGCTTACGGCATCAGCGCACGTATCTCAAGAGCAGTCATCAGACAGCTCCGCGAGAAGGGCGTTAAGGCCGGCATGATCAGACCGATCACAGTCTCGCCGTTCCCATACGACGCGTTCAAGAACCTCGACTTCAACAGAGTCAAGGGCATCATCGACGTAGAGATGTCGATCCCGGCTCAGATGAGATGGGATATCGATTATGCGGTACAGGGCAGATGCCCGGTCCACGAGGTACTGAGATCCGGTGGACAGCTTCTTACCAACGACCAGGTAATGAAGGGCGCAGAAGAATTCATTAAGGAGGTGCTGTAATGGCTGAAGAAAAGAAAGTCTATACCAGGACCAGGGGAATACTCCCTGATACAGTCTCGGGATTCTGCCCGGGATGCATGCACAGCACGATCCACAAGATCATCGGCGAGGCTGCCGAGGAGCTCGGACAGCTCGATAACCTCGTAAGAGTCGAGGGTGTCGGCTGCTGCGGACTCGGACAGTTCTATGTATCCTGCGATGAGACCATCGCGGCTCACGGCAGGGCCGGCGCTGTGGCGACAGGCATCAAGAGAAGCTCCCCGGATTCGCTCGTATATACATACCAGGGCGACGGAGACCTCGCTGCCATCGGACTCGCCGAGACGCTGTCTGCTGCCAACAGAGGCGAGAACTTCACGGTCATCTTCGTCAACAACGGCATATACGGCATGACGGGCGGCCAGATGGCGCCTACCACGCTCGTGGGAATGAAGTCGACGACTACGCCGGGCGGCCGTGATCCTGAACAGCACGGATATCCGATGCACATGTCGGAGATCATCAACCAGCTGACTGCTCCTTACTACATCGAGAGAGTGAGCTGCGATACGCCGCAGAACGTCATCAAGGCAAGAAACGCCATCAAGAAGGCGTTCCAGTACCAGCTCGACGGCAAGGGCTACAGCATCGTAGAGATCGTGACGAGCTGCCCGACCAACTGGGGACTCGATCCGCTGAAGTCACTCGACTTCCTCAGAGAGAAGATGTTCGCTGAGTATCCGCTCGGAGTATTCAGGGACGGCGGCGAGAAGAAGCAGTAAAGGAGGCGGACCATGGAAAGAAATCTTATGATCGCCGGATTCGGCGGACAGGGAGTAATGACGATGGGAAAGCTCCTTGCGGAAGCCACTTCGCAGGCTACAGACCTCAACGTCACATTCTTCCCTTCATACGGAGCTGCCATGAGAGGCGGCACGGCAAACTGCTACGTAGTCATCTCGGACGAGCCGATCGGAGCGCCGGTCAGCTACGCGCTCGAGGACCTCGTGGTAATGAACGGACCTTCGCTGCACAAGTTCCTGCCTAACCTCAAGCCGGGCGGGACACTGTTCGTGAACAGCACCATCGTTACAGATCCGATCGAGAGAGACGATATCAAGGTCATCAAGGCACCTGTAACGCAGATGTCGATAGATATCGGCAATCCGAGGGCACTGAACGTCATCATGCTCGGCGTATACGTCGGAGCCACTGACGCTGTGCCTGAGGAGGTCATCATCAAGGGCATCGAGCACAAGTTCGCTGCCAAGGAAAAGCTGATCGCTCCGAACGTCGAGGCGTTCAGGATGGGCCTCGAGATCGGAAGACAGCAGAAATAGTCCAAAGGAGCATTGCAAAAAATGAGAATAGCCGTAACTTACGAAGACGGGAATGTGTTCCAGCATTTCGGTCATACGGAAACATTCAAGATCTATGAAGTCGAGGACGGAAAGATCGTATCCGGCAGCATCATGGACACGAACGGCACGGGCCACGAGGCTCTGGCAGACCTGCTCGCGGACAGGGGCGTTGATGCTCTTATCTGCGGAGGCATGGGACAGGGAGCCGAAGATGCTCTTACTGCCGCGGGCCTGCAGATCTGCGCAGGAGCAGAAGGATCCGCCGATGCGGCAGTCGAAGCATGGCTCAGAGGCGATCTCGCCGATACGGGCGTCAACTGCGATCATCATCATGAGCACGGCAATGAGCACGGTCACGATCATCACCACGATGATGCCGGCTGCGGCGGATGCGCCGATGCAGGCGGCTGCTCCGGATGCCCGGGCTGCGGCGAGCCTCAGTATCTCTTCGAGGGAAAGAACGTAGGAAAGACTGTAAAAGTCCACTACGTCGGAACCTTTGACGACGGAGAGCAGTTCGAGTCGAGCTATGAGAGGGGAGTGCCTCTCGAGTTCGTATGCGGCATCGGCCAGATGATAAAAGGCTTCGACCGCGCAGTGGCGGAGCTCGAGCCGGGTGAAAAGATCGAGGTGCACCTCGAGCCTGAAGACGCTTACGGACATCATCAGGATATGCTGGTCATCACTGTGGACAAAGAGACGGTCGCGGGATCCGATGATCTTGAGGTCGGAGACCAGGTGATGCTCCAGGATACTCTCGGCAGACCCTTCGACGCGCTCGTTACAGCGATCGACGACAGGACGGTCACCTTCGACTGCAACCATCAGATGGCGGACAAGGCTCTCAATTTCGCGATAGAGCTGATCGAAGCGCGTTAGAGGACCGGGACAGATACAGTTCCTGAAAAAAGCTGTGAACAGCATGACACGCACCGGGGCACACGTTCCGGTGCGTTTTTTGCCCTCATACCGCGGCTTCGTGTGATACAATTAAACTCACTGAAAGAGAGGAGACGGATCAAAGGAGCGGCATGCAAAAGTACGAAAGAAAGACAAAGGAAGACAGGCCGGTCATGGCCATATGCTATGACTTCGACAAGACGCTCTCGCCGGACAATATGCAGGCTCAGGGCTATCTGCAGGCCATAGACTATGAGGACCAGGAGAAGTTCTGGGCGGAGTCGAACGCGTTCGCGGCGGAACGGAACATGGATCCTACTCTCGCGTGGATGTTCCTGATGCTCAGGAAGGCCCGCGGCAAGGAGATCTTCAGGAGAGACATGCTCGAAAGCTACGGCGCCAGGGTCAAGCTGTATCCGGGCGTCAAGGAGTGGTTCTCCAGGGTGAGGGACTACGGAGACGCCGAGGGAGTCATAGTCGAACACTACATACTCTCGTCGGGACTCAGGGAGATGATAGAGGGGACCGAGGTCGCCGGCGAGTTCGAAAGGATATACGCGAGCTCGTTCTGCTATGATGAGGACGGCGTCGCGATCTGGCCTGCCCAGGTGGTCAACTACACGGGCAAGACGCAGTTCCTCTTCCGCATATCCAAGGGCGTGCTCGATGAGAACGACGACGCGGTCAACGACTCGTTCGCACCTGAAGAAATAAGGATACCGTTCAGGAACATGGTGTATATCGGAGACAGCGAGACGGACATACCGTGCATGAAGCTCGTCAACTCCTACGGAGGCTATTCCGTCGGTGTATACGATCCGACGACCGGCAGCAAGGACAGGGTCCTCAGGATGCTGGCGGAAAACAGGATACGCTATATCGAGGCGGCGGATTACACTGAAGGCTCGGGACTCGACAGGCTCATAAAGCTCATCATCGCCAGGACGGCCGCAAGCGAGAGACTCGAGGAGGTCCACTGCAGGGACATGAGGGAAAGCAATTGTAAATGACACGGAAGGCCGCTTATGGTACAATCTTAATGTTGGTTTCAGATAAGAACGCTCTCATTCGAGCGGGGAAGGCAAAACATGGAAAACAAAGGGACATATTACATTTCGACACCTATCTACTATCCGAGTTCGAATCTGCATATCGGACACACATACTGCACGGTCATGGCAGACGCCATGGCGCGCTTCAAGAGACTGCAGGGCTATGACGTCATGTTCCTGACGGGGACCGACGAGCACGGCCAGAAGATACAGACAAAAGCGATCGAAAAGGGCGTCACTCCTCAGGAGTACGTCGACGAGATCGTTGACGGCATACTCGAACTGTGGGAGACGATGGAGATCAGCTACGATGACTTCATCAGGACCACACAGCCGAGACACATGGAGAGAGTCCGGGAGATCTGGAAGAGGATGTACGACAAGGGCGACATCTACCTCGGAACTTATGAGGGACTCTACTGCAAGGAATGCGAGGCGTTCTGGACAGAAAGCCAGCTCGTGGACGGCTGCTGCCCGGACTGCGGCAGACCTGTCACAAAGGCGAGTGAAGAGGCATATTTCTTCAGGATGTCAAAGTATGCCGACAGGCTTCTCGAACTCTTCAGGGAAAACCCGGACTTTTTGGTGCCTGAGACAAGACGCAACGAAATGGTAGCTTTCGTCGAGCAGGGCATGGAGGACCTCTGCGTATCCCGTACATCCTTCGACTGGGGCATCCCTGTGCCGAACGATCCGAAGCACGTCATGTACGTGTGGGTCGACGCGCTCTCAAACTATGTGACAGCCCTCGGCGGACCGGAGGAGACCGAAAAGTTCAAAAAATACTGGCCTTGCGACTGCCATCTTGTCGGAAAGGAGATCGTAAGGTTCCACTCGCTCATATGGCCTGCGATGCTGATGAGCGCTGACCTGCCTCTTCCTAAGCAGGTCAGGGGACACGGCTGGCTCCTGATGGGAGGAGAGAAGGTCAGCAAGTCGAAGGCTGCAAAGGGACAGGATGTGATAGATCCGGTCGTTCTTATCGACCGCTACGGCATCGACGCCCTCAAGTACTTCCTGCTGAGAGAGTACACATTCGGACAGGACGGCACCTTCACGAACGAGGTCATGCTCAGACGCATGAACTTCGACCTCGCGAACGACCTCGGCAATCTGCTCTCGAGAACCGTCTCGATGATACAGAAATACTGCGGAGGCAGCGTGCCTGAAGCAGCGACGAAGGACGCCGTCGATGAGGAGCTCATCGCTCTGGCCACATCCACTGCCGACAGGGTCGCGGCAAACATGGACGAATTCCAGTTCAACATGGCTCTCGAGGATATATGGGTGCTCGTAAGGCGCGCCAACAAGTACATCGACGAGAAGACGCCGTGGGTGCTCGCCAAAGACGAATCGAAGAAGGCCGAGCTCGACACCGTCATGAGGAACCTCGCCGAAGCCCTGAGAATAGTTTCCATTCTGATCGAGCCGTACATGCATACGACGACCGACCGCATGAGAGAACAGCTCGGACTCGCTGATGTTCCGGTCGTATGGGAGGATGCGTTCGAATTCTACAAGATGGACGGATGCAAAGTGGAGAAGGGCGACATGCTCTTCCCGAGACTCGACATCGACAAGGAACTCGAAGAGCTGTACGCTCTCGGAGCCGCCGCAGCGAAATAGAGGAGAGGCTGATGCAGATCCGCGGGTCTGCAGCTGCACAATAACGAATTGAAAGCGAGGATGGTGTAATTTTTCATAGAAATGGTAAATCGATACACCATCCTTTAGTATTTTTCGGAAGATTTGATCATTCTGACCGGCAAATGGTGTAATATTTGCCGGAACACACGGATCCATACACCCGATTTCCGCAAATACGGTGTATGGATCCGGCATAATTGCAGATTTTTACACCATCCGGGCCCGAATCAGGCGGTTATAAATGGGATTTGTGTCAAATGGTGTAATTGTTCCGGAACAGGGCCGGAGTTTACACCGTAGAAACGGCCCGGGGAGTCAAAAATGCTTTTCGACGCGCATACACATCTGAATTTTGAAAAATATACCGAAGAGGAACGCAGGGGGCTTGCGGCGGAGATAGAGGCGTCCGATGTGGGCTGCATCATCGATGTGGCCGACTGTGTGGAGGCGGCGAAGCTCGCGCTGAAGGATGCTGACGACTATCCGTGGTGCTATGCCGCGGTGGGTATACATCCGGATCACGCCCGGGATTATGAAGGCATCTGCGGCGATGACCCTGAAAAGAGAAGGGCGGCAGATGCGAGACTTGAGGCGGATCTGGAAGAGATCAGAAAACTCGCTGCGCATCCGAAGGCTGTTGCAATAGGAGAGATCGGACTCGATTACTACTACGGCACGGATGACAGGGACGAGCAGCAGGAGCTTTTCCGCAGGCAGATAAGGCTCGCCAACGAGCTCAGGATGCCGATAATGATCCACACGAGGGACGCTCATCAGCTGACCATGGATATATTAAAGGAAGAAGGGGCTTTCTCGGATGAGCGAAAGACCTGGTTTCCTGAAAGGCCGGCGGCCGGCGGCGGCACAGAGCCTGACGCGAGGGTGCAGATGCACTGCTTCTCGGGATCGCCGGAGCTCGCACTGCAGTATGCAAAACTCGGGGCGACCATGTCCCTCGGAGGGCCTGTGACCTTCAAAAACGGAAAGAAGGCGGCCGAGGTAGTCAGGCAGCTTCCGATAGAATACCTGATGTCCGAGACCGACGCGCCGTACATGGCTCCGGAGCCTCTGCGCGGCAGGCCGAACAAGCCGCCGTATATCGAACACATAGTGAGGCGCATGGCCCTGCTGAAAGGGATGGAATACGACGAGACGGCGCGCGTGCTGACTGAGAACGGAAAGCGCTTCTTCGGCATCTGACAGACCGAAGATGTGCAGAAACAGCAACAGTAACAGAACAGAGATCAAAATAGAAACATAATGAAAAGAGATCACATAATCGAAACATTGATAGACAGCGAGCTGATCGAACCGGGTTCAGCGGTGGTTGCAGGAGTGTCGGGAGGTCCGGATTCGCTGTGCCTGCTGCATGCTCTTGTCAGCATCGCCGACATGCTCGACCTGATGATAGTACCGGTGCATGTCAACCACAAGCTCAGGCCGGAGGCGGATGACGAGGCCGCGCATATCGGGGAGATATGCGACCGCATGGATCTTGAGATGGAGCTGTACGAGGCTTCATGCAGCGAGCTCGCTGAGGAGGCGGGGATATCGGTCGAGGAGGCCGGCAGGATCATCAGATACGAGATATTCGATGACGTTGCCCGCAGCCTGGAGGATGAGGGCTTTCCGGGAGACCGGATAATGATCGCGCTCGCCCATAACGCGGACGATCAGGCGGAAACGGTACTCTTCAGGCTGCTCAGGGGCACCGGCCCACACGGGCTTGCGGGAATACCGGCGGCAAGGATGTCCGAGGGGGGATATCTCATCGTGCGACCTCTTCTGTCCGTAGAAAGAAAGGACATAGATGAATACATCAGAGTGAACAGGCTCCGTCCCAATATCGACGCTTCGAACAGCGACAACAGCTATGCCAGGAACCGCATAAGGAACGAGCTGATACCTTATCTCGAAAAGAACTACAATCCTAAGATCAGGGAGCACCTGAGGCGCTACGCAGGTCTGGCCTACATGGACGACATGCTGCTCAGGGAGATCTCGCTGAACGAGTATGCCGACGACATAAGCTTCGACGATGAGAAGGAAAGGGCCGTGATCGATCTCAGGAAGGCAAAGGAGAATCCGCCTCCTGTGAACAGCAGGATAGTCAGGATGATGCTGGAGGTGCTCGGACTGGAGTCGTATGCGACGTTCGAGACAGTGAATTCTGTAATGGAACTGATGTACAGCGACCACCCGTCAGCCGGCATCGACCTGCCGCTCGGAATCAGAGCGTACAGGGAATACGACAAGCTCGTCTTCTCGGCAGAGGAGGAGATCATCAGGCCGGACGAGAGCATCGAAATATGGCCTCAGGTCGTCATGGCAAGGGAATTCGAGCCTGACGAGGATCAGCCTTACGCAGCCTTCGACTTCGACAAGTTCAACGCCGATCACCCCGGCAGCATAGGGGAGATAGTGATCAGGACAAGGCTCGGCGGAGACTATCTGCCGATGAAGAACGGCAGCAAGAAGATACAGGATCTTCTCGTCGATTCCAAGGTGAACAGGAACGCGAGAGACAGCATGCTGATGGCCGCCATAGGCAGCGAGGTGCTGTGGATACTGCCGAGCCCGCACTTCAGTGGGGAGAGAGAAAAGAAAAAGGGCAGATTTTCACAAAAATATCAGATTTCCGACACAACAGAAAGGGTGCTTCTCATTGAATTAGGGGAATCCATGTGATAAAATTTGTGCTCGGGACACAAATTTTGCATTGTTTTTAGTACCGCAATTAGAAAAATCCAAGGGGAAAGGAAATAAAATAAATTGAAAAACTTCGGACGCAGCGCAGGTACATACCTGATAATATTTATCGTCGTGCTCAGCATGTCGATGATGTTCCGCAACTTCGCACAGAACTCCGACATAAAGGAGGTCAAGTTCTCGCAGTTCGCCCAGCATCTTGAAAAGGGTGATTTCGAGAGCATAAACATCACTGAGAGAAAGCTGACAGGCACAAAGAAGGACGGCACCAGAGAGGTCACATACGCTCCTTCTCTTGTCGAGATCAGCTGGCTCGAAGAGACGACGCTCAATCCCATGCTCGAGGAGGGAAAGATAGAGCTCGACAGCGAGCCGCCTAAGAGCGAATATACTCTGCTCAACCTGATGCCGACGATACTGATGATCGCGGCGATGGGCTTCCTGTTCTACTTCATGATGAGCCAGGGAGGCAACAAGCAGGCGTTCCAGTTCGGCAAGAACAGGGCGAGGCTGTACAAGAACGACGGCAAGGCAATCACCTTTGCCGATGTGGCGGGCCTCGAGGAGGAAAAGGTCGAGCTCTCCGAGATAGTCGACTTCCTCAAAAACCCTTCCAAGTACAGCAAGCTCGGCGCAAGGATACCTAAGGGCGTACTGCTCGTGGGCCCTCCGGGCACAGGAAAGACGTATATCTCCAGGGCTACCGCCGGTGAAGCGGGAGTGCCTTTCTTTACCATATCCGGTTCCGACTTCGTCGAGATGTTCGTCGGCGTCGGCGCTTCCCGTGTAAGGGATCTCTTCGCCGAAGCCAAGAAGAACGCGCCGTGCATCGTTTTCATCGATGAGATCGACGCAGTGGGCAGACGCAGGGGCGCCGGCCTCGGCGGCGGCAACGACGAAAGAGAGCAGACCCTCAACCAGCTGCTCGTCGAGATGGACGGATTCGACGGCAACATTGGCATCATCATCCTTGCCGCGACCAACAGGCCTGACGTACTCGATCCGGCTCTTCTGAGACCGGGCAGATTCGACAGGCAGGTCGTTATCAACATGCCGGACATCAAGGGAAGAGAAGAGCTCTTCAGACTGTATACCAAGGACAAGCCGCTGGCGGATGATGTCTCCCCTGAGATCCTCGCGAAGAGGACGCCGGGATTCTCGCCGGCCGACATAGAGAACCTCATCAACGAGGCCGCGCTGCTTACAGCGCGCCGCAACGGAACAAAGATCAGGATGGATGAGATCGAAGAGGCCACGACCAAGGTCATGGCAGGACCTCAGAAAAAATCCAGAGTCATTTCGGAAGCGGAAAAGAAGCTCACGGCGTATCATGAGGCTGGCCACGCCATAGTCATGAGATCGACGCCGGATGCCGATCCGGTCCACCAGATCACCATCATACCTAGAGGCATGGCGGGCGGCTTCACGATGTGGCTGCCTGAGGAGGACAGGTTCTTCGAGACCAGGGGCCACATGATCAATAATATCAAGCATCTGCTTGGCGGCCGCGTCGCGGAGGAGCTCAAGCTCGACGACATATCCACCGGAGCGAGCAACGACCTCGAAAGAGCGACGGAGATCGCTCGTCAGATGATCACGAAATACGGCTTCAGCGAAAAGCTCGGGCCGGTATCCTTCAGCTCGAGCGACGAGGTGTTCCTCGGCAGGGACTTCTCGACACGCCAGAACTACTCTGAAGAGGTCGCGTCCGAGGTCGACCATGAGATCAGGAGACTTCTGAACGAGTGCTATGACGACACGAGGAAGATCCTTACGGAAAACGACGCGGCGTTCGAGAGAGTCGCTCAGGCCCTGCTTCTGGTCGAGACGCTCGACGGCGACCAGTTCGAGAGGCTGTTCACGGGAGAGATCGATCCTGAAGGCATAAAGAAAGAGGTCGAGAGCTTAAGTAAAAAGCTCGCGCTCAAGAACAAGAAGGAAGCTGAAGAGGCTGCCCGCATAGAAGAGCAGGAGAGGCTTGAGAGAAAGGAAGAGATAGAGAGGATACAGGAAAAGATCAAAGGCATAGACCGCAGGGTCGAGCCTAAGGACCTCAGCGAACTCAGGAAAAGGCCTGCTCCGAAGCCGGAGGAAAAGCCGGAAGACAAGGCGGATGCCGGCGAAAAAAAGGAAACGCCTGAAACGCCTGAAAAGTCTGAAAAGCCGGAAAAGAAAGAAGACGAATAGGGGAGAACCCAATGAAGATAAGTGTAAACGACTGCCTTAAACTTGATGCTTTCAGAGGAAGCCGAGTGCTTGCCTGCAGCGATGGATGCTCAAGACGGGTGAGATCGGTATCCGTTCTTGACGAGGACGATCTCGGCATGGGCGTCGAGAGAAACGGCGTCAGCGAGCAGATGGTCATCACTCACTTCTGGACCAGCAGGGACGATACGGAAGCGCAGAAGGCGGCAGTGACTGCTCTGGGCAGGAAAGGCATCAGCGCTCTTGTCGTATATCTGAACGAAAAGGGCGTTGTCAGGGTGGCGCCGGATGTGATCCGCGCGGCCGAGGATGCGGGCCTCCCGCTCATCACCATCACGGATAACGGCAACGCCACGTATTCGATGCTTATCGAGCAGGTGCTCGACAAGATCCTCTACGGCGAGAATTACAGCGACAATATACTCAACAATTCGATCTATCATCTTCTGAACTTCGAAAAGCACAGCAGCTTTCCCGCGGCACTTCGCGAAGCGGCGATGCACAACAACTATCAGGTCGTGCTCATGACAGAGGAGTTCAATACGATACTCACTGTCGAGACGAGGCACCTGGTAAAGATCGAGGATGCAGTCCAGGCCGCCCGCAAGCTCGATGCGTTCAGCATGAACGGATTTACGCGCGTCGAGATCGAGAGCGTAGTGACATACTGGGGCTTCATCAACATAAAGGACAGCAGATACATTCTCGTCATAGTGGACAACGAGGACGAGTACTCGGCTGCCGAGATGAGCAAGCTGGCCCAGACCATAGAGCTCGCGATAGGCATGTGGAAGTACACTCCGGACAGGGATTCGAGAGCCGAATTCATAAAGTCCGCGGTAAGAGGCGACATATCCTTCTGCCATACCCTGCTCGATGAGTCGGGACTCCGCGGCATGCAGTTCACCAGCGCATTCTACATCAAGGACGCGCGCGAGGATCAGGACAGATTCCCTGAGATACTCGACAGGCACAGAAAGGAATCGGACTTCGGGCTGCTGGTCACCATCGAGGCGGACGAGATATACGGCATAGTCTATGTCGAAGGCGGACAGGAGAGAGGCATAGAGACCAAGAACGCATGTCTGGCGATGTTCGATGAACTGAAAGCCGCGTGCAGGGACGAGAGGATATTCCATATCACGGGAATGGAGACTCTCGAGGCCTGCGTGGACGGCTTCAAGATGATAAACAAAACGAGCAGATACATGGAGAGGGTGTTCCCTTTCAAGAGGGTCTTCTCCAAATATGAGATATCCATGATGAGCGACTGCGTATACATGCAGACCGGCTCGCAGCAGCAGAGAAAGATGTATCTGGACCTGCTGGAGCCTTTCGAAAGAGAGGTGTCGCAGAACAAGGGCAGGATGCTCATCGACACGCTGTCCACCTTCGTGCTCGACGCGGGCATGAACAGCAACAGGACGGCGGAATTCATGAACATACATAACAATACCGTGCAGTACAGGCTGAAAAAAGCCAACGAGATACTCGGAGCCGAGATGACGGCCAACCGCGTCATACCGGGGCTTACGATGGCCCTTGCTCTCAAGAGACTGGAGGAGGACTGACATGCTGCTTGCCATAGATGTGGGCAATACCAATATCGTGCTCGGAGTGTTCGAGGGCGACAGGCTCGTCGAGAGCTGGAGGCTTGCGACGGACAACAACAGGTCCGCCGATGAGTACGGGACCATCATTAATTCAATGTTCAACTATGCGAAGATCAGCGCCGGGGATATCGACGATGTCATCATCTCGTCGGTAGTTCCTTCCCTGCTGTTCACGCTTGAGCACATGTGCCTCAAATACTACGACAGGAATCCTGTCGTGGTCGAGCAGGGCATAAAGACAGGGATCAAGGTCAGATACGACGATCCGCGCCAGCTCGGAGCCGACCGTATCGTGAATGCGGTCGCGGCCCATACGAGGTACGGCGGCAACCTGATCATCGTCGACTTCGGAACTGCCACCACCTTCTCGTGCGTATCATCGGAAGGGATATTCCTCGGAGGCGCGATCGCGCCGGGCATGAAGACACAGGCCGCGGCTCTTTTCGAGCACACTGCCAAGCTGCCGAACGTAGACCTCGAGATCCCGGGAAGCTTCATCGCAAGGAATACGAGCGAAGGAATGAGATCGGGCCTCGTTTTCGGTCACATGGGCTTCACCGAGCACATGATAAACGGCATGAAGAAAGAAATGTGCGATGAGCTCGGCTGCGGCCCTGAGGACATAAAAGTCGTGGCGACCGGCGGTATGGCTACCATGGTCGAAAGCGGAGTATCCTGCATAGATGTGATCGACAGGAGACTTACGCTCGACGGACTTCAGATGATCCACGAAAAGAACAGGGGACTCAACAAGAAGAGAGTCCTGCAGGGCTGATGAAGATAGGCGATCTGGAACTGAAGAACCCGTGGATCCTTGCTCCCATGGCGGGATTCACCGACGCCGTGATGCGGACTCTCTGCGAAGAGCAGGGCGCCGCTCTCACATATACCGAGATGGTGAGCGCCAAGGGCCTGTACTACGGCGGAAACAAGACAGGCAGACTGACTTACATACCGGAGGGCGCCGGCCCGACGGCAATACAGATATTCGGAAGCGAGCCCGAGGTGATGGCGTTTGCCGCGCGCGAGCTCGATCCTCTCCCGAACAGGGTGCTCGACATCAACATGGGATGCCCTGTGCCGAAGGTAGTGCGCTCGGGCGACGGATCTGCTCTGATGAGGGATCCGGACCTCGTGTACGAAATAGTGAAGGCGACAGCTGCCGCAAGCTCGAAGCCTTTGACGGTCAAGATAAGAAAGGGCTTCACCGAAGATGAGGCCAACGCCCCTGAGGTCGCAAGGGCGGCAGAGGCGGGAGGCTGCGCTGCGGTAGCGGTCCACGGCAGGACGCGCGGACAGTACTACGGCGGCACCGTCGACAGGGACATCATAAGAAAGGTGAAGGAAGCCGTGTCCGTACCGGTGATAGCAAGCGGCGATGTAACCACGGCGGAGGAGGGCATGAGCATGCTCTCTGCGACAGGCTGCGACATGGTCATGATAGGACGCGGCGCGCTCGGCAATCCGTGGATATTCAGGGACCTGTGCTGCGCGTACAGAGGAGAGCCCGTTCCGCCCGCTCCGGCGCCTGATGAGAGAAAAGCCATGATGATAAGGCATCTTGAGATGCTGTGCGATCTGAAGGGCGAGGACACCGGGGTCAGGGAATTCAGAAAGTACATACCGCGCTATACGAAGGGCATGCCGGGAGCGGCGGCTCTGAGAAGGAGCGCCAACGACATGACCACACTCGGAGAGATGACCCGGGCGATAAGAGAAAACATAAGTGGATAGGAAAAGAAGAGTAAAAAGATCATATCTCAGAACGGCCCTGCTGGCTGCTGTCGCTGCCGGCATGGTCTTTGCTTTGTGCGGCTGTACCACATACAACAGCTTCAGGCAGACGTATATCACCGGATCGGATCCCGATAAGCAGTCGGTCCCGACGATAACGATAGGCGTCATAGAGCCGCAGACCGGCAGATATGCAGACAAGGGAAAGTCTGAACTGAAGGGCATCGAACTGGCCAACAGCATCTACAATAACGTGGACGGATACAAAGTGGAGCTCGTAAAGATCGACACGCAGTCATCCGTAAGCGCCACGAACACCGCGATCCAGGGCCTTCTGGAGATGAATCCTGTCGCGATCATAGGAACTGCAGGAGACGCCTCGTCGCTTGCGATCTCAGACTATGTCGATGAAGCCGGGGTGCCGGCGATCACTCCGTCGGCCACTAATCCTCTGATCACACAGGGCAGTCATTACTACTTCAGGGCCTGCATGACCGATTCGCAGATGGGCGAAGGACTTGCCGAATACGCATGCAAAAAGCTGGGAGCGAAAGGCATAGGCGTGATCACTGTAAAGAACGACACGAGCACTTCGGCGCTGCTCGACGGATTCTATGACAGGATAAAGGAACTCAGAGGCAAGAGAGACAGGACCGTCAAAACAAAGACGGAGATACAGCCTGAAGAGAAAGAGATGAAGGACGCCCTCAGGCAGGTCAGATCCTCCGGAGCCGATGTATGCTTCGTCTCCATGGGACCTGAGGAGATGGACACGTTCTTTGCCCTGGCCGAAAAAATGAAAATGACGGATGTGACATATCTGGGCACAAGGAACTGGGGAGATGCAGCCTTCGTCTCGATGATGAAGAAACACAAGAAAATAAAAGTGGTTTTCCCGTATGAATCCGTGCTTTCAAAGACTGACGACACATCGGATACAGCGACCGAAGAGGCTCAGAGATTCCAGATCGAATACGCCAACAGATACGGGGTGGATGATGTTCCGACCGACAACGCGGCGCTCGGATATGATTCGTATCTGCTGGTCATAAACGCCATACACAACTCAAAGGTGATCAACGCCATGAACAGCGACGACCCTCCGGAGATCAGCCAGATCAGAGCCGAGGTCAGGAACGCGCTGCGCGGGATCAGGGACCTGAAGTGCGCCACGGGCGTATTCAACTTCGACGATACGGGCAATGTTGTAAGAGCGGTGACGCTTTCGACCATCAAGGGGGGCAAGCCGGTCACGGAGTATGTGACGGCGGGCGAGACCGAGGCGAGAAAGCTCGAAGACATAGAGGACGCGGAGAGCGGGAACGCTGACAGCGAAAAACGGTCTCCGGCCGGGAACGAAGATAACAGAGGAAACTCCGAGGATACGGAAAATACGGAAGACAGCGGGGAAGAAGGATAAGACTGATGGGATATTCAGAAAGGCTTGATTCATACAGGGAAGACATGATCAGGACTCTCGGCGAGTCCGTCAGCTGCCAGAGCGTGAACTCCGACGCTGTCAGGACGGCCGACGGGGAGATATATCCTTTCGGCAAGGGCGTCCAGGACGCTCTCGAGCACATGCTCAGGACAGGAAGAGAGCTCGGGTTCGAGACGCATAACGACGATAACTACGCCGGTCATATAGAGTACAGATCGGCAGAAGGCAGCGAAGGGTACTTCTGCATCGCAGGTCATCTGGATGTAGTGCCGGTCGGCACGGGCTGGACAAACGACCCGTTCACCATGACCGAAAAGGACGGCTTTCTTTACGGCAGGGGCACATCCGATGACAAGGGACCCGTGGTCGCCGTGCTTTACGCGCTCAAGGCTCTGAAGGAAGAAGGCATCGTGCCTCATAAGGATATCAGGATAGTCCTCGGCCTGGATGAAGAGACCGGATCCGTAAGCATCGAACACTATCTGGAGAACTTCGGAAAGCCGTCGGCAGGCTTTACTCCGGACGCGGATTTTCCGGTGGTGAACGGAGAGATGGGCATACTGGTATTCGACTTTGCCCAGAAGTTCACATCAAAGCCGGCAAAGGACGAGCTGAGGCTCACAAAGCTCGAGGGCGGCACGGCTCCGAACGCTGTGCCCGCAAGCGCAAGGGCTGTCATATCCGGCAATAAAGAGCAGTACGGGCTGATCACGGACAGGGCGAGGCTCTACTCCGAAGAGACGGGTCACATCATAAGGACGAGAAAGCAGGGCAGCGCGCTCGTCGTGGAAACGGAAGGCGCCGCCGCCCACGGAGCGCATCCGGAGCTCGGACTCAATGCCGTCAGCATACTCATGGAGTTCCTCGGCAGGATAGGGTTTGCCGGCGAAGAGCTCAATGACTTCATTGCGTTCTACAACGATCATATCGGCTTCGATCTTCACGGAGAAAGGATGGGCTGCTTCTTTGAGGACGAACCGTCGGGGCCATTGATTTTTAACGTCGGAATGGCTAATATTAATGAAGAACTCGCGACGGTCACAGTCAACATACGCTATCCGGTAAGCTGTACGGATGATCAGGTTATGGGAGCCATTGAGGAAACGCTCGGATCCGGCAGGGTCGGCGTCGTCGGAAGGATGGTCCACGAACCTGTCTACGTGGAGCCTGACGATCCGGTTGTCGTGACGATGATGGAAGCCTACAGGAATGCTACAGGCGACTTCGAATCGAAGCCGTTTACCACGGGCGGAGGCACGTACGCCAAGGCGGTAGGCAATATCATCGCGTTCGGAGCGCTGTTCCCGTACGAGGAAAGCACGATGCACAAGGCAGACGAAAGACTCAGCATAGAGTCATTCATGAAGATGGCTCACATCTACGCTGATGTCATTTTCGGCATCTGCTGCGCATAGACCGTTACTGCTCAATAGAATAATCTGTTTCAGGGCGTGGTGAAAGTCCACACCGGCGGTGACAGCGAAAGCTCAAGTCCGCGAGCCGAGAGGCTGAACCGGTGAGAATCCGGTACCGACGGTATAGTCCGGATGAAAGAAACATGACATTGCAAAAGACTTGTGATGAATGGCCTTGAATGACTTCAGGGCCATTATTGATGCCTGACAGATTCCATCCGTTCATGATACAAGAAGGAGGAATATGTTATGAACAACGAAAAGAACAACACTGCCAAGATCGCGAGACTGGCCATGATGACGGCTGTATCCGCGGTACTGCTCCTGCTCATCAGGATACCTTTCCCGCCGGCGCCTTTCCTGGTGTATGATCCGGCCGATGTGCCGATCTATATCACGGCGTTCGCGTACGGACCTGTCGAAGGACTGATAGTTACGCTGATAGTATGTCTGATCCAGGCGTTCGGACTCGGAGGGGACGGGCTCTACGGATTTCTGATGCACTTCGTGGCTACCGGCATAGTTGCCGTGATCATCGGAATGATATACCGCCGCAACAAGACCAAGAAGACGGCGGTAAAGGCTCTCGTGACAGGAGTGATCGTCACGGTCGTCGTGATGTGCATCATGAACATCATAGTGACGCCGGTCTACATGGGAGCTCCGAGGGAAGCGGTCATCGCGATGATACCTACGGTCATCATCCCGTTCAACCTTCTTAAGGCAGGCCTCAACGCGGTTTTCACATTCCTGCTTTACAAGAGGATATCCGGTCTGCTGCACGGAAGTGGCAGGACCGTAAGGGCAGAAGAAACAAAAGAGCTTGAATAAAATAAGACACAGGACTGAAAAACTGAAATCCGAAGCCGACACGCGCGCACTGGGCCTTGAGATCGCAGACGCTCTTGAGCCCGGTGATGTCGTGGCTCTTATCGGGGACCTCGGCACGGGCAAGACCGCGCTGACCAGATACATCGCCGAGGGGCTGGGCGTAAAAGAGGAGATCAGCAGTCCGACCTTCACCATAATCAGGGAGTACAGAAGCGGCAGGCTGCCGCTTTACCACTTCGACGTGTACAGGCTCGGAAGCGGAGACGAACTGCTCGACATAGGGGCTGAGGACATGCTCGACGGAGACGGGGTCTGCGTCATAGAGTGGGCGGACATAGCCGCCGACGTGCTGCCGGAGGATTCACTCATCGTGAGCCTCAGCTACGGCGGCAGCGAGAACGAAAGGACTGCAGAGATCTACTGAAGCACATGAAGATACTGGCGCTTGAGACTACAGGGAGATACGGATCGGCCGCCGTCATCGATGATGACGGCAGGATTTGGCATGCCTCATCGACCGAGGAGATGAACCATCTCAGAGGAATGATATCCCTCATCGACGAAGCGGTCACAAAAGCCGGGATCGGCAAAGACGATCTCACGCACATGGCAGCCTCCGTCGGTCCGGGATCCTTTACCGGCATAAGGATAGGCGTCACCACGGCGCGGACGATGGCACAGATGCTCGGCCTTCCGTGCATCGGGGTATCATCGACGGAGGCTCTTGCAAAAGGAGCTCTTGCGGATGCCGTGTCCGCAGGGGCGCGGCTTATCGTACCGGTCATCAACGCCAGAAGGCACCAGACATACGCTGCGGTCTTCGAGGCAGACCGTGAGGCGGAGTCTCTCGTGCCCGTGCTCGAAGAAAAGCAGTACATGATAGAAGAGCTGCTCGAAGAGCTCAGGGCGCGTCTCGGGGAGCACGACGGGGCAGCTGTGTATTTCACGGGCGACGGCATAGACGCGTACGGCGGGATAATAGAGGGGGCTCTGCCGGAAGGCTCGTTCATGTTCGCAGCCGGAGACAAAAGATATCAGAGCGCCGGCCCGGTCTCGGAGATCGCGCTGGAAAAGGCAAGGGCCGGAGAGACCGTTGGATACGACGGGCTGATGCCCGAGTACATGAGGCTTGCCGAGGCTGAGCAGAAACTCAGGGCCGGCACGCTGAGCGACAGGATCAGAACGGCAAAGGTGTAGAGGCGCGGTCATGGGAACGAACATAAGGCAGGCAAAACTCTATGATGTGCCGGCGATCTCCCGGATAGAGCAGGAATCCTTCGACTCTCCGTGGAGCGCCGATGAGATAACAAAGGACGTCATGTCGAAGGACGGCAGCATTTACGTGGCTGTCATCGAGTCTGACGGGGAGAAGGCCGGATATGCAGAGATGAGGACGGTCGCGGGCGAGGCCCAGATCTACAATATCGTCATCGACAGGACCTTCAGGGGGAAGGGCCTCGGCGAGATGCTGCTGAGGCATCTGATCGACAAGGCGAAGGAGACCGGCTGCAGTCTCGTGACTCTTGAAGTAAGAGGCGGGAACGAGGCTGCGATGGAGCTTTATCACAAGCTCGGCTTCAAAGAGGTAGGCCGCCGCAAAGGATATTACATAAAAGGCGGCGAGGACGCGGTCCTCATGGATCTCGCGCTGGGAGGATTCGAAATAACAGTAGAGGTATAGTCATCGCGATCATATGCTCGCCTCGCAGCGCTCGGATCTGCCATTGCAGCCGCAGTTGTTTGCGAGCGCGGGGAGTTTTCGCCGTCGCACTGGGTACCGGGACTCCGTCTCAAACATCCGGCCGCTTCGCTTCACGCCTTTGGTGCAGCTGCCGGGATCCTCGCGCGACGCTCATCTCGCACAATGACCGCGATGACAAAACACAATGAAAAGCGGAAAATTTCTTACACTCGGAATAGAGACCAGCTGTGATGAGACAGCAGCCTCCGTGGTCGCGGACGGCCGCTTTGTGATGAGCAATGTCATAAGTTCGCAGATAGACATACATACCCGGTACGGAGGGGTCGTGCCCGAGATCGCTTCGCGCAAGCACCTTGAGCGCATGAACGACGTGCTGGACAGGGCGCTGGGCGATGCAGGCGTCAAAGCGCAGGATATAGATCTCATAGGCGTCACATACGGGCCGGGTCTCGTGGGAGCGCTGCTCATAGGAGTGGCGGCAGCCAAGGCAATGGCGTATGCCTGCGACATCCCGCTGATCGGGGTCAACCACATGCACGGGCACATAGCGGCCAATTATCTCGAGCATCACGATCTTGAGCCGCCTTTCATGGCTCTTATCGTGTCGGGCGGCCATACCGAGATAGTGAACGTTCCCGGCTACAACAGATGCGAAAAGCTCGGCGGCACAAGAGACGATGCCGCGGGCGAGGCCTTCGACAAGGTCGCGAGGGTCATAGGTCTCGGATATCCGGGAGGCCCGAAGATCGACAAAGCCGCAAAGGAGGGCGATCCTGAAGCCATAGCCTTCAAGAGGGTGTACCTTGAACCGGGAAGCCTGGACTTCAGCTTTTCAGGTCTCAAGACCCAGGCCCTGAACTACCTCAACAGCGAGAAGCAGGCGGGCAGGGAGATCGATGTGAACGATGTGGCCGCGAGCTTCCAGGAGGCGGTGGTCGAGGTCATAGCGGACAAGGCTGTCGACGCCGCCGTAAGGCACGGCCGGAAGCGCATAGTGATGGCCGGAGGAGTGGCGTCGAACTCGAGACTGAGATATCTCATGGAGACGAAGGCCGGCGCGAAGGGCATAGAAGTGCTCAAGCCGAGCCCTGTGCTCTGCACTGACAACGGCGCGATGATCGCATCGGCCGCATATTATGGATACAAAGCCGGCGGGCGGACGGGACTCGATCTCGACGCCGTGCCGGGACTGGAGTTCTGACGGATGGTCATAATATCAGGAAAGGACATAAGCAAATCGTACGGGACAGACATCATTTTTGAAGATGTCTGTTTTGGCGTGGATGACGGCGACCGCATAGGCATAGTCGGAGCCAACGGGACGGGCAAGTCCACGCTCCTTTCCATCATCGCAGGGGATACGGAGCAGTCCTCCGGAGAGCTGTACATACGAAGCGACAGGAAGATCGGCTATCTGAGGCAGCAGAACCACTTCGAAGGCAGCGGAACGGTGGCTGAGGAAGCTGAGAAGACCTTCAGGCATTTTTACGCCATGGAAAAGAGGCTCGAAGAGCTTCAGCTGGCCATTTCGGACCACGAAAGCGAAAGCTTCGACAGGGATCTTGCCGAATATACCGCCCTCATGGAGGAATACGAGAGAAAGGGCGGCTATACCTACAGAAGCGAGCTGAGCGCCATGCTCACCCACATGGGCTTTACTGAGGCTGACAGGAACAAAAGGACAGGTATGCTCTCGGGCGGTGAAAGGACAAGGCTCGCGCTGTCGTGCCTGCTCCTGAGCAAGCCGGACGTTCTGATGATGGACGAGCCGACGAACCACCTCGACCTTCGCATGCTGGCTTGGCTCGAATCCTATCTCGAAGGATACAGGGGAACGCTCATAGTCGTTTCGCACGACAGATACTTCCTCGACAAGATATGCAGCCGGATATTCGATCTTGGCAGCGGCACGCTGGAGGCCTACAGGGGCAATTATTCGGAGTTCCTCGTAAAGAGGGAGGAACGGTACGAGGTGATGCGCCGCGAATACGAAAAGCAGCAGGCCGAGATCGCGCGCCAGGAAGAGATCATACGGCGCTTCAAGCAGCACGGCACCGAGCATCTGACAAAGCGCGCCAGATCGCGGGAAAAGCGCCTGGCCATGATGGACGTCATTGAAAAGCCTGAGATAACCAGCGAAAAGATGAAGCTCAGCTTTGAAGCCGGCTTCAGGAGCGGAGGAGAGGTGCTGGAGGCGGAGGACCTCTGCAAGAGCTTCGGAGACAGGCTCCTCTTCGACAACGTAAAGCTGCTCATCCGAAAGGGCGAGCGGATCTGCATAATCGGAGACAACGGCATAGGCAAGACGACTCTGCTCAGGATACTCATGGGACTCGAAAAGCCCGATGAAGGCTATCTCAGACAGGGCTACAATGTCGACTTCGGCTACTACGACCAGGGACAGCTGCTGCTCGATGAGAACGAGACGGTGCTCGGCGAGATGAAGAACGCTTACCGCCTGTATACAGATACTGAGATGAGGTCGCTGCTCGGCCGCTTCCTCTTCACAGGAGACGATGTCTTCAAGCATGTAAGGGACCTTTCGGGAGGAGAGAAGGCAAAGCTGTCGCTGCTCAAGCTGATGCTCTCCGGAGCCAATACCCTCGTGCTGGATGAGCCGACGAACCATCTGGACATAGAATCCAGGGAGGTAGTCGAGGACGCTCTTATGGAATTCGAGGGGACCCTCATCATAGTCTCGCACGACAGGTATCTGCTGAACCTCATCCCGGACCGCATACTCGAGCTTACAGAGCACGGACTGGCCGAGTACAGAGGAAAGTTCGATTATTATCTCGAAAAGTCCGGCAAAATGACAGAGGGCGAAGAAAATAAGGCGCGGCCTGCCGGAGACGGACCGGCGGACGAACTGAGGCAGACACAGGAACTTATAAGATCGTCCGAGGCCGAAAGAAAGGCAAAAAAGCAGCGCGAGGCCGAAGACAGAAAGAAGGCCAGAAGGTCTGAAAGCATAGAGGAGAGGATACACGAGCTGGAGGGCATGATCGCCGAAATACAGGATCAGATGGAGGATCCTGAGAAAGCATCGGACCCGGCATGGATGAGCGAGAACGCGACCCTGATGGCAGCTCATGAAGAGGAGATATCCTCGCTCTATGACGAATGGATGGAGCTGCAGGAATGATTGTGAAAAACTTCAACAATTTCGTTAAAAATCCTACAGCTTCTGTTGAAATAGCCATGCGCAGATAATATAATCATAAATGTATTGAATAAAGGCTAAGAGAAAAGGAGAAACGAAAATGGTATTTGAAAAGATAAAGGCTCTTATCGCAGAACAGCTGGATGTCGATGCTTCGACGATCACCATGGAGACTGATTTCATGAAGGACCTCGAGGCAGACTCGCTTGACGCGGTAGAGATCATCCTCGGCGTAGAGGACGAATACGGCATCGAAATCCCTGATGAAGTCGCAGAGAACTTCACAAAGGTCGGCGACATCGTCAAGTATGTAGAGGAGAACAAGTAAGCGGGGGAGACATAAATGGGCAAGACGAAAGTATCAAATGCGATCATTCGAAGACTGCCTCGCTACAGAAGATATCTGGGATATCTCCAGACAAAAGGTATCAAAAAAATCTCGTCGAACGAACTCAGCGAGATGATCGGCTATACCGCATCGCAGATCAGACAGGATCTGAACACTTTCGGAGAGTTCGGACAGCAGGGCTACGGCTATGAGGTCGACAAGCTCTACAGGGAGATCAACAAGATCCTCGGTCTTGACAGGGAATACAGGACAGTCGTCGTCGGAGTCGGAAACCTCGGACAGGCGATCACGAACTACACCTATTACTACAAGATAGGCTTCAATATCATGGGCCTCTTCGACGTGAATCCGAGGGTCATCGGCAATGTCATCAACGATGTGGAAGTCCTTGACAGCGCTGACCTTGAAGACTATGTCAGAAGGGAAGGAATCGACATAGGCATAATATGCGTCAACAGGGAGAACGCCCAGCAGGTGGCCGATTCACTCGTTGACGGAGGAGTAAAGGGGATATGGAACTTCGCTCCTATCGATCTGGTCGTTCCCGAAGATGTCGCGCTGGAGTCAGTGCACCTTTCCGACAGTCTGCACGCTCTGTCATTCATGATCAAGAGCAAGGAAGAGGAAGGCAGGGACTAGCGCCGGGCAAAATGAAAGCAAAATAAAATCCCGTAGCCTCTGCTACGGGATTTTGATAATCTGTGTGTCAGACTATGCCTCAGCAGGCGCACCTACAGGGCAGTTGGCAGCACATGCTCCGCAGTCGATGCACTTGCTCTCATCGACAACGTAAGGTGTACCCTCAGCGATCGCCTCGGCAGGGCAGTTATCCTTGCAGACGCCGCAGGCAATGCACTCATCAGAGATCTTATATGCCATAGTGTTACCTCCTTCTTTAAGATAATATCTACAAGCGAAGTATAACACCGGCAAAGCCAAAAAGTAAATAATAATAAAAAAATATGAAAGTCGCGTCATTTACGGGAAAAAGCGGAACGGGAAAAAGCTTCCAGGCAACTGCGCTCGCGCAGAGCCGCGGTTTTGATGCCATAATCGATGACGGCCTGCTCATATACAAGGGCCGGATAGTCGCCGGCTCATCGGCCAAGAAATGCGCATCGAAGGCAGCTGCGATGAGGACGGCTCTATTCAATTACGAAGACCACAGGGAGGCCGTAAAGGAAGCCCTGCGGCAGTACGAGCCTGATGCCCTGATGATCATCGGCACCTCCGACCGCATGACGGACATAGTCGCGGAACAGCTGGAAATAGGACCGATAGAGGAGCGCATATATATAGAGGATGTGACGACCGAAGAGGAAAGGGCGACAGCAAGACATTACCGCCTGGACGAGGGCGAGCATGTAATACCGGCGCCGGTAGGGCAGCTCAGGCGGGATTTCGCCGGATACTTCATGGACCCTATCAAGCATTTCATCGACAGGGCCAGGGGCAACGCGGTGCAGCCCGGAGCCAGAAGGGAGGAGGCTGACGGCCCTGACGACAGGACGGTGGTGAGACCTACCTTCAGCTATTCGGGCAGCTTCACCATAAGCGAGCAGGTGATAAGGGACATCATCAGGATAGCGGCCGAAAAATACGAATCGCACCTCGCCGTCGTGGACAGGATGAACAACGGCAAGCAGACAAACATGTCCGTGACCATAGACGTCATGGCCATCAGAGATCCGGACTCCATCGACATGTGCATAGCGCTGCAGGAGGACGTGTTCAAAGCGCTTGCCGAGATGACGGCGTTCACGATAGAAAGCGTCAACGTAAGGATAAGAGACATAGTAAGGGATGCCGAAGAGATGCATTCCAGAAGGCTGCATTAAGTGAAGAAAACAAAGCTCATAAGAATAAACGATGTAAAGGATCTTGACCTCACTCACACCTTCGAGTGCGGTCAATGTTTCAGATGGGTCCCTGCCGGGAACGGAGCCTACGCCGGGGCGGCAGGTGACAAAGCGGCGCTGATCAGCCTCGAAGACGGGACCCTCACGATCATGGCGACCGGAGGCGATGAAGAGTTCTGGCGGAACTACTTCGACCTTGACACCGACTACGGGGAGATCAAGGCTGCGCTGGCTGCGGGAGAGCCGCGCATCGCGGAGGCTTGCAGATACGGCAGCGGGATCAGGATACTGAACCAGGATCCCTTCGAGACCATCATTTCGTTCATAATATCCCAGAACAACAATATCCCGAGGATAAGAAAGAATATCGAGTCCCTGTGCAGGAAGTACGGAAGCCCCGTAGAGGGGAGCGAAGAGCTGAGCCGTGACGGCGGGACCGTTTATTCATTCCCGGCCCCCCGGGCCCTCGCGGAAGCGGAGGTATCGGATCTTGCAGATCTGAAGCTCGGATACAGGAGCGGATACATAAAGGCGAGCGCGGAGCAGTATCTCAGAGAAGGATGTCCTGACTGCAGGGAAGAGCTTCTTGGCTTTCACGGCATAGGCCCCAAGGTCGCGAACTGCATCATGCTCTTCGGCCTCAGGGATACGGCTGCCTTCCCGGTGGACACATGGGTAAAGCATATAATGAACGACATGTACGGCTTCGGCATGAACGATGTCAGGGGCATGCAGGCCTTTGCGGCGGAGAAGTTCGGCCCGCTTGCGGGCTACGCCCAGCAGTATCTTTTCTACTATTACAGAGACCGTAAATGAGTCACGGAGTACCGTCCCTTCTGACTCATTTAATATGGAGAAAAGTTCACGTTAAAGTGTTGACACACTCATTAAGTGCGAGTACAATAGGTTTTGGTGATTGGCACTCATAAACGAAGAGTGCTAACAAATACAAACAGATCAGGAGGCAAGAAATGAGTATTGGAATCAAACCGCTCGGCGCAAGAGTAGTTATCAAAAAGATGGAAGCCGAAGAGAAGACGGAAGCAGGGCTTCTGCTTTCCGGAAGCGCAAAGGAAAAGCCGCAGCAGGCTGAAGTGCTGGCTGTAGGCCCGGGCACCAAGGACGAGCCTATGGAGCTCAAGGCAGGCGATATCGTCGTGTTCAGCAGATACGGCGGGACCGAGCTCAAATACAAGGGCACGGAATATACTATCATCAATCAGAAAGACATCCTCGCCACTATCGAAAAGTAAGCGGCGGGTGCAGATAAAAGGAGGTATCACAAATGGCTAAAGAACTTTTTTACGGCGAGGAATCGCGCAGAAAGCTGCTCGCCGGAGTGGATAAGCTGGCAGACACTGTAAAGATCACGCTCGGACCTAAGGGCAGGAACGTACTTATAGAGAAGTCCTATGGCTCGCCGCTGATCACGAACGACGGAGTCAGCATCGCCAGAGAGATCGAGCTCGAGGACCAGGTAGAGAACATGGGAGCTCAGCTCGTAAAGGAAGTTGCCACAAAGACCAACGATGTCGCCGGAGACGGAACAACAACAGCTACACTGCTCGCTCAGAGCATCATCAGAGAGGGCTTCAAGAACGTAACGGCAGGAGCAAACCCGATGATCCTCAAGAAGGGCATCGCGGGTGCTGTCGACGCGGCAGTCGATTACCTCAAGGGAGACGCCAAGATCGTTGACGACAAGGAGTCGATCGCACAGGTCGCATCCGTATCGGCGAATGACGCTGAGATCGGCGAGCTGATCGCCGAGGCGATGGAAAAGGTCGGCAAGGACGGAGTCATCACAGTCGAGGAAGCCAAGACGCTCAACACATCCCTCGAGGTAGTCGAAGGAATGCAGTTCGACAGAGGTTATCTCTCGCCTTACATGGCAAACAACGAAAAGATGGAAGCTGTCATGAGCAAGCCTTATATCATGCTCACAGACAAGAAGATCAGCAACATCCAGGACATCATCCCGCTGCTTGAGGGGATCATGAAGGCCGGAAGGAGCCTCCTGATCGTGGCTGAGGACGTGGACGGTGAGGCGCTTGCCACACTGATCCTCAACAAGCTGAGAGGAACGCTCGACGTAGTCGCCGTCAAGGCTCCGGGCTTCGGCGACAGGCGCAAGGCGATGATGGAGGATATCGCCATCCTGACAGGCGGCGTGGTCATCTCCGAGGAACTCGGATATGAGCTCAAGGAAGCCACCATAGACATGCTCGGACAGGCCGAGACAGTCAAGGTCAACAAGGACAACACAGTCATCGTGAACGGCGCAGGAGACAAGGAAGAACTCGCTGCAAGGATCGCTCAGATCAAGGCTCAGGTCGAAGAGACCACTTCGGACTTCGACAAGGAGAAGCTGCAGGAGAGACTTGCCAAGCTGTCCGGCGGCGTAGCTGTCATCAACGCAGGCGCTGCTTCCGAGACGGAGCTCAAGGAAAAGAAGCTCAGGCTCGAGGACGCCATGAACGCTACCAAGGCTGCCGTTGAGGAAGGCATCGTAGCGGGCGGCGGCGTATCGCTGATCAGAGCGATCGAGGCTGTAAGAGAATACGCCGACAAGCAGGAAGGCGACATGAAGACAGGCGCGAGGATCGTCATGAGAGCCCTCGAGGAGCCTGTGAGACAGATCGCGGAGAACGCGGGATTCGACGGAGCAGTCGTGGTCGCAGCCGTCAAGGACGCAAAGGGCGACATCGGCTTCAACGCCGCAAACGAGAAGTACGAAGACATGATCAAGGCAGGTATCGTCGATCCTGTAAAGGTCACAAGGTCGGCTCTGCAGAACGCCGGCTCGGTAGCGGGAATGCTGCTGACAACAGAGGCGGGCATCACGCAGATCAAGGAGCCTGAACCTCCGATGCCTGCAGGCGGCGCACCTGGAATGGGCATGATGTAATACAGAGCCCTGCATAAAGACAAAACTGGCACCTCCCGCAGGTGCCTTTTTTGTGCTGCTTCGGGCGGTAAATGCCAAAACATTAGATTTGCACGCTTTTTTTCGTATAATCAGAGTAACAGATACAGGAGGAGTCCGGAAAGGGGTCCACAGACAGATGGAATTTGATCTGCACGAAGTAAGATCGGAAATACTGGAAAAGTGTCCTGAATGGATCGATCTGATGAATGCTGTCGAATTCAGGAACAGTTCAGAAGCGGATCCGGCAGGATACAGCGGGAACAGGGTCCTGTACAACAGCTTCCGGATGCGGCATTTCAGCCGGGAGGCGCAGGAGTTCCTGATAGCCGGGCAGCTCATGCACATACAGCTCGCTCACCAGCAGAGGGGAGTGAAAAAAGACCGCAGGCTCTGGGACGCCGCCTGCTCGGCTGTGGTCAGCGAGCTTCTCATCGGGAACGGATTTGAGCCGCCGGCAAATATCTTCCGCCATGAAGATGCAGACGGCATCAGCGCAGAGGAACTGTACGATATCCTCTGTGAAGAGGCCGTCGAGGACCCGCGGGAAGAGCCGGAGGAGAAGACCGAAGAAGCCGGAGAGGCGACGGAGCTTCCGGCACATCCTGATGATGACAGCGTGAAGAGACCGGGAGATCTTCAGGGCGCTCAGGTCCGCGAAATAGATGATCCGGGTCTTGCGCACGCCGTGGCGGGACTGTCGGATCTTCTGGAGCCGAGCCTGCAGATGGAATTCGACTGGTTCCCGGCGGACAGGATAAGGGACGGAATGCTGAAAGAACAGTTCAGGCCGTATCCTGTGCCGCACGCTGAGATACTCCTGGACACAAGCGCATCCATAGACACGGATCTGCTGAGGGCTTTTGTAAAAGGAGTCAGGGGCATTCTCAGGGAGGATGCTGTCGTAAAGGTCGGCTGCTTCGATACCGAGTTCTACGGATTCCAGGAGATACATTCAGAGAAGGACATATCGGAGCTCGAGATAAGAGGCTCAGGCGGAACGGATTTCGAGACTGCCGTAAAAGCCTTTACCGGCGATGCGGAGACAAAGATAATATTCACCGACGGCTATGCTGATATGCCGTCCGCCAGGTGCGACGCCATCTGGCTGGTATACAGCGATACAGAGGTGGATCCGCCGGGAGGGCATGTCATATACGTTAAAAAACCTGAGGAGATAAACAATAATGAAATCGATTTTCTTATCACATGAGCAGCTGTTCGGGAATCCGCTCCCTCTATTCAGAAGGATCGGGACAGCCGCCCAGGCCGGGGACCTTGTCCTTGCAACTGCGGAGGATGACGGGTTCACATTCAGCTCCGGCTGTGTAAACTATTACCTTTCCGGGGAGGACTGCGTCGACAGATTCGGACGCGACAGCATTTCCGAAATCTGCGCTGTCAGGCCGGTGATCATGCTTGAGCCTGGAGACGAGAAGCTGCTGACACATGCCCGCGAAGTAAGCGGCATAGTGACGGTGGAGCTCGGATCATACCCGTCAGTCATACTTGAGCATTCGCTGCGCGACATGGCTGAGGAGCAATACAGGGAAGGGACCCTCAGAAAGACCGGGAACAGCTTCACGATCGCGGGCGGGAAAAAGGAAGTCTTCAGGCTTGGCGCCAAGCGTATCGTGAGGGTGAACGTCACGGAAAAGATCATGAGCGGATATGTGCAGCTTTCCGACGGCACTGCAGTCAGCGCGGGCGGGGAGATCATGCTCGAGCTGAGACCTGTAAGATGGTACTACGATGAGGTGAACAGGATGCTGATATGCGGCAAAGCTCTGTTCGCGGATCTCTCGCGAAAAGATGCCGAAGCATACCTTAAGGACGGGTTTATTGAGGAGCTGCTTGCCGGAGATGCGGAGGAGACCGCAGCCGACGGTTCCGGAGCATCGTATCATGTGGGCGAGCATGACGAGCTGGATCTCATACGGGCGTATGTAAAAGCGGATATACCGGTGTTCATACACGGGCTCACGGGAGACGGGAAGAGCGACCGTGTAAAAGAGATAGACCCCCAGGTGCTGGACATAGAGCTGGTGAACGAGACTCCCGAGACGATAAACGGACGGGCCGTATATAACGAGACAAACGATGAGATCATAGACATAAAGCCGGTATGGCTGGTGAAGCTCGAGCGCCTGTGCGAGGACGGAGAACTTCATATCCTGTTCTTCGATGAGCTCACTAATGCCACGAAGCAGACCCAGGCAGTGATATTCAAGATCGTGCTGGAGCGTTTCGTGAACAACCGATGGCCTCTCCCGGAAAACGCGCGCATAGTAGCTGCAGGGAACGACCGGGCCGAGTCGAGCGTCTCACATGATCTGGCTGAGCCGCTGTTCGGCAGGTTCGCACATGTATATATCCGGACAACGGTCGAAAACTGGATGCCGTGGGCCGTGAGAAAGAGGATCAATCCGTATGTCATGGAGTTCCTGGCCAACAATGATCTCTATCTCAGGACGGATTACACAGGGACGGAAGGCTACGCCGATCCGCGGCGCTGGGAGATGGTCTCGCGCGTACTGGACAGCTCGGGCAACGATTTTGCGCTGATCGAGCCCATAGTGGGGCGCGATACTGCTGACGCCTTCATAAGATTCTTCCGCGCGCAGGAAGAGATGGCAGGCATCGGGAACTATACCGATGAGGAGATCGCTCACATGACTGTTTCCAGAAAGTACCAGATCGCGCAGCAGTGCCTGTACGCTGCAGCCGCGAAGCCTGAGGAGGCCGAAAGGCTGGTCGGGAGGCTCGGAGCCGAATTCGCAGCCTGGTTCAGGTATGTGCTCAGCAGAAAGGTCCGCTGAGAAAGACTGATGATGTACTGCAAAAAGTGTAAAGGTTAGACATCTTTAATATCGCAGATTCGCTTTATTTTGACCTTTTGAAGTGCTATATTGTACGAAACAGTGAAAATCGGCAAAAAGTTAGATTTAGCTAACAAATCAAATCAACGCCGGCAGACACAGATCAATACAGCGAAAACAGAGGTGAATAATGGCGACAGTACTCAAGGAACCATCAAGGACATTCAACGAATATCTGCTCATCCCGGGCTATTCCGGCATGGACGCAAGACCGGAGAACGTATCTCTCAGGACCCCGGTAGTCAGATTCAGGAAGGGTGAGGAGCCGGCTCTGTCAATGAACATCCCGCTGACCTCGGCGGTGATGCAGGCGGTCTCCGACGACAACATGGCGGTCGCTCTGGCGAAGGAGGGCGGCATCTCGTTCATCTTCGGATCGCAGTCCGTAGAGAGCCAGGCCGCGATGGTCAGAAGAGCAAAGCGCAGCAAGGCGGGCTTTGTCCCGAGCGACTCGAACCTCAGGCCTGACGCGACTCTTCAGGACGTGCTCGATCTCAAGGCGGAAAAAGGCCATTCGACCATAGCGATAACAGAGGACGGCACAGCCGACGGAAAGCTGCTCGGCATCGTGACCAGCAAGGATTACAGAGTGTCGAGAATGGATCCGGCGACAAAGGTCACAGAGTTCATGACCCCGTTCGACAAGATGGTCTACGGCCGCGACGGCATCACGCTCTCGGAGGCCAACGATCTGATCTGGGACAACAAGGTCAATCAGCTGCCTATAATCGACGACAATCAGAGGCTCACGGCTTTCGTATTCCGCAAGGACTACGATTCGCACAAGGAGCATCCGCTCGAGCTGCTCGACGCTGACAAGAGATACATCGTCGGGGCGGGCATCAATACAAGAGACTACGAGGAAAGGGTGCCGGCGCTGATCGATGCGGGCGTCGACATCCTGACGATAGATTCATCGGAAGGATATTCGGAGTGGCAGGCGGTAACCCTGAAGTGGATCAGGGACAACTACGGCGACAAGGTCAAAGTCGGCGCAGGCAATGTCGTAGACGCTGACGGATTCAACTTCCTCGCCGACTGCGGGGCTGACTTTATCAAGATAGGCATAGGCGGAGGCTCGATCTGCATCACGAGAGAACAGAAGGGCATCGGGCGCGGCCAGGCCTCGGCGGTCCTTGAGGTAGCCCAGGCGAGAGACGAGTACTTCAAGAAGACCGGAGTGTACATCCCGATCTGCTCGGACGGCGGCATAGTCTATGACTATCACATGACACTGGCTCTCGCCATGGGAGCGGACTTCATAATGCTCGGCAGATACTTCGCGAGATTCGATGAGTCGCCTTCCGCAAAGCTGATGGTGAACGGCAGCTATGTCAAGGAATACTGGGGAGAGGGCTCGGCAAGGGCCCGCAACTGGCAGAGATACGACATGGGCGGAGATGCGAAGCTCAAGTTCGAGGAGGGCGTGGATTCATACGTGCCTTACGCCGGCTCCCTGCACGACAATGTGCAGATGTCGCTCAATAAGGTGAGATCCACCATGTGCAACTGCGGATCTCTCAATATCCAGGACTTCCACAAAAACGCCAAGCTGACCCTCGTTTCGGCTGTAAGCATAGTCGAGGGCGGTGCGCATGACGTCATTCTGAAGGAAGTCAATTCGAACTCGTCAAACGGCAGATAAACAGACAAATATTTCTCACAATGAGACTCTGGAGGTATATATCATGGACAAGAGACCGGAAACGATGGAACGTATCACAACCCGTGCACTCGCTGACAGGTTCATCGAGGAGCAGCTCGCTGAGATCAAGGCTCAGGTAGGAGACAAAAAAGTGCTTCTGGCACTCTCCGGCGGCGTCGACTCGAGCGTAGTGGCTGCGCTGCTGATAAAAGCCATAGGCGACAATCTGGTGTGTGTCCATGTCAATCACGGCCTGCTCAGAAAAGGCGAGCCTGAGATGGTCGTCAAGGTGTTCAGGGAAGAACTCGGCGCCAATCTCATCTATGTCGATGCTGTCGACAGATTCCTCGACAAGCTCGCCGGAGTCGACGATCCCGAGACCAAGAGAAAGATCATCGGCAAGGAGTTCATCGACGTGTTCGCAGAGGAAGCTTCAAAGCTCGAAGGGATCGAGTTCCTCGGACAGGGCACGATCTATCCGGACATCCTCGAATCCGACGGGGTCAAAGCCCACCACAACGTGGGAGGCCTTCCTGAGGACCTGCAGTTCGAGCTCGTTGAGCCGGTGAAGTATCTCTACAAGGACGAGGTGAGGGTAGTCGGGTCTGCCCTCGGACTTCCTGACAAGATGGTGTACAGACAGCCGTTCCCGGGACCTGGTCTCGGCGTGAGGTGCACAGGCGCCATCACAAGAGACAGGCTCGAGGCTCTGCGCGAGGCGGACGCCATAGTAAGGGAAGAGATCGGAAAGATGGAAAGGACTCCGTGGCAGTACTTCGCTGTCGTTCCGGACATGAAGTCGACCGGCATAAAGGACGGAAAGCGCTACATGGGATGGCCGGTGATCATCAGAGCCATCAACACGGTGGACGCGGTGACGGCGGAATCCGTCGAGATCCCGTGGGAGATGCTGAAGACTATCCGCGACCGCATAATCGCGACTGTTCCGGGTGTCAACAGAGTCATGTGGGATATCTCAGATAAGCCGACAAGCACGATCGAGTGGGAATAGTGAAAAATTGTCACGAGGCAACATTGATTAGCGGCTAAAAGGCAAAAAACAATATCCTAAGTTAATCATAAAAACCAGAGGTAAGTATATTGAAGCAGAGAAATGTTTCTACTGGGAGTAATAGAGGATCGTATTCGCAAGGGTCCTGGTACGAACTATAACCACAGAGGCTTCATAAAACCAGGTGTATACACGATAGTTGAAACACAAGGTGAGTGGGGCAGGCTGAAATCTGGTGCAGGGTGGATTTGTCTCAGATATGCGAATAGGACCTAAGTGTGACGGGCGGGAGTAATCTCGCCCATTTTTGTTTTGCTTAGAACGGATGGTGATGTGTTTGTCAAGACCTTTAGGGGGTGACATTCTGGAACTCCCTCTTGAAAGAAGGGCTAATAATAAGCGATAATGACTGTGTATAGTTTGTGATGCGGCAATCAAGCCGTGAATGAAGAAAACGGAGAACGCTTATGAAGAAACGATTATTAGGCATTCTATTCAGTCTTGCACTGATGCTGACAATGATGCCGGTACTGGGGCTGACCCAGCCGGTGCATGCTACAACTGATCCCGCACTCAGCATTACCAGCCCGGCCGTAGGACAAGTTATCGGCAATGATGGCAAGAACTACTACTATAGCAGCCTACCTCAAAGCGTGACCGCCGTAGCAAAGATCGCTTACGTTGACGAGACAAACCATAAGGGTCTGGCTCTGGCAATGACCGACGAGAGCGACACGAAATACGGGTATGAAGCTGACACAGCCGCATCCGCCCACACACCGGCATTCACCGGCGGCACATGGAAACTTGCCAGCAAAGACGAGTGGGATAATATGATCAAAGCAGCTGGTGGCTTCGCAAGCCTACGGGACGGCTTTAGTAGCGTCGGCGGCACTAATATTAATATGAAAGGCAACTATTGGTCGAGTACAACGCAGGGCGCCAATAAGTATTACATCGACTTTAAAAATGGTTATTGGTATTCCGTTGGCCAGAGCACTACTAAGATCTATGTACGCGCCTGTCTGACATTCGACATTGTAACAACTTACCCTCTCTGGGTTGGCGGCACACCGGTGACGAGCGCGAACAAGGACGATGTGTTTAATGACCAAAAGGTGAGCTACACGCCTGCTACAGACACATCTGCAGCCATACTGAAGTTGAACGGATATGATAACGAAGGTGCTGTAGGTGACAAAGACGCTGCGATTTATGCCGAAGAGGATCTGATCATAGAAACGACCGGCGATAACAATGTTGAAAATACATCTACAGAAGATAATACTTGTGCCATCTGGGTTACCGGAGATCTGACCTTACAGGGCAGCGGTACGCTAAATGCTACAGGGCTTGCCGGTATTCAAGCCTATCAGAAGCTGATGATTGAGGGCGGAATAATTAGGGCTACAGGCATAAGCTCCGGAATCGGTGGTTTAACGGTTACTATCAATAATGGAACCATTGAAGCTACAGCCACTGATAACGTTTCTTACGGCATATTTGGTGGTGGTGGGGTAACGATCAATAATGGTCAAGTTACCGCATCCGGCTCAACCGCAGGGATATCAGGATTCGTTAAAAACGCCATCGCCGGTACCGGCTGGACTGACACGGAAGGTACCGAAGGAAAAGCGGATATCGAAGTATCAGCAGAGACTGGACAGGATCTGAGCGACTATAGGAAAGTCCAGTTCCCGGCATTGGTTGAATACCCACTCTGGGTCGGCGGCACACGGGTGACGAGTGCGAACATGTATGGCGATGGATGGAGCTACACTCCTGCCACCACCGAGGGAGGTAGCACAACACCGGCCACCCTGAAGCTGAACGGATACAGTTACGAAGGTGCGGGGTATGAAAACGCTGCCATTTATGCCAAAGAGGATCTGGAGATCGAATTAACGGGTGATAACACGGTTACAGCAACGTCGAGTTCACCAATGGCATATGATAGCTATGGAGTTAAAGTCGTTAAAGTCGAAGAAGATGGCAAATTTTTAAAAATCAGTGGAAACGGTAAACTGACTGCCACCGGCGGCAAAGATGGTATCCGCACTTTTGGCGATATTATAATCGACAGCGGCACAGTTGAAGCATCCGGAAGTGAGCATGGAATTGTAACCGAGCCCGGCGTAGTAAGGATAAATGGAGGCACTGTGACTGCTTCAGGCAGTATGGACTATGATGGCACCGGCATTTTGGGCTCAGGTGTAGAGATAAAAAGCGGCACCGTGACCGCTTCAGGCGGCGGCCAAGGTATCTACTCTCCTAGTGTTAAGATCACAGATGGTGTAACTAGTGTCATCGTATCATCTAATCATAATGTGATAACTGGCATCGTGAAAAACGCCGTCGCCGGAACAGGCTGGACGAACACTGCCGGCACCGAAGGAAAAGCGGATATCGCAGTATCAGCAGAGACTGGATGGGATCTGAGCGACTATAATAAGGTCCAGTTCCCGGCTGCGCACGAACATAGTTTCACTTACAACGCCAACGGTGCAACTATCACGGCAGAATGCTCTTCGGACGGCTGCACGCTGCCTAATAATACGGCCACCCTGACCATCGAAGCGCCGCAACATACGACCTATGGCGACGGAAAAGAGGAGAAAGCACAGATCACCGATTCGGATGGCATACAGGGTGGAGCAAAAGTAAGCTATTTCAATACTGACGCAGAAGGTGGGAAAACCGGTAATGCTTTGACCTCGGCCCCTACCGGCGCAGGCAAATACTGGGCGGAGATCACCCTCGGACCTGGCACTGATAATAAGTCAGCCACCGCACATGTGGTCTACACGATCGCAAAGGCAACTCCGACTATAAATACAAATCCGACTGCAAGTGCTATCACCTACGGCCAGGCACTGTCAGCCAGCACATTAAGCGATGGTGTGGCAAGTGTTGACGGTTCGTTTGCATGGACCACTCCTACAACGAAACCGGATACTGCAGGCACTCCTTCTTATGGGGTGAGTTTCACGCCGAACGATACTGACAATTACAATACAGTAACATGCACCGTTTCGCTGACTGTGAATCAGAAAGAGGTCGGTCTTTCATGGGCCGATACCAAGCTGACATACAACGGCCAGCAGCAGGCTCCGACAGCTACAGCAACGGAACTTGTATCCGGTGATACGGGACAGGTAAGTGTCATCGTGACCGGTGGACAGACAAATGCGAGCGCTACTGCATATACTGCTACAGCCAGCGGACTGACCGGTGAAAAGTCGGGCAACTATAAGCTGCCGACCGATAATACAACAACGTTCACTATCTCGCCTAAATCCATAACCGGAGCAAGCGTGACACTTGATAAAACTGAACTCACATTCAACGGTTCTTCGCAGACCGTAAACGTGACCGGGGTATCTCTTGACGGAGTGAACCTGGATGCTAATACCGATTATGGTGTTAGCGGCAACACGGAAACAAACAAGGGCGATTACACCGTGACCGTAACCGGTAAAGACAACTATACCGGCAGCGCAACAGCTAACTGGAAGATCGTTGCAAAGGCAATGACCGTCACGGCGGATCCAGTCAACGAAACATATGACGGTAATGAATACAGCATCACAGTAAATGTGACAGATCCGTCAAGCGGAACAACGATCAATTACGGTACAGAAGCAGGCACATATGATCTTAGCGAAAGCCCGAAGTTCAAGGATGCAGGAACACATACCGTATACTTCAAGGTCAGCGGAAACTTCAATTATAATGACTATACAGGTCAGGCTGCAGTGACGATCGCTAAAAAGCCTGTCAATGCAAGCGTCTCGGCTGACGATAAAAAGTATGACGGGAATACCGTTGCGACAGTAGCTGCTTCTGTTTCAACAGGTGATCTGATCCAGGGTGACAGCATAAAGATCACAGGACTTAAGGGATCCTTCGCAGATAAGAATGCGGGCGAAGACAAGACTGTCACCATTGACAGCAGTGCTAAATCGATTTCCGGAACAGGTTCAGAAAACTATGAAGTAACGATACCGTCGGAGACAAAGGCATCGATCAGCAAGGCAGCGGCAACAATCAAGGCTAAAGACCAGAGCATCAAGGTCGGGGATACAGTACCTGATCTGTCGGATCCGGTTCTGGATAAGCACTATACCGTTACGGGTCTGGTTGCAGGAGATGCTCTGACTGCTGCTCCGAAACTTGCATATGCATCAAAGCCTGACAACACAAAAGCAGGCACTTATGAGATCACAGCAAGCGATGCAAATGCAGGCGGCAATTATGAGCTGAGTTATCAGAAAGGTACTCTGACTATCTCAGAAGCACCTGCAGCAGTACCAACAGCAAAGGCAGTGCTGGCAGCCAAGGGAATCGCCAAGGGCAAGACTGCTCTTAAGTTCAAATGGAACAAGGTCAGCGGCGCAGCTAAATATGAGGTCTGGATGGCAAAGTGCGGTAAGAAGAGCACGATAAAGATGGTAAAGACTCTCAGAGCACCGAAGACCAGCTGGACAAAGAAAAAGCTGAAAAAGAACACGGCGTACAGGTTCTATGTAGTCGCGAAGGATGCATCGGGCAATGTCATATGCAAGAGCGTTACAGGCCATGCATATACTGGCAACGTCAGAGGCAAGTACACCAATGCAAAGAGCCTCAAGGTGAAGAAGAGCTCATTCACCCTGAACAAGGGAGGCACGGCCAAGATCAAGGCGACACAGAAGAAGGCCGGGAAGGGCAAGAAACTGTGCAACCATGCAAAACTGCTGAGATACAAGAGCAACAATACATCTGTTGCCAAAGTCAGCAGCAGCGGCAAGATCATAGCTGTAGGTGCAGGATCCTGCACAGTCTATGTACAGACCGTGAATGGCATCTGGAAGACGGTAAAGGTCACTGTTAAATAGCAGGCAGACTAAGCGGACAACCAGACTAAAGTCCACAACTTATGGGGGCGGTCATAATGATCGCCCTTTTCACATCTCAACTTCCCATCGACATTCCTGAAAATAATAATGCAGGCTATAACTTAAACGCTGGCCTGCATTTATTGTGTCACAGAAATAAGTAGCACGCGTGTTACCGCCTGCTCGCATCCATTCTACGTTATTGATGTTTGTTACTGGAATTGTCTTCTTGATTCCAAGCTCTCTGATCTTAAAACGGATCGGCTTTGGAGCACGGGATCCAACATCGAAAACAGACGATTTGTAGCCTCTGATGCGCTGCATGATATACCCTCCGAACGCATGTTCATATTATACCATGCAGATCATCTCCGAAACGGCTCTGCCTTGTTCTTTTGTGTTATTTTTTTGTTCGGGCTCGCTGTCGAAAACCGCTTTGGATCGCTCGCACAAAGGTGGGCGGGCTTTCAGGAGGGGCGGGGTTGAAGCGAACGATCATCCATGATACGATCGGGGCGTGATTCATCTCACTACCTGTAGTGGAGGTAGGAGTTTTCTCACACTGCTTTTGATAAAATTTGAGCCGTAGGACCGACTGATGACGGTACTTCCGGATTCGTTTATGTGCAGCGCAGGCAGGGGAAAGAGCAAAATGGCAAAAAGAGAAGACATCAAAAAGGTACTTATCATAGGAAGCGGCCCGATCGTTATCGGCCAGGCTGCGGAATTCGATTACGCGGGCACGCAGGCCTGTCTCGCGCTGAAGGAGGAGGGATACGAGGTGATCCTCTGCAACTCCAACCCGGCGACGATCATGACCGACACCTCTATCGCGGACAAAGTATATATGGAGCCGCTTACGCTTGAATATGTCGCAAAGATACTCAGATATGAGAGGCCGGACGCCATCGTTCCGGGGATCGGCGGACAGACGGGACTCAACCTTGCGATGCAGCTCGACCGCAAGGGAGTTCTTGCCGAGTGCAGAGTAAAGCTTCTCGGAACTCCCGCAGACTCCATCGAGAGAGCCGAGGACAGAGAGCTTTTCAAAGAGATGTGCGAGTCCATAGGCGAGCCTGTGATACCGAGCGTGATCACCTACAGCATTGAGGAAGCAAAGCTGGCAGCAAAAGAGATCGGCTATCCTGTCGTGCTCAGACCGGCGTTTACTCTCGGCGGCACCGGAGGAGGCTTCGCCGGCAATGAAGAAGAACTGGAAGATATCGGGATCAGGGCGTTCAATCTTTCCCCTGTACACCAGGTTCTGATCGAGAAATCCGTGAAGGGTTTCAAGGAAATAGAATTTGAGGTGATGCGTGACGGCGCTGACAGGGCCATCACTATCTGCGGCATGGAGAACGTCGATCCGGTAGGTGTCCATACCGGAGACTCCATAGTGGTCGCGCCTATACTGTCACTTAGCGATCACGATCTTAAGATGCTCAATGACTCTGCAATAAAGATCATAAGGGAACTTAAAATCGAGGGCGGCTGCAACGTTCAGTTCGCCCTGCATCCGGAAACGGGCGAGTACTACCTGATAGAGGTGAATCCGAGAGTGTCGAGGTCTTCAGCGCTCGCGTCAAAGGCATCGGGTTATCCGATCGCAAGGGTAACGGCAAAGATAGCTATGGGCATGACTCTCGATGAGATAGAAGTAGCCGGAGGCCTTGCCTCAACAGAGCCTTCGCTCGATTACATAGTAGCCAAGTTCCCGAGGTTCCCGTTCGATAAATTCAGTGATGCGAGCAATGTGCTCGGTACCCAGATGAAAGCCACCGGAGAGGTGATGGGAATAGGAGCTACTCTTACAGAGAGCTTCCTGAAGTCGATAAGGTCGCTCGAGACCGGAGCCTGTCATCTGCATCTTGCCAGGTTCGACGGAATGAGCCGCGACAGCCTGATGGAGTACATATCCGAATCCCGTGATGACAACATGTATGCCATCGCAGAGCTTCTCAGACGCGGGACCGGCACAGATGAAATACATGAGGTCACTAAGATCACGGAGATATTCCTCGAGGCGTTCAGATGCATAGTCGATATGGAGAAGACTCTCAGGGAGCGCATCAACGACATCGAAACTCTCAGGGCTGCCAAGATAATGGGATTTTCGGATAAAGAGATCGCGCTGCTGTGGAACCTCAGCGAGACTGAAGTTTATCAGAAGAGGAAGAAGAACGGCATCGTGCCTGTGTTCAGGATGGTGGACACGCTGCATACCGGCAAATACATAGCATATCTGTACTCCTCATATACAGGAAAGAACGAGTCGAGGCACACGGACAGGAAGAAGATAATCGTGCTTGGAGCCGGACCAATAAGGATCGGGCAGGGCGTTGAATTCGACTACTCAACGGTGCACGCCGTTCAGACCATAAGGCGCGCCGGATACGAAGCGATCATTATCAACAACAACCCAGAAACAGTTTCGACAGACTATACCACCGCCGACAAGCTCTATTTTGAGCCGCTCACGACGGAAGACGTCATGGCCATCATCGACTTCGAGCAGCCTGAGGGCGTTATCGCAACGCTCGGAGGACAGACCGCCATCAACCTCGCCGAACCTCTCATGGAGAGGGGCGTGAAGCTCATCGGAACGGACTGCGAAGCCATCGACCGCGCGGAAAACAGAGACAGATTCGAGAAGGTGCTTGAGGAGCTCGGTATCCCGCAGCCTCCGGGGCGCGCTGTCACAAGGATCGAAGACGGAGTCAGGGCGGCGGCTGAGATAGGCTATCCTGTTCTGGTAAGGCCGTCATTCGTGCTTGGCGGCCGCGCCATGCAGATAGTGGGTGATGAGGCTCAGCTGAGGCAGTACCTGAAGACTGCGGTGGAGATCGACGAGGACAAGCCTGTTCTGGTAGACAAGTACATACTCGGCAAGGAAGTCGAGATCGACGCCATATGCGACGGGCGCGATGTCTTTGTTCCGGGGATCATGGAGCTTGTCGAGAGGACCGGCATCCATTCCGGAGACTCGATCTCGGTCTACCCGGCGTTCTCAATAAGCGACAAAGTGAAAGGCCTTATACTGCAGTACGCAAAAAAGCTCGGCAGGGGCATGGGCATGATCGGACTCTACAACATCCAGTTCATCGTTGACGGGAATGATGATGTATTCGTCATCGAGGTGAATCCGAGATCTTCAAGAACGGTCCCGTTCCTCTCAAAAGCTACGGGATACAGCCTTGCGGATATTGCGACGGATGCTATTCTGGGCAAATCGCTGAAGGAGCAGGGCATATTCGACCTCTATCCTGAGGAGAAGAAGAGATTCTATGTGAAGGTCCCGGTCTTCAGCTTCAACAAGATAAAAGGACTCGATACGTATCTCTCGCCTGAGATGAAGTCCACGGGAGAGGCGATAGGCTACGACAACAAGCTGAACCGGGCGCTCTACAAGGCTCTTATCGCATCCGGAACAAAACTGCGCAATTATGGTACCGTGCTGGCGACGCTTGCCGGAGATGACAAGGCGGAGGCGCTTCCTCTGATAAGGAGATTCTACAAGCTCGGGTTCAATATAGAGGCGACCCACGGCACGGCTGTTTTCCTCAGAGAAAACGGGGTAAGGACGCGCGAGATGAAAAAGATAAGCGAGGGCTCTGATGAGATCCCTGAAGCGATCCGCAAAGGGCATATCGCATACATACTGAACACCAGGAAGGCGGGCGACCACGTTACCGCAAACGACGGGGCTCTGATAAGGCAGTGCGCGAGCGAAAACAACGCGACTCTCTTCACCTCGCTGGATACAGTAAGCGTGCTGCTCGATGTGCTTGAAGAAACGACACAGACTGTTTCGACAATAGACGCCTGATCCCGGGATGAGATCGATACACCTTACAGGAAAGGAATGATAATATGAAGAATCTGAAAAAACTGACACTGCTGCATTCCAACGACCTTCACGGGGATTTCCTCGCAGAGAAGGTGGACGACAAACTCATAGGGGGAGTTTCGCGCCTGTCCGGATATATCAATAAGGTCCGCAACGAGGAGAAGAATGTCATCTATTCCATCTCCGGAGACATGTTCCGCGGCTCGCTGATCGACAGCGAGTTCCAGGGCCTCTCGACGATAGAGATAATGAACCTGCTGGCGCCGGATGTCGTGACGATAGGCAATCACGAGGCGGATTACGGGCTTGCGCACCTTCTGTTCATAGAGAAGTGCGCATCATTTCCGATCATAAATGCAAACATGTATATAAAATATGTCGGAAACCGTCTTTTCAACTCGCACTACATAAAAGAGATCGACGGGATGCGCGTGATGTTCATCGGCATACTGACTGAGGAGGTGCTGGCCAATACAAAGAGCGAGGGGCTTGTCGGCACCCTGATAGATATACAGGATGCGGCATCCGAGGTCGGAAAGATCTGCGACGCGTACCGCACGACTGATATCGATCTTACTGTCCTGCTCACGCATATCGGTATCGAAGATGACAAGAAGCTTGCGGAGGCGCTCGATCCTGCATATGGGGTAGACATGATCATCGGAGGACACAGCCATACTCTTCTCTCCGAGCCTTGTGTAGTGGCAGGGATCCCGATCGTACAGGCAGCAGTCGGCACAGACCAGATCGGACGTTTTGACATAATGGTGGACACGGATAAGAACTGCATGGATTCATATACATGGCAGTGCATCCCTGTCACAGAGGAGAACTGCCCGCGGGATAAGGCTCTTGAGAAGGTAGTCAAAGAGTACAAGAATTATACAGACGAGAAGTACGGATGCGTTCTTACAAGATTCCCCCGCGCCTACACACACCCGGCGCGCAACATGGAGACCGAACTCGGAGATCTGATGGCAGAATGCATGCGCGATCAGCTCGGCGCGGATCTTGTTCTGCTCGGCTCCGGAAGCATACGTATGCCGTCACTGGGACCTATAGTCACAGTCAAAGACTTCATGGAGGTGTTCCCTTTCAAGGGGACTGTGAAATGTTTCAGACTTACAGGCAAACAGCTCAGGCATATCGTGACATTCATGCTTCGCGAAGAAGCCTTCAATGACTCCGACAGCTGCGAATGGTTCCAGTTTTCGAAAGGGTTTTTCTGTGAATTTGACCGGAAAAAGCACTCCGCCATCTCATTGAAGATGAACGGACAGGAAGTCGGAGACAAGGATATATTCACAGTCATCATGCAGCAGTTTTTCTTCGATAATATCGGAGAGCTCCTCGATCTTCCGCAGTCGGAGATAGAGAAGAACGGCAGACCGATCGAAGTCGCTGCAAGCGCGCCGAACGTGCTGGAAGAATACTTCAAGGCCCATGACAGCCTGAAGTATGACGGAGAGAAAAGGCTTGTGATCCGTCAGTGATGCGTTCATGATGCTCAGCGACATTCTGATGCTCCAACTCTGAAAGAGGTAAGTGATTATCGTGACTAAGGATGAAGTGACAAGAGCCAGGATCTCAGACAGGATAGATCAGTGCCGTGATGGTTACTATGTGACCGGCACGGATTTTCTTGATTCACATGAGCAGTCGATAGCCATGAGCGAGGCGAGGTCTGCGGGCGGCGTGAGAGTATTCATGTATGGGGGATATGATGATGCTGAGCGAAGGATGATGATCTGTATACCTGCTGATCTTGAGCTTAGCGATGAGGATGCGGCTGACGGCCTGGCAGAGGTGCTCCGTATAACAAAGCCGGCGGCTTCACGTGAACTGAGCCACAGGGATTATCTCGGATCCATGCTGGCGCTTGGCATAGACAGACGGCTCACGGGCGATATTCTGGTAAGAGAAGACGGCGCAGATATCGTAATCATGCCCGAGATCGCGCAGTTTCTTATGAGAGAATTCTCAAGTGTCGGCAGGGTGGAGATAAAAACAGAGATAATTGGCATAAAAGACCTCATGATACCCGAGGCGCGTTTTGAGATGATATCCGGCAGCATCAGTTCGCCAAGACTCGACAGCGTGATATCTGCGGCTTTCAGGATCCCGAGAGCCAAGGCTGCTGAAGCCGTGAGGAGCGGACTGGTTTCTGTGGATCACGTGGAGTGCCTGAAGCCCGACGCCCGCGTCGCTGAAGGAATGAGTCTGGTGCTCAGGGGCAAAGGAAAGGCAGTGCTTGAGGAGACAGGAGAGACATCCCGTAAGGGGCGTACCCGGATCAGAATAAAGCGATTCATATGAACAACAGGAAGATCACGATAGGAATACTGGCTCATGTGGATGCGGGCAAGACCACTCTCTCGGAGGCGATTCTTTACCTTACAGGAGAGATCAGAAAGCCGGGCAGGGTGGATCACGGAGATGCATTTCTCGATGACAATATCATCGAAAGAAACCGCGGCATCACGATATTTTCAAGGCAGGCCCGCATTACGCTCAGCAAGGACGGCGGGAACAGAACCGAAGCGACGCTGATCGACACTCCGGGGCATGTGGACTTCACTGCAGAGACCGAACGGTCATTGTCAGTTCTTGACTGCGCTCTGCTGGTGATCAGCGGATCTGAAGGCATACAGGCGCATACCAGGACTCTGTACAGGATGCTTCAGGAGCACGGCATCCCTGTTTTTGTATTCATTAACAAAATGGATATTGCCGTGCGGGATGTCGATGCGCTTATCGCAGAGCTCAACAGTGAGCTGGAGATGAATGCCGTGGATTTTTCGGATGCAGCAGAACGGACAGAGAGGTTCATAGATGATGTGACATTGTATTCGCCTGCGCTGGCTGAGGCGGTGCTTGACGGGGATGGAAGCCTGTCAGATGAAGATATTGCCTGCGCGATATCCAAAGGGGAAATCGTGCCGTGCGTGTCGGGGTCTGCGCTGAAAACGGAAGGTGTCAGAGAACTGATCGACGTTATGGCGGCATATGCAGGGGCGCCGGAATACGGCAGTGATTTCGGCGCAAAGATATATAAAGTGACCGAATCAGAGGATGGAGAACGGCTTTGCTTCATAAAGATAACCGGAGGAGAACTAAGAGTCAGGGACAGGGTGACAGTAAGAAGCGCGAGGGGCGGAGAACGGGAGGAAAAAGTGAGCCGGATAAGGCTGTACTCCGGGAGCCGCTTTGAGCAGACTGACACAGCGGCAGCCGGCACGGTGTGCGCCGTCACAGGGCTCGGACAAGCCCTGCCCGGAGACAGCCTCGGAGCCGAGGATCCGGTTTCCCGTTGCACAGTCGATCCATATATGGTGTATAAGGTGCTGCCGCCTGCGGGCATGGATCCTCACAGACTAAAAGCGGATCTTGATATACTCACTGCCGAAGACCCGGTCCTTCAGACAAGATGGTCAGCAGATGGCAGCATAGAGATGCGCCTTATGGGACAGGTGCAGCTCGAAGTTCTGCAGTCTGTCATAAAAGAACGCTTCGGATATGATGCCGGCTTTGATACAGGCAATGTGCTATATCTTGAGACGATCACCGGAAAATACGAAGGCGTCGGACATTTCGAGCCTCTGCGTCATTACGCTGAAGTGCACCTGATACTGGAACCGGGTGAACGAGGCAGCGGCATTGTGATCACAAGCGATGTTCCCGAGGATGAGCTTGCGATAAACTGGCAGAGGCTGATAATGACACACATAGAAGAAAAGGAGCATCTCGGGACCCTCACGGGAGCTCCTCTTACCGATACTAAGATAACGCTTGCGGCAGGCAGAGCCCATGCGAAGCACACCGAAGGAGGAGACTTCAGAGAGGCGACATACAGAGCCATAAGAAATGCCCTGATGCAGGCTGCGCGCGACGGTAACGCTGTTCTGCTTGAGCCATGGAGTGAATACGAGATAGATGTTCCGGCCGGCAGCACAGGCCGTGTCATGACCGACATAAAACAGATGGGAGGAACGCAGGAAAGCCTGGAGCAGAGGGGAGACCGCGCGGTCATGACAGGAAGAGTGCCCTCTGCGGAGATAACAAACTACCCGCAGACCCTTGCAGGCTATACATCAGGCGAGGGAAGTCTGTCGCTTGCTCAGAGCGGATATGATATCTGTCACAACACCGATGAGGTGGTCGCCGAAAGAGGCTACGATGCGGAGCGCGATGTCGAGAACACAGCCGATTCTGTCTTCGTCAGTCACGGCGGCAGCGATATAGTCAGCTGGGATGAAGTCCCTCAACACATGCACATCAGGAGCGTGCTCAGAAGCAGATCTGCGGAAGATGATGCAGCGGAGGTGCAGGACGAAGATCGTTTCCCGGGATCAGACGGCGACCCATATGACATGCTCGATGTAAGGGAGCGTGCAAGGAGAAGAGCCGCCGCTGAAAAGGAACTCAGGGATATATTTGAGAGGACATACGGGACGCGGAAGAACCACAGATATAAGGACAGGATCGAAAGAAGATACGGGGCCGGGGTACGGGCAGCTGCTGACGATAAGGAGGCAGCGAAAAATGCTGCGAGAAACGCAGAGATAAAAGCCAGACATGAGCACAGGAGTTCCGGACAGACTGACGAAGAGGAGACTCTCATCCTGATAGACGGATACAATCTGATCTTTTCGGATGAATATATGAGATCGCTTGCCGCTGAAGACATAGGTTCTGCCCGTGACCATCTTATTGAGCGGCTCAAAAACTATGCCGGCTATACGGGATTCGAGGTCAATGTGATATTCGATGCGTATAAGGTGGTGCCGGGTGAGGGCAGCAGTGAGGATCATCAGGGCGTAAAAGTGATATACACGGCTGCGGATGAGCCGGCTGACATTCGTATAGGCATGATGATCAGCACAAAAAAGGGAAGGCGCATATATGCTGTCTCGTCGGATAAGCTCGTGAAGCAGGATGCCTGGAGCCACGGCGCCCTCCGCATCTCATCGCGTGATTTCATTCAGCTGCTGGACGAAACAGATGAAGAGATAAGAGCCAGCCTCCGTAAATAGGATATACCGGCAAGCCAGCAAACCGGGGACTTCCGGAGAGAGCATTTCCTCTCCCCGGGCCCTTTTTCATATGCAAAATAAATGATAACCCCAATAATATATGTATTTCATTTTAAAATACTGCGGGTTTATTTTTTTAGAGTAATTATTATGACGATCAAGAAGAGGTGTATCAGATGGACAAGAAGTACATTTTTGTTACAGGAGGAGTCGTATCGGGACTCGGAAAAGGCATCACAGCGGCCTCTCTGGGCAGACTTCTGAAAGCAAGAGGACTCAGGGTGGCTGCACAGAAACTGGATCCGTACATCAACGTCGATCCCGGGACAATGAGCCCTTTCCAGCACGGAGAGGTATACGTGACTGAGGACGGTGCCGAGACGGATCTTGATCTCGGACATTATGAAAGATTCATTGACGAGGACCTCAACAGATTCTCAAACCTTACTACCGGTAAGGTATACTGGAACGTTCTGAATAAGGAGCGCCGTGGCGAGTATCTGGGAAGCACGGTCCAGGTGATCCCGCACATCACAGATGAGATAAAGGAGTTCATCTACAGTGTCGGACGCGAGGGCAACAGCGATGTCATAATAACCGAGATCGGCGGCACGGTGGGAGACATCGAGAGCCAGCCGTTTCTCGAAGCAGCCAGACAGGTAAGCATCGAACAGGGAAAAGAAAACTGTCTGTTCATTCACGTTACACTGGTGCCGTATATCACAAGCTCGGGAGAACATAAATCCAAACCGACGCAGCACTCAGTCAGGGAGCTGCAGAACATGGGGATCTCTCCTGACATAATAATAATGAGATCCGACCGTCACATTGACGAGGACATATACGATAAAATATCACTCTTCTGCAATGTCAAAAGGGACTGCGTCATAGAAAACATCACTCTCCCGATACTTTACGAGGCGCCTCTTATGCTCGAGAAGGCGCACTTCTCATGGATAGTATGCCGTGAACTGGGAATTGACGCAGGCCCCTGTGACATTGAGGAATGGAAGAGTATGGTCGACAGGATCAAAGAAGGAGGCAAACGCGTTACGATCGCACTGGTCGGGAAGTACATAAAGCTGCATGACGCTTATCTTTCCGTCGCCGAGGCCCTGCGGCACGGCGGCTATGAGACAGGCTGCACTGTGGACATAAATTGGATAGAAGCAGAGGATATCACTGCTGAGACAGAGGATGACATTCTGGCTGATGCTGACGGCATAATCGTTCCGGGAGGATTTGGCGACAGAGGGATAGAGGGTATGATCCGCGCCGCCGGTTACGCGAGACGAAACAACATACCGTATCTGGGCATATGCCTTGGGATGCAGATCGCGGTCATAGAATATGCCAGAAATGTACTGGGCTTCGATGATGCCAACTCTGGTGAGTTCGATGACGGAAGCGCTCACAAAGTTATCGATCTCATGCCTGACCAGTACGGGGATATCCCCATGGGCGGGACGATGAGACTCGGAGTGTATCCGTGCAAACTGACGCCGGGATCTCTGCCTGAGAAAATATACGGATGCGGCAGTATCAGTGAAAGACACAGACACCGCTACGAATTCAACAATGAATACAGGGAGCAATTCACTGAAGCGGGCATGCATATAGCCGGTACTTCACCGGACGGGCATCTGGTGGAATCTGTAGTTGTTCCCGGAAACGACTTCTTTATCGGTGTCCAGTATCACCCGGAATTCAAGAGCAGACCTAACAGGGCTCATCCGCTGTTCAGGGAATTCGTAAGAGAATCCGGCAAAATGGGAGCAAACAGTCGACTGTGATCTGGTTCTGAAAACAAAGACTGCCTGTCATACGCAATGTCATTAAGTTAATGACAGAAAACACGAACTGGGAATTGCACAATTTGCGACTCCCAGTTTTTCTTTATCTAAAAAGAACGTATACCGAGGAGCAACGAACGAATTTGTCGAGTGGATCCATGTCATCTTCAAAAG
>JAFWGQ010000011.1 GCA_017512365.1 Mogibacterium sp.
ATGTCGAAAAGCGGAACCCGATCCGGAAGAGGCGATGATAGAGGCGCTGACACTCTCATCTTCATCCATATTATCGAGCGGCCTTACGACCATCATAGGCTTCATCGCGCTGGCCACCATGAGATTTCTCATAGGCAGGGACCTGGGACTTTCGCTTTCAAAGGGCGTTGCCATATGCCTCATCGTCACACTCACATTCATGCCGGGAGTCATACTCGGCACATACAGACTGATGGAAAAGACGCGTCACCGCTCTTTCATGCCGTCGTTCGAAGGCTTCGGGAGATTCGTGCTCAGAGCCACCGTGCCTCTGATGATAGTATTCGCGCTTGCCGTGATCCCCTCGTACATCTGCAGCGAGCGGAACTCATTCTGGTACGGAGGAGCATTCATGTACGGCCCGGATACAAGGGTGGGAGCTGACCGTCAGAAGATAACAGAGATATTCGGCGACGTGGATACATATGTTATCATGCTGCCGCGGGGCAAAGCAGGCAGGGAAAGGGCGATGATCAAGGATCTCAGAGAGGACGAACGCATCACCATGATTCTTTCTCCTGAAGCGTTCATGGGCATGTCGCTCCCGTCGGATCTGCTGCCGGATACACTGACCGGCCAGCTCAGATCCGAAAAATACGACAGGCTCGTGCTCACGGTCGCCGAGCCTCCGGAGAGCGAGGACGCCTTCGACCTCATACAGCACATACAGGATACAGCGGACAAATACTATCCGGGAGAGTACTACATGACAGGCTCCGGCGTCATCAATTATGACCTCAAACATGTCGTGACGGGTGACAGGCGCCGGGTCAATCTCATCGCAGTGCTGGCGATCTTCGCGGTACTGGCTGTCACCATGCGAGGCATACTGCTGCCGATCATGCTGGTATTGGTCATAGAGACAGCCATATGGATCAATATGTCCATATCTTTCGTCACCGGCTCGAACCTGTTTTACATATCCTACCTGATAGTCAGTTCGGTGCAGCTCGGAGCAACGGTGGACTACGCGATACTCTTTACGCAGCGATACATGGAAAACCGCAGAGTCCTGGGAACAGCTCCGGAAGAGAGCGTACTGAAGACGATAAAAGACAATACAGTATCCATAATGACATCGGGACTGACGCTGTCGGTCATCGGGTTCCTGCTGGCGATCTTCTCGTCGCAGGGCATGATCAAGCAGGTAGGACTCCTGCTCGGAAGAGGCACGCTGTGCTCGCTGTTTGCTGTCCTCTTCGTGCTGCCGGGGCTTCTGATGCTGTTGGACAGATATGTCATAAAGGACTATCACGATAAAGGGAAAGTACCGGCAGCAGCTCCGCTTGTGAGAGAGTAGTACAATAATGAAAAGACGCTTTTACTCCGGGGTAGTCAAATACCGCAGGGCGATAATGGTGCTGTTTGCCTTGATAACAGCAGTCAGCGCATTTATGTACCCTAAAGTGAAGGTGAACTATGACACTATCAACTATCTCCCGAAAGACTACAACTCCACACAATCGCTCAGGGTGATGCGCGAGGAGTTCGGCGACATGCCGAATGCCCGTGTAGTGCTGCACGATGTGAGCAGGCAGGAGATAACAGAGTACAAGGAAAAGATCGAGGCAGTAGACGGAGTCATCAGTGTGACATGGCTGGATACGTACATCCCTGTGAGCTTTCCGGGAGACATGCTGCCGGAGAGCGTATCCGAGATGTATTATAAGGACGGGAACGCTCTGCTGACGCTGACGATAGATGAGGACAAGCAGTTTCAGGCCGTTCCCGAACTGTATGAGATCGTAGGTGAAAAAGCCTATTTGTCCGGGAATGCCGTGATAACCGCCGTGGCAGCAGAAAGCACGATAAGGGAAGGCATTGTAATAACCATTGCAGCGGTCCTGCTGCTGCTGATCGTGCTGGCGCTCACCACCACATCATGGGCTGAACCGTTGATCATAGCACTCGGGCTGCTGATAGCCGTCATAATAAACACAGGTACGAATCTGGTGTTCGGCACCATATCCTTCCTGACCAGCGCTACGGGTGTAATGCTTCAGATGGCGGTCGCGATCGATTATTCTGTCTTCCTGATACACCGCTTCGATGAATGTCGAAAAGCGGAACCCGATCCGGAAGAGGCGATGATAGAGGCGCTGACACTCTCATCTTCATCCATATTATCGAGCGGCCTTACGACCATCATAGGCTTCATC
>JAFWGQ010000012.1 GCA_017512365.1 Mogibacterium sp.
CATCTGCCTGTAGAAGCCCATCGCATCGAGCGTTGAGAAGACATTGCCGAGAGCTCCGTTCAGTATGCTCTTGTTTTCATCGGTGATTACAGCTTCATCAGTGATACGAAGCGTGAATCCGAGACCGCTGCAGTTATCGCACGCCCCGTATGGAGCGTTGAACGAGAACATGCGCGGCTCCATCTCTTCGAGTCCTATGCCGTGATCAGGGCATGAGAACTTGGTGGAGTATACTGCTTCATACTCCTCATCTTTTATTATCTTTCCGTCTGCATCGCCTGCTGATACGGGCTGGGCAGGATCCTTTTTCGGTGTGAACAGCACGCTGCAGATGCCCTCGCCCTCCTTGATGGCGAGCTCGAGAGCTTCGGCAATACGGCTCCTGTTGTCGCTTCTGAGCACGATGCGGTCGATGACTATATCGATGTTGTGCTTGTTGTTTTTAGCGAGCACGATGTCGCCCTCATCGAGGCGCGACATCTCGCCGTCGACGCGCACGCGTGTATAGCCGTCGCGGCGCAGGCGGTCGAGGACCGCCCTGTGCTCGCCCTTGCGTCCCCTTATTACAGGAGCAAAAACGGTCAGTCGCGTGCCCTCTTCATGCGATTGTATGCTCTCGATTATGCTGTCAATATTCTGACTGGTGATCTCCCGTCCGCAGACCGGGCAGTGAGGGATGCCTATCCTCGCATACATCAGCCTGAAATAGTCATATATCTCCGTGACCGTACCGACTGTAGATCTCGGGTTCTTGTTGGTCGTCTTCTGGTCGATGCTGATCGCCGGCGACAGGCCCTCTATGAGCTGAACGTCAGGCTTCTTCATCAGACCGAGGAACTGCCTCGCATACGACGACAGCGATTCCACGTATTTCTTCTGTCCTTCCGCATAAATAGTGTCGAAGGCAAGCGAAGACTTGCCCGAACCTGACAGGCCGGTCAGAACTATCATCTTGTCACGCGGAAGTGTGACATCTATTCCCTTTAAATTGTGCTCCCTGGCACCCTTTATAACTATGTTCTTTTCCATTCAGAAAACCTATTAATATTATTTGAAGACCGCAGCTGATCCGGAGATATCCCTTCCGGAGTTTATCGCTCATAAGCTTGCGATACGGTTTCTTAGGCACGGTTGCTTGCCCGCAGTTCAAACAGTATATCACGAAGCTCTGCGGCGCGCTCGAAGTCGAGCTGCTTTGCCGCTTCCTTCATGTTCTTCTCCACTTCGCGGATGGTCTCGCGGAGCTCCTTCGCGGTCATGGCCTTCGGGTTCTTTATGTCCCTCTCACCGGAGTATGCGGATGTTGCTCTTGCGATCTCGCGCACCGGCTTGACTATCGTCTTCGGCACTATGCCGTGCTCCTTGTTGTACTCATCCTGTGCCTTGCGGCGCCTCGAGGTCTCATCTATACAGACACGCATCGCCTTGCTCACGTAATCCGCGTACATGATGACACGTCCGTGCTCGTTTCGCGCGGCACGTCCTACAGTCTGGATCAGCGAAGTCTCGGTCCTGAGGAAGCCCTCCTTGTCCGCGTCGAGTATCGCGATGAGCGACACTTCCGGAAGATCGAGACCCTCTCTCAGAAGGTTGATGCCTACCAGCACGTCGAACTTGCCCATCCTCAGATCGCGGATGATCTCGAGCCTCTCAAAGTTATCTATCTCCGAGTGCAGATACCTGACCCTTATGCCCTGCTCCTGCAGGTATTTCGTGAGGTCTTCGGCCATGCGCTTTGTGAGTGTCGTCACGAGCACGCGCTCGCCCTTTGCTGCCGTCTCATTTATTTCACCGATAAGGTCGTCAATCTGCCCCTTTGTAGGCCTTACCTCTATCTCAGGATCGAGCAGTCCTGTCGGTCTTATGAGCTGCTCCGCGGTGACCCCTCCGGAGCGCTCGAGCTCGTATTTGGCAGGAGTCGCCGAAACATAGACGGTCTGCCCGGTCAGCTCGCTGAACTCGTCGAACTTGAGCGGCCTGTTATCGAATGCCGACGGAAGTCTGAATCCGTATTCGACCAGCGATTCCTTGCGGGCGCGGTCCCCGTTATACATCGCGCGGAGCTGCGGCAGCATCGCGTGCGACTCGTCGATGATAGTCAGGAAGTCCCCGTCCGGGAAGTAGTCGAGCAGCGTATACGGCCTCTCGCCCGGCTTCAGGAAGTTGATGTGCCTCGAGTAGTTCTCGATGCCCTTGCAGGTGCCGACTTCCAGCATCATCTCTATATCATAATTTGTGCGCTGCTCAAGTCTCTCGGCCTCAAGAAGCTTTCCGTTCGACCTGAACCAGTCGAGCCTCTCGCGCAGCTCCTCTCTGATCGACGCCACCGCCATGAGCATGTCTTCCCTGCTCGTGATATAGTGGCTGGCCGGGAATATCGAGATGTGCGAGCGCGAGCCGGTGATCTCTCCCGTCAGAGGGTCGATCTCGCGTATGCTCTCTATCTCGTCTCCGAAGAGCTCGACTCTTACTGCGCTTTCGCCTCCCGCCGGATAGATATCGACTATATCGCCCCTCGCGCGGAATGAGCCTCTCGAGAAGTCCATATCGTTGCGCGTGTACTGGATGTCTGTCAGCTTGCGCAGGAGCTGCATGCGGTCCATTTCCATGCCCGGCCTCAGACTTATGAGCTGATTGCGGTAGGACGACGGACTTCCCAGACCGTATATGCAAGAGACCGAAGCTACAATGATGACATCGCGCCTTTCAAGTTGCGCCGCCGTTGCGGAGTGCCTGAGCTTGTCGATCTCGTCATTGACATCTGCGTCCTTTTCTATATAAAGGTCGGTCGAAGGCACATAAGCCTCCGGCTGATAATAATCGTAGTATGAAACGAAGTACTCCACCGCGTTGTCTGGGAAGAACTCCTTGAACTCGCCGTGAAGCTGTGCGGCGAGCGTCTTGTTATGCGAAATGACGAGCGTCGGCTTCTGCACGGCCTCTATTATTTGGGCCATGGTAAAAGTCTTGCCGGAGCCGGTGACGCCCATAAGCGTCTGCGCCTGCTCTCCCGCAAGTATTCCGTCCGCGATCTTCCTTATCGCCTGCGGCTGATCGCCCGTCGGGGCGTATTCACTTTTCACTACAAACTTGCCCATCGGTGGTATTGTATCAGAAAAAGGTCTTTAGAACAAGTGTTCTTCTGAGTTATAATATATACGAGCTACCATAGTAGGTATAGGCGGTTAGCCCTCTTCGGAGGGACTGTATCCCTCCGTTAATAGAGAACCCCGAAAGGGAATCTGAAGAAAGGAGGGAAAAGCCAATGGATGTATTCCAGTTCATGCAGGTAGTGGGTTTTGCGCTCGCTTTCCTCATAGCCGGATATGGCCTAGGTAAAAGAAAGTAACCGCCCTCAGCGACGAACGCGGTTACTTCAGTAACTAGTATTTCGGGCTAACCGTCGATGTCAGGACTCCGTCACTTCGTGACACCTCACATCAAATCTATCGGTAGCTCATTTCTACAACAATTATATCGAATCATTTCAAAAAGTAAACA
>JAFWGQ010000013.1 GCA_017512365.1 Mogibacterium sp.
CATTAGAAAAACCGGAAAAGAGACACGCGCGTGTTTTTTGGAAAACTTGGAGGAACTATGGCGAAAATTGACGGAGTTCAAGAAGTTAGCGTAGACCTGCTCAAACCTTATGAAAGAAACGCCAGGATGCACAGCGATGCACAGATAAAGCAGATCGCGGATAGCATCCGGGAGTTCGGTTTTCTGAATCCGTGCCTGATCGACAGAGAAAACAACTTGATCGCAGGGCATGGAAGGCTTGCAGCAGCAAAATCACTCGGAATGAAGACCGTTCCGTGCATATACGCCGAAGGGCTGACGGAAGCGCAGCGCCGGGCGTACATTTTAGCAGACAACAGACTTGCGGAGACCAGCGAATGGAATCAACTCATCCTTGACGAGGAGCTGGACTGGCTGGTCGATGAAGACTTCGACATCTCGATCGCTGGCTTCGATCTGGACACGGATCAGGCGGACTGGTTTCAGAATCGTGAACGCTGGGACGATAGCACAGAAGGGGAGAGCGATGAGTACAAGGAATTCTTGGAAAAGTTCGAAGACCCGAAAACAACCGACGACTGCTACACACCGGACAACATCTACGAAGTAGTGGCCGAATATGTAGCAAACCGCTACCAGGTGAAAAGGAGGAACTTCGTCCGCCCGTTCTATCCTGGCGGAGACTATCAGAACGAGAAGTATGGCAAGAATGCGGTAGTGGTAGACAACCCGCCGTTCTCCATTCTTTCCGAAATCGTTCATTTCTATGTAGACAACGGGATCAAGTTCTTCCTGTTCGCTCCAGCCATGACGCTGCTGCATTATTCAAGCCTGGCAACTGTCATGCCGACCGGCACCCAGGTGATCTATGAAAACGGAGCAATGGTGCCGACTGGATTCCTGACAAACATGGAGCCGGGAAACATTGCCATCATGACGACTCCGGATCTTCGTGAAGAAATGGACAAAGCGAACGAAGAAAACGCCAAGAAGCTCAAGAAAGAGCTCCCGAAGTACAGCTATCCGGACGAAGTAGTGACCAGCCCGATGATGAATCGCTGGGGACGGTATGGGGTAGAACAAGCGTTCACCCGTGACGAGTCAGTTCTTATAGATGCCCTGGATGCCCAGAAAGAAGCCGGCAAGTCTATCTACGGAAAGGGCTTGCTATTATCAGAGCGTGCCGCCGCAGAGCGTGCCGCCGCAGAGCGTGCCGCCGCAGAGCGTGCCGCCGCCATGAAATGGCAACTGTCTGACAGAGAGAAAGAAATCGTGAAATCACTGGGAGAGGAAAAGTGATCAAGATAGAAGAACAGAAAGCGAAGATCGAGTGGGCGAAAGCCGAACTCAAAAAAGCCGGCGGGAATACGCCAAGACACCGAGACATGCAGAAGTGCCTGAAACGGTACCAGGCAGAGTTAAGACGCGCCGAGCGATATTTACACGAAGCTGAAGAAAAGAGGGCAGAGAATGGCTAAAACGCTACAAGAACAAGCCCAGGAAGTCTTACAGCAAGCCGAGGAGAAGGGCGTCCAGACGAACTTCTTCTTCCGGACTACATTCAAACGCTACCAGGTGCAGATGCAGATCCTGACGGAGCTGGAAAAGACCATCAAGGAAGACGGCACGACCGTGACGAAGGAATATGTCAAAGGGCGCCAGAACATCTACACAAACCCGGCCATCAGTGAGTATAACAAGACGGCCACGGCTGCGAACGGCACCGTCTCCACGCTGATCAATATCGTGAAGTCTCTGGCATCGGAGCCGGAAGAACAGACCAGCAAACTGGCGCAGCTGCTCCGAGAAGTAGACGATGAATAACTACATCCTGGAATACTACCAAGCGATCAAAGATGGCACCGAAATCGCCGGGCACTGGATCGTTGAGTGGTACGAATACATAGTCAAAGGCCTCGAAACGAAGGCCTTTTTCTATAACCCAAAGAAAGCGCAACGAGTAATCCGTTTCATCGAAGCGTTCTGCCATCACCACGAGGGCAACCTGGCACCCGGCTTGCTAAAGCTGGAGCTATATCAAAAAGCCTTCCTGTCGGTAGTCTTCGGAATCGTTGACGAGAACGGAGACCGGCAGTTCCG